>JAFGVA010000200.1 GCA_016938235.1 Bacteroidales bacterium | reverse complement strand
AAACATCTTCCAAAATACAGCTTGTCAAAGAACTTGTTTATTGATAGTTATTAACTATTTTTCACTAACTAAACGACATTGATTCTACATTCTACATTCTACATTCTACATTCTTCATTGTCAATTATTTATCTAGCGATATCTAGCAATAGTTTCCGGTTAATATCATCTTTTCTAAATCGCTTAGAAGAATTTTTTCTTCATATATGGCTTTGCCTATGATTGCAGCAGGTATTTTATTTTCGGTTAATTTTTCGAGTTCATCAATAGTAGTTACACCACCGCTGGCTATTAAGTATAAGTCGGGGAACTTCAACATAACTTCTTTGTACAACTCATGTGAGGTGCCTTCCAGCATGCCGTCTTTACTGATATCGGTACAAAGCACCTTTGATATTCCTTTTTTTATGTGTTTTTCAAGGAAAACAATTAATTCTGTATCTGTTGTTTCAAGCCAGCCCGAAACCGCAATTTTCCGTTCGTTTACATCGGCACCCAGAATTATTTTTTCACTTCCATGTTTGGTAATCCAACCGAAAAGTAGTTCAGGCTCTTTTACAGCAACGCTTCCGATAGTGGCCATTGATGCACCGCATTCAAATATTATTTTCAGGTCATCTTCAGATTTAATACCTCCGCCAAAATCTATTTCCAGACTGGTTTTTGTTGAAATTGCCTCAAGTACCTTCCAGTTTATTACATGTTTGGCTTTAGCTCCGTCTAAATCAACAAGGTGGAGTCGCTTTAAACCATGAGCTTCGAATTGTAAAGCAACATCCAAAGGGTTTTCGTTATAAACCTTTTTCTGGTTATAATCGCCTTTTGCAAGTCTTACACATTTACCATCTATAATGTCTATTGCTGGAATAATTGTTAACATCTCTCGATAAAATTTTTGAGGATTTTAGCTCCAACCGGGCCACTCTTTTCGGGGTGGAACTGTGTAGCATAAAAATTATTTTTTTCAAGTGCTGCACTAAAGGGTACTATATAATCGCAGATGGCAGCAGAGTCGGGGCCCACTCCGGCATAAAAGCTATGAACAAAGTAAACAAATTCTTTTTCTTCTAAACCATCGAATAGCCTTGAACGGTAGCTGTGCAAGGCATTCCAACCCATGTGAGGGACTTTGGTTATGTTTTCTTTCCCGGGTTCAGGAATAAAGAGCTTAACTTTTTCATCAAAAATATTCAGGCAGGGTGTATTGCCCTCTTCAGAATAACTGCACATGAGTTGCATACCCAGGCAAATACCTAATACGGGCTGTTGTAGGTTTGGGATAAATTTATCCAGTTTTTCATCCCTTAAAAAAGCCATGGTTGTGCTTGCCTCTCCAACTCCTGGAAAGATAACTTTATCAGCTTTAAGAATAGTTTCCTTATTGTTGGTAATTTCGGCTTCGATTCCTAGTCGTTGTAAAGCATAATCGACAGACATTATGTTGCCTGCATTGTATTTTATAATTGCTACTTTCATTACTATCAGTCTGAATTAATTGTTTTTAGCCAAAAACAATTGTTCTGTTGTTATAAACCAGGGTGCGTCTTTGAATATGTTTATACACCCCTTTTGATAAGACTATTTTCTCCAGATCACCCCCCTTACGAATCAGGTCTTCAACCGAATCTTTATGTGTGATATGTGCTACGTTTTGGGTAATAATAGGTCCTTCATCGAGGTCGGCAGTAACATAATGACTGGTTGCTCCGATAATCTTTACGCCGCGCTTGTAAGCCGAATGATAAGGTTTTGCTCCCGGAAATGCCGGCAGGAATGAATGATGAATATTAATGATTTTATTCGGGAATTGTTGAATAAAGTCATCGCTGATAACCTGCATATACCTGGCAAGCACTATAAACGAAACTTTAAACTTTTTAAGCACTTCAATTTCTTTTGCTTCCTGCTCTGCCTTATTTTCTTTTGTAATTGGAAATACATGATAAGGTATACCAAAACCTTTTGCAATGGGCTCACACTCATTATGATTGCTGATAATTACAGGCACAGCAATATCCCATTCGCCAGATTGTACCCGGGAGAGCAAATCGAATAAACAATGAGACATTTTTGAAACAAAGATTGCCATTCGGGGTTTTTCATCACTGAAATAGAGGTTCCATGTCATGCCATATTTGGCAGCAATCTGGGTTGCGAAAAACTCTCCAATCTTATCCCGTGGAATCAGAAAATTCTCAATTTCCCATTCAATACGCATAAAAAATTGTTTCTCTTCCCTGTCTACATGTTCTTCAAGGTCAATAATATTGCCCCGGTTGTTGTCGATAAACTCTGTTACATTCTGGATGATTCCTGTGTTATCATCGCAGTTCATTAATATAATTGCAGTGGGTTTTGTTTCAATTGTAGCCATGATTATAAGATTCCTTTTGTACTTGGTAATTGATATTCAAAAACATTTCTTTGCTTTGCCATTTTTATAGCTCGTGCAAAAGCCTTAAAGATACCTTCTATTTTATGGTGTTCGTTCTGGCCTTCTGCTTTAATATTTAAGTTGCAGGCAGCGGCATCGGAAAATGATTTGAAAAAATGCATAAACATTTCGGTTGGCATGTCTCCAATTTTTTCGCGGGTAAATCCGGCATCCCATACAAGCCATGGCCTGCCCCCAAAATCGATAAGCACCTGGGCCATCGATTCATCCATAGGCAAGGCGAAACCATAGCGTTCAAGGCCTTTCTTGTTTCCCAGGGCTTTTTTAATGGCTTCACCAAGAGCCAGTGCTGTATCTTCAATGGTGTGGTGTTCGTCAACTTCTAAATCACCCGAAACCTGGATAGAAAGATTTACATTGGCATGCTTACTTATTTGTTCGAGCATGTGATCAAAGAAACCCAGTCCGGTTTGAATCTCAGAAATGCCTGTTCCGTCAAGATCCAGATCGATTTTTATTTGAGTTTCTTTTGTGATTCTTTTGATTGTTGCTGTTCTGCTTCCTGCTCTTAGGTATGCAAAAATCGATTCCCAGTTATGGGCAATTAAAGAACAGGAATTTGATAAACCGGCGTTATTAATTTCCTTTTCAATGTTCCCATTGGCTAGAACTATTGCCTTTGCGCCAAGATTCTTTGCAAGTTGAACATCGGTAATTCTATCGCCAATAACAAAAGATTCCGCCAGGTTATAATCTCCTTCGAAGTACTTTTTCAACATTCCGGTTCCGGGCTTTCGGGTAATTGCATTATCAGCTGGAAGTGTAGAATCGATAAATATTTCATCGAATAGAATGCCCTCATTTTCAAAGGCTTTAAGCATTTTGTTTTGTGCCGGACGGAAAGTTTCTTCGGGGAATGATTCTGTGCCCAACCCATCCTGGTTTGTAACAATAGCCAGTTCGTAGTCGAGTAAGGTAGAAATGCTGTATAATGCTCTGAAAACGCCAGGCATAAACTCAAGCTTCTCTAGTGAGTCAACCTGGAAATCTGTTTCAGGTTCTTTTATTAAGGTTCCATCCCGGTCAATAAACAATACCTTTCTCATACCGGCTTGTAATTTGTAAGTTCATTTATCAAAGCTTTATTCTCTTCTTCTGTTCCAACGGTTATTCTCAGGCTATTCTCGCACAATGCCACCCTGGAGCGATCGCGGACTATAATTCCCTTTTCCAGCAGGTAATTGTATGTCGCTTTAGCATCTTTTACCTTTACCAGTACAAAATTAGCATCGGAACGGTACATTTCCTCAACAAAGTCAAGTTTGTTGAGGTTGAGCACAAGATTTTCTCTTTCTTTTATTATGGTATCAACCTGTTTGTTTTTTTCTTCTTCCTGCATTAATTGTTCAGCTGCTTTTTGCTGAGTAAGTACATTTATATTATAAGGATATTTAATCCGGTTAAGAACCTCAATAATATTTCTTGTTCCAAAAGCCATCCCCAAACGTATTCCGGCCATGCCCCAGGCTTTACTGAAAGTCTGTAAAACAACCAGGTTTGGATAACTGTTTATAAGAGGCACAAGGCTTTTTCCGGGGGCGAAATCAATATAAGCTTCATCAATTATCAGAATTCCATTAAACAGGTCAAGTATTCTTATGATATCTGTCTGTGCCAGACAATTCCCGGTAGGGTTGTTGGGTGAGCACAAAAACAACAGCTTGGTTTTGTTATCAATCAATGATAGCAGAGCCGGAATATCGATATTGAACCCACTCTTTAGAGGGGCTTCTCTGTATTCAACATGATTAATATCGGCACAAACTTTATACATGCCGTAGGTGGGTTTAATGCTGACAATATTGTCCTCGCCGGGCTCGCAAAATGCTCTGATGAGCAAATCTATTGCTTCATCGCTACCGTTACCAAGGAATATTTGCTCGGGATGAACCTTTTTTATGGATTTTATTTTAGTTTTCAACTCTTCCTGCAGTGGATCAGGATACCTGTTAATTCCATTGTTAAAAGGATTTTCGTTTGCATCGAGATATACCGATGCAATACCCTGAAATTCATCCCTGGCAGATGAGTAGGGCTCTAAATCCCTGATATTTTTCCTTAGTTTTTCCTGTAAATTAAACATGCTTCACAAACTCAATCTTGTTTTTTACTTCTGCAAAATTTCAGCTAATCTTTAAGTCTTAAAGAAACAGCTCTTTTATGTGCAATTAACTCTTCGGCTTCAGCCATATTTTCAATTGCTGGCCCAATTATTTTTAATCCTTCTTTCGAGATTTTCTGAAAGGTGACTTTCTTATAAAAGCTATCCAGATTTACCCCACTGTAACTTTTTGCCCAGCCATGCGTGGGCAATGTGTGGTTTGTACCTGAAGCATAATCGCCGGCACTTTCGGGTGTGTTTTCACCAATAAAAACCGATCCTGCATTCACAATTTGCAGTGCCAGATTATCAGCATCTTTAGTCGACAAAATTAAATGCTCTGGTGCATAAGCATTTACCATTTGCATAATTTCTGTTTTATCTTTTAAAAGAAAGGTTTTGCTGTTTTCTAATGATTTAGTTGCATATTCTTTTTTAGGCAAAATGCTTAGTTGTTTCTCAAGCTCTACATTAAGCTTCTCAATAAAACTTTCACTATCGGTAAACAAAATTACCTGGCTGTCGGCTCCATGCTCTGCTTGCGATAGCAAATCGCTGGCTACATAAACAGGGTTCGATTGTTCGTCGGCAACTACCGCAACCTCACTGGGACCGGCAGGCATGTCTATTGCAACAGCATCGCGCGAAACCATTTGCTTAGCGGCAGTAACATACTGGTTCCCGGGGCCGAAAATTTTATATACTTTTGGTACACTTTCTGTCCCGTAAGCCATGGAGGCTATGGCCTGAATTCCACCAATTTTAAATATTTTATCAATTCCGATTCTTGAAGCAACGTAAACAATAGCCGGATTTACTTTTCCATTCTTTCCGGGAGGTGTGCATAATACCAGTTCTTTGCAACCTGCTATTTTTGCTGGAATTGCCAGCATGAGTATGGTTGAGAACAGGGGAGCAGTACCTCCGGGAATATATAAACCAACTTTTGTAATAGGTATTGGCTTTTGCCAGCATTCTACGCCCATTGAGGTTTCAACCTTGATAACAGCTGGTTTTTGTGCTTCGTGAAATTTTTGAATATTATTGATTGCAATTTCAATTGAATTTTTAAGTTCTTCAGAAACTTCATGTATCGCTGCTTTTATTTCATCATCAGAAACGATTAAACCGGTAAGTTCAACCTTATCGAACTTAAGGGAATATTCCTTTACTGCCTCATCACCCCTTTTTTTAACATCTTCAATGACCTCTCTTACCTTAGAATCCAGACTGGTTGATTCAAAGGTGGGCCTTTCAAGTAGTTTTTGCCATTTTTCCCTCGGTGGATATTTTATAACTTCCATGATTTTAATTCTTAGCTATTGTTAAAACCAATCCAGATTTACTTTATCATTTTTTCTATAGGTATTACCAGTATACCTTCGGCGCCATGAGTTTTTAATTTGTCAATAATTCCCCAGAATTCTTTTTCGTTTATTACCGTATGTATCGAACTCCAGCCTTCAAGATGCAAAGGCAGGATAGTTGGACTTTTCATGCCGGGTAAAAGCTTGATAATCTCTGGTAATTTATCATTTGGGGCATTCAACAGAATATATTTGTTTCCTTTTGATTCCTGCACCGTTTGAATTCTAAACAGAAGGCCATCAAGAAGTGCCTGTTTTTCTGCTGACAGATTTTTAGAACTGATTATCATAGCTTCGCTTTGCATAACTATCTCAACCTCTTTCAGTCGGTTGCTTACCAGTGTACTACCACTGCTAACTATATCGAAAATTCCTTCTGCTAGTCCAATACTTGGTGCAATTTCAACCGAACCGCTTATCTCTTCAATATCGGCTTTTATACCTTTTTCGTTAAGAAAATTTTTGAGGATATGAGGGTAGGAGGTTGCAATACGTTTTCCATTAAACCATTCAACGCCCTGATAATCTTCATCTTTTGGAATAGCCAATGATAGCCGGCATTTCGAAAATCCAAGTCGTTTTACAATCTTAACGTTTTTATCTTTTTCCATTACTTCGTTTTCGCCAACAATACCAATGTCAGCAACGCCGTCAGCAACATATTGCGGAATATCATCATCTCTCAGGTAGAGAATCTCCAAAGGATAGTCATTAGATACACCAATAAGTTTTCTTTTTCCCTGATCGATTTTAATATCGCACTCTGCAATAAGTTCCAACGATTTTTCGCTTAATCTGCCTGATTTCTGAATTGCTAATCTTAATGACATATTTCTAAAAATTAGTTTAAAAAAAAAGGTTTGCAGTATTGCAAACCTTTCTGATTATATTATTAGGATTTGACATATACTACCCCTGCCGGTTTATCCAGCATGATGATGGTGTATATGTGTTCTCCGGTTCTTCATTTTTATAAATTCCGACTGCAATATTATAGATTATTTTTTAATCTGACAAATATCAGATCTTAAATATTGCTTTTTACTTTATAGATCAACCAATAGTTTATTGTTTTTAGATTTAATCATGTCTTCCTGGAAACTCTCTACCAATATTGTTATGGCTTTAAATTCTTTTTCATCTTCTATAGCAATGGTATCTTTTCCGTTCTTATCAAGCCGTTCCATTACATAAGCAATATTAAGTTTGTTAATATCAACGGCAGGCTGATAGGCATTTTCCTTTACATTTTTTGTAACAGTTTCGGAAACGATACCGACTTCCAGTAATTCGTACAGTATATCTCTTACAAGCCTTACGGCAATATTAAGTTTATTAGCTATTTCTTCAGCTGTCACAGGTTCTATACCCTGTCGAAAGTTTTGTGCAATTAGTCTTACTATAATCAGGGAAACCAGTCTTTTTAAATGGTGGCTGATATTAATTGACTCAGACTCAGATTCATAATGTCCAACATTCTGATTTGCAAAAGCAATTTCAGCACCAAACAAGACGATCAACCAACTCAATTGTAACCAAATTAAAAATAATGGTAGCGCAGCAAAGCTGCCATATACTTCACCGTAATTAAACAATTGTTTCTGAAAAGTTACATACACCCATTGGAAGAGCTGAAACATGGCACCTCCAATAATTCCTCCCATAATGGCAGAAGATATGTGAACCTTAGTATTAGGCATAATAATATAGAGGAGTGTAAATACCAGCCAGACTAAGATGAGCGGTAAAAAAGTAGTAATTAAACCTAATAAGGGGCCCAGGTATTCAAAGCGCGAACCCACATGATCGCCAATTACAACAGTCACACTACTTGAAGCAACAATAAGCACAGGAGCAACAACAACCAAAGAAATATAATCGCTCATTTTGCGTGACATAACTCTCGATTTCTTAATCTGCCATATGTCGTTAAAGGATAATTCAATATTGCCCAGCAGGCGCATGACGGTCCATAATAACATCACAATACCAATACCTGCAATTACACCTCCCGAAATATTAACAAGGTATTTTTCAGAAAAGGTCAGAACATAATCAGCAACTTCTTTCTGACTTGAGAAAGCTTTGTTTATATAGTCCTGTAACTTGTCATCAATTCCAAAACCTTTAGCTATACCAAAAGCCATTGCAGCAATCGGAACAATCGAAAGAAGTGTATAATAGGTGAGAGCCGATGCTCTTACCTGAACTCTGTCTTCGTTAAATCCTTTTATCGCCAGGCTTATAATACGGACTTGTTTTACCAGGAACTTCCTTCTTGGAGAAGATGTAATGTTTTTCAGGTTCCAGTATTCCTTCGTGAATACCTCTTTAATACGTTCAAACATGGGGTGTTTTTTTTCTGTTTATAAATATATTATAATTATCTTAATGGTCGATATAAATTAGACTCTGTTGTTTAGGTATTATTATAATGGGTGAAATCAAAAACAAGAAAATTTTAATTGTGGAAGATGATGATATGAATTATATCTATCTGAAACAGATTTTTAAAATTTTAGGAGGCGATATTACACGGGTTAAGAATGGAAATTCTGCAATTCAAACTTTCAAAGAATCTGAGTTTGATTTGGTTCTGATGGACTTGCAGTTACCTGACATTAGCGGTTATGAGGTTACAAAGCTAATTCGAAATATTAACTCAGAAATTCCGATTGTTGCTCAAACCGCATCAAAAACACCTGAAGAGCATTACGAAGCTATTCAGTCAGGATGTAATTATGTTCTTCCCAAGCCCTATAAAATTGACGATATTAAGAGCATTTTAAATAAAATTTTTGATTAGTTCTCAAGAATATTAATTCCTGGTTTTATTCTTTTAATAATTATGGAAACTTCAAAATATATAGCCGATGAAAAGCGGTACGACAAAATGGTGTATCGCAAATGCGGACAGAGTGGAATTTATTTACCTGCTATTTCATTGGGGTTATGGCACAACTTTGGTCATGTTGACAACTATTTAAACGGCAGAGATATTATCCTTTCAGCCTTTGATAAAGGAATTACACATTTTGATTTAGCCAATAATTACGGTCCACCGTATGGTTCTGCCGAAGAAAATTTTGGCCGAATATTAAAAAATGACCTGATGCCTTACAGGGATGAATTGATAATAAGCACTAAAGCAGGTTATGATATGTGGCCTGGGCCATACGGTAATGGAGGTTCAAGAAAATACATTATTGCAAGTTGCAATCAGAGTCTTAAACGTTTAGGTGTGGATTATGTTGATATATTTTATTCTCACCGGTTTGATCCGGAAACACCGATTGTTGAAACAGTACTGGCATTGAGTCAGCTTGTTTCGCAGGGTAAAGCCCTGTATGTTGGTTTATCGAATTATAATCCTGAACAAACCCGGGTGGCTTCCGAGATGCTTGCTTCAATTGGAACTCCATGCCTGATTCATCAGCCAAAATACTCGATGTTTGTGCGAACTCCTGAAGAAGGATTGTTTGATGTGCTTGAGGAAAAAGGTATAGGTTCAATCGTTTTTTCTCCACTGGCCCAGGGATTATTAACAGACAGATATCTTAGCGGTATTCCAGAAGGGTCGAGAATGGCCCGGCCAAATGTGTTTCTTACCAAAGAGCATTTAACACAAGGGGTGCTTGATAAAATAAGAAGATTGAATAATCTTGCAGCGGAAAGAGGACAAAAACTTTCGCAAATGGCACTTGCCTGGTTACTCCGGGATTCACACGTAACATCGGTTTTGGTCGGTGCAAGTAGCGTTAACCAACTCGATGACAATCTGCAAGCATTACAAATTTCTGATTTTACTGATTTTGAATTGAATAATATTGAAAAAATATTAAAAGCATGAGTACTAAAATAAAATGGGGAATAATTGCAACGGGCGGTATAGCTAATAAATTTGCATCTGATTTACGCATGGTAAAAAATGCAGAGCTAACAGCTGTTGCATCGCGAAGCTACGATAAAGCAAAAATATTTGCTAAACAATACAACGCAAAGTATGCATTCGGAAGCTATGAAGAACTTGCCAAATGTAAAGATGTTGATGTGGTTTATATTGCCACTCCACACACTTTTCATTACGACAATACGATTTTGTGCATGAATAACGGGAAACATGTTTTATGCGAAAAGCCGGTAGGAATGAACAGCCGCCAATTAGAGTCGATGATAGCATTAGCAAGACAGAAGAATCTCTTTTTTATGGAAGCATTCTGGACCCGCTTTCTTCCGTCGTATTTAAAGTTTAGAGAATTAGCCACCAACGGAAGCATCGGTGATATAAAATACATTCATGCCGATTTCGGATTTGTTGGTTCCAAAGACCCTATGAACAGGATTCAGAACAAAGCACTTGGAGGAGGGTCTCTTCTTGATATTGGTATATATCCTGTATTTCTGGCACTTGATATAGCAGGTTTGCCAGAAAATATAGTTGCGCAGGGAATTTTAAACAAAACAGGAATTGATGAAACTTTTAGTGCCTTGTTCAACTACACCCATGCGGGAATTATTGCCAACCTTTCATCAACAATAGTAACTAAAACACCTGTAGAGGCAATAGTATACGGTACCAAAGGAAGTGTTAAGCTGAACCGGGAATTTCATATTCCAACCTCGGTTGTTTTTACCGATTCTGACGGAGATCACACGAATTATAAATTTAAAGAAAAGGGATTTGGTTATGAATATGAAGCCCAGGAAGTAACGCGTTGTATTCTTGAAGGTAAAACAGAGTCACAGATTTTTCCACTTGAAGCCAGTTTAATACTGCATAAAACATTAGATAAAATAAGACAACAAATTGGCCTGGTGTACGATGCAGACAATTAACCAGGCCAAAATAATATTAATAAAAAAAGCAGGATAGGTTATATACCTTATCCTGCTTTTTACCTTTCACTGTATTTTTTTTATTCAGCAGCTTCTTCAACTGCTTCTTCCATAGCTTCTTCAGCTTCAACAGCAACAGTATCGGCAACTTCTTCAACAGCTTCTTCAACCACTTCGGTTTCAGCAGCAGCTTCAGGTTGAGTAGAAGATTTACATGAATTCATTGAAACAAAAGTAACAAGTGCAAAGGCAACTAGGAGAAAGCTAAGTTTTTTCATTTTCTTAGGTTTTTTAAGTTTGATATTAATTACAGGTTATATCACAAAAGTAGTAATATTTTGATTAAATCAAAGTCTGGCAGCTTGAAAACACTATATTTTTACATATAAAGAACTTTTTTTTAAAGAAATATTAAAAATCTTTGTTTTCAATACTTTATTTGACTTAAAAATCAGAAACTCATTTTTATTTCTATTTTGCTATTTTTGCCCTTCACATTAATACTTCATTATGATTAGATATTTAAAGAAAACACAAAAAAGCTTGGTTTTCAGAAAATACACCAGGAAGAAATTCGCAGTTTTTTTTTCATTAGGAAAGCAAATTAAAATTGCAGCTTTATGTGTTGCATCTACTCTTATTGTGTGTCCGGTTCAGGGACAATCTAAAACCGAATCTGATACCATTAGCCCAACCTACGATTTGGAAGAGGTTGAAGTGGTAGGACAAAAATCAACTGTTCTTCCTGTTGATTTACCTCGTATGATTGAACTAATATCTGTTGAAGAAATTACACAGGCCCCTGCGCAGTCTTATCACGATTTTATTGAATACAGAAGTAATATCGATATAAATCACAGAGGCCCTTTCGGAACCCAGGCCGACGTTAGTATCAGAAGCGGTTCTTTCGACCAGACACTCATCCTTCTTAACGGAATAAATCTCTCAGACCCACAGACAGGTCATCATAGTTTAAGTCTCCCCATTGACCTCGAAACCATATCAAAAATTGAAATTTTAAATGGATCTTCTTCCAGAGCACTTGGTGCAAATGCTTATAGTGGTGCAATTAATATTGTTGCGTTGCCTAAAAGCAACAATCAGGTCAACGCTTCAGTTCATCTTGGTGAATACGGTTTTCAGCGATATCACCTGGGAACAAATTTCGTAACAAAAACAACTAAGCATTTAATAACACTAGGCTATAATACATCGACAGGATATGTTGAAGATACCGACTTTGATAATAAACATTTGTTTTATAGCGGTGAATATTCGTTTACTGAACAATCAACAGCATTTCTATATTTCGGACTGAATAACAAAGCTTTCGGAGCCAATGGTTTTTATCATCCGCGTTTTACCGAACAATATGAAACCACAAGAAGCACTTTTGCAGCCACAGGTATAAAAACAAAAGGAGCAATTCAAACCAAAACTCAAATCTATTGGAGAAGAAACGGGGACGAATATATACTCATCAGAAGCAATCCGGCAGTTTATACCAATCATCACCTTACAAATACAATTGGGACAGATTTTACTGCCAGCCATCGTTCACAATTGGGAAAAACCACATTTGGCAGTGGAATCAGATCAGAGAACATTTTAAGTAACTCGCTTGGAGTAAAACTTGATGTTCCAGTTCCGGTGTCGGGAACCGACTCTGCCTTTTATCTTAAACAAGCATCAAGAAACAATTTTGAAGTTTACATAGAGCATGTTTATCAAAGCGAAAAATGGTTTTTATCGGGAGGAGCAATGACAAACTGGAACAACTTTGCACCAACAGAAGTGAACTTTTTCCCCGGGATAGACATCAGGTATACGGTTATCCAAAATTTTTCTGTCATTTCGAGTTATAACTATTCTTTGGGTATGCCAACTTTTACCGACTTATATTATGTTGGCCCTACTAATTTCGGAAACGAAGCCTTAATGCCCTACAATCAGCATTCGGCTGAACTGGGATTAAGCTATCTGACAAATATTCTAAGCGTAAAAGTGGTTGGTTTTTATACCCAGGGTGAAAATAATATTGATTGGGTATTGAACGAGGAAGCAATGGGTTTTACTTCAATTAATGTACCACACTCTATAAACAGGGGAGTTGAGGTGTCGATGAATTATGCACCGGATAAAGCAGGATTTTTTGGCAGCTTGTTGGATAATTTGTACGCCGGTTATACATTTATCGATACATCCAGAGATTTACCTGCTAATATTTCAAAATACTCAAACATAAGGCAAAAGTTCTCCCTCACTTTGCAGCATAAATTTTTAAAAAATATCTGTTTCAGCTGGAACCTGTTATTTAAAGAAAGAATAGGGGATTATCTGAGTTATAATTTTATCGATCAGGAAATAATTGCAAATCCCTATCCTGAAATACTCCTTGTAAATGCTAAAGTGAACTATAAATTTCATTATTTTGGAATTTATCTTGAGGGAAACAATTTATTCGATGTTGAATATTTTGAATCTGGCAGTGTACCCCAACCCGGAAGATGGATAAGAGGGGGTGTAACAATGAATTTCAGCAATTTTTAAAAGAGTTTCTAAAAGAATTGGATTATTGTTTTTATTTGCCTTATTAATTTCGTATATTTAAATAAATCAGATAGAAAACATTAAAAAATACACTATTTAATATATTATTAATCAGAAACATACAGCGCTTATATTAATTTAATGTTAAATTAATGTTATCTAAAGATTAATAAATTCAAATATTTTTCTTAACTTTGAATTATAGATAAAAGATTGTTTCACTTTAATCTCACAGGGTCATGAAAAAGTTACTATTATCAGTTGTCTGTCTGTCGTTTTTAATGGCGGTATTTGCTAATGGTCAGAAAATATTCATTGGCGATGATGGATTGTATTACGACTCCTTGAATAATCCTTATACAGGTATTTATCTTGAGTATTTCGAAGATGGCACTATTAAATTGGAGTTTAGTATTGTTGAAGGTTATAAGGATGGAATAAGTAAATTATTTTACCAGTCAGGCATTGTAAATGAGGTTCGTTCTTATAAAGGCGGAGTGAAACATGGTGCCTGGATAACATACAACCAGGCTGGTATTAAAACCGGTGAAGCGAACTATTCTATGGATTTGAAAAATGGTAAATGGTATACCTGGGACGAAAACGGTACGCTCAGATGTGAAATGTCGTATCTCGACGGTGAGAAAGTAGGAACATGGATAATTTTTGATGAACGAGGGAAGGCAATAAAAACAAAAGACTACTCTAAAGAATAATTTCAATGTTGATAGTCATTGCGAGGACAAAGGACGAAGCAATCTACCCATTATAGCAGGCTGCTTCGTTCCGAAGTCTCGGTACTCGCAAAGACGGTGCTGAATTTTTCGGCAGTTTTAACCCTGACAGGGTCTTTGTTTTTAACTTTAAAGATTCAAGTTTTAAACTTGAATCAGTCATTGCGAGGACAACGGTGCTGAATTTTTCGGTTGTTTTTAGCCAACACAATTCTCAATACTTTTCCAAACAAGCCCTGCTGTTTTATCCCAGCTAAATTTTTCTAACTGAATTTCGGATTTCTTAATTAACGCATCTCTTTTTTCTGAGCTTGCAGAAACAGCCTTCATTGCTTCAGCGATAGAATCTATTGATAGGGGATCTACATAGATTACTGCATCGCCACCCACTTCGGGCATTGATGACACATTGGATGTAATTACAGGAGTATGGCAGGCCATTGCTTCAAGAATAGGAATGCCAAATCCTTCAAATAATGAAGCATAAACCTGTGCTAATGCCGAAGCAGTAAGTTTTTTGAGTTCTGAGTCGGGGATGCGGCCTGCAAACAAAATGTCGTTTTTATATTTCGATTTGTTATAGGCATCAGAAACATCTTTTGTCATATATTTTGTTGAACCTACAATTAGCAGCTTTGTATTTGTATCGGCAGACCTTCTGAATAAACTATATGATTCAATAACCCGGCTTAGGTTTTTGCGCGGATGAACAAGACCGACAAAAAGGAAAAAGTCTTTTCCGGCGGTATACTTGTTTTTTACCTTGTTTTTTTCAAGATCAGATAAGGGTTTAAATCCATCGCTTATTCCATTATAAACAACATCAATTTTATGTTCATTTATATCAAATCGGGAAATTATGTCTCGTTTTGAGAATTCCGATACAGTAGCAATTCTTTCGGCCTTTTTAATAAATTTCGGGAAAAAGTAATTGTAATATTTTAGTGGTGCCCATTCTATCCACTGTGGGTTGTGAAAAAAATTCAGGTCGTGAATTACCGGAAGTGAGGGTACATTGGTTCGCAAAGACAGCCATCCGTCTGGAGAGAAAAATAAATCGGCATTGTATTTCTTTAATACAGGAGGTATTCCCCAGTCGAAAAACAAATACCATAAAACGGGATGCCTGCTTTGTGGCGAAGCAACTACCGGGATAATATTTTTTGAAAAAATGAATTCTTCTGAATACTTCCTGTCAAAAATGAAAATGAAATTGTG
Organism: Bacteroidales bacterium; assembly: GCA_016938235.1. Classification (GTDB taxonomy): domain Bacteria; phylum Bacteroidota; class Bacteroidia; order Bacteroidales; family UBA10428; genus UBA10428. The sequence goes on along the minus strand of JAFGVA010000200.1, from coordinate 1,761 downwards.
TTCGGGGTGTTCTTTTGTAATTCTTTTAAGAGTTTCGTAGGTGAATCTTCCCAGTCCTTCAAGTTTTCCCGGCAAAAGTAAACGGGTGTTAACAGCAATATTCATTAAAAGAGATGATTTAATAATTAAAAGTTCAGGATAATAGCTTCTTTACCTCTCAACAGCTTTTTTAGTTTTTAAGTCTTGCTGAAATTCGATGAAATTTCTTTGTTCAGGTAAAAACTTAAAAATCTCGTCAATAGATCTGTTAATGTCTTCCAGCCAGGTTTTAACTTCAAGCTTCATAAATAATACTTTTGTTATTATTTATATTTTGGATTAGATAAGAATTCTTTAAGCCTTTTTCTTCAAGAAGGTCAATAGGGCGGTTTAGTAGTTCTTCCAATCTGAATTTAAGGTTAAAATAGCTTTCGGCATAATCAAAAGGATCTTGTGACATAAAATCCACCAGAAAGTCAATGTCTGAATCAGACCTGAAATCGGCAGTGAGAACAGAGCCAAATGCAAACAGGTGTTTTACATTATTGGTTTTACAAAGAGATTGTATTTTATGTATGTAGTTGTCGAGATACATCTCCCTCTTTTTTTTCAAATATAATAAATCAGTCTAAATTTTTCGAACTTATAACAGATTGCTTTTATAAAGCCACTTATAGAGACAAAAAAAACCGCAAGGTTTCGCTTGCGGTTTCTTTTATTAAGTTAATCTTTTATTTAAGTTTTATAGCGATTGTTATCGTACCATCTGTAGCAACAGCTAATTGATCTACAACAAATACACCTTTTTTATTGTCAGCATTCTTAAATAAGATTACATCATTTAATGCCACTACTATATTATCTGCATTTGGATTTGCATCATTAACATCTGCTGTGGTTACATCATCGTAATTTTTATCAATTATTTGATAATATGTAGTTCTTCCGGTAGACGAAATTTCAGTTGCTGATGCATCTTTAGGAGATTTAAAGGATGCTTCTGATGCAGTAGAACTGAAAACAAAATCTAATTTTGAAGCATTAAGTTTTGCTTCTGCTAATTTATATACAGTAGAATCTGCAATAGAATAATAACTACCAAGAGAAGAACCACCTGCGCCTAATTGCGCTGTTCCATAGTCTGATAAACCAGGTAATACAGTAATTGTAATATTTTTAGTGTCGGTCATACCATCTTTATCTTCTATAATAAAAGCAAATGTATAATCTCCTTCATCAGATAATGTGGTATCCCAGGTTGCTTGATATTCATCTTTATCAATATCAGTTATCGGAAAACCTTCTACATCTTGGTTATTAATTCTAATTGTAAACTCAGCTAAACTAGCGTCACCTTTAATAGCTTCCCAAGAAAAATTTGCTTTTTCGCCAGAATTTATTGTAGCATCAGCTATAATACCATCTGCCTTAAAAGTAATTGATGGTCCTATTGGGTCAGTTTCCGTTGGATCACATGAGGTAAATACCATACTACCAAGTGTCACAAGTCCTACTAAAAAATAATTTAGTCTCTTCATAAAAATAAAATTTTAGTTTTGTTTATTTATTGTTTAATCTTCTGTTTAGAGGTTTTAAACGTTAAGTTACGAATTTTGTTTTAATTAAGCTTCAAATTTATTAAACAATTTAATTGCTTTTCAAAATGTATGCCAGAGATTTTGGGGAATAATGGAGAATTGAGAATTGAGAATTGAGAATTGAGAATCAATGTCGTTTAGTTAAGCTATAATCGTTTGTAATTCATATGATAAAGCCTTTTTT
>JAFGVA010000199.1 GCA_016938235.1 Bacteroidales bacterium | reverse complement strand
ATTTTGTAGTTTGGAGTCGCGAGCTTCGTCCTTTTCTTCCAGTGCCGACTTTGCTTTTAATCGTTGTATTGATTCATTTAATTTTGATGACACCGACTTCATACCTGTAATAATATTAGCCAAGTGCGTATCGTTGTCAACTTTGTTACCCTCACAGGCTGCAATAATGCGCATGCCGGCAGCATCGATTTCGGTTACACGACTTTTCAAATAGATTTTTTCAATCATTGATTACGTATTAAGATTAGTACCATTTTTAATACCGTATTGAATATATAAACAAAGTTTGTTCTTACATAAAACTACGCATGTAAATAACAATGTTATATAACATAAATATGCCTATTGCATTTTATTAATATCAGAAACAGTACCAGCTGACCAACAATAAACCCGTGGCAAAATGCCACGGACAAACTTTTGTTTGGTGAAGGCTTGGGCATTTGCCCGAGGCTTTATTTTTTGTTTGGTGTACGTTTGGGTAAATACCCGAGTCTCCACCCAATGTTTAGGTAGCCTTTGGGTAAATACCCGAGTCTCTAACCATTGCATAGAGAGTGTTTGGGTAAATACCCATGAATTCAACAAACGTTTGTCTATCGTTTGAGTAAATGCTCACAGCATTAAAAAGTATTATTTATTTTTTATTGATTATTATTTCCCCAAGCTCCTGCATATCTCAATCTGATTATAGAGCAAAACATACAGGACTTGATAGTATTATAGAAAACAATGTTGATAGTACTGAAATCTTGCATCAGTATCAAAACTTTTTACCTTAGCAGCAATTATTGAGCTTAAAAACAAAAGACTATTAAAACTTGACGACTCCTTATCTAAATACATAACTGACTATCCCAATGGTAATTGTATTGCAATTCAGCAATTAATTATATATAAATCAGGCTAAAGGCTATCATAAAGTAAATGGAGAATTTATACCAATTAATATTAATCAAACCATGAGGAACATCCTATACCTAAGCATAACTTTCATTTGCGTTTCGTTCAATTCAACATTCTCTGCCCAAAACCCAATCACATCCAAACTAATAGAGTTCACTTATCTCACTCATCCCGAAAAGCTGTTTGTAAGCACCGATAGGGAAATCTATTCAGCAGGAGATACAGTTTGGTTTAGCTCATGGCTTTTAAATGCCGATGATATATCGCTGGAACCATACGAAAAAATACTCTATATCGATATTATTGACAATGTAGGGAATACAGTTTCTCAAAACCTTTTCTCAATTGACAAGGGGCGCAGTAAGGGTCAGGTAGATCTTAGTTCTGACCTAAGTAACGGTTATTACCAATTCGTTGCCTATACCAACTTCATGAAAAACCAGGGCGGTGAATTTCTATTCAGGAAGCCTATTGTAATACAAACCGTATTACCTGTTGTTTCAAGTGAAGAAAAACACAATAGCACCGATGAAGGAGGGGTATCTGTGTTCTCACAAAAAGAGACTCCTTCAAAAGCGAAAAAGCAACAAACATCCGATATCAAGGTTTCTTTTTTACCCGAAGGTGGTAACTGGGTTGCTGGCATTCCTTGCCGGATGGCATTCATTGGTGATCAGATTGGGAACGATTCGTTGCAGTTCTCGGGAACAGTTTACGACAGCCAAAACAATCTAATCACCATCTTTAAAAGTGAGTTTAACGGAAAAGGATCATTCCAAATGATTCCAAAACAAAATACCCAATACCATGCTGAGATTGTGGATAACTTTGGACAAACAGCAACATTTTCACTTCCTCAACCAGAAAATCAAGGTCACACACTCTCAATCCAAAACAAAAATAATGACTCCACCTTAAATGTGATTGTTTATAGTTCAACTCAAAATATAGGAAGCAGTGATTTGACACTTGCAATAACTCAGCATCAAAGAGTAATTATAGAGTACAAGTTTAAGCCAAACCAGAAAGCATCATTAGTAACAATACCAAAATCAGCTTTAAAAACAGGTTTAGCACAGGTCACATTATTCGGTGCCGATCAAAATCCATTGTGCGAACGACTGGTATTTATCAATCAACACGATTTTCTAAAATTCAATATCGAAGCAGCCAGCAATAGTTATGAACCATTAAAAGTTAACATACACGTTACGGACAAAAATAACGAGCCGGTTCAAGGAAAATTTGCGTTGTCATTAACAAAATACAGAAATAATGCAGATACAACCTTTTCAAATCCCAATCTGGTTCAATACCTCTATTTAAATTCAGATCTTCCGGGGCTTGAGAGCAATTGCAATTATTTCTTTTTAAATGACAGAAAATCACAGCATCAAACCGACCTTGCACTATTAACCAATGGTTGGCGAAGATTTACATGGAAAGAGGTGTTGGTCGATTCAATTCCAAAGGCTCAGTTTTCTCTTGAGCAGAAGTTCTATATTGCCGGGACTGTTAAGAAACAGAAAACAGGCGAGCCAATTCGAAAAGCTGAAATAACCTTTATGGGGATCGGGCAGGGAATGGTTGCCGGAACTGCAACGACGAACGATAGTGGGCGGTTTGTTTTTCCTGTTGATTACTACAACGGAATCATGGATGTAACGATACAAACCAAGAATGATCGAAACAAAAAGAAGGATTATTCAATAGACCTCCAAACGAATCTTGGAAAAATCACCAACAAACAATCATCAAATAAACGAATGGTAATCGATATACCTAGCTTACCTGTTGCTGCTAACACCGATCAAAACAATCAGAAGGCTCAAATTCCGATCAATACCATAACAGAAGATGTTTTGATAACTCCTTTTGACCATGACTCGCTTTTGAATGATACTGCTGATATCAGTCTGAATGAAGTAAAAGTAAATGCCAAACGAATTCTGACACCCCAGGAGAAAATGCATTCGTTTTATGGCCCTGCATCATTGTCGGTAAGTAAACAGCAATTAGATATAATAGACACAACTGTCAAATGGAATTATGGATTAATTAGTGTTCTCGAAAAAATCATCCCCGGCTTGGTTACAAATAATAAAAATGGAGAGGCACATCATACAGGTAGGGGCTGTTCTTGTAAAGCTTTGGAAGAAATTGAGAGCTATCATCAATCCTATGAATGCTATCAATTCACATATAATGGCTCTTCACATTTCCGATTGTTCATTTATGTTGATGGATTATTGTGTGGTTTCACAAACCATGCTGCACAAATCGATTGGGCCAGAGACAATTTGTTATCAATGAGTCTGAGTGATATAGAAAGTGTCACTTTTATTCAGCACCCCAAAAACAATGCACTAATGGATGCCTATAATGTTTCAAAATGTTTCGAAGAATTGTATTGTAATCCTTCAACTGCTAAACACATCTTGAACAACTGTTCCAATGGGTTTGAACCTGCTCCAGAGCATATTATTTCTATTACAACAAAAAGTGGATTAGGGTTGAACAACTCTCGCCAATTTAAAGGCATTGCTAAATCAAAACTGGTAGGTTTCACTCTTACCCGCGTATTCTATAGTCCGGGTAACGACTCGCTAAAGAAAACGCTGGTTAATGAATGTCCAACCTTATATTGGAATCCTGAAGTAACAACCGACAAAGAAGGTAAAGCTTCAATTGAATTTTCAAACAGGGTAATGAATAATAGTTACAGCATAGCCATTAATGGGATGTCAAGTAATTTTATTCCTGGATCTTTCCAAAGGACTATGACCTATGAGCCTAACTCTGTCAAATCAGTTGTATCTGCATTCGATTCTTTGCTTGATATCACGATTAAAACTGCTAACGGTGAGTCATGTAAATACGCCGAAATAAACATTGCAAATGGCGCTGTAGTCGCTCAAACATCTGCCGATGCCATTTTTACAATCAGTCAAAGGAATTTGCAAAAATGCGACACATTTAAAGTTTCGGTTCCCGGTTTTGGCAACCGAAGTATGACAATTCAAGAATTGAGAGATAAATACTTCGTTGTAAAAGTGCCATACCAGGTAGCGCCAAAAGATACCATTGAAAATCTGAAAAAATTAATGAAGCTTGTTTTGCGTAAACAAGTCGAGAACCGCCCGTTAAAGGCGTATGATATTAATGGAGTATTTCGTCAGCTTACCTATTGTGGTAACAACCTTTCAGGTTTGACTGATTTTGCATTTATTCAGCGTAAAAAAGAAGCTGGTAACACCCTCGATACACACCTTAATAATATTGAACAGGTCCATCAGTTCAGGATTCAGAATTACAACAAAAAGGTTCCTTTTGAATTGCTCAATCAGCAATCTGATTTTCTTCCAAAACTCGATCCTACCAATATGGATTTATCCTTCATGAAGGATGAGTTATTTGACAGATATTTGTTAGAATATAAAGGGACTCAATTGTTCAATGATCGCGAATCCTATATTATTACATTTGAACCCAGACCAGATGATCCTTTAGCCATTTATTCGGGATTAATGATAATTGACAAAGCAACTTATGCAATTGCTCATATTCAGTGGTCTGTTGCTAACAAGAAAAAGAAACTTGTCTCATGGGGAGGTTATTTGGCTCCACAAAAACAGAACCCTGTTTTTACTTTAAAATCAGATATTCACCATGCCACATACTCAATCAATGAAGAGAAATGGAAGTTGAAAAGTGCATCTCAACAACTAAATTTCACCTATAATGGCACATTTTATAGTGTCAAAAACGAAATGGTAGCCATTCAATATCTCGAAGAACGAACAAAGCAAATGAGAAGAACGATTCCAGATAGATTGAATGGAAAAACAACATTGAATGAAAAGGTGTTATACAACCCTGGCAGTTGGAGGCAAAACAATGTTCTATTGCCAGATAGAAAGACTCAAATTCAAATTGAGGGATTGTACGAGAATACTGTTTACGAATAAATGTGGATTTTTATTAATACTATGAACAATAGAATATTATTTATAATCTCATTTTTTGTGATTAGTATAGCACTAAATGTTATATTGATGTTTAAGATTAATGAAAAAAATGAAGAAATTTTAAAACTAACGAATGATTCACAGCGACAGCTTCATATGTTCGAGAAATTAAATCAGTTCAGATTAATCGAAGAGTGTTCAGATGAAACTGTATTGCTGAGTAATACATTAGTGCAAAAGCAGAATAGAGAAATTGTACCTCTAACAAAAGTGATAGAAAGAACAACTATCATCTATCGATTCTCAAAGGAACATTGCGGAACATGTGTGTTAGACCATCTGAAACTCTTGGATAAAGAATGTGGTAATTATTCTGATCTGTAATATATCACTTTATGTGTAACCACTCAGCCGAAAACAGAGATGTACACAAGTTATTAACGATTTCGATGGCGTTTTTAAAAGTTTTGGCTTTTGATTTTCTGAAATCATCATTTTTAAGAATATGGCTTAAAAATCGTTTTTCCAAATTACCAGTAACACCAACGTAAGTCTTGTCGTGTTTATGTGAATAAAGAATATAAACAATAT
>JAFGVA010000038.1 GCA_016938235.1 Bacteroidales bacterium | reverse complement strand
TCCGACTAACGGTAAAATCAAATTGTTAATCTTCAATACTTTAGCTTTATTGTCAATTTTTAATATAATCTCCATTTTTTATCTATCCATTTTACCGTTTGCTTCGAAACTCAACCGAAGTTTAATCGTCGGTCAATATGCAACACAACGGTTTGCGGTATGAAAAGCTGCCGATTGCGGGCGATTTCCTATCAAGGTACAAGAAAGTTGAAGCGGGCTACAACCCTTGAATAACCTACTATACCGGCAATTTTTTATACCGCGTGTTGTGTGTATGTGCCTTTTTTGGACTTCTTTTTAATCTCAAGCTTTCTCTTTGCGATAAAATCACTAAGCTCTTTTTCCTGTTTCTCAGTCAGGGGTTTACTTTGAATTACAAAATCAACTCCTTCTGGTTCTCTAATAAATCCCATATTATTTAGGTTTAAAATATTTATCAACTAATCTTTTTGACGCAATCGGATCAATCACCATTAAGTGTCCTCCAAAATGATAGGCTCCAAGTGTTTTTACATAATGGTCTATTAATCTTGTTTTTGACTCAAACGACACAAATCCTTCTCCACCTCTCTGAAATGAAACTTTACATGCATATGCAACAAGGTTTCCAGGTACTCCTTCATATAATTTGTCTTTACCAAGATTAAATGGAGCACTCTCAAGTAGGAACATATATACGTGGTCAGTCCGAACAGTATAGCTAATCAATCCTTGAACAATATCAGGATTATCAAGTATTGTCAGTTTATATACCTCTCTATTGGGTTGGTTAAACTCGTGTCTCCAATTGAATAACCATCCTTTTGATTTTGTAATTGTCTTTAAATCTGACTTTGTCAACAAGGAAACTTCAGTTTGAAAACTGTCTCCACTAATCGTATTTAGTATCGAATCAGTCAGTTTATCAATCTCGAAATCAAGCTTATATATATCCTGTTTTGTCATACACAAATATACAAAAAATCAATGGATTTTCGGTATGTTGAGCAATCGGTAGGGGGATTGTATACAAGGGTGGCGGTATGAAACGTTGGGGAGTGCGGGCTTCGTTCCTATCCACCGACACAAAAGCTGATGCGGGGCAGGACGCCCCAGCAACCACCTCGCCCCCAATGTTTTATTACCACGTGTTAGGCATAGTAGTGATTTACGTATTTATCTTATTTTCAAAGTCTTTAATCACTTTGTCAAGTTTTACTCCAAAAATTAATTTAGCATTATCATATGTTTGATTACCAAAAAACTCAATGAACTTTTCTCTGCCGAAATTATCAATCAATTCTTTTACAAATAATCCAGAAAGCGGATAAGTTAATTCTTCAGGATAATCTTTCCAATTTGTCCAAATCTCTTTAATCGTAATTTTCTTATTGTTGGTTATTATCCAATCTTTTACAATTTTCTCTTTATCCTGATTTGTCTGGTCAAAACAAACCGATGTACCTTCATTTATTAATCCAGTTTTCTTAACCATCTTGGTTGCATGGTTAGAAATAACATGAGTCATTTCATGACCTTTTGTTTGTTGAAAATGAGAATGTACAATGCAAAATCCAGGGTCAGCAAATCCTAAATTGGCTTTTAATAATTTTTTGGCATCTTCTCTCGAATTCCAAACGAAAAAGTCAATTTTTTTTGGTAATTTACTTTCAAAAAACTCATTAATATTCTCAAATGCTTTTTCTCTTGATGAAATATATTTTTCAATGTCCGAATCACTCATGTTTTGAAAATGAAATCTAAAATTATCTGATTCTACTATTTTCCAATCTTTATAAAAATCATCGAATCCGAATAGTAAAATTCTTTTGTATGCGTATCGAGTTGCATTTTTAGTGGCATTTAAATCAAAACACTCTTTTGTCGATTTTCTTGAGTTGTCATAATCTTGGAGCATAAAATGACAAGTACCTAAATATCCAAGAGCCCATGCTTTTCTCCATGAATTATTTTGGTCATTTTTAACTGTGAAGTCAAGATATGGAATTGCAGAATTAAAGTCTCCTTTATCTGCTAATGCTCGACCTAACAAAAGTTTATAATCAATATTGTTAGGGTCATTTATTAGAAATTCGTTTGCCTTTATGATAGTCTTGTCGAAATCGCCTGACATATAAATTTTTCCAAGTTCTTCAACCTGTTTATTTTGTCCAAATGTAATCAGGCTTGTCAGGATGATAATTGTTGTACTAATTAATCTCATAATATATTGTTTTTGTTTAGTTGCAGGGTCTTTTTTACTATTTTGCCTAACTAGTAAACAAATGTAACCATTAAACATGGCTAATACCCATACTTACCTTTCCAGAGTGTTTTTAATCTGGCGGCTATTTCCTTTTCACGGGCATTTTCCTGCGGGGAATACAATCTCTCACCATCAACTTCGTCCGGTAAATAATTCTGTACTGCAAAGTTGTTTTCGAAGGAATGGGCATATTTGTATTCTTTTCCGTAGCCAATATCTTTCATTAGCTTTGTTGGAGCATTTCTTAAATGAAGCGGAACAGGCAAATCGCCCGTTTTAGCTACCAGTTGCTGGGCATCATTAATAGCCATATATGCTGCATTGCTTTTGGGTGAAGTTGCCAGATAAATAGCTGTTTCGGACAGAATTATTCTTGATTCGGGCCAGCCAATCATATTTACTGCCTGGAAACAGGTTGTGGCCATAAGCAGGGCATTTACATTTGCCAGGCCAATATCTTCTGAAGCCAGGATAACCAACCTTCGGGCAATAAATTTCGGGTCCTCCCCTCCTTCTATCATCCGTGCCAACCAGTATACAGCTGCATTCGGGTCACTTCCACGTATCGATTTTATAAATGCTGAAATAATATCGTAGTGTTGTTCTCCTCCCTTATCATAAACAGCCAGATTTTCCTGGATATGATTCTTAACTGATTCATTATCGATTTCTACTTTATTCTTGTTCTCTGCCAGTATAGCATTAACCACAATCTCCAACAAATTAAGCAGCTTCCGGGCATCACCACCAGAATACCTGAACATGGCTTCATATTCCTTAATTGTAATTGGAATATTTTTTAGTATTGTATCATTCTTAATAGCCCTGTTAACTATTTCGGTTAAATCATCTTTATCCAGGCTTTTTAAAATGTAAACCTGGCAACGGGATAAAAGTGGCGATATTACCTCGAAGGATGGATTCTCGGTTGTTGCACCAATAAGCGTAAATGTACCGGCTTCTACTGCTCCCAGCAGAGAATCTTGTTGTGCTTTATTAAAACGATGTATCTCATCGATAAAAAGGATGGGGTTAGGTGCATTAAAAAACTTCTGTTTCTTTGCTTTTTCAATGGTTTCACGAACATCTTTCACACCCGAATGAATGGCACTCAGAATATAAAAAGGTCTGTCTAAAGTTTTTGCAACAATTTTTGCCAGGGTGGTCTTGCCAACTCCCGGTGGTCCCCAAAGTATAAACGATGGAACATTACCGCTTTCAATACTTTTGCGTAAAATTGCATTCTTACCTACAAGATGCTGTTGTCCAACATATTCATCAATAGTGACAGGGCGCATCCGGTCAGCAAGAGGTTGATTTGTATTGTACTTTTGTTCCACAAGTAAAAATTAGGCACCAAAATACCAAAAATAATTGGCTTGCTATTGCTAAATTAAAACAAAAAATCATCCTGAATGAAGCTATCCGGACTATGTAAAATCAAATAAAAAAAAGCTAAAAAAGAACTTCAAAGATTAGTTTTATTAATCCGCTTAATAACAAGTAGATATATATAATTCTGAACAATAATCTTTCAGTTTTAACAATTTTTAGTGAATTTTTAAACAACAGGATGACGTAAGCTGTTAATTTTGCTTTTAATTTGTTCAAATATACCAACTGACAACCAATATCCGAACAATGAAATTTGATAACAAAGTAGTTATAGTAACCGGTGCATCATCAGGTATTGGATTAGCCTGTGCTAAAGCCTTTATAGCAAAGAATTCTAAAGTTGTAATGGCTGCAAGGTCTGAAGATACCCTCAAAAAACTTTCGCATGAATTTGAATGTCAGGGCGGTAAGTGCATCTATATTAAAACCGATGTTACAATTGAAGAAGATTGTAAAAGGCTTGTAGATGAAACGATAAAAAAATATGGACGGATTGACATACTTATAAACAATGCAGGAATCTCTATGCGGGCTCTGCTTAAAGACGTTAAGATAGAGGTACTTAAAAAAGTAATGGATGTAAACTTCTGGGGAACGGTATATTGCACTAAGTTTGCCTTACCTTACATTCAGGAATCGAAGGGTACAATCGTCGGAATTTCTTCTATTGCAGGTTTCCATGGTTTGCCCGGAAGAACGGCGTATTCGGCTTCTAAAGCTGCCATGCAGGGTTTTTTGGAGAGTGTGCGTATCGAAAACCTAAAAAAAGGGGTGCAGGTTTTAATACTTTCGGCAGGTTTTACATCATCAAACATCAGAATGAATGCGCTTGATGCGGATGGAAATCCCCAGATTGAAACCCCACTTCCCGAAGAAAGACTTACATCGCCCGACCGTGTTGCCAGAAACGTTTTGCGCTCAATTAGAAAGCGTAAAAGAAACAGAATTATGACCGCCGAAGGGCAATTAATGATATTTTTTCAGCGTATAATTCCGGTACTGGTTGACAATACAATTTACCGCAAATTTAAAAACGAACCAAATTCACCTTTACAAGAATGATTACTGATACCATTAGCTTTCGGGTAAGATATAACGAGGTAGACAGAATGGGGTATGTGCATCATGGCAATTATGCAGCCTATTTTGAAATGGGCAGGACCGAACTCATGAGAAAGCACGGTTTGAACTATAAAGAAATGGAAGATAATGGCGTAATTCTTCCTCTATCAGAGTTTTATGTAAAATACTATAGCCCGGCTCTCTACGACGATAATTTATCGCTTGAAACCATTCTTACCAGTTATTCCGGCGTCAGACTAAATTTTGAATACATACTAAAAAATCAGCATGGAGATTTAATAGCTGAAGGAAAAACTCCGTTGGTTTTTGTAAATAATACCAGCAGAAAACCCATGCGGCCACCAAAAGAACTTATTGAAAAAATCAGTTCGTATTTTTAAATAATGAGCTCACGAAGGTTTTTAATTTGTTAATTTTACAGAAAGGACTTTCAGATGACGGATTTTTTAACAGGTATTGACACAAAATATATTTCGGAATACGAAAAACTGAAGCATGATTTAAAACTTAAGAAAAGTTCAGAAAACACCCAGTTGCTTGATAAAGCCTTTAGTTGTTTTGTAAAGGCTTGCAATAAAGACTCTGAAAATTCTCCCGATTTGATCTTCAGAACCTTAAAAGCGGCAAAAATTGCAGTTAATGATATTGGTCTGGGACATACTTCCTTAATCAGTTTGTTTATTTATCATTCTTTTACAACAGAACCTTCGGACTATAAAGAAATTGAAGATCAGTATGATCATCAGGCTACCATAATAATCAAAGGCCTCACCAATGTTGCCCGGATAGAAGAAAAATCTGTATCGTCTCAGGCCGAAAACTTCAGAAGATTACTGCTGAACCTGGCAAAAGATGTTCGCGTAATATTAATAATACTTGCCGAACAACTTCAGATGATGCGTGACATGAAAAATTTTCCGCCTGAAGAACAATATCGTATTGCATCAGAGGCATCTTATTTATATGCTCCTCTTGCCCACCGTTTGGGTTTATACCTGATAAAATCGGAAATGGAAGATATTTCTCTGAAGTATTCAGATAGATTAATATATGACGATATTGCCAGAAAACTGGATGAAACTATGCGGTCCCGCAAAAGTTTTATTTCGAAGTTTATTAAACCTATCAGGGAAGCTCTTGAAGTCCAGGGGTTTGATTTTGAAATTAAAGGCAGGCCAAAATCAATTTATTCTATCTGGAATAAAATGCGCAAGAAGGAAGTTGGTTTTGAAGATATATATGATTTATTTGCCATACGAATTATACTTAAAACTGAGCATAAAAATGAAAAAGCCGATTGTTGGCAGGTATATTCGGCAGTGACCGATATCTATCAGCCAAATCCACTTCGGATGCGTGACTGGATTTCGGTGCCAAAAACCAACGGCTACGAATCGTTGCACACAACAGTAATCGGACCTGATGGAAAATGGGTGGAAGTTCAGATACGAACCGAGAGAATGAATGAAATTGCAGAGAAAGGGGTTGCTGCTCATTGGAAATACAAAGGTCTTGAAGGAGAAAAAGGGCTGGATTCGTGGCTCACAAAGATTCGTGAAATTCTTGAAACACCTGAACCCGATGCAGCCGATTTTATCGACGATTTTAAACTTAGCCTTTACACGAAGGAAATATTTGTATTTACTCCGAAAGGAGACTTAAGAAAATTCCCCGAGGGAGCCTCTGTTCTTGATTTTGCTTACGATGTTCACACACAGGTAGGTGCAAGCTGTACAGGAGCTAAATTAAACGGAAAGGTAGTACCAATCAGACATAAGCTCCAGAATGGCGATAAGGTTGAAATCCTGACATCGAAGAATCAAACCCCAAAGCTTGACTGGCTGAATATTGTTGTTACATCAAGGGCGCAGAAGAAGATAAGACAGGCACTTAACGAAGAAAAAGTTAAAGAAGCCGAGAACGGCAAGGAGATCCTGATGCGACGGTTCAAGAACTGGAAGATCGAATACAACGATGAAAACATTCGTAAACTGCTAAAACAATATAAGCTTCCGAATGCACAGGAATTGTATTGCATGATATCTACCCAAAAAATTGAACTGGCCAATATAAAGGATTTACTCATTGCTGAGCCTGAAACAATTCAAGCTGAAAATCTTACTGCAGAATCTCTTGAAACTGTAAATAAAACAGAACTGAAGCGATCGTCCGAAAGTTATCTGATTATAGATGAAAAGGTTGCTAACATTGATTACAAACTTGCCAAATGCTGTAATCCGATAATGGGAGATAATGTATTCGGATTCGTAACTATAAGTGATGGCATAAAAATTCACCGTACAAACTGTCCTAATGCTGCAGAAATGATTGGCCGATATGGTTATCGGGTAGTATCAGCAAAATGGACAAGACAGGGAAAAGGTTCGGTATTCCCCGTAACGTTAAAAATTACAGGCGAAGAGCAGGCCGGTATACTGAATAATATATCGGAGGTACTCTCGAAAGATATGGGAATTAATCTCCGCTCAATAAAGCTCGATGCCAGCGAGGGAGCTTTTAGCGGCACAATTGGTATAGTAGTAAAAGACCTTGATCATCTCGATTTTGTAATTAACAGACTGGCTGCTATCAAAGGAGTATATTCGGTAAGAAGAGCTGATAAATAATTTAATTGAGAATTGAGAATTGAGAATTGAGAATCAATGTCGTTTAGTTAAGCTATAATCGTTTGTAATTCATATGATAAAGCCTTTTTT
>JAFGVA010000037.1 GCA_016938235.1 Bacteroidales bacterium | reverse complement strand
TTATCTGTCATCTCCGGATATCTGAGAAGGTTTTCTATATACTTTTTACTTTTCATTTTTTTGATGTGTCTTTCAATATTTCTGGCCTGCTGGTATTCTAAGTCATCAATTTTTAAGAATAGAATCCAGTCATCGGCTTTTGCAGTGAAGCTTGATTTGTATTTTTTTTGTTTATGTTCGGTAAGCCTAACAGCAAGGTCTTTACAGCTGCCGATATAGTAGGAATTAATTTTCTTGGAATATATAATATAGACTGAAGCTATTCTTGGAAAGTATTCTTTGATAAAAAAAACGATAACCGATTAAGATTATCGTTTTTTTAGTACCCAGAGCCGGGGTCGAACCGGCACGCCCGAAGGCACTGGTGTTTGAGACCAGCGCGTCTACCAATTCCGCCATCTGGGCATTCCACTTTTCGGAGTGCGAAGATAGATAATAAGTACTGAACCTCAAAATTTTTTCACAATACCCGCTTAACAACTCTTGTTTCATTGTCAAATCAAACAATATATATCATAACCGTATGATTATATAAACAAAAAAAGTAATTCACAATCTCTTATTTCATTGTTAATATTTAATTGAAATTATTTTAATAAAAAGAGTTGGTTTTTAAAGCCAGTTTTTTTATCATAAAGAAGTCTGCAAATAACTAATAGTCAGCTTTTCAGGCATTTAACCCACAAAGTTAATAACTTACCAGAAATGTTAAAAACTACAAGCTGATTGAGATTGCCCGAAAAGAATTCTGTATTTAAATTGCAGTTCCAATCATGATAACTAGCTGAAAAAAGCAATAGACACTTAACCAGTACCTTAAAAAAAATACGATGCACACCGAAGAAATTAAAATGAAAGAAGCGAAACAAGAAATGAAAATTGAGGAGAAGATTACTGACGAGAAAAACTCACAAAAAACAACGTATACTTATGAGGAGGCGCTAAAAAGCTCGATCGGGTATTTTAAAGGAGACGAACTGGCTGCTACTGTTTGGATTAATAAGTATGCATTAAAAGACTCTTACGGTAAGTTATACGAAAAAACTCCGGATGATATGCATCGTCGTCTGGCTAAAGAACTTAACCGTATTGAGCAAAAATATGCAAATCCGCTTTCAGAGCAGGAAATTTACGAGGTACTAAAAGATTTTAAATACATTGTTCCACAGGGTGGTCCAATGACAGGAATTGGAAATAATTTTCAGATAGCATCATTATCGAATTGTTTTGTAATTGGAAACGAAGGTTCAGCTGATTCTTACGGAGCCATCATGAAAATTGACCAGGAGCAGGTTCAGTTAATGAAGCGTCGTGGTGGTGTTGGACACGATCTGTCACACATTCGTCCAAAAGGAAGTCCGGTTCTGAATAGCGCATTAACTTCTACAGGAGTGGTTCCTTTCATGGAAAGATATTCTAATTCTACCCGCGAAGTTGCTCAGGATGGTCGTCGCGGTGCTTTAATGTTGAGTATTTCTATTCAACACCCCGATGCTGAGCAGTTTATCGATGCCAAACTTACCCCGGGGAAAATTACCGGTGCGAATGTGTCAGTTCGTATAAACGACGAGTTTATGAAAGCTGTTGTTGAGGGTAAACCCTATATGACTCAATATCCGGTTGATTCACCAAACCCAATTTACACCAAAGAAATTGATGCCAAAAAACTTTGGGAAAAAATAGTACACAACGCATGGAAATCGGCAGAGCCGGGAATTCTATTCTGGGATACAATTGCAAAAGAAGCTGTGCCGGATTGCTATAGCCAGTTTGGTTACAAAACAGTATCAACAAATCCTTGTGGAGAAATTCCGTTATGCCCTTATGATTCATGCAGGTTGTTAGCAATTAACTTATATAGTTATGTTGAGAATCCATTTACGGCTGATGCAAAATTCAACTTCGAACTGTTTAAGAAACACACTCACATTGCTCAGCGACTTATGGACGATATCATAGACCTTGAGCTTGAAAAGATTGATGCGATACTTGAAAAAATAGGTAAAGATCCCGAAGAACTTGAAATTAAACGGGTAGAGAAGAAACTTTGGGACAATATCAGGCTGAAGGCAGAAGAAGGAAGACGAACAGGAATTGGGATTACTGCCGAAGGAGATATGCTTGCCGGTCTTGGACTACGCTATGGTAGCGACGATGCTGTTGATTTTTCAGTTGAAGTACATAAAACTTTAGCTGTTGAAGCATATCGTTCTTCAGTTTATTTGGCAAAAGATCGTGGATCATTTACAATCTACGACACTACACTTGAGCGCAATAACCCATTTATTCAACGCCTGAGAAACGAAGACGAAGATCTTTACCGTGACATGGTAAAATATGGAAGACGAAATATAGCGCTTCTGACTATTGCGCCGACAGGAACTACCAGCCTGATGACCCAAACCACCTCTGGTATCGAGCCTGTGTTCCTGCCGGTTTACAAGCGCCGCCGGAAAGTAAATCCTAATGACACAAGTTCTAAGGTTGCATTTATTGATGAGGTTGGCGATTCATGGGAAGAGTACAACGTTTTCCACCACAAATTTATAACCTGGCTCGAAACAAACGGATACAAACTAGAAGAGGTTAAAGAATACGATGATGAAAAAATGAAGGATCTTCTTGAGAAATCTCCATACTTCAAAGCTACCTCAAACGATGTTGACTGGGTTAACAAAGTACATATGCAAGGCGAAGTTCAGAAATGGGTAGATCATTCAATCAGTGTTACAATAAATCTTCCCGAAGATGTTAAAGAAGAATTGGTGGGCGATTTATATATAAAAGCATGGGAAAGTGGGTGTAAAGGAGTTACTGTATACCGCGATGGTTCAAGAAGCGGGGTATTAATCAGCAACGACAAGAAAAAAGAAACCCTGGACGAGCAGACTATTAATGTAAAACGGCCACAGGTTCTCGAAGCAGAAATTCTTCGTTTCAATAACAACGATGAAAAATGGATAGCTTTTGTTGGAATTATGCACGATCGTCCATACGAAATATTCACTGGTCTGGCAGATGAGGAAATGTTCCCGATTCCAAAATCGATTAAAAAGGGAAGAATCATTAAAACACGCGATGAAAATGGTGTTTCGAGATACGATTTTCAGTACACAGATAAATACGGGTATAAAAATACCCTGGGAGGTTTATCGCATATGTTCGATAAAGAATACTGGAACTATGCAAAACTAATCTCATCGGTATTACGTCATGGTATGCCAATTGCCGATGTTATTAAGCTAATATCTTCGCTTCACCTCGACAGCGATAACATTAATACATGGAAAAATGGTGTGGAGAGAGCCCTTAAACGGTATATTCCGAATGGAACAAAGGTTAAAAAAGGCACCAAATGTAAAGAATGTGGTTCTGATAGTTTAATTTATCAGGAAGGTTGTCTGTTATGCACGAACTGTGGTTCTTCAAAATGCGGTTAATGCTTTAACTGTTTCACATAAATAATCAAAGGGAAAAGAGAGGGTCCTGGTCAGACTTTCTCTTTTTTATTTTAAAAACTTTGAAAAATCATGGTTTGATGTTGGGTTTTTTAAGAAATTGAATACTTAAAAACCTAAATAAGTTAAATTATGAAAAACCTTACCTGTTTGTTTTTAATTGCCAGCATAATCTTGTTTTCATGTAACGATGAAAATGAGGATGATCTGAATAACGACAATACTACCACAAATGTAGTTGAAATAACCGATGATGTTGATGTAACTACAACATGGTCAGGAGATTCAATTTATGTAATTAAAGCCTGGGATTTTTATGTAACTGCCACACTTACCATTGAGCCTGGCTGTATTATAAAATTTACTGCCGGTGGTAGTTTTATGGGGACTAGTTCAGGTGGCACTATTGTTGCTAATGGAACTGCTGAAGACCCCATTGTTTTCACTTCCATAAAAGATGATGAACATGGTGGTGATGTTAATGGAGATGGTGATGCCACTTCTCCGGCCCCCAGAGACTGGGCTGAAATATTAATACAGACCAATGGTTCATCCTTCACCAATTGTATGTTTTTGTATGGTGGCAACAGTACTTATCTAAGCACCTTGAATATTTACGATGTAACTGCAAATATTGTGAATTGTACCTTTGCCTATAATTATGGAGGCAAATCTGGTGATTTTTATTATGGAGCACTCGATGCTACATCTGCCAGGTTCAGCACAGTTATTAAAAACAACGTGTTTTATGGGAATAATATTCCTCTTTCTATTGAAAGTACAATTGATATAGATAACTCAAATTCATTTATCAATCCGTCAGATCAATCAGAGACAAATACAATGAATGGAATATTTGTTTACAGTTACGACGATTTTAACAGGGCTGTAAGCTGGGCAGAAACAGAAGTCCCATTTGTTATTAATGATAATGATTTGTGGATTGAATCAAGTAATTCCTTGAGTCTTGCCAATAATGTTGTTTTGAAATTTACACCGGAGTCGGCTATTGTTATTGGTATTGGTGGTACTCTGAATCAAAACAATACCAATAAATTCACCTCTTTTAAGGACGATTCTCCACTTGGAGATACAAATGGTGATGGCGATGCAACAAGTCCTGCAGATGGCGACTGGGAAGGAATATACGACGACGATGCATTAGAATATGTAAGCTGGACAAATATTTATTACGATAATCATTAGATAATTTCATAAAGAATGGCATTAACCGCAACCGTTTATTGTGCTTCAAGCAGAAAGGTAGATCAAAAATATTTCGATGCAACAATTCAACTCGCCGATACTCTTTTGGAAAGAAACGTGCGGGTAATCTATGGTGGAGGTGCTGTGGGTCTGATGGGTACCCTTGCCGACAGGTACCTTGAAAAACAGGGAATGATTACAGGGGTCATACCCGAATTTATGGTTAAAGTTGAATGGGCCCATCCAAAAGTTCAGGATATGCATATTGTACACGACATGCACGAACGGAAGAAAAAGCTGATTGAAGGAACAGATGCGGTTATTGCGCTTCCGGGCGGTACAGGAACTTTAGAGGAACTAGCGGAGGTAATAACTCTAAAACGTCTGGGAAAATTTACAAAGCCTATCTTCTTAATGAATACCGATGGATTTTATGATCCTTTAAATGCATTCCTTCTGAAAATGGCTGACGAAAATTTTCTTAGTCATGAACATTTAAGTATGTGGAGGTTATTTAATCATCCTGCAGATTTCTGGAGTTCATATGAAAGTTTTCCACCCTGGCACGAAGATAAAATTAACCTGGCTCAGGTATAGTCTTGTTCATTCCATAGGAATAATTGTAATATATACTATCTTTAAGCGTTATAATAAGAACTCAAACAATCCAAGATATCCGGCAACAAGTGAAATTATTTTCTGTACTTTTCAAATGCATTGTTTTTTTGTTTATTGTTTCCTGTAAACCCGGTAAAGACAAAGCAACTCTTTATACTGTTCAAAAGGCTGATTTTGAGAACAGGATAACAGTTACAGGTTATCTTGAGGCTTCAGTTTCTGCAAACATATCATGTCCCCGGTTTAATTCCGACGCAACAATCATCTTTCTTGTGCCAGAGGGATCATATGTTGAATCTGGTGACACCGTTTGCATACTCGAAGTTCAGGAAGTTGTTAATAAATACAACAACTCTTTAAAAGAGCTTAAAAGTTCCCAGATAGAATATACAAAAACGGTTGAGTATTTAAATCTTCAATACCTGCTTTTACAATCTCAGGTGAAGACAATTGAAACCACAGCTGCTATATCAAATCTTGATTCAATTCAAAAACATTTTGTCTCAGCATCGGAGAAAAAGATAATCGAACTGGAGATTCAGAAAGCTCAAATTCAAAAGCAATCCGTGCTGGATAAGCTTGTTTTTTTAAAAGAAATAAATGAATCGGAGCTGGTAAAAATGAAGTTGAAGATTGAGCAGGCTAAAAACAATGTAAAGCGCTCCGAAGCTTTACTTGAAAAGCTTGTTATAACAACTGATTTCGATGGAATTGTTCAATATGCAACAAATCGGTCAACGCAAAAGAAGATGGCAGAGGGCGATATTGTTTGGGACAGAATGCCCATTATAACAATACCTAATCTTAATACATTAGAAGCTAACCTTATTGTTGACGAAGTAAGTTTTAAACGCATGGCAAAAGATCAAAAATTAGATATTCAGGTTGATTTGAAACCAGAATTGAAACTCACAGGAACTATTACACGAAAGTCGCCGGTTGGCAAACCCGTTAAAAGGAATAGTCCTGTAAAATTTTATAATGTTTATGCCTCTGTCGATTCTGTTGTTGATTTAACACCAGGACTATCTATTACTTGTTCCGTTCTGACCGAAAGTTACAGCGACACACTGGTGGTGCCGATAACAGCCATTTTTGAGAATGACAGCTCGAAATACGTTTTTCTCCAAAAGGGCAGAAAACTAAAGAAACAGGAAATAGTAAGTAACAGGCATAGCAACACCGAAGCCGTTATTGAGTCCGGCCTGGAAGCAAATGATGTTATTTCAATTATACAACCATAGATAAACAGAACCATTGATGAAAATAAAGCATTTTTTAATTATCAGTATTTTTTTAGCGGCTTGTAATTCAGATAAACCGGAGGACCAGAGTTTATATATTCTTAGAAAAGGAACATTTAATGTAGAAATAGTTGAATCTGGTGAACTAAGCGCATTACAGTCAAAAAATATTTCATCACCTGCATTGTCATGGCAGTTTGGCCCATTAAAAATCAATTACCTAATCGAAGACGGATCTATAGTTGAAAAGGGCGATACCGTTATACTTTTCGATGAATCAGAAGTTCATAAGGTTAAACTTGATGCGCAATCAAATCTTGAAATAGCTCAGGCAGAACTGGATAAATTAATTGCAGAGCAGAAATCAAAAATTAAAGAACTGGAATCAACCCTGAAGGTAAATGAAATTAATTGTCAGATTGCCGAAATCAAACTTGAACAGGCTAATTATGAGGCAGATGTTACAAAGAAAGAAATTAAACTAAATCTTGACAAAACCAGGATTGACTTAGAAAAAGCACGGGAAGAAATTGAGAATCAGAAAAAAATACATTTCCAGGAACTTGTGCAGAAAAAACTGAACATAAAACAACTTCAGGCTAACCTTGATGACGCAGTGAAGACGCAAGAGCTAATGACAGTTATTAGCCCGGGTAATGGTATTGCCATAATCGGTAAAAACTGGAACACAAGAGCTAAATGGCAGATAGGCGATCAGCCCTGGTCAGGTACTTCTTTATTATCTCTCCCCGATCTTTCCAAAATGGTAGTTGAAACTTCTATAAATGAGGTAGATATTGCTAAAATAAAAATAGGACAATTAACTGAAGTCAGGTTGGATGCTTTCTCTGATAAGGTCTTTACAGGTGAAATTACTTCAGTGGCAACTCTCGCCAAATTCAAAGATGAAGAAAAGTCAAGTTTAAAAGTCTTTCCCATAGAAGTATTACTTGATTCGGTATCGAAAGAATTAATGCCAGGCATGACTGTAAGTTGTAAGATAAAAGTCAATGATATTCCTGATGTTCTCTTTATACCAATAGAAGCCCTTTATACCGAGGGTGCAGCCAAAATAGTTTACCTTAAAAAAGGGAATACGTTCAAAAAGCAGATAGTAAAAACGGGTATAGCAAATAACGATTATATTCTAATTGAAGAAGGCCTGACAAAAGGCGATGTTATTTCATTGAAGGTACCTGTTGAGTTTATTGAAAAAGAATCAAACCAATAAGAAAAAGACAATTATGTGTCGAAAAGGCTATATAATAATTTCAATATTTCTGATTGTAACAGGTTGTGTAGGCAGTTCAACCAAAACAATTAACAGTGTAAAAAAAGGTGAATTCAGAGTTACAATAGTCGAAACCGGCGAACTTAAAGCGCTGGAATCAAAATCAATAGCTGCTCCCTCACTGGGTTCTAAATATAGCTGGGAATATAAAATCAGATTTCTTGAAGAACATGGAGCCAGCATTAATAAAGGTGATACTGTGGTTATTATTGATCCGTCGAATGTAAAAAAAATACTGGAGCAGGAAAAAACCAGACTTGAAAATGAAAACGCGAATTTAAGTAAGACATATGCATCGCACGATCGTCAAATAGCTCAACTTAATGCCCAACTTCAGTCAGAAAAAGCTAATTATGAATTAATAAAAATTCAGGTTGATAAATTCAGTTTTGAAACTGAAAGCAATCGAAAAATCAAAGAACTTGAGCTGAAAGCCGCCAAAGAAAAACTGGATGCAATAGATGTCAGGTATACTTTAATGCAAGAAATTCTGAAAGATGAAATTATTATTCAGAACATCAAAATAAATCAAATTAAAAACAATATAGAGGAAGCAAAAAATGCCATAAACAAGCTTTATCTTGTTAGTCCGGTGAATGGCATTTTCCAGCTGGAAAGAAGCCGGCGAGGCCGGAATACAGTGCAGGTTGGCGATGAGGTATACCAGACTCAGCCAATTGCCAGCATTCCTGATATGAGCAAAATGAAGGTTCAGACATCAATAAACGAATCAGATATTTCAAAACTGAAAAAGGGAATGAACGTTATTGTAAGACTCGATGCTTATCCCGACAAGCCGTTTCATGGTGAGGTATCCTATATTAGTGCCATTACGCATAGAAAAAGTAACGATGATCCCACAAAACTATTTGATATCGAAGTTCTTATCAAGGAATCGGACCTCGCGCTAAAACCCGGAATGACTGTAAGTTGCGAAATTATTACCGAAGAGTTAAAAGATGTCACTTATATAGAAAATGAATGTATTTTTTATGAAAACGGACAGTATTATTTAATAGAAAATCTATCTCGTCCCGAAGATAAAACCTTGATAGAAATTCTTTCCAGGAATAATCAATATTCGGCAATAAAGGGGAATCTCCCAATTGGAAAGGTTTTTATTAGCCAGGAAGAATTTAATAAATACGAGTAAAACAAATTTGAAAAAAAATGCAGTTAGAAGAAAACATCAGGGTTTCCATCACAGGTTTATTGGATCATAAAATAAGAACCTTTCTTACCATGTTGGGTATTATTTTCGGAGTGGCTGCAGTTATAGCAATGCTTTCAATTGGCGAAGGAGCAAAGAGACAGGCCCTGGCCAAGTTCAAAGATTTGGGAGTAAACAATATAATAATTCGCGACAGGGATTTAAACGAAGAGCAATTACAAGAGGTAAGAGCCAGGTTTTCTGCCGGACTATCTATGACCGATGCAAATGCTATAATAAAAGTAGTGCCAATGGTTACCAGTGTTTCGCCACAGGCCGAACTTGAATCAGAAGCCAGGTATTACGACAAATCATCGAAAGTAACTGTGATTGGTGTAACTCCGCAAGCCAGCGAGATATTAAATATAAAAATCAGTAAAGGCGATTTCATCAGTCCGGATCATTATGAAAGGTGTTTGAAAGTTTGTGTGCTTGGAGCTTCGGCAGCAAAAACGCTTTTTTCCATAGAAAATCCGATAGGGAAACAGGTTAAGATAGATGATCAGTGGTTGGAAGTGATAGGTGTGATGGGTCAAAAATCATTATTCACCGAAACAGTCGGAGAATTGGCAGCCCGGGATTTAAATAATGATATTTACATTCCGCTTTCCACATTTCAAAGACGTTTTCCAAAAAAAGATATCCTGCAAAGCGAACTAAAACAAATTACGGTTAAAGTAAAAGACTCCGGAAAGATTGTTGAGGTAGCCGAAATTATCAGAAGAGTGATTGACCGACACCATTTCAATAATGACGATTACAGCCTGATAATTCCATATGAGCTCTTAAAACAGGAAGAAAAGGAAAGAAAAGCTTATAACTTCCTGCTCGGTTCAATAGCTGCTATTTCACTGCTTGTTGGCGGAATTGGAATTATGAACATTATGCTGGCTTCAATACTGGAGCGAACCCGTGAGATTGGTGTTCGCAGGGCAATCGGGGCAAAGAAAAAAGACATTCAAAGCCAGTTTCTTACCGAGGCAGTTGTAATAAGTTTTAGCGGTGGACTAATCGGGGTTATTCTAGGACTGTCAGTTTCACTAATAATAAATTTGTTTACCGATGTACAAACCAATGTTACCTTTTTCTCGGTGTTTATTGCCTTTACAGTTTCGGTACTGGTAGGAATAATTTTCGGGTACCTGCCTGCACGCAATGCAGCTAATCTTAATCCAATAGAATCGATACGATACGAATAAACCAACAAACAATGTTAATTGAGATAAAAGATTTAAGGAAAGATTATTTACTGGGGCATGTTACAGTTTCTGCTCTCAGGGGAATAAACCTGAACATTGAGCAAAACGAATATCTGGCAATAATGGGTCCTTCCGGATCCGGAAAATCAACCTTGATGAATATTCTTGGCTGCCTGGATACACCTTCTGACGGGCAATACCTGTTTGACGATGTAGATGTTAAAAGCCTGAATGACGATGAGTTATCAGCAATTCGGAATAAAAAAATAGGCTTTATATTTCAAACATTTAATTTGTTGCCCAAGGCCGACGCCATACATAATGTTGAATTACCCTTGATTTATGCAGGCATAGATAAACACGAACGTAAAAGTATGGCTGAAATAGCATTGAAAAGAGTTGGTCTGGGCGACAGGTTATACCATAAGCCAAGTGAAATGTCTGGTGGGCAAAGGCAAAGGGTTGCAATTGCAAGAGCACTGGTAAACAATCCCGAAATTATACTTGCCGATGAACCTACAGGCAATCTTGATTCAAAAACTGGGGAAGAAATTATGGGGATTTTTAATGATTTACATAAAGAAGGGAATACGATAATTCTTATTACTCATGAAAACGATATTGCAGAACATAGTAACAGGATCATTCACTTGTTCGATGGTCTGATTTCCACTGATAGAAAAAATTAATTCAACTTGAAAAATTTTAAAATGTTACATAGAAAAGTAAACCTGTTGGTTGTTTTATTATTTCTCATACTGAAGACAACTACAGCTCAGCAGGTATATGAACTTGATTTGGTAAAGAGTATCGAAATTGCTAAGAAGCAAAGTCATAATATGCTTATGCTGCAGCAGAATCTTAAAGTTGCTGAATACCGTCTTGTTGCCGCCACCAATAAGTTTAAAACAAATGTTGAGATGAATCTCACAGCACCGAATTATACCGAAACCATTAACGACTATTCTGATACCACGGGTATACATTATTACCCGGTGCAGAATTTTAGTTATTCCGGAAATCTGGTAGTTAATCAGCCACTGCCAACCGATGGGAATGTGTACATAACTTCTGGTATTCGAAACCTTGATGATTATTATAATGAAAACAAATCGCTCCGTTTTAATACCCGCATGGGATTATCTCAGCCCATAGAAGCATTTTATGCCTATAACAGCATTAAGGCCGAATACGAGAAAGCAGAGCTGAACTACGAACTGTCTTTTAAAAGCTTAAAAAGAGCCGAACTTGACCTGGTTTATGATATCAGCCGCATTTTTTACTCATTGCTTTCGACCAGCGAGAGAATGGAAATTGCTCATCAGGATCGTATAAGACAGGAAGATGCCTATCAGACAGCCAAAAGCAAGTATGATGCCGGTTTAATTCGTGAAACCGAAGCGCTGCAAATGGAGATTGATTTAGGTGCAGCTCAAAACGATTACGATATAGCAATGGTTGATTATGAGTCACAGGCTAATCTCTTCAAGCAGCAAATAGGTATTGCCTTGCACGACAGTGTTATTATTTCCGGAAAATACGATTATAAAGAAGTTTATGTAGATGTTGAAAAGGCAGTTCAGCTTGGACTTGAAAACAGGTTGGAAATAAGGGAGCACGAAATTGAAATTGCACTCTCAGAAATTGAGATAGACAGGCAAAAGTCAAATGGAATGGTTAATGGAGAAATAACTGCTTACTATGACTTAATTGGTGTAGGCTATAATCCAATAAATACACCTATGAGTAATGCATTTAACGAGGCCTGGCTGGATTTAAACGACAGACCGGGAAATAAAGGAGTTGCCCTGAATATTAATATACCAATAATTGACTGGGGTGTAAACAAAAGCCTTGTTAAGGCAGCTATTGCTTCACAGGAGCGGGAAAAATATTCACTTGACCTTGAAAAAATAACCATTGAAAGGGAAATAAGGAATACAGTAAACCAGCTACACAGTAGTTTACGCAGGCTGCAGCTCCTTGAGAAAAACGTGAAAGTTGCTGAGAGGAATTTCGAAATCAGTAAAGCAAGATTTACAAACGGAGATATTGATGCCCAGACTCTGGCGCTTGACAGAACCAGGCTAAATAATGCATATGTTACACATCTTAATGCTTATATAAGTTATAAATTATTAATAGCCGATTTGTCAAGAAAAACTTTTTATGACTTCGAAAACGACACTCCTTATTCATATGAGACAGATTAAATGGCAATGGTTTTTCTGTTTTAAAGGTTTTTAAAGCCGGCTTTTCAAATAGATTTTTGTTCTTTTTACTCTTTAATCATGAAAATTCAGGTTATGAGAAATACACCTTATCTGTTAACCCTTTTACTATTTAGCGTCTTAAGTTCCGAATTATTCTCTCAACTTATAAATCCTGACTAACTTAATAAACCTGTCCGCTTAGCATGTGTTGGCAACAGCATTACTCATGGTTACGATATAGCAGACAGGGACAATGATTCATACCCTGCAGAATTGCAGAAATTACTGGGCGAAGATTTTGAAGTTGGCAACTTTTGATACGCTTGAGTCAGGTCCGGTTATTGTATTATGCCAGTTGGTACCCGCGTTTCCCGAAAGGTGGGGAATAAACGATAGCACCATTGTAAATGCTGTGAATCCAATGATTAAGGAACTGGCAATTGAACTGCAGCTACCATGCATCGACATGTATACTCCTTTTGCAGATAAAGCTGAATTATTCCCCGACAGAATTCATCCTAATGAGGAGGGTACCGAGATTATGGCAAAGATAATTTATGAAACTCTTCTTGCCAAAAAGGAATAAAACATTAAATTCTATCCTTTTCCCGGCAAACCCTTTTAATTATTTCTGCAACTTTTTCAGGATGTTCAAGAATACTAAGGTGCCCACATTCTTCTAATAAATGCAGGTTCATTCCTTTATCCTTCATTTTATAAAATAGCTGGGGAGGAATTTTATCATCATTTTCTCCGGTTATAATATGAAACTTGTTGATATTTTTTTCTATAACCGACAGCCGGTCCTTCCTGGCCATCATTCCGGTTAAATCGGCAAGCATTCCTTTTTCAGGTTGTTCAATAGCCACCTTTGTAGCAAATTTTATAGCATCATTTAAAATGGCATGATTGCCTTCATAGAAATTATTTCTCACAAACGAGATTAAAATCTGGTGTTTCCTGCCTTGTTCAATAAGATCAGCCTCCCGGCTTCTGGCCAGGGCTCTGGTCATACTGTCGGCAAACGGATGAGAATTAATCAGAAAAACATGATCAAAACTTGAAATATTTTTCTCTGCCATTGCCAAAGCAATATACCCACCCATAGAATGCCCTGCCAACGATAAATATGGTATTCCAAGGAACAAAATCAACCGGTTAATAAGTTCTGCAAGGTGTTCCATGGTATTTACCGCTTGTATATACGGGCTGTTACCATGACCTGGAATATCAGGAATAATAAGCTGGTAATTTCCTTCCATAAAAGGGGTGAAATATTCCCATATTCTTGAATCTGCCTGGTATCCGTGCAAAAGCAAAATCGGATAGCCTTCGCCTACAAGCTTGAAATGAATTCTGCGGGAACGGAAAAAAAAGTCCTTTAAGATCATATTATTTTTCTGCCATTATATCTTCAATCTCCTCAACTTCTATTGGAAAATCTGCCATTAAATCTACATTACCTTTTTCTGTTATTAAAATATTGTTTTCAATTCTGATGCCGGTTTTTTCTTCCGGGATGTATAAGCCGGGCTCACAGGTAAGTATCATTCCGGGCTCAAGAACAGTATCTCTTGTTCCGGTATCGTGAACATCCAGCCCCAGGAAATGCCCCGTACCATGCATGAAGTATTTATACCATAGCGGGTTTATCCCCTTGTTTTTATCCACATCAGATTTTGTGTAAAGGCCGAGTTTAATATGCTCTTCCTGCCACATCTTGCATACTTCTTTGTGCAGCTTATTTATTGTAGTACCCGGAATCATGAGGCTTCGGGCAAATTTAAATACCCTCAGGGTAGCATTGTATAGGTCTTTTTGGCGCGGTGAAAAAATACCATTTACAGGTATAGTACGTGAAAGGTCAGCAGCATAATTAGCATATTCGGCACCGAAATCCAGCAGGAGCAGATCGCCATCCTTACATTTTTGATCGTTTTCAATGTAGTGCAAAGTACAGGCATTTTTACCACTGGCAACAATAGCCTGATAGGCATGAGTTGTAGCCCCCAGTCTTAAAAACTCATAGCTTATTTCAGCTTCAACTTCATATTCCATAAGGCCGGGCTTCAATGCCTTCATCATGCGAATAAGTGCTCCATGGGTTATGGTGCATGCTTTTTTTATCAATTCAATTTCCTGCCCCGATTTTTTAATTCTTAATTTCTGCATTACAGGTGCCAGTCTTTTGTAATTGTGTGACGGATATTTCTTTTTCAGCTCTTCAAGCATATCCTCGTCTCTTGTTTTTACTTCCGGCATGAATTTAGCTTGTTCCGGAATATTAAAATAGATATTTTCTGAAATGCACATCAGGGCATGCAGTATGAAATGAAAATCTTCAATAAACTTCACCTGTTTGATGCCAGAAACAGAAGTTGCCTCTTCATTTGTTAGCTTATGTCCTTCCCAGGTTTCAAGGTCTTTATCAGGTTTAATAATAAAGAGTACTTCTGTTAGATCTCCTGCATCGGGATGATTGCATAATAGTAGAATAGATTTTTCCTGTTCTATTCCGGTTAAATAAAAAAAATCGGAATTTTGTCTGTAAGGGAAAAACTGGTCACCGTTTCTGGGCATCTGATAGGCTGCAAACGAAAGCACTATGCTTTTGGCGGGAATAGTATTTATTAAGTTTTTCCTGTTAGACTTGAATAATTCATTAGAAATCTTAGCATATTTCATAGAAAAACAGTTTTTTACTGATAAATTTCATGTAGATTTTCAAAAAAAAATCGTAACTATTAGATTGCTTTATATTTTTTCAAAAGATAAACATTTTTAAAGAGATATGGCATAATATTTATCATATTGACATAAAATATCTGCAATCCACAATCAAATTATTTATAATAAATATAAATTATTCTAAACAAGCTTCATGTATTGCAAAATGCCTTCTTAACGGGTAAATTTGTGCTTCTTTTTTTTTGATTGATAATTAAATACCAGTATAATGAGTAATATCTTTAGTTTTTCGGTGGGTAAGAAACTGATTATGTCTCTTATGGGTTTGTTTCTGATCGCCTTTTTAGTGGTGCATTTGGGCATTAACCTAACACTAATATTTTGTGATACGACTGATAACTTTAACATAGCAGCCAATTTTATGGGCACAAATATAGTTGTCAAAGTAATGGAAATAACACTTTTTGGTGGATTCTTTTTGCACATAATTTACGGTCTTATTCTAAGTATTCAGAATATGATTGCGCGTCCGGTAAATTACAAGGTAGCAAATAATTCACAAACCTCTTTTTTCTCGAAATACATGTTTCATACCGCAGTAATTATCGGTATTTTTCTGGTACTTCACTTGTTTGATTTTTATATTAAGGCAAAATTTCTGCATGGCGCCGAATCTGTAATTATTAATGGAGAGGAGATGCATGATTTGGGAGCCTTGGTTATTGAACGCTTTCAAATTCTCTGGGTTGATATAGTTTATATAGTAGCTTTACTTGGACTGGCTTTTCACCTGCATCATGGTTTCCAGTCAGCTTTCCAGACTATTGGCCTGAATCATCCGGTTTATACTCCTATTGTAAAAGGATTAGGTCTTGCCTATACAATTTTGGTTCCTCTGGGATTCATTCTGATTCCGGTTATTATTTATATTCAGCATTCTTAATTAAGAAAAAAGTAATCTAAGATATGGCAACATTAAATTCAAAAATACCTGAGGGAGACATTTCCCAAAAATGGACCAATTATAAAGCCCACCAACGATTGGTGAATCCGGCAAACAAACGTAAACTGGATGTAATTGTTGTAGGTACCGGTTTAGCAGGAGCATCGGCATCTGCCAGTCTTGCAGAAATGGGTTTTAATGTTAAAGCATTTTGTTATCAGGACAGCCCCAGAAGAGCACATAGTATCGCCGCCCAAGGTGGTATAAATGCAGCAAAAAATTACCAGAACGATGGCGACAGTGTCTACCGTTTATTTTATGACACCATAAAAGGGGGTGATTACAGGGCACGTGAAGCGAATGTTCATCGCCTTGCCGAGGTGAGCAACAGTATAATTGACCAATGTGTTGCACAAGGTGTACCTTTTGCCCGTGAATATGGCGGATTGCTAGATAACCGTTCCTTTGGAGGAGCACAGGTATCGCGTACATTCTATGCAAGAGGTCAGACCGGGCAGCAGTTACTTTTGGGAGCATACAGCGCCTTAATGCGTCAGGTAAATAAAAAGAAAGTTACCTTATTTACCCGTCACGAAATGCTTAACCTGGTTATGGTTGATGGCAAAGCCAGGGGCATTATTGCCCGTGATATGGTAACAGGAAAGCTTACCCGCCATTTTGCACATGCTGTTGTTATTGCATCTGGAGGATATGGAAATGCATTCTTCCTGTCGACAAATGCAATGGGTTCGAATGGTAGTGCAGCATGGCAAATTTATAAGAAAGGAGCATATTTTGCCAATCCTGCTTACGTTCAGATACACCCAACCTGTATTCCTGTTCACGGTAGTTTTCAGTCGAAACTAACCCTGATGAGCGAAAGCTTAAGGAACGACGGACGTATTTGGGTGCCAAGAAAGAAAGAAGATGCTGAGGCAATTCGTGCCGGTAAATTAAAGCCAACACAATTAGCCGAAGAAGATAGAGATTATTATCTGGAAAGACGTTATCCAGCATTTGGTAACCTTGTTCCCCGCGATGTTGCATCAAGAGCTGCAAAAGAGCGTTGCGATGCTGGTTATGGTGTAGGTTCTGGTCTTGCAGTTTATCTTGATTTTGCAGATGCCATTAACCGTTTGGGGAAAGATGTTGTTGAAGCAAGGTATGGCAACCTGTTTCAGATGTATGAAAAGATTGTGGATGATAATCCTTATGAAACCCCAATGATGATCTATCCTGCAATTCACTACACCATGGGAGGTATTTGGGTTGATTATGAGTTAATGACTACAATTCCCGGATTGTATGCCATCGGTGAAGCAAACTTCTCAGATCACGGAGCAAACAGGTTAGGAGCCTCGGCTCTTATGCAAGGTTTAGCCGATGGTTACTTTGTTCTTCCATATACTATTCAGAATTACCTTTCCGATGAAATTCTGACTCCGAGAATGACAACTAAGGAAAAAGAATTCGAAGAAGCTGAAAATGAAATCACAGGGAAGATTGACAAGCTAATGAATATCAACGGAAAAATGTCGGTTGACAGTTTCCATAAAAAATTCGGTCTTCAGCTTTGGGACTTTGTTGGTATGGCCCGCAATAAAGAAGGTCTTGAGAAAGCCCTTGCCAGCTTCAAAGAATTGAAGGAGTCTTTCTGGAAAGACATTAAAATTCCGGGCAAGAAAGATGAATTAAACCCCGAGCTTGAAAAGGCCGGCAGAGTTGCTGATTTCATTGAAATTGGCGAGCTGATGGCAAAAGATGCTCTGATGAGGGAAGAATCTTGCGGCGGACACTTCAGAGAAGAGCATCAGACAGAGGAAGGTGAAGCAAAACGAAACGATAAAGACTTCATGTTTGTTGGAGCATGGGAATATAAAGGCGAAGGTCAGGAACCTGCTCTGCACAAAGAAGTTTTGGAATATGAGAATATACAGGTAGCTCAAAGAAATTACAAGAAATAATTAAAAATTAATAATTGAGAATTATTAATTCTCAATTATACATTATAAATTAAGAAACATGGATTTAACACTCAAAATATGGCGGCAGGAAAATGCCAAAGCCAAAGGAAAGTTTGAGACATATAAAGTCAAAGATATATCTCCTGATTCATCATTTCTTGAAATGCTTGATGTTTTGAATCAGCAACTCATTGAAGACAATGTTGCTGTTCCTGTTTGTTTTGATCATGATTGTCGCGAGGGTATTTGCGGTATGTGCGGTCTTTATATTAACGGACGCCCTCATGGGCCCGACACAGCAGTAACCACTTGTCAGTTACACATGCGCAAATTTAACGATGGCGATACAATTGTAATTGAACCATGGAGAGCAAAACCTTTTCCAATTATTAAAGATCTGGTTGTAGATCGCTCTGCATTTGATAAGATTATTGAGGCTGGAGGATATGTTTCTGTTAATACCGGAGGTATTCCCGATGCGAATGCGATTCCAATTCCGAAGAAAGATGCTGACATCTCGATGGATGCCGCTGCTTGCATAGGATGCGGAGCTTGTGTGGCTTCATGTAAAAATGCCTCAGCCATGTTATTTGTTGCTGCCAAAGTTTCTCAGTTTGCTCACTTGCCCCAGGGCAAAGTTGAAGCAAAAGACAGAGTGAAAAACATGATTGCAAAAATGGATGAGCTTGGTTTTGGTAACTGTACAAATACAGGAGCTTGCGAAGCAGAATGTCCGAAGGAGATATCGCTTACGCATATTGCGAAACTGAACAGAGAGTTTTTTGCAGCGAAAATTCTATAAAAGGAAGGGGGCTCAAAGCTCCCTTTTTTTTATTTTTCTTTAAGGTTAATTTCCATTCCCGATTCTATCTCGAAGTCCTCAACTTCATCCTTAACGTCAGGATCTTCAGGGTCATAATACCAGTTCACAGTAACATTCCGTCCATCTTCTTTAATTTTACGCAGTGTTTCCAGAAAATCAACCAATAATCTTGATGAACTTGTATTGAAATAAATAAGCTTAAAATTAATGGTTAATTCATGGCTTGAGTTTGCCACAAATTCTTTCAGCCAATCAATTAAGGGTGCATAAAATTTATATGCTTCTTCCATATATGATTCACCCGATATTTCGCAAATCCCGGTTTCGGCATTAAATACTACTTCAGGGTAGTATGGAGTATCTGGTTCGGAATTTAAAACTAAATTTTTCATTATGAATCTAATTTTATATGGTTGAATTAGTCTTATTTATTTTTACAGCAATTTCAAAAAAGGAATGTTTATCGTCGACCTCCGAGATATTTACTTCAATCGGATTACCCGAAATAATTCCGGTTTGAATGAGTCCGATGTGAGCTCCAATATCTCTGACAGCAGCCTGGCTTCTGGTTTTTCTTTTCAACATACGCAAATCTTCATCGCTTAATTTATTGATTTCATCCGTATTCTTTATAAGAATTGGACCGTGTTCCTTAAAAATAAGGTTGCCGGTTTTGAACAATAAATATTCATCGTAATCATCCAATGTATACCAACCAATACCTCTTTTGGGCTGTTCTGCCTTTGGACTTTCACTAACAAGCGCAGAGTAATAAGAAACATTTTGAGTTAATTCAATAAAAACTCTGAATACTTTTTTTCTTAATCCCTGTTCAAACGGAATAATTTCTTTTAAATGGTTGGCCATTAAAGAAATCAGGTTAATTGTTAAGGGCCCGTTATAGGCTACGATATTCTTTTTTAGATTGTCATTATATTCAAACATATTCTTAAATTATTTTTAAACCAGCCAATGTAATATCATCGCGCTGAGATTCGTTTTTCATAAATTCATCAAGTTTCGATTCTATAACAGACTTTTGACGTTCAGCGTTATCGTTTAAAATTGAACCTAAAATGCTTTCCAGTCGGGCCCTGCCAAATTTTTTACGGTAGGGATCATTCTGGTCAACAATTCCATCAGAGAAGATAAACACATTATCGCCAATTTCCAACTTTGTTGTTTGATCTTCAAAGCATATTTCACGTTTTGTTGGTTGATTGCCACCAATCGATTTTCTGTCTGGCTTTAGAAGTTCAAGCTCGGGTTTGTTTTTACGTCCAATATAACAGGGACGTTTTGCCCCTGAGAATACTAAATTCACCGTTCCATCCTGTTCCTTATCAAAACGACACATTGCCATGTCCATACCATCATTGTTATCGGTTTGTTCCTGTCTCAATGCAGTACGAAGCATTTCATTTAATGTTTCAAGAATTTGTGCCGGGGAATCAATTTTCATTTCGTTCACAATTTCATCCAGCATTCTTATGCCAATCATCGACATAAATGCACCCGGCACCCCATGTCCTGTGCAGTCAACAACCGAATAGAACATTCTGGTTTCAGAAACAAGAGAATACCAGTAAAAATCTCCGGAAACAATATCTTTGGGCCTGTATAAAACAAAATGTTCGAGAAACTTATCAATAGAGCTTATTTCTGGCAACATGGCTGTCTGTATTGTTTTTGCATACCTGATACTTGCCCTGATTTCTTTATTTTGCTTCTCGAGTTTTAAGCGTTGATTATTAATTTTTATGTTTGCTTTTCTGATATTGAAAACCAGTAAGACAAGAGCGATGATAAAAACAGCAAGCACTGTAAAGCCAATTGCAAAAAACCTTTTTTTCATGGTTTCGACTCTTAACAGGGCATTTTGTTCGTTTATTAAGGCTTGCTGATAATTCAGCTCCATTTTTTGCTGTTTAGCTATTTTTTCAGCTTCTTCAAGGTTTTCAGTGGTTTTTTTAAGTTCAGTCTCGGTTTTGGCTTTTTCGGTATATGCTTCAGAAACCTTTTTGTTTGCTTCGGTTTCTATTTCAGCCATCTTTTCTTCTTTTAATTTTTTATCAATAATGGCATACAGGTCAAAATATTTTTGAGCCTTTTCCTGGTCACCCTGCTTTAAGTAGATATCGTATGCTGATCCGTATGCTCTTTTTAAGAAAACATAATCGTTAATTTCCAGGGAAGCATCAATGGCACGTTGTGCATATTCTATTGCTTTATTAAACTGGTTTAACTCATTACAAACACTTGCTATGGTAACCAATACTGGTATTATTTCCTGTGTCTTCTTTGATTTCTCCCTGAATATCAACTCGGTTTCAAGATGTTTTAAAGCATCGTCGTACTTTTCGGTTTCAATAAAGAGCATAGATAAATTGCCATGCGTAAGCATCTGTCCCACCGTGTTACCAAGTTCGGCGTTAAGTTCAAGAACTTTCTGGTAATATTTTATCGCTTCAGAAAAACGGTTGTTGGTTCTTAAAATATATGCAGCATGATTATATAATCTTGCAGCTTCTGCTTTATTTCCTTCATTTAAATAAGTATCTGCGGCTATAATACTTTGTTCTAAAGCTTCGTCGGAATCTGTCTGAGAGAATATTTGAACCTGAAGCCCAAGAAGTATTAAAATGAGAAAGATTTTATAATATGTTTTTGCAGTTTGCATATCGTTTGTGAGAATTTAAATTCGAAATCCAAAAACTAAAACATCATCTACCTGAAAATAATCTGATTTCCATTTCAAGAAAGTTTCTGTAAGAGTTTTTTCTTGTATATACATTGGTTTGGTATGAACTTCCAACAAAAGCTGCTGAAATTTTTTATACCTGAACTTTTTGTTGTTTGGTCCGCCAAATTGGTCTGCATAGCCATCAGAAAATAAATACAAAGTATCGCCTTTTTTGACATCAATTTCGGTTAATGTAAACGGTTTGGTGAAGTTTAAGTGAATGCCAATAGGCATTCGGTCACCTTTAATAATTTTCAGAATGCCGTCTTGAATAAGGTATATAGGATTGTTTGCTCCGGAAAACCAAAGCTTCTTGCGATCGGGACTAATCATAGCCAGAGCAATGTCCATTCCAACATTGGATTCATTATCATTACCGTTTTGTTTGAGCAGGTGCATAAACATTTTTCGCAGCAGGAATAATGCCTCGTTGGGGAGCATGTTTTCTGTTCTGGCCATGATATCGTTTAAGAACGCCATACCCGCCATTGAAAGCAGAGCTCCGGATAAACCGTGACCTGTACAGTCAGCAACCGCAACAGCCGTATTTAAGCCACTTTTACCGACCCAGTAAAAATCGCCACTTACTATGTTTCGGGGAATATTAAGTATAAAGTATTCTGGTGTTTCAGCTTTAATCATTTCTTGTGTCGGAAGAATACTTTTCTGAATATGTTTTGAATAATTCAGGTCTCCTATGATTTCTTTCTGTTGCTCAATAATGGTGGCATTTTGATCATTTACCTTCTTAATATTATTTTCAAGGGCTTTGTTCTTTTCATTAATCTCTTTCAGGTTATCAACCAGCTTTAAGGCACTCCGTACTTTAATGAGTAATTCATATTGATTGAATGGTTTAGAAATAAAGTCATTCGCTCCAACTTCATAGGCAGATTTCAGGCTTTCGGTTGAAGACAACATGATAATAGGAGTATTACTGGTCTCCTGGTTATTTCTTAGAAATTTAGCAGTATCAATACCATTCATTTCGGGCATAATAATATCCAGAATAACTAAATCAGGATTATGCTTAAGTGCCAGTTCACAGGCTTCTTTACCATTGTGAGCAAAAATTAATTCGTACTTATAACCAACGACTTCAAAAATCTGCTGAATAATTTGCAGGTAAGATTCTGAATCGTCAGCAACTAATATTTTGTTGAGTTCGGTATTCATTTACAACATAAGCCGCTTTAATTTCTGAATATACAGAAATTTGATGAGATATGTTACGAATACCCTATGAAAAAAACGTAATCAGAATAACGATTCTATATCATTCACCGATTTGGGAATTGGAGTTCCAAGTACCTGGTTACTTTCTGAAGTTACTAAAACATTATCTTCAATCCGTATTCCACCCAAATCAAGATAATCATCAATCTTGTTGTAATTTATAAAATGTTTAAACTTTTGTTCGTTTTTCCATTTTTTAATAAGTTGAGGAATAAAATATATACCGGGTTCAACAGTTAATACAAAACCCTTCTCAAGGCTTCTTCCCAATCGCAAATAGGCTGTTCCAAACTGATCGATGCGGGTAATGTCGTTATTATAACCGACATAATCTTCGCCGAGATCTTCCATGTCATGAACATCCAGTCCGAGCATATGACCCAAACCATGCGGAAAAAACAGAGCGTGTGCTCCGGCATTTACAATCTCTTCACAATTCCCTTTCATCAAACCAATATTTATCAGTCCATTTGCGATTATTTTAGCTGCTTCAAGGTGTATTTGCCGGTAAGTAATTCCCGGTTTTATTTTGCTTATTGAACTGTTAAGTGCTTCCAGCACAATTTCGTAAACTGCTTTTTGTTTTTCAGAAAATTTACCTCCCACAGGAGTGGTTCTTGTTATATCAGAAGCATAGTGCAGTTCGTTTTCTGCACCGGCGTCAATTAATAACATTTGACCTGCTTTTAGGGAGTTGTTGTAATTAACATTATGAAGAATTTCGCCTCGCACCGAACAAATAATTCCATAGGCAGGTGTGCATTTATTTTTTAACATGGTACTTTCAATATGTCCGGCTATTCTGAATTCATATTCTCCTGGAAGAGCCATTTTCATTGCAGCAATATGAAATTTGGAGGTTGCCCTGTTTAAAGCATCTTCAATCTGAGATACTTCTTCTTTGGTTTTTATACTTCGGAGTTTAACAACCGCTTTGATGAAATCTACCGAATACCCGGCATCAATTTCAGGAATTGTTTTTTTAAAAATTTCGGACAGTAATATCTTTCTGTCATGCGGGTATGGAGGGAGGTAATGAATTTGACTGGTATTGTTGAGATCAGGTTCCAGCTTGCTAAAAGATCTTACTTTTTGGAAACCCGATTGTTCTGCCCAATCTTTCAGTTTAGGGACATTTCCAGTCCAAACAGAATCTTCAACCGTATTATCGTTACCATATAAAATTGTCTCGCCTGTTTCGGTATTAATGGTCGCAGTTAAACCTGGCAGGTCTATTCCAATAAAATAAAGGAAGTTACTGTCCTGTCTGAACCGGTAAATGTTACCGGGATAATTAACGGGCACTTCATTATTGCCGGCAATAAGAAGTAAGCCTTTGTTATTCAGTATTTTTATTAATTCTTTTCTTCTTTTTATGTATGTGTCTGCAGAAAACATAATTTTTTGTTTTTAATATAAAGCATTTTCAAACAATATAAAATGATTTATATTTTTCAATACTTTATTGAATACAGGATAAAATAATTTATCAGTGTGAAAATAAACTCCTTTGACGGATATTTTTTTATTTTTTTATTTTTCAGCTAAATCAACCAGAATAAGGGGTGCAACGTAAAATAGCATCAAACATATTGATTATCAATTAAAAATAATATACGAATAACTTGCATTATTCTTCAGGAATTATATATTCGCATTATAATTCTTTTTTAAAAAAACCTACAAAATACTGTAATGCCCTATCGCCGGTTGCCAAATACAGATACAGCAAGATTAAAAGCTTTACAAATTGCAGTTGAAAAAGGTCGTGATTTACCACCTTTTAATCTTGCATTTTCGCAGAATGCCTTTCAAAAAGCGCAAAGCTTTCTAACTTCTTTTGAAAAAGCTATTCTTGAAAGTAAGCAGGCTTATGATAGCCAGGTAGATAAGAACAAAGAATACCTAAAAACCCTGAAGAAAGCGAAAATGTATATTTCACATTTTATTCAGGTTGTTAACATGGCCATATTACGCGGCGAGTTACCTGCTTCTGAGCGAGACTATTTTAAACTTGAATACGGGGATAAAAAAACACCCGATTTACATACCGAGGCTGAGGTTATTGATTGGGGAAGCAAAATAATTGAGGGAGAAGAAAACCGGAAATCAAAAGGCCGAAGCCCTATTTCTAATCCAACCATTGCAGTTGTAAGGGTAAGGTATGAGCAATATATGGACTCATACAAATTTCAGAAAACACTACAAAAAAATTACCATCGTGCATTAGAGAAGTTGGCTGAGTTACGACCTACAGCAGATGAGATAATATTGCAAATCTGGAATGAGGTTGAAGATTCATTTGCAGAATTTAGTGATGACGAACGCAGGAAGAAAGCAATGGAATACGGTCTCCACTATGTTTACAGGAAAAACGAGATTTCAAAGTTGGGGACATTGAAATTTTAGTTTCTTTGCGGATTGGCATATAATTTTCTTAAAGCGAACATCATAACTATTACAACTCCCAAACTAACCAGCACTATAAGATTGAATTGCCCATCGATACTTAGGCTTTGCCCTAAGGAACCAATTTTCTCGCGCTGAAACAAATAACAGATAATTATGGTTGCTGAGTTAAATATAAAGTGCCCGATTACCGGCATCCAGATTGTTTTGCTCCAATGCATTAAATAGCCCAACAAAAGTCCCAGAAAAAAACGAGGGATAAAACCAAAGAATTCACCATGAAAAGCACTAAACAGAATGGCGCTTATGATAATTGATAAATGCATGTTGCGCAAAATTTCTTTAAACAGCGTTTGAAATACACCTCTAAAAATAAATTCTTCACCAATTGCAGGTAATGCTCCAATAATAAAAACAGTTGCAATTAAGGATGGAATTCCCTGCATATCCAAAAGTCTTTTTGAAAAAGAGGTAAGCGATTCTTCATTTGTGCGAAGAGAATCCTCTATTCCAGACATAAAAGTGGGGAATGAAATGCTTTGGTTTAAATTAACAATCCAGTTTATTAAAGGGATGGCTCCTGCAAATGCTATTATCGTTAAAACTAACCCCACACCATTTATTTTAAATCTGATATTGAAGTATTCATTATCTGAAGCTGAAAGTATCCAGTGCAGAAAAATCCCCGGCAGAATAAAAAAGCCGAATGTCTGAAAGGCCTGGTAATATTTAATCTGACTGTCGGTAAGTTCATCCCACCTTCCGTAAAATGCATGGTTAATAGCATCGAGGTGCATCGAAAAAATGAACTTCGATAATAAAACCCCGATGAAATATGTTATTACCCCAATGGTCAAAATTGACATAAAGACAATCAATAATTTCAAGAATGGATTCTTTGCATTGAAATTGAGATATGGCATAGACAAAAATTGATAATTTTGTTGGCTAAGATAAAGAAATTAGATTGTTAAAACTTTCAATAAAGTATAAAAAGTTGGTAAAGATTGGTGATGTTGAGATTGGAGAGAAGCCTTTGCTTCTTGCCCCCATGGAAGATGTAACAGATCCTTCGTTCCGTTATATCTGTAAACAATTTGGGGCTGATGTTCTTTATACAGAGTTTATATCATCCGATGGACTGATACGTGATGCCGGTAAAAGCGTTAAAAAGCTTGATATTTTCGATTATGAAAGACCCATTGGTATTCAGATATATGGTCATTTACTGGAGCCCATGGTTGAATCAGCAAAAATTGCTGAAGAGGCCAATCCCGATATTATTGACATAAACTTTGGTTGTCCCGTGAAAAAGATATCGCGCCGGGGAGCCGGTGCAGGTATGCTTCAGAATATTCCATTTATGATAGAGATGACAGAAGCCATTGTTAGGGCCGTAAAAAAACCGGTAACCGTAAAAACCCGGTTGGGATGGGATGAAGACTCTAAACACATTGTTGAAATTGCTGAAAGGCTTCAGGATGTCGGCATCAAGGCGCTTACCATACATGGAAGAACCAGGGCTCAGTTATATAAAGGAGAAGCAGACTGGACTTTAATTGGTGAGGTGAAAAACAACCCGCATATGAAAATCCCTATCATTGGCAACGGCGACATTGTTAGCGGACAGATGGCACAGGAATACTTTGACAGATATGGAGTTGATGGAATTATGATTGGCAGGGGTGCTATTGGCAGGCCATGGATTTTCAGAGATATAAAGCATTTTCTTGAAAATGGGGAAGAAGCAGAGCCATTAAGCCTGGATGAAAAAGTTGATTTAGCGAAACTCCACTTTCAAAAATCCATTGAATTTAAGGGTGAAATAGTTGGAGTTCTGGAAATGCGCAGGCATTTCTCAAACTATTTCAAGAGCTTACCCCATTTTAAAGAAACCAGATTACGACTTGTAACCGAAAAAGATCCAAATATCATTGTTGATATCCTTGAGGAAATTCGCGAGAAATGGGCATAAAAAAAGCTGCTAATCATATTTGAAAAGCAGCTTTCCGGTTATTTAATATTGTATTATTCTACAATCAGTTTAGTATTTAGCATTACACCATTAATCTGAAGCAGGTAAACTCCTTGTTCTGTTCCGGTTAAGTCGATATTAACAACCTGATTTTTACCGGAAGAGATCACTCTGTGGTCAGAATATACTTTCACGCCAACAATGCTGTAAACTTCAATATTAAGTTCCGACTCATCTTCAAAGTCCATTTCGAGTTTGAACAGACCATCTGATGGATTGGGGTATACCGAAAGAGTATTAAATGTTGTAAAGTCTACGGCTGTGGCAATTTCAATGTTTTGACTTTCAATCGGACCACAATTATTTGCATCTTTCAGATAAACAGTATAGTTCCCTCCGCTTAGGTTACTAAATGTACCAGTTGCTTGCCAGGTACTATTATCTAGAGAGAAGCTTAATGGCGGAGTTCCACCATTACCGGTGGCCGAAATTTGGTTACCTATACCCAAAGCGATTAATGATAGTTGTGATGAAGGTTCAGAAATATTAATCTGTGAAGTTGAAACAACACAACCCAGTGAATCGCGAACAGAGATGGTATAATTCGCCGGTTCTAAATCGCTGAACAATAAGGTTGAACCCCATGCTGAGCCATTATTAGAATATTCATAATTGCCCCAGCCACCCGCTGCAGATACTTCTATTACACCATTATTATCACCTTTACAATTAATATTCGCATGTGAAGCTGCAACTTCTGATATTGATAGAGAAACTGAAGGTTCAACAACGGTATAGGTAAAAGTACCACCGGCACAATTGTTGGCATCAACAACTGTAACCTCGTAATAATCTGGCGCAAGTATTTCTATTCTTGATACGTTTGTGTCAGAATGGCTCCAGGTAAAATCATAGGGTTCGATGCCTCCTTGCATATTAACACCAAATACACCATCATTAGCACCAAAGCATACTACATTTGCTGTGTCGATTGAAACCAGTTCAAAAATTTCAGGTTCTGTTATTTCTACTGTTGTATTCACAATACAACCTCCGGCATCTTTAACGGAGATAGTGTATGGTTTTGCAGGCAGACCAGTAAATACAGGGTTGTCTTCCCAGGTGCTTCCATCAGCTGAATATTTATAGCTTCCCCAGCCATAAGCAGCTAATACTTCAAGTTCGCCATTTGAATCTCCGTTACACAATACATTTTGATGCGATGCAGATACTTCAATAAGTGAAAGCTCAGTTCCAGGAGCTTTTACAGTAAAATTATAAGTACCGCCGGCACAATTATTATCATCCTTAACAGTTACCTGGTAATCTCCAGGATAAAGACTAATAAACTGGTTTGTATCTAAAGTTGAATGAAGCCAGCTAAAATGATAGGGCAAAGTTCCTCCCTGCATATCAACTATAAACTTTCCGTTTGTTTGGCCATAGCACACAATATTACTAGTATCCAGCTCTACAAGTTCAAAGAGAGAAGGCTGAAATATGGTGTCTTTGGCATATTGAATACAAGTTTTACTGTCTGTAACACGAACTGTGTATATACCTGTTGACAGATTTGTGACCAAGGAGGAGGTTGTAGCCCCACTATTATTCCATAAATAGGTATAACCAGGAGTTCCTCCTGAAACAGATGCCTGAAGTCGACCACTTTTTCCATCATAGCACAATACATCCTGGATTTTAACAATAGATATTGTCATACTATCTGGTTGGGTTACTTCTGTTGAGTCAATTGTCTTGCAGCCCTTTGCATCTGTTACAGTTGCTGTATACCATCCAGCATTTAGGTTTGAAATACTTTGTGTTACAGCATCATTAGACCAACTAACCGTACGCGGGGCAGTTCCACCGGTAATACTTAGCGCAATTGAACCGTTGGTTCCATTATAGCACGAAACATGTGAAGGAACCAGTGTTAAAGCTAAAGAGTCTGGCTGTGTTATTTCGACGCTATCAAATGCGACCCTGTTATCACCACCTTGTTCTGTAGCAGTGACGTAATACCATCCAGGAACCAGGTTCACAATAATTGTATCATCAATAGGAGTAATTGAATTTGAAGATGCATCTTCAAATTCAAAAAGGTATACAAATCCTTTATCACCAGAAACAATTTGGGCAAATGCTTGTCCATCATCAGAATTATAGCATGAAATATTATTACCACTAAGTAATACTCTAAAAATTTCACCAGGTACAATTATATTTGTATCTGCTTGACAACTGTTGTTATCACTTATGTGTGCGGTATATTCTCCTTCAGAAATATTGTTCAAAGTATCATATGTTCTTCCCGTCATAGCAATAGATTCGAGATCCCAACTATAATTGTATGGTTGAGTTCCACCTGATACATCTAAACTAATGCTGCCAGTGCTGCTTCCGACAGGATCTTCTCTTACCACAACAACATCTCCGAAATATATGGGATCAGGTTCAATTATGTATGTCGAATCATTTGCTGTACATCCTTTAAGATCTGTAACAGTTAAGATATATTTCCCCGGCCCCAGATTTGATTGATTTTTTGATCCAGGACTTGAAACAGAAGGTCCTGACCAGGTATAATTATATTCCCCATTTCCGCCTGAAACAGTTGTAATAATTGTTCCATCAGTATATAAGTTACAACTCACATTTGTTGAATCCAGGGTAATTTCAATAACATCAGGTTCTTTTATAGTGTAGTTTATTGTTGTTGTTTCGGTACGGCTATCTGTTATTGTTAATTCATAGTATCCTGCAGAAAGATTTGTTGCTATGGAATCATTAAAATCGCCGGAACCGGTTGAAGCACTCCAATCGTAAGTATAGGGCCCTACACCATAGAATGTTTTAGCAAGGAGCATGCCATTTGAACTGCCATTGCAGTTAACAGAATCTGTGAAACTTGCAAAGGTGGCATTAAACGGATATGAATAAGCTGCTATGAATCCATCTTTTGTGCCCGTTGTTCCATCTGAAGCATTTGTCAGA
This sequence comes from Bacteroidales bacterium, assembly GCA_016938235.1. Lineage (GTDB taxonomy): Bacteria > Bacteroidota > Bacteroidia > Bacteroidales > UBA10428 > UBA10428. Next base: position 45,441 of record JAFGVA010000037.1, on the reverse strand, counting down.
GTTGATGAACCAATAAGCATTGTTGGCGACACAAATTGTCCTGCAATAATGGTATAACCTGTTACTTTGTTAAAGCCAATTTCCTGACCAAGTTCTTCTTCAACACCACCAATTGACTGGGCACTTATTGGACTACCTGCCCGGTCAAATATTGCAAAACTGGTATTTATTGTGTCATCAACTGATGCCACAAGGGTATCATTGTTAATAATGATGGTATCTGCAAAATTACCACAATACTGTACCAAATCTTCCTGTATTGCCAGACCTGAAGCATTATCCTGACCTTCGGCACCAAGCCGGTTAAGCCATTGTAAGGTGCCTGATTGATTATATTTTACCAAATACATATCAGCTAAGGCGGCATTTTGATTTGAATTAACAGCCTCAACACTATCAGCTAAATCTTCAAGAAAATAGGCAGTTGATTCAATTTTACCTGAGGAATAAACAAAGCCATCTTCATCAGCGATAAGTGCATTCACATTATCAGAACCCGCACCACCTCCCCGGGTTGCCCAGTTAAAATCTAAGTTATTATCAACACTAACAATTAAAACGTCTGTTGAGGCAGGATCATAACTGTTAAGTGAATCTGTAGATGTAAATTTAAATGTTCCGGTTAAATCACCACCTATGTAATAGCCATTATCCTGTGCCAGTTCTATGAACTTTAAAATCGCCCCATTCTTAACAGTTGTTGTGTAAACAACATAATCAATTACCTGAGCAGACAAATTTAATGTGAATGTAAACATATCCTTACCGGAAGAACTGGCAACACTCAGACCGGATGCTGAACCTCCAACAGTATCATACGTTATACCTATCTGGAACTGAGCTACACCAGCAAAAATATTCTGGTAAGGGTTATATACAAAATCTTTTACCCTTTGAACATTTGAGCCGGTAAAAATTAATTGTGCACTTTGGGCTACTCCATCAGAAACCCGGTATATTGCCCAAAACGAATCCCAATTATTGGCAGAACTAACGCTATATGCTCCGATATTACATGGAGCACTTTTTGTATTACCGAGAACATATAAGTTCGTCCCAATTAGTTGCAGTGAAACAACTTCATCATCTCCTGTGCCACTCAGATTCTCTAACCATTGAAGGGTACCATTTTGATCAAACATACAAACAAAGCCATCTCCTAAACCTGAATTGGTTACTGTATTTCCTGCAATAGTGAGGTCAGCACCAATATAAATGCCTCCTAAATATGTATTTCCATTATCATCATTCAAAATCGAAGTAATGTTTACATTTCCTGCACATTCAAGTTGTTCGGACCATATCCACTCCTGTGAAAATGAGTGATTTATCCAGAAACTTAGTAAACCGAATAGGATTAACTTTTTCATAATATATTTTTTTTGTATTGACCTTAACAATTATGGTTTCTTTTTGGGTACAATTAGCAATATTTGTGCTATAATTAGCAGTAATAATTATACGCTAATATTGTTATTTATGTTTACTATTTAATGGCTCGTCTAAGTAAAGTTATCAATTAAAAGTGTTAATTTATCAAAAACATGTAAAATACAATGATAAATAAGGACATATGAATAAACTAAGTTTGGTAGTAATACATGTTTTTTTTGGTGAATTGCCACCTTGGTTTTCATTGTTTCAAATGAGTTGTTGTGCAAATCCGGAAATTCAGTTTTTGTTTTTCCTTGACTCAAAAACACAAATTAAGAAATGCTCTAATATCAGGACGATCTTGTTTTCCAAAGAGAATTTTAGTGCTTTAACAACCAGAAAGTTAGGTAAAAAAATCGAGCTCATTCAGTCCTATAAATTGTGTGATTTCAAGCCCATGTTCGGAAAAATATTTGATGACTATATTCGGGATTATGAATATTGGGCACATTGCGATAATGACCTTATATTCGGAAATATAAGTAAATATCTAAAGCAAGAATTGAAGGATAAATTGGATATCCTGAGTTTTTATAAGGGGTTTATTTCAGGGCCTTTTTGTATTTATAGAAATAACAATTTGGTTAACACACTTTATTCTCAAGGTTTGAATATTGATAATGTATTGAAATCAGAGCTGTATTGCGGTTTTGATGAAAACATTTACCAGGCTTTGATAAAACCAGTATTAATTAACCATATTTGGGTATTTATGTTATACTTGTTTTCAAGTAATTGTAAATATTTGTTTTATGGAAAAGAATATCGATTTCAGTTCCAATGGTTTTACAAAAAGAAACTAAATAAGAAAAGGTATTTGCTTGATATTACGGATATTGTAAACAGAGCTGTTTATAAAGCGGAACTAAGCGTGAAGTTTTCAGAACAGATATTAAGTGACAGAAAGTTATTCAGACTTGGATATAAAGATTGGAAAATACACTATAAGGAACATAGATTGTCACTTCAGGAAAGCAAAGATGAAATTTTTATTTTCCACTTTATAGATTTAAAGAATGAACTTCGTTCTAAATATGTTTTTCAAGGTAAGAAAGAATATGTTATAAATAAAGAAGGCATTGAATAGGAACAAAAATCACATAGCAATAATAATTCCCTACTTTGGAAATCTACCTGCCTGGATTGATTTTTTTTGCCTGTCGTGTTCCTACAATAACAGTATTGATTGGTTAATATTTACGGATAGTCAGGTTAAGAATGGCACTTTTAAAAATGTAATATTTATACCTTTTTCGTTAGCGGATTTTAATTTAATTGCAACAGAGAAATTAGGTTTTAAAGTTAATGTGCAAAACACTTATAAACTTTGTGATTATAAGCCTACGTATGGGTCTGTTTTCTCTGATTATTTGAAAAGCTATGAATATTGGGGGTATGGCGATTTGGATGTAATCTATGGGAATATAATGTCTTTCATTTATAAAGATATCGAAAGCAATTCCGATATTATCTCAATGCATAAAGATTTTGTTCCCGGACATTTTTGTATTCTTAAGAACTCAATTAAGATAATTTCATTATTTAGGGAAATTACCCACTATAAAAAAATTCTTCAGTCAAACAAGTATTATGGATTAGATGAGAGGATTCATATACTAAGGATTATTACTTATTCTTGGGTTGTTGGTTTTTCTAAAAAGGTAAAAGTTGAATATCTGATTTTACGAGAAAAGATAATCCTGTTTTTGCGTGAATTGAGGTATAAACATAAGCATATTACGCCTAACAAAACGGAGACCGTTATTTATCAATCAAAAGATTTTTCAAGTTTGGTTAGCACTCTCAGTAGTAAAGGAGATATAATTGTTTCAGTGCAGCAATTTTATAAATGTGATTTCTCTTTCCGAAAGAAAAATATTACGAACTGGAATTTATTATGGGATAAGGGTTTTTTGCAAGATTCATCTGATAAAATGGAGTTAATGTATTTTCATTTTCAATTATCCAAAGAAAGAAATGATTTCCATACAGAGAAACCCAATTTTGTTCCTGAGCATTTTAATATCACCGATAAAGGAATTTTAGTATAGATAGGTTAATGAAAATTAAAAAAGAAAAGGTAATACTGTTTTATATTCATAATAATTTGTTTATTAAGCAGGACAGACAAATCCTTTCTAAAGATTTTTCAGTCAGTAATTACAGGTTTGTTTCCCCCGTTAATTTTCTTTCATTATTTATTAGTCTTATTAAGCAATTTATTTTTTTACTTTTTAAAGGGAACAGTTTTCAGGCCTTTTATATTTGGTTTGCTGATTATCATGCTTTTTTACCTGTATTGTTCTCGAAACTATACAGGAAGCATTCTTTTTTAATACTTGGAGGTTATGATTTTGCTCGTGACAGAAAATTTAACTACGGTGTATTTACAGGAAAACTGCGCTCTAAACTTGCAATTTATGCTATGAGAAACACCGGCAATCTGATAACTGTGTCTGACTACATGAAAAGAAAAGCATCTTTTGTTCTAAAAAGGAATGATATTGAAAGAATCTACAATGCTTTGTCCTTTAAGGGGGAAGAAAAAATATCAGAAAAGAAGATGTGTTTTTTAACAGTTGGTCATATATATAACTTTGACAGGTTTTACATTAAAGGAATTAATGAGTTTATCAATCTCGCAAAACAATTACCAGAATTTGAATTTTTATTAATAGGGGGAGAATATAAAAAAATAGAGGAGTGGTTTGGAAATAAACTACCGGAGAATGTTGTGGTTTTACAAAAACAAAAACATGATAAGCTAGAAAACTATTATCAAGGTGCAATGTTTTATTGTCAGTTCTCCAGGGCCGAATCATTTAGTCTATCAACTGTAGAAGCGATGTACTTTGGTTGTATTCCTATATTAAGTAAAAAGGGTGCATTACCTGAAATCGGGAAAGAATTTGCATTATATTCTACCGGGAACATAAAGGAGACAGCTGAAAAGGTAAGACAACTGGCAAAAGTTAAAGATAGAGGTTTATCAAAACATATGAGGAAATATATTATTGATAACTTTTACATAGAAAATCGTACTGAAAAGTTACTTTCATTTTTGAAAATGCGCATGGGTTAGAATTAATTGATGAATGTGCCGGAATAGTTTTGTAAGGATTAAATATAAAGATCTGGATTACTGGCTGGATGGCTTGTGATGGAATTTTTAAAAGTAAAATCAGGAAACTATCAAAATTATATGCAAAGTCTTGAAAATGATATACCCTTATCGCCCCGGTTGAAACTTCTTTGGAATCAGAGTTATGTGGAGGAAGGCTATGACTTGGAAAATATTCCCGATACTGATAACAAGAAGGTAATATCGTTATATCCACGATCTTTTGTTACGGAAATAAACAAATTGGATTCTACTAAAACCTATGATTTTAATTTTAGAGGGGCTATATATATTGATAATAAGACATATTTGAACAGACACTGGATTTTCGATTTTGCAAATCAGCATTTTACTTTAGACTCATATTTTCATGCTACTGATAAGCGTGCAAGAAAGAGTAAATTTCTGCCAGCAAAAAAAGCGCATACTTTAATAGGACAGTATGATTATACGTTTCGAAAAAGAGGATTTGTTCCTAAAGAAGTTTCGGTGGGCAAAAGAGCCTTTTTTGACAGAGAATATTTTGAATTAATGGCAAAAAGTAAGTTTACTTTATGCCCAGCCGGAGATGCTTTATGGAGTATGCGGTTTTATGAAGCCATTATGTCAAAATCACTGCCAATATTAGAGAGGAAAGAGCATACAGGCAGAAACAGTTTGGAATATCAAATTGGGTATAAGTTTTTACTTAAGGAAGAAAAACCGGAATATCGTGAAGAATGGGTTGAGGATAATTACATTAAGTTTTTAAAATTTCAGACATTGTTTGATAAGTGTCTTTAGTTCTTAAAATTATATCTTTCTAAAAAGGGAAATTTATTTATCTCTTTTTCAACGAAAGATATTAACTCGGAACTCCATTCTATCTTGCTCCTTGATAAATGAGGTTTAGGATTTACAATTGAAGCACAGTTTTCTATGAAACCATCGGAATATTCAATATCAAGAAATTTAAAGAGTTTAATTAATTCCTTCTTTGGATTTTTGATAAAATCCTCATGATATATATGTTGTATTTGCATCTGATTCTCCGAAATAAATCGTTTTATTGCTTCTGCCCGCTTGAATATTCCTCTTATAATTGGCAATAGTTCATAGTTGTCTGGTTTATCGATCTCTCTTCGTTCAAATTTTCTGTACATGGCTGTAGTAATCATATCGAATGGATTTCTTGCAACATGAACAATTTTTATTGGAGTTGCAATTTCATTCCTAAATTCATTCAGAAGATTCGGATTTTCGAGTAGGCGTAAAGATGTTCTTCCGCCCTGCTTGTCTCCAATTACATTAATGCTTGAATACCTTCCCTGCCAACTATTCGGCACCTTATATGAATATCCGGTCCAAATATTGTTACGGATTTTGGCAAACAGATAGGCATTCTTTTTTAAAATATAGAACAGTTGATATCGTTTAAATCCTTTCTGGAAATACCATAATATATCTTTTTCCATTGCCATAACAATGTTAGGGTGAGCATCTAATATTGCTCCTATTATACTATGACCGCTTCTGGGGTAGCCAAGAAACAAACAGAAACTTTTTATATCTCTATATTTATTTCTGTATAGCCAACCAAGAAAGAAAGACTCAAAAAACTCCTTCAGAAACCTCAACTTGTTAATAAACAAAGGAATAAGTCTTTTAAAATAAGAAAAATTTATCAGTTTTATCATTATATTTTTTTGAATCGAAGTTTAACACCATTTCTATAAAGAGTTCCAATATTTGTCATTAAAATATTGAAAAATATCTTTATTCGGATGATCATTTTTTTCATCCCGGAGAAATTGAACTTAGAAAAATCACAAGTTAGAATCGTGAACTTTTTTATTAGTTTCGAGGAAACTAAACAAAGTATATATTGTTCTTCTTCATCCAGATGCAATGCCCATTTGTTAATAAAATCCTTCTGGGGTGTTCTTTTTATGTTTTTGTGTATATCCTTTTGCTCTGGTAAGATCAAATAAGGTGAAACATGATTTGCCCCAATCATATTAAGATCGGAGATACCCAGGAAGCTGCTAATTTCAAGAATAGTCTTTTGAAAATTAGTTACCAGATTCTCGAAAATTATTAATTTGTAATTTTTGTTTTCGGAGTTAGACATGGCTTTTTTTACATGATTATTCCAATAGTTTGCTGTTCGAAATAAACTCTTAGAGAAAGCTTTGTTAGTATAAGGGTTTATAGTTCTGGATTGAGAATACCAAACAGCCCTGATATCTCTGATTATGCTTAGCCATAAAAAATTATAGCTCATTAAGATTGGATATAGAAAAACAAGATATTCTGCTTTAAACAGAACGGTTTTTGCCTCTGGCTTGTTTTTTTTTCTGAATAGATCAAGCAGGTATTTAAAACATTCGACATTTGTAATTGTGCCATTTAATGAACCGAGATCTTCTTCATGAAACCCCCAGTGCTTAAGTTTTATATCGGTATATATTGCTTTTTTTAATTTATACAAAGTCTTGTCGGTAAGTTTGTTTTCAGGATTACATAAAAAAAGACTAACAAGTATTTCTGCTTCAGGGCAACTAATCACTTCTTCTGAGTTATCTAAGAGATGACATAGATAGGTTGACCCGGAACGGTTAACATAGGTAAGAAATACTATCTGAAAGGAATCAAACATTGATCAGCTTATTAAAAACGTTTAGCATATTTCTTTCAAAAATTGCAGAAGTGAATTTTTTCTCATAAATATCCCTGCTTTTTAGTCCCATTTTATTCCTTAATTCAGAATCAATAATTAGTTTTTCTAAATAAGTTTTAAAGGTATCCCATTCACCAATTTCAGGTAAATAGCCATTGTAATTATGCTGAATAAGTTCGTTAACAGCTCCATTATTTGTTGCAATAACCGGAAGCTCAAATTGCATGGCCTCGATTATTGATAAAGGCATACATTCCTCCCCAAAAAAAGAGGGGAAGATGAAAATATCTGCGTTAGAAAGTATCTTATATTTTTCATAGCCAAATAATGCCCCATGAAAAACTACATTTTTTGAGATTTTTTCTGGTATCCTTACAGGAACTCTTTTAACTGGCTGGCCTATTATGTGTAACCTTATATGCTGGTGCTTTTCATATAAATCCTTAAATATGTCAATTGCGATAAAAATTCCTTTTTGCGGCATCAGGTTCGAAAGAAAAAGTATATCAACTATATCTTTGTCTTGCTTGTTATCGTATGTATATTTTACTTCTTTTACTGCATTGGGGACTACAAAATAATTTAGATTCCTAAGTTTTAATGGGACTAACTCCGTTTCAACGAGCTTTTCAGATAAGTGTATTATGTTGGTATTTCGAAGAGTTATATTATAAAGCCATCTTCGAATTTTATTGTTTGTGTGGTTTAAAATTCCCCTATTATCAAGATGCAACAACACCTTTTTTTTAAAGCATTTAATAACCAGCAAATACAAAGCATCCCTAAAAAAACCTATACCAACCGGCATAAATGAGAAATAAACCAGCTGAGGTTTAACTTTTATTAATTTGAATGATAATTTGAATACCAGCCAAATGCTTTTTATAATTTTTCTTAATGAGAGTTGCCTTATATCTTCAAACTTCTTTGAGAAATCTAATTTAAGCAGATACTTTCTGTATTCTGAATTTATCTTTTGATTACTATAAAGTAACTCATTCATAATGCTCACGCCATGAACCGGAGGAGGTAACTGAATAAAAAATAATATTGCAGGCTTATCTGAAGCTGGTTTCAATAGTTTTTAGTTAAAAATAGACAAATTGTATTATAAAATTTTAAGCAGATCTTGAGTTATGCGATAGAATGAAAAACGTTCGTTTACTATCTGAGCTGCATTTTCTCCAATTTCACCAGATTTTGCAGGATTATTTTTAAACTCAATAATTAAGTTTTGCATTTTATTTTTGTCTGCAAATTCAATACAATTAAAATTATTATAGCAAACAAAGCCGCTTAGTCCTTTTAACTTCCTAATTAAAACAGGCAGGCCAACACTCATTGCTTCTAATAAAACATTGGGCAATCCTTCTTTTTTTGAATTTAACAAAAACAGGTCGGAAGCCTGCAAATACTCCTGAATTGAAAAGGAGAAATCAATAAATTCAATTTTCTGTTTTAATAGTTTGGTGCCTAATTCTCTAAGAAAACTCATTTCCTTTTCTTTCTTTATTAAAAAATGGTCTTTTTTCATAAAGTTTGTACCTACAACTAATAGCAAAAAATCAATTTTCAATTCAGAGAGGGCATAGAATATTTCATTATAGCCTTTTCTTTTAATTAGCAATCCGGGGCTAATAATAATATATTTATCTAAAGGGAGTTTTAGTTTTTTTCTAAGTTGGTTTTTGTGGTTGCTGTCAACCGGACAGAAAAGTTTGTTATCAACTCCCTGAGTTGATTCAAAAATTCTAATTCTCTTGAGGTTTGTCTCTTTAATTCGGCTGGTAAACTCTTTATTTATAGAGAAATATACATCAATAAAACCAAGTATAAAATTGTTTACAGCAACAGAATATTTACTATTTGTTTTGCTTAAAGTTTTAAAATCATCAACTTCCAATAGTGTAGATCTGAAAATTGTTTTTTTTCCGAATAATTTGCCCAGAAACAGTAATAGTTTAAAGCCCGCAATTTTACTTCCATATATTAATATAACATCTGTGGCAATAATATATTTCAGGAAATAGCCAATAATACATGGTATTGAAAAAAGTTTATGGAGCATTGATTTATTGAAGTATGGAATACGCACAACTTGCGTACCATATATTAAATCTTTTGATTTTTGTGTAAGGTTTCTATTATAACTTAATATTGTAGACTTATAACCATTCTCTGTTAAATATTTGCCAAACCTGAAAGCATGAATTCCACTACCTGCATGCTCAGGAATTGTAAATGAAGTAACTATTAGAAAGCGCTTGTTTTCTTGGCTCATATTTCGCCAGAATTATATATTATCCTGGATCGGCTTAAATGAGTAACCTACATTAATGAAGTGTTCCAAAAACTTCGGTAATACCTCAAATAAGTTCTTAGAAGCTTTTACTGAGTCATGAAAAACTACAATAGAACCATTTTTTGTGCTTCGGATAACATTTCTCAAGCACATTTTTGCCGGTAGTTTTTGATTATAATCATGGCTCAACACATCCCACATAATGATCCGGTACCTTTTTATAAGGATTTTTGACTGCAATTGTCTTATTCTCCCATAGGGAGGTCTGAAAAGTTTTGAGTCAATAAGCTGGGCGGCAAGTTCTACGTCCCTAACATATTCTTTTACGGGTGTTCTCCACCCTTTCAGGTGAGAATAGCTGTGATTGCCAATAGTATGGCCCTTATTTAAAATCTCTATGCATAACTCAGGATTTCTTTCAACATTTCTTCCCAGGCAAAAAAAGGTGGCTTTAGCTCCAAAACCATCTAAAATATCAAGTACTTTCTTTGTTATTAACGGGGTTGGACCATCATCAAAAGTTAAATAAATTACTTTCTTATCGCGTTTTCCGTGCCAGATAAGTGATTTATACAGTCGAATAATAAAAAGTGGAGTGGCCCAATATATCATATTATGTTCAGAATCTACCGGATATGTTTATTTCGTAAATTATAATGCAAATAAAACAAAAACTTACCAGTTTTTCATTCGTAATAAGGAACATTCAAGATCAAAATAATTATTTTAGAATATAACGCCATGGCTTCTCTTTCCAATTCCTGCCAGCATATTCAATACCTATTCTAGGGGTTGTGTAATATTCAGGTGTACAATTATCATCTTCAAGCCAGATGCGATTCGATTTTATTAAGCTTTCTCCATAGAAAGTTGTATCAATCTCAAGCAGTTTTGTTAATCTTCCCGGGCCCGAAGTTCCTTCAACGCCTCGGATTAATACAGCCTGGGGCTCATCAGTTTTGCCAGTAACTATGTTTAACATCCAATACATACCATAAATAAGGTATACATAAATATACCCACCTTCATGATACATTATTTCGGTTCTCGGGGTTCTTCCTTTGCTTGCGTGGCAAGCTAAATCTTCTTCACCCCGGTATGCTTCCACCTCAGTAATACGGTAAAAAAACTGTTGATTATTTTTTAGTATCACGATTTTTTTACCCAACAGCTCGGGAGCAACCTCAAGCACATCTCTTTGATAAAACTGATAACTAAGTTTCATTTGACTGTTTAGGAATCTTTCGGGCAAAAATTAATAAGGAGAAAAAGAATGCAAAGAAATTAGCACCTGCCTGAGTTTCGAGAGTATCTTCATTTAACATGGATAAAAAGACAATAAGGAAAAGCACAAAACTTATAAAGTCGATATTATTACGGATATTTCTCAAAAGCAAAATAAATATCACTACTATTAGTGTGAATCCAACCAATCCGAAGGATAAAAACAAGGTAATATACTGATTATGAGCACGTAATTGCCATTTTGCGGCAAGTATTGAATGGTCAAGCTTATATTGAAGTTTTATTTCATCATTAACATCTCCGGTGCCTGTTCCCAGCCAAAAATGCCGTTGAATTACTCTGCAGGCATTTTTTACGTATTCAATGCGTTGTGTGAAAGAATGGCCACTAGGGTTGCCGTATCGTTTATAACTGTCAATTTCCCAGAATAATTGGTAAATCCTTGGATATAGAGAGAGTTTGTTTTTATTAATATAGTTGGTAATTCCACTTTCTATAAGCCTGATATCCTCGGTTGTTAAGTTTGATATACCTACAGAATCTTTTCTATACCCAAGTGATGTAAGATACCTTACCAGAGTAGTTCTGATAAACTGCCCTTTTTTGTCTTTCCCGTAATATTCAATTTCACTTTTCTTATTCCATTCATCTCTTAACTCTTTCTCACAAACATATATCCATACTCTTTGACTGTTTTCATAATCAATGTTTTCGGGATAATGAAAATATTTATTTCCATTCACAGTATGGGTTTCTAGCTTATTCAAATCAATAATTTCCCTATTTGAGTATCTGGTGTAGGCTAAAGTTGTATAAATTGAGAATAAGACCATAATACTAACCAAAGCACTAAGGGTCCATACACTGTATTTCCTGTTTTCTTTTGATCTAAGCCAGAAAATAAGAGCAAACGGAGTAATAAACAGTAGAATAAAAGCCCCGGTAAGGGCCGAAAAAAACAAAAGGAAGAAGATTAACCAGGCTAACAATCCCAAATAATAATAAGAATGAAAGTATTTTAATGGCTTGTTATAAATAAGAAAACTTACAATAATATAAACTGTAAGAACTAATAGCAATGAAAAACGGATATGTGAAATAAAGGGCGAAAGTTTTCGATTATCGGAAGCTTGTATTGATGTGAGTCCAAAATATATAACTATGCTCCAAAGAGTAGCTAAAATGGCTGATGCAATAAAAAGATGCAGCACAAGCTTTAATTCACTTTTTTTCAAAGGAACACTTGTACCATATATTAATGGGAGTGAGAATATAGGTAATTTAATTTTTAAGTCATGAAATGCATATTCAAAGTTTTTGGTGTTGAATAACCAAATTACATGAATTAAATAAAAAGAAATGAAAAGAAATATACCCTTATTTTCTTTAAATTTTTGCCATTTTCTTTTAAACTCAGATTCGAGAAGCCAGTTTCCGGCAAGGATAAACTGGCCCAAGCTGAGTAAAAATGGTGAAAAAGGAAATGCTACAAGTATTAAAACAGTAGCAAATATGTAAATGTATCTGTGAATTTGCGAGTTAAACATACACCCTGAATACTACAACACTTTCGGTTAATATGTAAACAATGATGAATATAATATAAAAAAGGTTGCGTGAATTGTATATTTATCAATAATGATAAAACAATTGCCGGCATAATAAAATTTACTCTAAATCATTTGTTTATTTCATAAAAATAATTGTATTTTTGCACTCCATTATTTTCAGGTGGGTAATTAAAGATTATCAAGACATTAATAAAAAACGAGATAAAAGTGGATACACTGAGTTTTAAAACAAAGTCTGCAAACAGTGCTACTGTTCAAAAAGAATGGTATGTAGTAGATGCTACAAATGAAGTTTTAGGTAGACTTTCAGCAAAAGTGGCTAAGATTCTGAGAGGAAAAAACAAACCAGATTTTACTCCTCATGTTGATTGTGGCGATAACATAATAGTAATTAATGCAGAGAAAGTTAGACTTACCGGCAATAAAATGTCTTCAAAAACATATATAAGACATACCGGTTATCCTGGTGGACAGCGCGTTAATACAGTTGAGGAAGTTTTGGCAAAAACTCCGGAGCGAGTTATTGAAAAAGCAGTAAAAGGCATGTTACCAAAGAACAGACTGGCAGGAGCCATTCTGAAAAACCTTCATGTATATGCAGGATCAGAGCATCCACATACTGCTCAACAGCCTAAAGAATTGAATTTAAATAGCATTAAATAATCATGGAAGTAGTTAATACTATTGGTAGAAGAAAAGCTGCAATTGCCCGTGTGTATACCAAAGTTGGCAAGGGTGAAATAAAAGTAAACAGCCGCGATTTCAAAGAATATTTTCCATTAGAAACACTTCAGTATATTGTAAGTCAACCATTACAATTAACAAATTCTGAAGGAAAATACGATATCAATGTAAATATAGCAGGTGGGGGTACTAAAGGTCAGGCAGAAGCTATACGCCTTGGAATATCCAGAGCACTTGTTCAAATTGATGCTGAAAGCAACAAAGAAGTTCTGAAAGCAAACAAAATGCTTACCAGGGATCCTCGTCAGGTTGAACGTAAAAAACCTGGACAACCTAAAGCAAGAAAGAGATTTCAGTTTAGTAAACGTTAAACCTAGCAATACAGACTGTTTAGTATCTAAACATAGGAGACTTCTAATGATTTGGAACTACTCCTGTGTTGCTTAATTATAGAATGTAAACAAGCACAAAATGCCAAGAACAAATTTTAATGAATTATTAGAGGCAGGTGTACATTTTGGTCACCTGAAGAGAAAGTGGAATCCTAAAATGGCTCCGTATATTTTTATGGAGAAAAACGGAATTCACATCATCGATCTGCACAAAACCATTGTAAAGCTCGACGAGGCAGCAAATGCACTTAAGCAAATTGCTAAATCAGGACGAAAAGTACTTTTTGTAGCTACAAAAAAACAGGCTAAAGACATCGTTTCTGACCGTGTAAATGCTATTAATATGCCTTATGTTACAGAACGTTGGCCTGGTGGAATGTTAACAAACTTTCCAACTATCCGTAAGGCAGTGAAAAAAATGACATCTATCGATAAAATGGTAACCGATGGTACCTTCGATAATATGTCAAAACGTGAGCGTTTACAGGTTACCCGCCAGAGAGCAAAACTTGAAAAAAACCTTGGAAGTATTTCTGATTTAACTCGTCTTCCTGCTGCCATGTTTGTTGTTGATATTTCAAAAGAACACATTGCAGTTCGCGAAGCCAAGAGATTAAATATTCCGGTATTTGCAATTGTTGATACCAATTCAAATCCAAACGATGTTGATTTTCCAATTCCGGCAAACGACGATGCTTCAAAATCAATTTTATTAATAATTGATACAGTTTGTAAAGCTATTGAAGAAGGTCTTGATGAGCGTAAAATGGAGCGTGAAAAAGAAGGAGCCGGAAAAGAAGGAGCCGGAAAAGAAAAAAAACCTAAGGATTCTGCAAAAGCATTAAAAAAAGAACCGGCAAAAAAGGTAGCTGAGGAAGATTTAGATGAAGATGTTGAAGATGAAGATGAAGAAATCGTTGATGATGTAGAAACTTCTGATGAAGGAGATTCTGAAGACGAAGATTAAAAACTTTTAAACCCATATATAAAATGGCTCAAATTACTGCTGCAGAAGTAAGCAAACTAAGAAAAACTACCGGTGCAGGTATGATGGATTGTAAAATAGCTCTTCAGGAAGCTGAAGGAAATTTTGACAAAGCCATTGAAATTATTCGTAAGAAAGGCCAGGCCGTTGCAAATAAACGTGCCGATCGTGAAGCGAGCGAGGGCGTTTCATTAGCAAAAGCTACAGCTGATGGTAAATTTGGAGCTATCATTGCTTTAAATTGTGAAACCGACTTTGTAGCAAAAAACGAAGATTTCATAAAATTCGGATACAGCATCCTGGATAAAGCTCTAGAAGCTAAACCGGCTGACCTGGAAGCTCTTAAAGCTGAAACTATTAACGGTAAAGTTATTGCTGATTTAGTTGTTGAACAAATAGGTATTATCGGTGAAAAAATTGAATTAGCTTATTACGATAAAGTTGAAGCTGAACAGGTTATTCCATACATTCATCACGGAAATAAACTTTCAACAATTGTTGGTTTAAATAAAGTGGTTGATATTGAAGTTGGTAAAGATGTTGCTATGCAAATTGCAGCAATGAGTCCAATAGCAGTGGATGAAAACGGAGTTTCAGAAGAGGTTAAGGCAAAAGAACTTGAAATTGGCCGTGAACAGGCACTTAAGGAAGGTAAGCCTGAAAATATTGTAGATAAAATTGCTTTGGGTAAATTATCTAAATTCTATAAAGAAAACACCTTATTGAACCAGGATTTTACCAAAGACAGCAAAAAAACTGTTCGCCAGTATCTTCAGGAAACTGACAAAGAACTAACAACTACTGCATTCCTGCGATACTCATTAAATGTATAAAAACATCTATACAAAATAATATGAAAGAGGATCTGAAAAACAGGTCCTTTTTTTTTGATACCTACCCTTAAAACCTTTATTTTGTTTTATTAAAAAAATAAATATGTTGAAATATAAGAGGATATTATTAAAACTTAGTGGCGAAGCATTAATGGGAGAAAAGCAACATGGAATTGATGCTGAAAGACTCCAGCAATATGCCATTCAGATAAAAGAAGTTATGGATCTTGGACTTGAGGTAGGTATCGTTATTGGCGGAGGAAACATTTTTCGTGGAGTTTCCGGTGCAAAAGAAGGTTTCGATCGGGTACAAGGCGATTATATGGGCATGCTTGCCACAGTAATTAATGGTTTAGCCATTCAGGGAGCTATTGAGAAAGAAGGCGGTAGAGCCTCTCTATTTACTTCTATTGAAATGTCTCCGGTTGGTATACGATACTCAAAACGAGCTGTTTTAAAAGCTTTTGATAATGGCGAAGCCTCTATCTTTGTTTTTGGGACCGGTAATCCGTTTTTCACAACAGATACTACTGCGGCTTTAAAAGCGGTTGAGATCGACGCTGAGGTATTCTTAAAAGGAACCAGGGTTGATGGTGTATATACAGCCGACCCTGAAAAAGACCCTACAGCAACTAAATATGATACTTTAAGCTTTGATGAAGCGTATAATAAAGGACTAAAAATTATGGATCTTACTGCCTTTACCATGTGTAAGGAAAATAAACTTCCGGTTGTTGTATTTGACATGAATACGGTTGGTAATTTAAGCAAACTTGTACAAGGCGAAGATATAGGAACTATTATTCAGTGATTCCAGTGCAGCTTCGGGTTATTTTTTTTGAGAATATTTTTTATATTTTTGTTTAGTTTCAAATTAAACACACATTATGGAAGAAGAAGTTCAATTACAGTTACTTGATACCGAAGATATGATGAAGAAAGCCTTCATTCATTTAGAAGATGAGTTGGCAAGGGTTCGGGCCGGAAAAGCATCGCCCAGTATTTTAGATGGAATACAGGTCGATTATTATGGTTCCATGACTCCGCTTAGCCAGGTATCAAATGTAAATACTCCTGATGCCAGAACCATTTCTGTTCAACCCTGGGAGAAATCTATGATTGAGCCTATTGAAAAGGCAATTTTAGCTGCCAATATTGGTTTAACTCCAATGAACAATGGAGAACTGATTCGAATTAATATTCCGGTATTAACCGAGGAACGAAGAAGAGATTTAGTGAAACAGATCAAGAACATGGCAGAAAACTCCAGAGTTAGCATTCGAACAGCTAGAAGAGACGCTAATGAGGCATTTAAGAAAATGAAAAAAGATGGCTTATCTGAAGATATTGAAAAGGATGCCGAAGGTCAGGTTCAGGAATTAACAGATAAGTTTATAGCCAGGATTGATAAATTAGTCGAAGCCAAAGAAAAAGATATAATGACAATCTAATTTAAACTGATGAAAAAACTCTTAATTCCTGTTGTATTTGCACTGATTTTAATTTCATGTGGCAATGCAAACAAAGAAACTGTCAACAATATGGCAACCGAAATGTGTGAGGCCATGGCGCTTATTTCAGATGCTGATCCTATGAGTATTCTTGAAGCAGCAAGTTCGATGACGAAGATTGCTGAAAATGTTGAAGAGTATGGAAAAGTTACTGAAGAACAATTATTATCTGCTATGAAAGAAATATGCCCTGAAGGCGCAGAGAAGTATTTTGAACTAACTGTGGAAGAGGAGTAAAGATAGATACACATAAATAAAAAAAAGCTGTTGAATACTTCAACAGCTTTTTATATATTTAAAAAGTAGTTTTATCAGAGCCTTTCAATAAAAGACATTATACCAACCGCTTCTCCGGGTTTACCTTCTTTAAACGAGATAAAAATATGGTATACAGCCGTTTTTTGACATTTGAAATCAAATGATGGATAATCTTTACCCGTTGCCTCGTTATAAGTACTTCCTATTAAATTATTAAGTTCATAAATCTGTAATATTGCTTCACCCTCTGAGTCGGGTGCAGTACATATTGTGAATCTGTAGGCAGTATTCTTGCTTAACAACATTGAAAATTTTGCTGAAAGGGGTTTACCGCCTGGAGTTCCAGCGTCAAGCTTAACCGGGAAATCTTTTAAATAAGTCACATCACCTGCACTGGCTGCACACTGGCCTGTTAACTCAGACATGCTTTCCTGTGCAGAAAGAGAGAGGAAACATCCAAAAAGTAAACTTATTGCGAGAGATAGTTTAAATATATGCTTCATAGTTATTGACTGATTAGCTTATTACGAACATGCTCAGTTTTCTCGATGATGCTTGCGACTCTTTCATCAGAAATTGTGACAATACTTACATCGTTCTGTATGAAAGTTAGCATTCCATCTTGTTCAACTGCTTCTAACTCACCTTTTTCAACAGTTATTCTAACATCACTGAATTCCTGGTGTAATACTGTTAGTTCGCTTATCATATTTTGAAATTGCTTGTCGTTCTTAAAATTCTGAAGAAAAATTATTAGCTTATCAAGAATAATCTTTTGTTCTCCAATACGTTCCTTTAGTTCAGGACTTGGAACTTCTTTATACACCTGAGTAACCAGGTACATACCTTCAATCCAAACACCTGTGATCATCAGAACACTTAGATTACTTCTGTTGTTGTTCCTCAAATATCGATCCATTTGGTTAAAACTGTGAACCGAAATGTACATTAAGGAGTCAAGGTTCGAGTTATTCTGAGCCAGTCTTTTTAATGTTGTAAAATCGAAGAATTGTCCGACATTGATACCATCAGCAAGTGTTTTAATTGCTCCAATATAATCCAATACCGTATTGGTTTTATTATACATATTCAGGTATCCGAGGTCGGCACCAAAAATTCCTAAATTAAAGGCTTGTTGAAAATTTGTTGTAAAATCTTCAATATTATCTGTTGGAGCGAGATATTTGTTCGAGAATTTAGCATCGATATTTTTAACTAAAGCAGCCATCTCTACCGGAGATGACATGTTATCAATGAATCCTTGCATATCATCTTCAGATATTTCCAGAATACCATCATTAATTACTTCTTCTGGTATTCCTTCACCAAAGCCACCTGATGATGATGACGAGCCTTTGTTTTGACAGGAGCCAAAGGCATATATCAGGAATATGCCTATTAGTAATTTCGCAACATTTTTTATCATAGCGCCAGAATAATTTTACAACGAATAGTTAATTCATTTCTAAGTATAAATATATTAAAATTCTGTATTTCTAAAAACCTATTTTTTAGTAAGCTTTTCACCAAGACTTAACAGGTGTTTAAAAACATCAAAATACAGACAAATGTAAAGTATTATGGTGAGCACCCAAATAGCCACCATATTAAAACCAAATGTATCGAAATAGTGACCTAAAAATGGTTTACGCGGGGCCAAAAAGTGGGTACGGATACCAAGTGGACCAGTCGGTATCGGATCCATATAAATTGGGTCGATATGCTGTACCAGTCTGCCCTTAAATTCTACAATTTTATTTTTTTCATATACTTTCTTAACAATATCAGCGATACTCTCGTTATGGTATCTGTCTCTGTATTCTTTATATTTTTCGGGATTGTTTTCTATAAAATAATTTATAATGTTTTGCCTGCGCTGATTGGCTAATTGAAATACCTGGGTATAATACTTATCTAAATCTTTGAGGTAAGTATAAGTATTTCGACTTACTTTAGGATTAAAATTCTCAGGAGTAAGTTGTTCAATATTTTCAAATTTAATAGGTTCGGGGTAAGGAATTTTATCTGTTTTTTGTCTTTCAATGTTTTCTTTTCTAACCAAATCGGCCAGTTTGTTTTCATTGTTAATCTCGTTATGTAGTATTTCGAGATCATTTTTGGTAATATCAACCTGGTTAATGTTTCGTATTTCTTTATCTACACGGGCAAGTCTTTCCTGTAACTCAGGTATCAGGTAAACCTTCTTAAAATCAGCTTTGCTTTCGTCTTTTTCAAGCAGATAGAATTGTTTGTTAAATTCGTTGTCTTTGAATTGCTTAACCATCAATGCTTCGTACGACCATTTTGTGGGCATGAACTCGGCAATCAAAGGCACTTTATCTATTCGGCCTACAACGCGGTTCAGTTTATCAAAACTAAACATTGCCCCACTAAGAATCATCATAGGAATCATTAAAAGTGGTATTAAGATATAAATTGTTACTGCCGAATTAAAAGTTGCCGATATATTGAGCCCGAGCATATTTGCAAAGGAAGCGGTGCTAAATAAGGCCAACCAGTATGCAAAGTTCATTCCTTTTAAGCCCAGTAAATTATTAGCAATAATTACAAACAAAAATGACTGTATTGCGCTTATAGTGAAAAGGATAATAATTTTTGAAATCAGGTAACTTGATTTACTGAGGTTGAGAAATTTCTCGCGTTTTAATATTTTGCGGTCTTTAAATATTTCTTCGGCACTCACCATAAATCCAAGGAACAAGGCTACAATTAAGGCCATGAAAATATATATGGAAATATTTTCATTTTCTCTGAAGATGTATATTTTCGAGTTAGGATCTTCGATAAACCGTATAATAAAAGCCAGAATAAAACCTAAAACAGGAGCTTCAAGCAAGTTAAGTGCAACATATTGTTTGTTCCCGATTTTGGAAAGGAAATCGCGGATGCTATATATTTTTAATTGGGTCAGCCAATTTGGAATGTTAAGCGATTTTGGGGGATTTTCTTTTACTTCTTCAACTTCGTCGTGGAAAAAATTATTCTGGTAGTTTTCTTCCCATTTTTCAGGTGAAACTTTGCGGGTAGTGGTATAATTACCAAATTCGTCAACTACATGGGCTTCTATGATATTAAAAATGAGTTCCGGATTCACATTACCACATGTAGGACATTCACCAATATCGCTGTTAATCTGGGCGTCCATCCTTTTAAAATACATAACGCCTTCAACAGGATTACCATAGAAAATCTGATAACCACCTGTATCGAGAATAATCATTTTATCAAACATTTTATAAATGTCTGATGAGGGTTGATGGATCACTACAAATATTAATTTACCTTTTAAGGCCAGCTCACGTAAGAGGTCCATCACGTTTTCAGAGTCACGCGAAGAAAGGCCTGAGGTAGGTTCATCAACAAACAGAATTGATGGCTCTCTTACAAGTTCAAGAGCAATATTCAATCTTTTTCGCTGACCACCGCTAATTGTTTTGTTAAGCGGCGAGCCAACTTTTAAATCTTTCCGGTCGTAAAGGCCAAGATTATGAAGTGTTTTATTTACCAGCTCGGATATTTCCGATTCACTTTTGTCTTTAAAGCAAAGTTTTGCGCTAAAGAAAAGGTTTTGAAAAACCGTGAGTTCTTCAATTAAAAGGTCATCCTGTGGTATTAATCCGATAACACCTTCGAGTTTTGACTTATCGTTATGAAGATCGAGGCCATTTATCTGTACCGATCCGGCGGATGGAGTATCGATTCCCGATAATACATTTAGCAAGGTAGTTTTACCGGCACCACTGGCACCCATAATACCTATTAAGCGGCCGTGCCCCTCCGAAAAATCTATATTTCTTAAACCAAGATTTCCATTAGGGAACTGAAAGCCCACATCGCGGGCGGTGAAGGAAATTTTGCTCGAAGTTATATCTGCCATAAAGTGGGATACAACATCGCTATAATATATAGGTGCACTTTTTGGCAATTTTACTGTACTGCCATTTGCAAAAAGGTATATTCTGTTGTTATTAATAGGAAGTCCGTTGAGGAAGAGTTCCTGATTGCCTGTGTACCTTAAAAAATAAAGGTCAACACTTTTTACTCTGAGGATAAAGATATTGGTGTCGAGGTGTTTTGTATGAATACGTTTTGCATATTCATAATGCTCGTTCTTATCGTTTATAATTAATATATTGCCATCGTCAAGCTCATGGGTTTCATTTTTTATTACAAATGATTCTACACTTTTAAATTCTTCATTTGTAATATTAAAAACTTCGGCAACAGTATTTAAAATAGCCATACGCTGATCGGAAAACTTCCGATCAACATTTATAATCTCAAATAAACGAACAAGAGATACAACCTTCTGCTTTTGTGTAAGTGTTTTATTAATTTTTTTACACAAGCCCAATATTCGCACAGAGTCTTTTACAGAGGTAAGTTTATTTTTTTTCTTTTCCTCCGAATCATCGCCGCGCAGGCCTGCATTTTCTTCAAACAACCCAAAGTATTCAGATACTTTATCAGCAGCTATTTGTTGCTGTAAAAAGTTCTTAACATACTCGACCTGGGTTTTTTCAACACCTTCGTCTTGTTTAGCAATAATTGCAAAAAGTTGCATTAACGCCTTTAGAATTTCTTCACTCATTTTTTATGTGTTTTGTTTGAAGAACCAGATGGCCAGTAATTTTGCTTATCCGGAATATGGTACCTGCTCGAACGGAACATCAACAATGTCAGCATATTCTTCACCTGCTTCTTCCATATCCTCATCGTCTTCGGGATAGTGCCAACGGATTGTTACATCGTTGCCTGCTTCGTGAATTTCTTCCAGCTTCATTAAAATATCAAGCAGAAGTTTTGAAGATGCTGTATTGAAATAGACCAGCTTAAAATTAAAAATTGTTTTTGCGTTTGGAGATTCTGCATACTCGTCAAGCCAATTCAAGATTGGATCGTAAAAAGAAGCTACATCTTCGGGAAGCGAACGCCCTGAGATTTCAAGCAATTCTTTTTCTTTATCTAGTGTTACTTTTGGAGTATCTTCAGTTCCTTGAATTTTAATTGTTTCCATATCAAAACTTTTAAAATATTTTTTTGTATTCTTATGAAATAAGTTTAAAATAGTTTATCGCTATTCGTCTCTACCGATGGTCGAAGTTAATAAAAAGAAAGAAGTATCATCAGAAATGGGTAAGAAGTGATACTCAAGATCTCTTCCGGTTTTTCGTTTAATATCTATAAATCCAAGTCCTGCACCACCTTTATCAGATAGTCTTCCCTCTTTCATTTGTTTCTTGTAGAGGTCTTTCAGCTCATCTTTATTCATCCTGTTTATGCTTTCAAGCATGGAGGTGAGTTCCTCAATTCGATCGTTATCTACAGCATTTCCGGTTGTAACACTGTATTCGTTATCGCCTTTACTTACAAGGAATATACCTCTTCCGGAAAAAAGGTAATCGTTTGAAGTGAAATCATCGGCATGTTTACTAATGTTTTGTAAACATTCAACCATGACATGAAAGACTTTTCTCTGCACAGATCCAGATTCGTCGTCCTTAGCCATATTTGATTCTGTTAGCGAAGTAAAAGCTTTAGTAATCTGATGGGTTATTTCCCCCTCATAAACTAAAGTAATCTCATGGGCTTTCATGGACTTGTAGAACTCATATACAAATTCCAGAAAACCTTTTACATCTTTTTTATTATCCATATTTTCAACTTTTTAATCAAGTTAATTCAATTCCAATTAATAAAACATCGTCAATTTGTTTGTGGTCACCTTTATAGGACATGAAATCATTTGCAAAAAAAGTATTAAATTCTTCCATTGTCAAGTCTTTGTTCTCAACAATACTGTCTCTGATTCGTCTTGGAGAGTATTTTTTTATAAATTCTCCACCAAGCTGGTCAGGCAATCCGTCTGAGAAGAAAAATATTTTATCTCCGGGTCGATAGTTTATCACATAGTTTGTAAAGTCTTTTTCACCCTTTTTAGGATGTGGTATACCGCCAATTGCTTTTCGGTCACCTTTAAATTCCTGTAAATCACCATCTCTTAACAAATAAAGCGGCCGGTGTGCCCCACTGTATTGCAGTTCTTTTTTTTCAGGATTAATACTGCAAAAAGCTATATCCATGCCATCGCGAGCTTCGGCATCGCTATGATCCTGTTTAAGTGTTGTTCTGACTTTGGCATGCAGATCATCAAGTATAGTAGATGCAGCGTGTTCACTATCGTGATCGACAATATTATTTAATAAGAAATAGCCTATAAAAGATAAAAGTGCCCCGGGTACTCCATGACCAGTGCAGTCGACGGCTGCAATGTAGGTAATATTTCCTTTTTGGAAGAACCAGGGGAAGTCGCCACTTACTACATCGCGCGGACGGTAGAAAATGAATGAGCTGGGTAAATGTTTTCTGATTAGTGCATTATCCGGCAGAATGGATGTCTGTATTCTTTGTGCATAGTTTATGGAGTCTTCAATATTCCTGTTTTTAACTTGTATTTCAAGTTCAATGCGCTTGGCTTCAGTAATATCGTGACCTACAAAGAGAATTGTTTCGAGTTCGTTTTCATTAAATTCGGGAATAGCCACAAAGCTCATAATCCGCTCCTCAGATTTATCTTCGAGAGAGGGGATTGTTATTTCGGCAGTGGCTTTTACCGGTTTATTTTTTATTTGCTCAATTGTTTCTTTGAAGTAGTTGAATAAAACATCGGTAAATTCTACCTCGTTAAGCGTTTTGTTAATCAGGTCTTTGGTGTCGATACCTAAATAATTTTCAGTGACAGGGTTGGCATAGAAAAACTGTCCTACAGTACTTAAACGCATTATGAGATCGAGGGAGTTCTCCGATAGCGATTGCATTTTGCTGCGCATACGTTCCTCTTTCTCGGCACGTTTACGTTCAGTAATATCTGTAGAGTTTAGTATGATGCCCTGTATTGCAGAATCGTCGAGTAGATTTCTTCCTGTAGTTTCAAGGAATATCTTCTGACCATTCTTCTTCATATAGGTATACTGAATTGTATAGGGTTTCTTAGGGTCACTGATTATGGCGTCGAACATTTCGCGCATGGATTGTTCACCTTTCCGGGTTAACCGATCCATGTCTTTACCGCTCATCATCTCGTCGGGGGTATATCCAAGTATATTTCCTACCGAGGGGCTTATATAGTTAAGCTCGAATTTGTTGTCGTAAATTGAAATTATCTCTGAGGCGTTTTCGAGGAGCGAATGAAGTCTTTTCTGGGCATCTTCAACTTTCTGAATGTTTGCTTCGAGTTGTTCATTTGATTTTTTCAACTCTTCCTGAGTAGCCCTCATTTCCTCGGCATTCTGCCTCAATTGTTCTTCATTTTCCTGAAGTTCGCGGGTCATCTCCTGTGCTTCGGTCAGAAGCTGTTCGGTTCTTTGGTTCACCCTCAGGTTGAAAATAGTTCGGGCAATAATCTCACCAAGTTCTATCAGAAACCTGATGGTAAGATCTGAAATTTCGTCTTGTATGGAAGCAAATTCGATTACTCCCTGCAGTTTCTCATCAGATATCAGGGGAACAATTAAGATACTTTTAGGCTTTTGTTCTCCCAGTATTCCTGAAGTTATTGTGGCATAATCATCAGGAACTTCTGTTCGGTAGATATATTCTTTTTCATAGGCACATTCACCGATCAGCCCGTGGCCAAGTTTAAACTCCTGGTTAATGAACTTTCTGCGGTTATAGGCATAAGTGGCCACATTTGTAAGCACCTTTTTATCTTCATTGTACAGATATAGAGCACCCTGAACAAAATTGACATATTTAACCAGTTCATGAATAACTTTTAAAGAAAGATCATCAACTTTGTTATTCATACGTAAAATGTCTGATACAACTTCTTTTCCTTCGGCAATCCAGCTTTGTTCATTTTCTTTCTTTTGAGTGGAAAGCAGGTTTTCACGCATCAGGAGTAAGGACTGGGCTAAAACATTTTTTTGAGCTTCCTGAGGCAGAGTGGTATCGTATTTCCCATCTCCGATATCCTTGGCAAATACAGCCATTGCATCAAGCAGTCGTTCGCGTTCTTCAATTTCTTTATTGAATTTTTCTTTCTCAAAAGCTCTTTTCAGATCAATAACAATAATTAGTGCAATTGCAATAAAAGGAAACAACTCAATTAAAAACAATATTGGATTTTCTTTATGAATATGGGCTATTCCTCCAAAACTAATTGCAGTCTTAGTTTTTACAATCACGATAAACCATGAGAACAGAATAAACAAGATGCCAAGAATAATGGCTAACAATTTTGTGTTATTCTTGTTCTGACCAATAATGTTAACTATGTTTTTCTTTGTAACCATAGAGTCTTATGACTGAATTAATAGTTTCATTTTATCTGACAACTCATTAAAAACAATTTTGATAAGTTTTTTTGAGCTGTCGGTAATGTCTTTAAATGATGAGAGTTCAAAAATTGCAATTACTTCATCATCAACAATAACAGGTGCAAAAATTAAATTCTTTGGTCTTGATTTCCCTAACCCTGACTCTGCTTCAAAGTAGTCTTCAGGAATATCAGTAATATACGAAATATCTTTTGATACGGCAGTCTGGCCTCCAAGGTTTTCTCCAGACTTAAAAGATTTTATTTCTTCTTTGTTTGTCAGAGCGAAGCCGGATGAGAAATTATATAAATCCTTCTTTTTATCTTTAAGGTATACAACTCCCTGAATAAATTCCATTTGATATGCCAGGTTGCTTAAGGCTTTCTTTGCAAAAGAATCCACATTTTTGTAGGCCCCTTTGGGGATTATTGATTTAATTATTTCTTCATTTTTTTCATCATTGCTGGTAGAATTGGCTTCCTCAGATTTTTCTTCGAATTCTTTAATTAGTTTTATTCGTTCAGCAGATACTGCATCTTTCAAAGCCTGTTCTGATTGCTGCTTATAACTATTAATTGCTTTAATAATTTCATTTATAGTATACCCAAGTAACAATATAATAAACAGATATATAATAAATGGAGCTAAACCTTGTTCCTTGCTTCCGGAATCCCAGAATACAATCAACAGGCTTGTAATCAGAATAGCTTTCGCTATAAATAAAAAAATAATATTTCTTTTCGATTTTTCTATTTGCATTACTTTCTATTTAATTTTTGAAAGAAACCGTATTATCTCATCTGTTTTATATACATAGTCAACTTTTGTAAGTTGCATAGCAGATTCTGTCATTGTTTTTACTTCGCATTCGTTCGGGTCCTGAACAATTGTTATCCCTCCTTTATCTTTAACTGCCTTTAAACCTGCTGCTCCATCGCGGTTTGCACCGGAAAGTATTATACCTAATAGCTTATCTCTGTATGCATTTGCAGCTGTTATAAAAGAAAGGTCTATCGAAGGTCTTGAATGATTTACTGATGATTCTGTTGAAAGAGCGATTCGATTTGCCAGTTCTACAAACATATGATAGTTTGCAGGAGCAAGGTATGCTTTCCCTGGTTTAAGCTGTTCTTTATCGTTGGGTTCTTCGATAGGTATACTTGATTTGAGCGATAATGCTTCGACAAACCCCGAACGCACATGCTTTAACCTGTGTAAACAGAGAAGAACCGGTACAGGAAAATTGTTGGGTAGTGAACTCAATATCCGGGTGACTACCTGAAAACTTCCGGCCGAACCTCCTATTATTACAGCTTTAAAATTCATTCTTTTTAAATCTTCTTTTTATAAACACCTTCACCTTCATTCACAATATCGAACTTAAGTGCAGATGCATTTGATGTTCTTGTTACTTCTTTTGTACCTATTATTAAGTTACCGGCAGCAGACAAGCAACTTTGCATTTTATCAAGCATTTCATTTTGTCGCGATGGGTTTAAATATATCATTACATTACGATACATAATCAGCTTAACATTCTGAAGAGTTTTATTCAGATTGATATTGTCTTTAATAAATTCTACGTTACTTATTAAGCTGGTATCACGTATTGCCTCATGGTTTTTCATAGTGTAATACTTCTCAAAATCTTCAGAACCCTGAAAGCGTTTGTAATTCTCAATTGAGACTTCGAGCTTTTTTAGTGGGTAACTGCCGGATTTAATGTATTCGAGGCTTTTATTGCTGTATACAGTTGCATAAATTTTAACTTTCTGTAAAAGATCTATTTCCTGAAGTAGGATGCACATAGTAAACAATTCGGCACCACTTACGTTTTGCGGAAACCAGATTTTAAAATTATCGAAATGCCTTTCGGGCAATTTTGGGAAATACTCTTCTCTCAGCCATCGCCATAAAGAAGGATCTCTGAACATTTCTGTTGATGGAGTAAACAGGTCATTCAGGAAAAGATCCAAAAAATCAGGATCTTCGGTTAGTTTCCGGATTAATCCGTCGGTAGAGTGAATAGTATTCAGATTCATAACCTTTTCGAGGTTATATTTAAATGATGTTAATGCAAATACAGAAAAATCGATATCGTGAGTTTTCTTAATTATTCTTATTATTTCTCTTATGTCTACTATTCCAAGCTCCACCATTAAAAACAAGTTAAATTATTGTGCTTATTTTTCTTCAATTGTTAGCAGGTTAATAATCTTTAATACTTCTTCATGTTTTGAAACAATTGGCGATAAAATATGAGAGTAAATATATTTTTTGCTTCCAAGATTAAGTTCTTCTATTATTTTTTTCGGCACTTTTAAGTCGGCAATTTCTTTAATAAGTTTATCATTAATCTGTGAGTCTGACGAAAACATCTCGGTATGTTTGATGCCAATAAGCGATTCGTAAGGTTGATTTAAAAACTTAACAAGCTTATCGTTTATATGCTCAATATTGCCGTTTACAGCGTATTCTATAACATAGAAACTCGCACCAATGGCATCAAGAATTCCCTGCATTTCATCTTCACGGCGGGCTGATTCTTCCTGTGTAGCTTTTAGTTCTTCCATGTTTTGCCTCATTTCTTCTTCCTGTTCTGCCATTTCGGCTGCTTGTTGCTGCGATTTCTCCAAAAGCAAGGCTGTTTGGGTGTTGTTTCTTACAGTAATTATTGTTGAGGCAAGGTTCGAACAGATTTGTTCTGTAAGCTGTATTTCATGTTTATTAAATTCATGCAGCGAAGCAAGCTCAATAACACCTACAAGCGCATTATCATGTATTACCGGAGTAATTAAAATTTTGTTTGGAGGGGTATCTCCAAGTCCTGATTTTATTATGATGTAATCATCCGGCACGTCGGTAAGGTGAATGGTTTTCTTTTCCATGGCACAGGTTCCGATAAGGCCTTCCCCTTTTTTCAATGTTTTTGTCAGGTATTTTTTTCTGTCGTAGGCAAATGCAGAAATCAGGTTTAATTGACTTTCGTCTTCTTCATTTGATAAAAATAAGGTACCCTGTAATGCATTGAGATATTTTGTGAGTTCTTTAATCAGGTTATCGCCTAAAGCTTTGGTATCGTTGCTGTTTACTCTCATTATATCGGCAAATTTTGCAAGCCCCTCGTTTATATATCTCCGAATCTCGTTATCTTTTGCTCGTTTCTCCTGTTCATTTTTAGCCGACAATAGTTTGTCTTTTAATTCATTAAGCTTTATGCTTAGGTTGTCCCGTTTACTTAGCAGTTTCAGATCTCTTGAAAAATTATCATTTACTAATTCTTCAACAAAGTTTTTTCTATCGAGTAAAATGTTACGCAGATCGTCCAACTTGTTTTTAATTGAAACCAGTTCGTAACCTGGAGTTTCAATTTCAATTTTTTCAAGGCCTCCCTTGGTTAACTCGTCGGAAAGTGTATCGATAGTTTTAAAGCCTGCTTGGAGTCTTTTAGAAATTGCATTAATGTAAAGCAAAAAAGTAAAAGCAAACAGAACCAGATAAATTATCTGAATAAACTTCCAAAACACCTCGTATTTGTGAATTCTGTAGAAGAAACTACTCAACAATTCATTTTTCCTGGATATAATTATCTCGTAAAGGGAATTAAGTTCATCAATCTGTCCTTTTACCAGGTGAGTGCCATATATTCTGGAGTCTATCTGTTCAATTTTTTCAAGATTATCTCTTAAAACAGCAATATAATTATCAATTGTAGACGCATCAAATTCTTCAAAGCTGTAAAAAGTGCTGCTCAGGTCATCGACGAAATACTGAAGGTTCTGACAAACAACCCGATCGAGCGATGTGAAGTAATCTTTACTAATTGCACATAATTGTGAATCAGCTTTGATGGCCTCCGGTATACCTTTTAGCTGAGAGGTAAGTATTTTATAGCTTTTGTATGCTTCACCAACAACGCCATCGTAAGTATTTCCCTTTTCTTTAAGCGAGAGCACAAGCAAATCAAAGTTGCTGTTGTAATCTCTCAGTTCAAGAATTAAGGAGTCGATTAGGTTGTTTTTCTCAAAGTGCTTCTTAAGGAAACTAAACTCTCTAAGCAGATTTAACGAATCAATAATATTGTTTGTATGTTTTGATTCATCACGAATTAATAATTCACTTGATAATGAAACAAAGTCGGGTTGTGTTTTGTGCTGTGCCAGACCAATTTCAACATATTTATTAAGGTCTTCGAGGTGTACAGAAACTACCTCGGCAATGGCAATTGATTTGCTGATTTCTTCTTTTTTCTTTGTTGCCTGTAAAATAATAAGGAGCAATAAGCTCACTCCAATTACAACAACAAGGCTTTGGAACAGGTACTGAATAGCGATATTTTTAAATTTAATAATCATATTTTTGTTTATGCTTGTTAAATTTTATAATAAACATGCCCTTTTTTCTGGAACTTAACTGAATATGCACCGAGTATTGTTTCATGCATTCCCAGAATCAGAGCTGAATTGTCGTATAAATTTCTATGAAATAAATCAAATACTTTGTTTTGCAGGTTGTAATTAAAGTAGATTATTACATTTCTGCAAAAAACTATATCAAATTTAACATACATAGGGTTTCCATCTTTTACTAAATCATGTTTTTTATACACAGGTTTTTCCCTTAGGAAATCATTCATTTTTATGGTATCAGTGGCTTTATCAATTTTAAAATACTTATCGTAAGGAATGTCATAATATTCTTCGTAGTTATATGGATTCTCTTTTATGACTTTATCAAAGTTATCAAGGTAACCTATGTTGAATCGATATTTATATTCTCCTTTATGCGCATGCTCCATGACATCGGTATTTAAATCGGTGGCATAAATTTTAGCTTTATCAAGCAAATCGAGCTCATTTAAAACAATCATCATGGAATACACTTCTTGTCCGGTAGAGCATCCGGCATGCCAGATATTTATTACCGAATTATTTTTAAGCTTTGGCAAAACAGCATACCGTATCGCGTGCCACACTTGTGGATCACGAAAAAGTTCAGTAGTGTTAACTGTGATTTCTTTAATTACTTTTTCAACAAAAATTTGATCATTCTTAATTTTATTTACAAGTGCTGTAATATTCAGTTTATTGTCCGTTAAAACTTTAAGTAAACGCCGTTTCAACGATTTCTCTGAATACTCACTGAAATCATATTTTGATGAACTTTTTAAAGCAAACAAGAACAACTGATAATCCTGTTCGGTTATTGTCATAAATAAAAGCTTAAATCAAATCTACCTTATCGCTATTCGTAGTATTAAATCTATTAAAACTTGCTGAATAATTAAAATAAAACTTAAAAATTATAAGCATGCCTCAATAAAATTAGTTTTTTTTGTCGTTCAACAATAAGAATGTTTTACCTCCGATGGCAATTTTTTTTGGATGTTATGGTATTCCTGATATTGGTGACCCGGATTTTCCCGAATGGATTCATGACCATAATCTGTGTGTAATCGAAGATGGAAATATTAAGGAATACATTCATTTAGAGCGATATACAAGGCTTAAATATCACGCCCGAATGCAGGATTACCTTGAGGGTTTTGCCAGAAATCTTAAGCTCATTCCGGCACAGAAAATAAAATTTGCTTTTGTTGATAACGAATTTGGCAGGGCTCTGATTTCGAACAGGGGTCAGATTAGATTTGAATCGGCCCAGGAAGCTACGCTTAAGAATAAATTAGAACCGGCAAAACTGTTTTGGTTTGGCGATTGGGCCGAATCCTATGCTATAAATCACGAATTAGCCCATATTTTTTCCTGTGTTCCTTTTTACGGAGGTTTTAAAAACAACGGTCTGCTGGTGCATTTCGATGGAGGTGCCAGCCTGTCGAATTTTTCGGCATGGACTTTTAAAAACAGTAAAATTAAACTTGTTGAAGCTCACTACCGTTACAAATGGTTGTCATCGCTTTTTAATGCCAATGCATTGGTATTTGCTATTGTTGGTGCAAAAAAAAGAGAGCAGAATGTGGTACCGGGTAAATTCATGGGTATTGAAGCATACGGAAAATATAGTAAGGCTATTGAAGCATGGTTAACAGAAAACGAATATTTTAAAAATATCTGGTCGTCGAAAAAACAATTTTTCCAGGCAGTTAAGTCCAGATTTAATATCGAATTGAAATCCATAGACACTAAAAATAAGTTTATCCAGGATATTGCAGCAACAATACATGCTGTTTTCATTCGTGAGTCGATGCAAATTTTCAGAGAATTAAAAGAAAAGACCAATTCAGATTTTTTATACTACACAGGCGGTTCGGCATTGAATATAAAATTAAATGCAGCTCTTATTAATTCTGGTTTGTTTTCTGAGATTTACATTCCTCCCTGTGCAAATGACTCCGGATTATCGATTGGTGCTGCGGCCGCTTTGTCGTATTTTTCAGGAAGTCCTATGACGATATCTGAGCCATTTCTAAATAACTACGAAATTAAAAAATATCAAGGTTTTAGTTATACCGAAGTGGATATTGCTGAAGCAGCAAAACTAATTTTTAGCGGAAAGATAATAGGCATTTGCAATGGTTTCGGAGAAGCAGGACCGAGAGCACTCGGAAACAGAAGTTTAATAGCAAGAGCCGACAATATCAGCCTGGCACAAAAGTTAAGTTGTAAGTTGAAAAAAAGGGAATGGTATAGACCAGTAGCTCCTGTAGTCTTAGCAGAAAATGCAAGATATTTTACCGGGTTGGAAGAAATTCCTCAGATTTCGAAATACATGCTAACCGAATTTTTAATTAAGAAAGACAAAATTGATGAGATAAAGGCTTGTGTTCATGTTGATGGCACTTCAAGAATGCAGGTTTTGTTTCAGCGGGAGCAAAATGCCTATATGTATGATTTATTGGTATATTTAAATAAAACCTATCAGGTTAAAGCACTTATAAACACTTCGTTTAATCAAAGCGGCGAACCAATTGTACATACTGTTGAACAAGCAAAAAAATCGGGGCTGGCTATGAATTTGGATGCACTTGTTTTCAATGGCAGGCTTGAGAAAACCAGCTAATTTTCTGTTTTCTTTTCGTACGGCACTGTAAAATGAAATACAGAACCTTTATTGATTTTGGAATTCACCCATATATTGCCTCCAAGTTTTTTTACCAGTCCGGTGCAAATTGATAAGCCTAAACCTGTTCCGCCGTATGTTCTGGTCATTGATTCATCTACCTGGCGAAACCGTTCAAAAATTTGTGCTTTATATTCCTCAGGAATACCAATACCTGTATCTCTTACATAAAAATGGAGGGTATCTTCTTTTTCCAGTGAATAGCCAAAATCAATCTTCCCTTCATGGGTAAATTTAATGGCATTGGTTACCAGGTTAGAAATTATCTGGTTAAGACGTACCTCATCTGTATATATCTCAGCATCAGAATCTGGCAAACCTTTAAAAATCTCAATTTTTATATCAAGGCCTTTATTTGATATTTGTTGTGAAAAGGTTGCTTTAAGTTGATCAAGCATTTTATTAAGAGAGAAGGTATTCTTTTTTATGGCAATCTGGTTGCTGTCAATCATTGAGATATCGATAATATCATTTATCAGTAAAAGAAGATTTTTACCATTTGCCATAATAATATCGAGGTACTTTTGTTGTTTTTCCGGGTCGCGTTGTTTTTGTCTTAAAAACTGGCTGAAACCCAATATGCCATTCAAAGGAGTTCTTATTTCATGACTTAAATTTGCCAGAAAGGTTGATTTGAGCATATCTGCCTTTTCCGCTTCCTTTTTTGCTTTTTGTAAGGCTTTTTGTTCCCTCACACTGGTTGTTATATCACGGCCAATACCCATAATTCCTGTAATATGTCCGTTCGAATCAAAAAGCGGAAGCTTGGTGGTCGAATACCATCTTACTTCATCATCAACAACAACTTTTTCCTTATAATTTAATAAAGGTTCGCCCGATTGTATTATTGATATTTCATCTTTCCTGAATTTTTGAGCAAGTTTTTCAGGATAAAAATCAGCATCGCTTTTACCAATCAGATCTTTAGGCGAATTTTGCCCCATTATTCTAGCTATCCAGTTGTTTGCAAGTAAAAACTTACTGTCAAGGTCTTTTATAAAAATATTGTCAGGAATCTGGTCAATCAAGTTTTGAACCAATTCACTTTTACTGATTGTTCTCTCCAGTTTAGCCGATCCAAGGTAAATGCTTGGTTCTGCACTTTTTATCTGTTTAAAATAGATTATTATTTTCTTTTCTTCCTGGATTTGAATATTTAAATTAAAATTGGGCACATTGGCAGATAAAAGATGCTTAACTCTTTTATTTTCTGTTGATTTTAGAAAATTGTAAAGATTATCAGAGGTATGTATTTCGGGAAATATACAATCAAATTCATTATTATGACACAGGATTTCGCCGGATGTATTAATTAATACCTGGGCAGTAGAGGCAGCTTCAATAATATTCTCTATTTGAAAATTATTGAGTAAATCGGTTTTATCAATTTGCTTGGTTTGAGGGGGCATTTAAAATCCAATTACCACGGCAAGATAAAAAACATTTAACAAGAATAAAAAAAACTAATTCACAATGAGTTATTTAAGAAAATAGCTTGTTTCTTTTTCGGTAATCTTATAGCCAATAATGTTAATTGAAATTAACTGGGCCAGAATTTTAATAACAAGGTAGGGAGGAATTTTACACTCTTTGGTAATTTTATTGGTGCTTGCAAATCCTATCGTTTTTAATAAACTAAAAATTCTCATTTCAAAATCATCGTACCTCACAATAACATCTTTTTGTCTACCCTTAATTTTCCAGTATTCATAAATAACCTTATTAGCAATAAAATTTTGGTCATCTACTCTTATAAAAGCCATCCATTTATCACTTTTCCAGGGAGCAAGATGTGGTTTTTGATTGCTTTCCGGGATATCCACCTCAAGAATGGTTTTATCCTGAATCTGATGTTGGGTGAGTGCATAATTTACTCTGGGTTTGCAATACAGGTCTGCTGCAGCTTCAAGCATATAAACCTCTTCGTCGGTCTGAATTCCCGATATGTTTCCGTTATCTTTTACACCAATCAGCAATTTTCCTCCATTAGTATTGGCAAAAGCAGAGAAAGTCCGGGCTATTTTTTTTGCATCAGAAATCTCGAACTTAAAATCAAGTTGCTGATGTTCCCCTTCCGTTATTAATTTTTGTATGTAGCGTTGTATGGCCATTAAAAATGGTAAGCATTATTGAGGTAGCAAAGTTGATAAAATTCTCTTTGGAAATAAATAATTCGTCTGGGAAATCATTAATATGAGATTAGAATAATTCTAAATTAGCTGTTAAGGGCTAAAAATAAAAAGCCGCAAACTTTAATGTCTGCGGCTTTTTGTGGAGATAAGGGGAGTCGAACCCCTGACTTCCACGCTGCCAGCGTGGCACTCTAGCCAACTGAGCTATATCCCCTTAAGTATTGTGCGACAAAAATAGAAAATTTTACTAAATGATAAAATTTAGGAAATAAATATTTTGGCAAAGAATTTGTATTATGAATATTGCTGATTTTCTCTTGCCATAATGTTTGGCAGAATACAAGAAATAATTTATTTTTACGACCCGCAAATTATATTACAATGGAAGTAAAGAAAAGTACAAAAGCAAATCTCGAAAATAAAAGAGGTGTATTTGTTGAATACGGACTTGTCCTTGTTCTGGCTATCCTTTTGCTTGCCTTCGAATGGAGTGCATCATTAAAGGATAACTCGCTAATAGACCAGATGCAGGATGTTGTTGCTGAGGAAGAAATGATTATTACCAGGCAACAACCACCGGAGCCACCACCGCCACCACCACCACCACAGGTTATCGAAATGCTTACTATTGTTGAAGACGATGTTGAAATTGAAGAGATCGACTTTGAAAGTATGGAAGCTGACGAGGATATGTCCTTAGATCTTGTTCCTTTCGAAGAGGAAGAAGAAGCTGCTGAGGAAGAAGTATTCGTTATTGTTGAGGATATGCCCAGTTTTAAAGGGGGCGACCTTAATGAATTTCGTAACTGGGTTGGAAGAAACCTGAAGTATCCTGAAATTGCAGCTGAAAACGGTATATCAGGCCGTGTATTTGTGCAGTTTGCAGTTAACTCATCAGGTCAGGTAGTTGATGTTGTTGTAGTCAGGGGTGTTGACCAGGCTTTGGATACTGAAGCTGTTCGCGTGATTCAGTCATCGCCTAAGTGGACTCCCGGAAAACAACGTGGACGCCCTGTAAAAGTGCAGTTTACATTCCCTGTAGTATTCGTACTACAATAAGAATGATTAAAATATAGTTTATAAGCCTCGGTTTTACCGGGGCTTTTTTTTAATTCAACAAAAAATTCGTGAAACTGATTTTCGATTTAGTGACAATCTCTTCGATAATATATTAGATGAAGTTGGAAAGTTGGGCTTTATTGACTGAAAGTTGGTATTTACTTGCCAATAAAGCAATTTTTATTTCTCAGCAAAAATTATACAATTAGGCTCTGTGTAGCTTTTTTTATTGTTCAAGGTTTTTAAGTTATAATCACCAGTAAAACAACTACATAACAACATTGGCATATTTAAACTAAATAAAAATAACCATATTTTCGTCAAAAACTTGCTTTTCAGAGTTGACATTTCAATAGCTCAAGGAACATATATATGATAACATATTAATTAATTCATAAACAAACCTTCAATGAAAAATTTTAAAAACTTCTCACAAAAAACTTGCAAAACATTTAGAAATGTTGCATTTCTTTCTTTCTAGTTTAAGTTTACATGCGCAGTTTAAAGTAGGTAGTACCGGAAACATAGGTATAAAAGGAAGTCCTTCGGTATACTCTCTTGATATAAAGGCGACTTCTTACGGTATTAAGCTGGATTTTTCTTCATCAAAAGATCTTCTTTTTGATAGTTATTATGAACATCCTGTAATTATGCCAGCAAACAGCAATTATGGATATCTTGGTAAGAGTTCAAGTTATTTTTATTATAGCTATATAACACATATGCGAACTTATGATTTAGTTCAATATAGCGATGAGAAAATAAAGAAAAACATTAAAACCTTAAATAGCTCACTTGAGAAACTTTTATTGCTAAAAGGCTATAAATATGATCTTGCAGATTATCCGGGTATGCCTACACCAGGGGAAGGAGATACGGCAAAAGTCGGACTATTGGCGCAGGAGGTAATGCAAATCATACCAGAAGTAGTAGAACTGGACACAGCCAGCAATTTATATGGAATAGAGTATACTGCTCTTATTCCATACCTTATAGAGGCTATTAAAGAACAACAGCAACAGATTGAGCAACTTAAGAACAAGGTTGGCTTTAAAAGTAGCAATGCACTTGTAGAGGGACTAGAGGAACAAAATACAACTGCTAGCCTTTCGCAAAACCAGCCTAATCCCTTCAACCAAGAAACTCAAATCTCCTTTTATATTCCACAGGATGTACAAACAGCCAATTTATATGTTTACGATTTAACAGGCAAACAAATAAAAAGTATTAATGTTGTACAACGTGAGTATGGCAGTGTTACCATTTATGCTAACGAGCTTAATGCTGGCATGTATAAATATGCCCTTGTTGTTAATGGGTCAATTGTGGGTACTGAAACTATGGTTTTAACTGATTAGTAATGCAAAAAATTATATTAAGTATTGGTTTTCTTTTATTTGTAACTTATCTGTTTGGGCAGAAAGAATTAATTGCCGATGCGGGGCCTGACAAAGCTGTATGTGTTGGGTTATGGGAAATGGATACAATACAAATAGGAGGTAATCCTACAGCAGAAGGTGGCGATGGGGCTTACAAATACTCTTGGGAAACAGTAAATAAGATAAGTCCGACATCCGATATTACTTATTTTGCTTCAAATTATCTGAATGATACAACTCTTTCCAATCCTAAAGTTATTCAACGTCCAACTGGAATGGAATTGGTATTTTATTTAACAGTGAGAGATAGTTCAGGTAATACTTCAAGAGATAATGTTAGAGTTATTTTTTCCCAATTAAAGTATAATATTGGAGGGCCAGTATCATTTGTTACTAGTACCGATTCTGTTCAATTGAACTCAGAAGAATTAATTCGTAGTAATTTACCTCTAGACTCGGTAGCATGGTTTCCCATTAGTAGTTTATCTGCCCCGTATAACACTCAAACATGGGCAAAACCTACAACTTCTATGATTTATAATGTTTATATTCAAGATACTGCAGGTTGTTCAGGTGTATCAACAGGAGGTTGGAAAGTTGAATATTTAACTAAAAATAATGAGGAAAAGATTGAAACTACACCTTTTGTTTATTATAATTCAGTTCAGAGATGCTTCCAGATTGGTGGAGATTCATATAACATACAAATGAGATTAACCTTACATGATCTGGCTGGTCGTAAAATATTTGATGAAAAACTGGGCAGTAATATTGTATCTTTTGATACAGAAGAAACTTTAATAATATATCTAATTAGAAATATACATGGTACTTATATTTCTTCAGGGCAAGTTTTAATAAAATAATAATTTATATGAAAACTAAAATAATTTTAATAAGCACAATTATAGTATTCAATTCATTTTGTTATGGGCAAGATGGCATTATAACATGTCGGATTACACTAGATGAAAAATGTGATATTGAAAAAGATTCGGATTTTAAAGTTAAGAACTTAAGGGATGATATTATGCAGAAATTGCTCAAGGATAAGAAATTAATTTCTTTTAGACAATCGTTTCCTCATTCAAAATATCCTGAGTTGTTAAAATTATACAGTATATCATTTTATGCTGAAGACTCAACTCATGTTATGAATAGTTTTGAGAAAGCTAAATATGTAAAAAAGTTTAGAAAATTAGAGAAGCCTCATTCCATGTATGAACCTTCAGATTATATGTATACTTTGGGCTGGCTATGGCATATTGATAAAATACAGGCTGATAAGGCATGGGATATTACAACAGGGAGCAACGATGTAACAATAGCAATTATTGATACTAAGTTTGACTTTGAGCATCCAGATCTGAAAAATAAATTCATTGTAAATTATGATCCATATTCAGGCATACAGCATGTTCAACTACCATCGACTAGTAATTCAACTGATGCCCACGGTACAGCAGTTGCAAGTACCGCTATTGCAGAAACCAATGGAGGAGGGCAATTAGCATCTGTTGGTTTTAATACCAGATTTTATGCATATACCTGGGATGGAGATGATGTAGCAAAAGCTTATCATGCTTCTTTTACCTTAGGCGTTGATGTTATTTCTTGTAGTTTTTATAGTTCTTGTTCTTATTACTGGGAGGATGCGCAAGCAATTAGTGAAATAATTGATAATGGCACAATAATGGTTGCCGCAGCCGGTAATGGGGCACATCAATGCAGTGGTGGTGAAACCTGTCCATATTGTAGTTTAAATGATGACAGGATAATTATTGTATCCTCAACAGGCCATAATGATGAACATACCTTATTTGAACCAGATGGAACCAACACAACAGATTCACATTATCCAGGTGTTGATATTTGTGCCCCAGGCATTGATATTCCTGTAGCTACTCCATCAGGAGGCACTACATATCCATATTTTGGAGGAAGTGGAATGACATCTATCTCAACACCAATGGTAGCAAGCACTTGTGCCCTAATGCGCTCAGTTAATAAGTGTATCAGCCCAGAGGTTGTTGAGTATGTTTTATGTGAAACTGCGGATCCGATTACAGATGAACATCTTTACTCAGGGCTACTTGGAGGTGGTAGATTAAACACCTACCAAGCAGTATTAGGTGCAATCGTTGAAGGAACAGAATATTTTTCCGGTGATCTTTATGAGCCTCAAACCATTAACGGGTTGTATCTCGAATCGAGAAATACTACAATAATAAAAAACGGCGCAAATATTGTACTCAAAGCAGAGGAAGACATAACCTTTGCACCGGGCTTCGAAGTAGAACTAGGTGGTGTGGTAGAAACCCAACAGTCAACTTATTCCTGTCAGTAGTTTTTACTTTTCCCTGTCAGATTAATACAACCTGACAGGGAAAACTCAAAAAAATCCCTCAACCCAACCGTTATATTGAGCAGCGGTTACCAAATAGATTTTTTTCACAATTATATTTATCATAAATCTAAAAACCACATAATTCCATATATAAAGAATAGCTACCAAAATCAATATCCTTTAGCCTCAATAATTGATCTGGTTAGGTGAGTTATCAACTCTTAGAGCCGAAGCAAAAAAATTTAATAGCTTAACGAATTAGTGAACAACATGTTTCTTAGATTCTAGCCAAAGTTTATCAACGCAGGTTATAGTATATTTTGTCCTTACCAAGATGGCTGATTTGTGACTTGTTTTAAATATAGGATAGGAAGAATCGATTAGCATATAAGGTTTCGATAGTGCAGTGTATTTACTCTCTTTGCAATTTTATGGTACAGCTTTTGTTAAACAATTATTGAATGCTGTACTTGTTAAAATAAAGAAACGCTGATTTACCATTCGTTGTTTTTTTTCGTTAACTTGTACTTAGAAATACCAAATAATATGAAAAGATATTTATCCATTTTAATTACAGTAATTTTCTTTTCTGCCTGTAAGTCATCAGAGAAGCTTGTTAATGAAGGCAATTACGACAAGGCCATTGATAAATCGATAAAAACAATTTTAAAAGGCCGTTATGATGCCGAAGACGTTTTGCTTTTGGATAAAGCATACAAATTAGCAAACACCAGAGATTTAGAGCGCGTAAAACTCCTTAAAGCTGAAGCAAAACCCGAAAACTGGGAACAGATTTTTTTTACCTACTCTGCACTGGATAACAGGCAAAAGGAAGTTAGAAAAGTTTTGCCACTTCAAGCGAAGGGCAAAACATACGATTATAACCAGGTTGATTATACAAATTCAATAGTTGAAGCTAAAACAAATGCAGCAAAATATTTTTATGAAAATGGAAGCCGCTTAATGGAAGTAGGAGATAAAGGATCCTATCGTGAAGCCTATCATAATTTTAATAAGGCTAAAAGCTACCGTGCCAGCGATTACCCTCTTATCGATCAACTTATTGCAGATGCACGATACTTTGGAACCAGCCGTGTTTTGATAGATGTTGCTAATACCTCTCCCTTCAGGTTTCCACCAGAGTTTTATGACGACTTGCTTGCCATTAACACCGATGGGTTAAACAACATGTGGGTTGAATACTATCTGGGCCGGACAGACAGAGATGTTGAGTATGATTATTTTGTCACTATCCTGCTTAAAAATGTGGTTATCACTCCCGAAAGATATTCACAGAAAGAATACAACAGGGAAAAGGAAGTGCCCGATGGATTCTCCTATGCTCTTGACTCTCGTGGCAATGTAAGGAAAGACTCGTTGGGCAACGATATAAAAATACCTAAATACAAGAAACTGTTTTGTACCGTTGTAGAAAGGCATCAGACTAAATCGGCAACCCTGGAGGCACAGATTGAATACTTAACTATGCAACCAAACCGCCGGGTTATGAAGTTAGTTCCGGTATCTGCCACTTCGGTATTTGAACATTTTTCGGGCAGGGCACGAGGAGACATGGAGGCCTTACTTCCCGAAGATTTAAAATTAATTGAAAGAGATGCTGTTGCTTTTCCCGATGATTTATCGATGTTATACGATTGCATTCCCACCTTGCAACAGGCTATTTCGGATGCAATGCGAGACAATAAAAACTTAATTCACTAATTCTTAATCATTTCGATTTAAAATTCTGTTATTATATTAATTTTGCCGTCCAACATGTAGGACGGCTTTTTTATGAAGAATATTTCAACAGAGAAGATACAGGAAACGGCAGTTTTGGTAGGGATCATCAATATGGATCAGGATGAAGATTCAGTGTACGAATTTCTTGATGAGCTTGCGTTTTTAACAGAGACCGCAGGTGCGAAACCAATAAAGACTTTCACACAGAAAATAGACAGACCTCATCCTAAAACATTTGTTGGTTCCGGCAAACTGGAGGATATCAGACGTTTTGTGAAAACACATGAAGTTCCATTAGTGATATTCGACGATGAACTAACACCAAGTCAGTTGCGGAATATCGAGCGTGAATTGGAATGCAGAATTCTCGACCGCACAAACCTTATTTTGGATATTTTTGCCGGAAGGGCTCAAACTGCACATGCTAAAACACAGGTTGAGCTGGCACAATATCAGTATTTGTTGCCAAGACTGACCCGAATGTGGACTCACCTCGAGAGACAACGCGGGGGAATCGGACTTCGTGGTCCCGGTGAAACAGAAATCGAAACAGACCGGCGGATAATCAGGGATAAAATATCGAAGCTGAAAGAAGATTTAAAAAAAATTGATAAACAAATGGCTACTCAGCGTAAAAACAGGGGTAACCTCATTCGTGTTTCCCTGGTTGGATATACCAATGTTGGTAAATCAACCATCATGAACATGTTGAGCAAGTCTGAGGTTTTTGCCGAGAACAAGCTTTTTGCTACTCTTGATACTACGGTACGTAAAGTGGTTATCGATAATTTACCCTTCTTATTGTCAGATACAGTTGGATTTATCAGAAAACTCCCTCATGGGCTTGTAGAATCTTTTAAATCGACTCTTGATGAGGTGCGTGAGTCAGATATACTGTTGCATGTGGTAGATATTTCGCATCCCGGATTTGAAGATCAGATAAATGTTGTAAACGAAACATTAAAAGAAATTGGGGCTGCCGATAAACTTACATACATTGTATTTAATAAGATTGATGCTTATAAATATACTCAGAAAGACGATGATGATTTAACCCCAAGAACCCAGGAAAACCATACATTGGAAGAGTTAAGCAAGAGTTGGATGTCAAAAACGGAACAGCCCTGTATATTTATTTCGGCTAAGGATAAAACCAATATCGAAAATTTCAAGGTGTTAATTTACGACAAGGTGAAGGAGATACATGTGAAAAGGTATCCATACGATAATCTTTTATATTAGCCGTTTAAAACATAACTTACAAAGAATTGTTACCCCAACGGATTCTTATTTTTTAAAAGAACTTGTTGCGTTATTTTAATAAACAATAGCTCATATGAATACAAAAATTTCAATATCGAAAGAGTTTACATGGAGTATGGCTCATATGCTGGCTGATCACAAAGGAAAATGTAAAAACATTCATGGCCATACCTATAAAATGCTTGTTGAACTGGAACGAAACGATACAGGAGTTATTAACAATAAAGGGAATACCGAGCATGGAATGGTAAAGGAATTTGATGATGTTAAAA
Organism: Bacteroidales bacterium; assembly: GCA_016938235.1. Taxonomy (GTDB): domain Bacteria; phylum Bacteroidota; class Bacteroidia; order Bacteroidales; family UBA10428; genus UBA10428. The sequence continues at coordinate 2,835 of JAFGVA010000037.1, read as the reverse complement.
AAATTGTAAATGATCTTGTAGTTGACAAACTGGATCATGCTTTTTTATATTGGATTGACTCTACCGATGAGCTGGAGCACGATGTAGCATCCTTACTTAAAAAGCACAACCGCAAATTGGTTAACATTAACTACCGTCCGACTGCAGAAAATCTTGCCAGCGATTTTTTTGAGAAAATCAACAAAGAACTGAAGCCTCTTGATATAACTCTAAAAGAGTTGATTTTATGGGAATCTCCCACCAGTTTTGCAAGGGTTAGAGCATAGTTATGACATTAAAAGAATTTGAAAAAGTAAAAATTCCGGTTATAGAAATATTCCAGAGTATCTCAGGCGAAGGAATTACTGCCGGAAACCTCGTTAGTTTTGTGCGCGTTGCAGGCTGTAATCTGCGGTGTACCTGGTGCGATACAAAATACAGTTTTCCTGAAACAGGACCCGGAGTTAAAGACATGCTGCCCCGGGAAATTCTTGAAGAACTTATTGAGTTAGGCAGTACAGAGGTTATTTGTACCGGTGGTGAACCATTAGAGCCCGGTAAGGCAAAAAGATATCTCCCGGCATATCTTGCAGCGAATGATTTTTCAGTAGTAATTGAAACAGACGGAGCAGTGCCTGTATATTCTGCAGGTGAAACAGATTCTTTTGATATTGACTTATCAGACATCAGCTATTGCATGGATATTAAATGTCCGGGTTCTGGTATGTCGGAACACAATTTATTAGAGAATATTATTGAATTGACCGGAGATGATGAATTGAAATTCGTTGTCAGAGATAAGGCAGACCTTGATTATGCTTTAGATATAATCGATAAATACAAAGATTATCTTGCAGATGAAGACATTGCCCTGAATTTCTCGCCTGTTTTCGGAGCAATTCAGCCGGTTGAAATTGTTGACTTTCTAAAATCTCATACCGAATATTTTGAGTCGAATGGCTTATGGCCAAGGCTTAGCCTTCAGATTCATAAGTTTGTCTGGCCACCACACCAGAGAGGAGTATAATTTTTATTTGTTTTGCAGGAGATTAATAATCTTTGACGTGAAGTCTTATAACTTTGCTTTCTGAAACGGTCAAATTAAGATTGCGCTGCTTCTTAGAAGCAATAAGCTTTATGTAAGTTTCAACCTCACTATTAAGATAGCCCTCAGCAATCAACTCAGAATGTAGAATAGAATTATCAATTCGATCATAAAGATAATGTGTTAGCGGCTGGCAATAATTGATTTTATATAAGATTCAGGAGTTAAAACACCGATTTCACTTTTACTAAAATCCTTTAGATTTCTTGTAAGAATAACATCTATCTCACCGTTTTTCATGGCAGCAAAGTTCTGTAACCCATCTTCAAAATCTTTGAATCCAGAATTGAGCGCATTGCTCACAACTTCTTTATCCATCAGCAGAACATCAGTAATCATTAATAGCTGTTTAAGATTATCAATCACTTTGTAATGTCTGGCTGTTTGTCTAAGTAAAAAATAAACATTACTATAAATTACAGGTGTGACAAATCCTTTTATTTTATTAGTCTCACATAAGCCAATTACCTGGGCTGAATAATCAGCGAAAGGTTGTCTGTCAAAAAAGAAATCTAAGATTACATCAGTATCAATCAATACTTTATCCATGCTACAAGTATTTTTTTGATAAACCTTTTAACAACTCCTCTTTATAGTCAAATTCTTTTGGAGCTTTAAAGGAACCTCTCAACGATGAAGCAATTGGTGTTGAATTTATCACTTTGGCACTTTCTTCTTTAATTATCACTTTAAGGTAATTTTCTACTATGTCTGAAAGGCTTCTCCCTTCAGCTTTTGCATATTGCTTAGCCTTTTCAATCAAAGACTGCTCAATTGTTAATGTTAGTTTTGTGTTCACAATACGTCTGTTAAATTATCAATCTACACGTACAAAGATATAGTATTTCAGGTGTCCGTGCAAATTATTATCAGTTTACACGTACAGCATCTGTGTGGAATGCTTGGTGCTAGCGTTGAGTATATGGCAAGTAGGCTATTACGGTCTTCAAACCTATCAAACCGATATGAAATTTAACCGTTGAATTTACTGCTGTCACGCCTATTTGCTATAACATTGTTGGGCGTTCGTTGTTTTTTTTCATTCGTTGTTGCCTATTTCATTTTTAGTTGTATTTTTGTAACCATTGTATAAGGTTAAACAACTTGGTTATGAAAGAATATTTGTCGCTGTCCGAAGCATCTGAACTTATTGGTAAAAGTAAAGAAACTCTTAGGCGTTGGGATAGGGAAGGTAAATTGTCCGCTGTCCGTGAGCCTATGAGTAACTACCGTGTTTATAAGCGAGAACAAGTCGAAACGCTTTTTGCTGATTTTGTCAGTCACGATGTAGAAGATACCGTTTCTAACTATGTTGAACCTCATAATGAATATACTGTCTTAGAACTGTTTGCCGGAGCAGGTGGCTTGGCGGTTGGTTTGGAAAAAGCTGGATTGAAATGTGTCGCATTGAATGAGATTGATAAATGGGCTTGTCAAACTTTACGAAAAAATCGTCCAAACTGGAAAGTCTTGGAAGGCGATATTAAAGACTTTAACTTCACAGAATTTCATAATTCAGTTGATGTGGTAACTGGTGGTTTTCCTTGTCAAGCGTTTAGTTACGCAGGTAAAAAGTTGGGACTTGCTGATGCTAGAGGCACTCTATTTTATGAGTTTGCCAGAGTTGTCAAAGAAGTTAACCCACCCATTTGTATTGGAGAAAATGTACGTGGTTTGCTTAGTCACGAAAATGGAAAGACTTTGCAAGGAATGATTTCAATTTTAGATGAAATTGGCTACAATGTTGTTCC
>JAFGVA010000198.1 GCA_016938235.1 Bacteroidales bacterium | reverse complement strand
TGGTTTAAACCCTTCAAACATATTACTTCCGATTGCATTTGCGGTACTTTCCAAAGTTTTTAAATTGGAAAATCTCACACCCATAATAGTCAGTTTGTTACGGTCTATATCTATCGTATTGAACATATTCTTTCTAATTCAATTAATCATTACAAATTTAACCATTTTCTGACAAAATTTCCTTGTATGCAGCGGTTTTCTCAAATGGGGCAGAACTAATCTGTATGAAATGTTTTATGAATCAGCAATGGAGTTTAGGTGTATTTATATCACATAAAACAATAAAAAACAGTAAAAAACAATAACAAAAACTTGACTTTCTTTTTATTGGATCGTATTTTTGAATAAAATTAACAGCCATGAATTCAACAAACGGTTTTCACGAGGTTTTTAGAGTTTTTCAGGATAAAGAATCATTCTTTGAAGGGTTAACCAATAAAGACTCAAACAGAATTATTACCAAACAGATACTAACAATTTGCCTTTTTGGTTTGCTTTACGGGCTTATCATGGGTGGGTATCATAGCTTTTTGCAGGCTTTTGTTGCCGGCCTCAAAATGATGTTTCTTTTTATTACTTCACTGCTAATATGTTTCCCGTCTTTTTATATTATTCAGCAGGTGTTGGGTTCGCAAATGACCTTCAGACAAATGGTTTTAATAATATTAAGTGGTTTTTTGCTTTCTGCCACAATTACTCTTTCATTTGCACCTATTGTAATGTTTTTTCTGGTTACAGGTAACAATTACCATTTTCTGCAATTATTACATGTAGGTGTATTTCTTTTTGCTGGTATTTTTGGAATGAAATTGATGCTCGATGCTCTAAAATATGCCTGCGAAAAGAAAAGCATTTACCCACAGACAGGGGTTGTTGTTTTTAGAGTATGGGTAGTAATTTTAGCCTTTGTTGGCATACAGCTAGCCTGGAATTTACGGCCTTTTATGAGTGATAAAGGAGAAGAATTTAAGCTTTTCAGAAAGTATGAAGGTAATTTTTATACAGCCATAGTATATTCTATTGAGCAGTTAGGGGATAAAGACAAAAAAGCAAATGTGAAAAGCCGGTATAAAACAAATCTTTATCAACCTGAAGTTGCCAGTGATAGCTTACCATCTCTTTTAAAAGAAAATAAGTAAAGTATGAACGATGATATAATGACACTCGAAGAGGTGGCTAAATATTTAAAGCTGAAACCGCAGACTATATATACCTGGGCTCAGAACAATAAAATTCCTGCAGCTAAACTGGGTAAGGAGTGGCGTTTTAGAAAATACGTTATTGATAAGTGGTTTAACAATCATTTTGATGAGTTGTTTTCTGATTATTTATAGAAAAAAGGGCTTCTCCGGATAAATTCATTTAAATTAAAAGGCAGTTCGTTAAAATGCATGTTTTCTCTGTAAAACAGTTCTGCCAATCATTTTACAGGTTTTCCTTCAGTATTTTGTAAACAAACAGCAAATCAGCGCAATGCATATTTGTGAAGTAAGTTTGACGTAGATTTTTATTTGTTGTGAAGTACCCAAAATGTGGATGTTTAGTTGGCATCTTAATCACTGCCATATATTTTTGTTTTACCAAAATAAACTAATCCAATTCCAGAATGAAGAAACTCATCCATTTGTTATTAGTTCTAACACTTTTCCAGTTTACATGTTCTACAGAAAAAACCAATAATCAGCAAGCTGCAATTGATACCAGGGTAAATGCTTTAATAAAGCAGATGACACTGGATGAGAAAATCGGGCAGCTTATACAAAAGAATGGCGCTGCCGGAATGGATAGCCTGGTAAGAGCAGGAGCCTTAAGTTCCGTTTTAAATGAAATTGATGTTTTAGCACAGAATCAACTACAGCGGGTTGCAATGGAAGAAAGCAGGTTGGGAATACCCTTAATTTTTGCCCGTGATGTAATACATGGTTTTAACACTGTTTTGCCTATTCCGCTCGGTCAGGCGGCAACGTGGAATCCTGATCTGGTTAAAGAAGGCGCTGCTATGTCGGCCACCGAAGCGCGTTCCAGCGGAATACGATGGACCTTTTCTCCTATGATTGATGTAACCCGCGACCCGCGTTGGGGCAGAATTGCCGAAGGTTACGGTGAAGATCCTGTGCTCACTTCAGCAATGGGGGTTGCAACAATTAAAGGTTATCAGGGCGAAGAGCTATCAGGTAAAAACTCGATGCTTGCCTGTGCAAAACACTTTGCAGCATACGGAGCTGCGGAAGCAGGCAGAGATTATCATACTGTAGCTGTTCCGGAAAATGAATTACGCGATGTTTATCTGCCACCATTTAAAGCAGCAGTTGAGGCTGAAGCCGGAACTTTTATGGCTGCTTTTAACGAAATAAACGGTATCCCGGCAACAGGGAACAAGTTTCTTTTAAGCAAAGTATTACGTGACGAATGGAATTTTAAGGGTTTCGTAGTAAGCGATTGGGAATCAGTCCGACAACTGGTGGTTCATGGCTACGCCCATGATAATAAAGATGCGGCTTATAAATCATTTACAGCAGGTTGTGATATGGAAATGGCCAGTACCTGTTATGAGACGTACCTCAAAGAGATGGTGAATTCAGGCGTGGTTGGTGAGGAACTTATTAATGAAGCAGTAAGAGATATTCTCACCATTAAATTTAAAATGGGATTGTTTGAAAATCCTTATACAAATCCAGACGATTATCCTGCAGTGTTAAATGACGAACACAAACAACTTTCAAGGAATATAGCAAGAGAGAGTCTCGTTTTATTGAAAAACGAATCGGCAGTTCTGCCCCTTAAAAAAGATAATATTCGTAAAGTAGCTGTAATAGGGCCGCTTGCAGATGCTCCCCACGACCAGCTTGGAACCTGGATTTTTGACGGCAATAAGGCAAATTCAACTACACCCTTGCAGGCAATTCAGGATTATTGCGGTAAAGATAAGGTGATTTATGCTCCGGGTATGGATATAAGCCGAACAATGAATAGAACAGGTTTTGCAAAAGCAATTGATGCTGCAAAACAATCCGATGTGGTTTTATTATTTATTGGAGAAGAATCCATTTTATCCGGAGAATCCCATTGTCGCGCCGATATTTCCCTGCCGGGTTTGCAGGAAGAACTGATTACCGAAATTGCTAAAACCGGAAAACCAATTGTTGCTGTTGTGATGGCTGGCAGGCCTCTGACCTTTGAGGAATCGGCAAAAGAATTAGACGCGATACTTTATGCCTGGCATCCGGGAACTATGGCTGGTCCCGCTGTGGCCGATGTACTTTTTGGTCAGGAATCACCATCAGGCAAACTTCCGGTCACCTTTCCAAGAACAGTTGGACAAATCCCCATTTATTATGCTCAGAAAAACTCCGGGAAACCGGCGTCAGATGAAACATGGGAACGTATGTACGAAATACCTCCTGAGGCATTTCAATTATCTGTGGGAAACACCAATCATTATATCGATTATGGCTTTAAACCCTGGTTTCCTTTTGGCTATGGATTATCCTATACCAGTTTTGAATATTCAAATCAGAAAGTTGAAAAAGCGGTTTATAATTTAGGCGATACAATTAAATTCAGTGTTACAGTAGTGAACACAGGAAAAACCGATGCTAAAGAGGTTGTTCAGCTCTATGTTAGAGATTTGGTTGGAAGCAGAACACGTCCGGTAAAACAGCTCGAAGATTTCAAGAAAGTATTCATTGCTGCCGGTGATTCAGCAGAAGTTGATTTTTCAGTACCAACTAATTCCCTGGGATTTCATGATCAGGAAATGAATTATGTTACGGAATCTGGTGATTTTTTAGCCGGAATAGGGAGTAATTCAGACCTTGAACTAAATATACAATTCACAATTAAATAATACAAATATGTCTAAAACCAATAGCAGTTTTAACCTTATAATCGTTGCCCTGACAGTTGCGTTAGGTGGATTTTTAATGGGGTTTGATGCATCCGTTATTTCCGGAGCAATCAAGTTTATAAATATCGAATTTGAATTAACGGATGTTCAAAAGGGATTTGCTGTTGCCTGTCTAACATTGACCTCAACAATAGCGATGTTATTTGCAGGTCCCGTATCAGATAAAATAGGCCGCAAAAAAACGTTGATATATGCCGCATCGTTGTTTTTCATATCGGCAGTCTATTCCGCATTATCGCCGAATTATATTCACCTGATAATTGCCAGAATGATTGGCGGTTTAGGAGTTGGGGCGGCATTAATAGTACCCCCGATGTATATAGCAGAAATTGCTCCTCCAAAAAGCAGGGGAAGGTTGGTGTCATTCAACCAGCTAAATATTGTTATTGGTTTGTCAGCTGCCTTTTTCACCAATTACATGATTCTTCAGATGGGTGATTCAGGCTCAGATTTTGCCATGAATTTAAATATACAGGGTAATAACTGGAGGTATATGCTGGCTTTAGAGGCATTGCCTGCTATTCTTTACTTCCTGTTTCTTTTTACCGTTCCGGAAAGTCCGCGTTGGTTGGCCATGAGAGGATTAGATGATCAGGCCGTTAAAGTAATGGCAAGATTTGAAGGAGAGGAAAATGCCAGCAAAGAATACGAAGCAATTAAGAAATCGCTTAAAAGCGATACAGTAAGTACAAAGCTGCCATTGAAGGAGTTATTTAAACCGGCTATGAAATTTGTACTTACAATAGGTGTTGTTATTGCAATTCTGCAGCAGATAACTGGTATTAATGCTGTTTTCTTTTATGCTCCTATGATTTTTGAACAAACCGGAATTGGTACCGATGCCTCTTTTGCAAATGCCGTGATTATTGGATTAACCAATCTTGTTTTCACAATTGTTGCCATTGCATTTGTTGACAGGTTAGGTCGTAAACCATTACTGGCATTTGGCCTTGCAGGCATTATAATCACCATGTTTATGCTGGCATCGGGTTTCAGAAGTGCTGAGTATAAATTAGATTCTGCAGCTATTGCAAAGCTTGAGCTACATGAAAATTATGCTGAGTTTAGTGCTGTAAAACAGCTTGAAGGCACAACATTTAAGAACGACGTTGAATTTAAAGACAAGGTCTTTGAAGTTTTAGGTGACAATGTTGCAAGAAAGTATGAAAGTGATATTCTTACCGCAGCAATCACCATTAATTCATGGTTGGTACTTATTAGTATTATTGGCTTTGTTGCTTCGTTTGCTGTTTCACTCGGACCTGTGATGTGGATTTTGTTTTCTGAATTATTCCCCGACAGGCTTAGGGGGCTGGCAATATCTTTTGTTGGTGTTATAAATTCGGCAATCAGCTTTTCTGTACAGCAGATATTTCCATGGGAACTCAACAATATAGGAAGCTCGGGTACCTATTTTATATATGGCATGTTTGCTGTTGCCGGCTTAGTTTTTGTGCTATTAAAAATCCCCGAAACAAAGGGCAAGTCACTCGAAGAGCTTGAAGAACTTTTAGTAAAGGAATAAGTTTAAATCAGGATAAAAAATTGTAATTATGAAGACTATAAAGAACTTGTTTTTTATTGTATTATCATTATCGCTAATGATGAGTTGTAAAACAACTGAAAAAAAAGATGCTAAAGGTCCTGTAAAAGTGGAGCTTAAACAATTGGAAGAAGGAAAATACCGCCTGTTTGTTGACGGCGACGAATTTTTTGTGAAGGGTGCAGGTTGTGAATTCGGAAAAATCGAAGCACTGGGCGAACATGGTGCAAATTCATTCAGAACATGGAGGACAGAGAATGGTCAGCAAGATGCCATAGAGGTATTGGATCGTGCTCAGGAAAGTGGTCTCCTGGTTTTAATGGGGCTCGAAGTCGGTCGTCAGAGGCATGGTCATGACTATGGCGATACTGCCTGGGTTAATGAGCAATTCGAATACCTGAAAGGTGAAGTAATGCGTTTAAAAGATCATCCTGCATTATTAGGTTGGGCCATCGGCAATGAATTAAATCTTAGAACAGAAGACTGGCGTGTTTACGATGCAGTTAACGATATTTCAAAGATGATACATGAAATTGATCCAAACCATGTTACTACAACAACTACAGCTGGTATTGGTAAAACCGAGGTTGATGAAATTAAACAGCGATGCACAGATATTGATTTTCTGAGCATTCAGATGTATGGCGACATTGTTAATCTGCAACAGCGAATAGCAGATACAGGCTGGGATGGCCCTTATATGGTTACCGAATGGGGTGCAACCGGTCACTGGGAAGTCCCTTCAACTCCTTGGGGTGCAAACATCGAGCAAACCAGTAAAGAAAAAGCGGAAGCTTTTATTCACCGTTACAAAGTAGCCATTGAGGCCGATAAAGATAATTGCCTGGGTTCTTATGTTTTCCTTTGGGGACAAAAACAGGAAAGAACTCCAACCTGGTATGGTATGTTTCTTGAAAATGGCGATGAAACAGAAACTGTTGATGCCATGCATTATTTATGGACCGGAAAATGGCCTGAAAATCGATGCCCAACACTCGACTCTTTCCGACTAAACGGATTAACAGCATACGATTTCATAAAACTGAAAGAAGAGGACAAGCTCAATGCTGTTGTTTATGCCAGAGATTATGAAAATGATACACTAGCCTATACATGGGAGATTATGCCTGAGAGCACAGATTTGGGTGATGGTGGAGATTTTGAAAATCGTCCGAATACAGTACTGACCTATAAAGGTACCGAAAATGAAGTTTTTGATTTGCCTGAAACTCCTGGTGCCTATCGAATATTTATATATGTGCAGGACAGCCATAAAAATGCAGCTACTGCCAATATTCCATTTTTTGTTGAAGAGTAAAATAAAGGTTTATTTTAACTGATATGTTAAAACCCGGAAGATTCATACTTGGTTTAAGTATATTTTATATCCTTTTATCAGCTTGTAAAACAACTATTCAATACGAAGAAGCAGATCAGGAAATCTATCGGAAAGCTGATAGTATTCTTGCAAGTATGACTCTCGAAGAAAAAGTCGGGCAAATGCTGAATGTTGGACTTCCGGCATTATTAGAAGGTCCTTTCTATTCCACACGCGATACGCTCAGATTCGATACTGCAAAAGTTAATCGCATCCTGGTTAAATATGGAGCAGGTTCGGTGCAGAACCTTGGAAATTATCCCTTAACACCCGAAGAGTGGAGACATTACATTGGAGCAGTTCAGGATATAGCAATAAATAAAACCAGGCTGAAAATTCCACTTTTATATGGAATTGATGCGGCACATGGTGCTAATTATACAGCTGGTTCGGTTATGTTTCCGCATCAGATAAATGTTGCTGCAAGCTTTAACCGTGAACTGGCCAAAGGTGCTGCACAGGTTACTGCTTATGAATTAAAGGCCTGTGCCATACCCTGGAATTACTCCCCTGTTCTCGATGTTGCCCGGAATCCTCTTTGGGGACGTATCTATGAAACCTTTGGTGAGGATATTTTCCTGACCTCTGAGATGGGACAGGCTATGATAGATGGCATGCAGGGAGATAATCCGGCCGGACAGGAACATGTGGTAGCCTGCGCAAAACATTTTCTGGGTTATGGAGCATCTTACAATGGGAAAGATCGCTCTCCGGTTATTATGCCCGAGAGAATGATTCGTGAGATATTACTGCCTCCTTTCGAAAAGGCAATTGATAATGGACTGCTTTCCATTATGGTGGCTTCGGGAACCTTGAATGGAACACCATCGCATACCGACAAGTGGCTGTTAACGGATTTACTGAAGGATGAACTGGGTTTTAAAGGAGTTGTTATTACAGATTGGAACGACCTCGATAATCTGGTGAGTGTGCATAAGGTTGCAAAAGACGAACGCGAAGCAGTGAAAATGAGCGTTCTTGCTGGTATAGATATGTGCATGGAGCCTTATGATGAAAGCTTTGCAGTGCACCTGATTGATTTAGTAAAAACCGGAGAAGTTCCTGAATCAAGAATTAACGATGCTGTAAGAAGAATTTTATACCTGAAATATAAATCAGGTGTATTTACCGATCCTCTTTTTGAAAAACAGAAATATCCCGGTTTTTCAAAACAGGAATCGCATGAGATGAATTATCAGGCTGCAGGCGAAAGTATTGTATTATTGAAAAATGAAGCCGACATTCTACCTCTTCAAACAGGAAAAAAGATACTGGTTACAGGGGTGGCAGCAAATTCGCTGAACTACCTTAATGGTGGTTGGTCCAGAACCTGGGCAGGGCAGGATCCGCAATATAACGATAAGGATAAGCTTACCATTCTGGATGCAATTCAGAAAAATGCCGGGAAAAACAATGTACTCTTCAGCCAGGGAACCGATTATACAAAAGAAACAGATATTCAGGAAACAGTTAACAAGGCTCAAAAGTGCGATGTGATTATTACTTGTGTAGGTGAAATACCTGCCACAGAAAAACCCAGTGACATTGAAGAACTCGACCTTCCGGAAGCGCAACAAAATCTTGTTAAAGCACTTGCTGAAACCGGTAAGCCAATAATACTGGTTATGGTTCAGGGACGGCCTCGTATTATCAGGGAAATTGAAGGTAAAGTGCAGGCTGCAATAATGGCATTTTTACCCGGAAATGAAGGTGGAAGGGCTATTGCCGATATTCTTTTTGGAAAAATTAATCCATCGGGTAAATTACCATACACTTGGCCCAGGTATTCCGGTTCTTTGTGGACCTATGATCATCAGCTAAGCGATGAAAGAGATGTGAATTTCGGACTCAATGGATTTACACCCCAGTATGAGTTTGGAACAGGATTAAGTTATACCACTTTTGAATATGGGATTCCAAAATTAAGCGCCGATACAATTTCAATCAGCGATACGCTGCAGATTTGGGTTAAGCTAAGGAATACGGGCAATATGAAGGGGAAAGAAGCTGTTCTCCTCTATGTTTCTGATGAAATAGCTAGCATTTCGCCTCCGGTAAAACGCCTGAGGGGATTTCAAAAACCTGAACTAAATTCAGGTGAATCTGTTGATTTGAGTTTCCAGCTTTCGGGGAGAGATTTTATGTTTGTAAATAATATTAACAAATGGACCTTTGAGCCTGGATATATTACTATTCAGGCAGGAGATAAAACTGCAAGGGTGTTTTTGAAATAGTTGATATTAATAAAAACGTATCATTCCTGCTAAGGCAGGAATGACGATAAAATGTTTTATTCGGGTCAAAATGTTTTAAGATAATTTAAGGATGAAAGAATTATTTTTTGGAAATACGCCATTAAAAAACGCTGAAACTGAAATAAAAGGAGAAATTGTTTCTATCGAAGGTGAGGACTTTTATAAAATAGAAAATTACGATGGCATGAAGGCGTTCTTCATGTCTATTGTTAGCAACTCAGACCATTGGATGTTTATTTCAAGTAATGGGGGTTTAACCTGTGGTCGTAAAAATCCCGAGACCGCTCTTTTTCCATATTATACCGACGATAAAATTCATGACTCATCAGAAACTTCCGGGCCTGAAACTGTAATTATTGCAGAAAAAGCAGGAAAGAATTACCTCTGGAAACCTTTCAAGGACTCAAATAAAGTTTATACGACGGAAAGAAACCTGTATAAAAGCATTTATGGGAACAAGCTGATATTCGAAGAAATAAACCATGATATAGGCATTTGCTTTTCATACAGTTGGATGAACAGTGAAAAATACGGTTTCATACGGGAATCTTTTCTAAAAAATATTTGCAATGAACCACTAAGCCTTGAAATTCTTGATGGAGTAAGAAATATTTTACCTTATGGAGTAAACAGGGGGTTGCAGACAAACATGAGTACCCTAGTTGATGGGTATAAACAAATGGAGCTCATTCCGGAAGCAAAGCTTGCAGTTTATACCCTAAGTTCGATACTTACCGACAAGGCTGAGCCCAGCGAAGCTCTCAAAGCAACAACAGTTTGGCAAACCGGATTAGATGATCCAAAATATCTTCTCTCGGAATCGCAGGTTAATAAATTCTGTGCTGGTGAGGAAGTAGAGACCGAAGCATTTAAAAAAGGGGTTCGGGGAGCATTTTATGTTTCAAAATCGTTTTTGCTTGAGCCGGGGAAGGAACAAAAATGGAAGATTGTTGCCGAATTAAACCGGGGACCGGCTGAACTGGCTTCATTAATTGAAGGTATTAAAGCTTCTGACTTAAATTCAGCGATTGAGAAAGATATTAAAAACGGCACCAATGAATTAAAGAAACTTGTTGATTTGTCGGATGGAGCGCAACTTACTCAGGACAAACTGCAATCTGCACGCCATTTTGCGAATGTCTTATTCAACATTATGCGTGGAGGTGTTTTTAATAATCAATACCAGATTCCGAAAAAAGATTTTCTGAAATTTATTCAAAACTGGAACAGCAGGGTATTCGCTAAACATAAAGAATTCCTAAACGCATTGGAAGAAACAACAAATTACTCTGATCTTCTTAAAGCCATAAAGGAAGTTAACGATCCTGACCTTTACAGGCTTTGTCTGGAGTATTTACCTTTGAGTTTTTCCAGAAGACACGGTGATCCAAGCCGACCCTGGAACCAGTTTTCGATTGATATTAAAAAACCTGATGGCTCTGAAAATCTCTATTATCAAGGCAACTGGAGAGACATCTTTCAGAACTGGGAAGCTTTATCATTTTCATTTCCGGAGTACATTGAAGGTTTTATTGCCAAGTTTCTGAATGCGTCAACCGCCGATGGGTATAATCCTTACCGGATAACAAAGGATGGAATTGACTGGGAAATACTTGATCCGGAAGATCCCTGGTCGAATATTGGCTATTGGGGAGATCACCAGTTAATATACCTGCTCAGGCTAATGGAACTCTCAGCCAGGTATCATCCCGGGCAAATAGAAAAATTCCTGGAGGAAGAAATATTTGTATATGCCAATGTGCCTTATGAAATCAAAGACTATAAATCGCTTTTAAATGCTCCCAGAAACAGTATAAGGTATAATCCCGATACAGAAGAAAGAGTTCAGCAAAGGGTTAAGCAGTACGGTGCCGATGGTAAAATGCATTTCGTTAACAATGAGGAGCTGTACAGGGTTAATCTTACTGAGAAAATACTGGTTACTCTCCTGGCTAAATTCAGCAATTTTGTTCCTGAGGGTGGTATCTGGATGAACACACAGCGTCCCGAGTGGAACGATGCCAACAATGCACTTGTAGGTTACGGTTTATCTATGGTAAGCTTGTATAATATGCGCAGGTTCCTGGCTTTTGCCCAGAGAATATTTAAGAAATCAGCTGTCAGAAAGTTTATAGTATCGGCAGAAGTTTCACATTTCACCGAGGCTGTTATTGCTATACAATCAAAATATGCTGATTTGCTTAAGGGTGAAATATCAGATAAGAATCGTAAACATATGCTGGATGATCTGGGCAATGCTGGAGAGAAATACCGAAATGCTGTTTACAAAGGCTTCAGGAATGAAAAGCTTGAGATGGGTGTTGAACATATACTGGAATTTATTGAAAAAGGAATTTTATATCTCGATCATTCCATTCGTACAAACAAACGAAGAGATGGATTGTATCATTCCTATAACCTTATTCATTTTGGTGAAAATGGGTATTCTGTGGAATATCTGCACGAAATGCTCGAAGGACAGGTTTCTGTATTAAGTTCAGGATTATTATCGGTAGAAGAGTCGTTTGAAGTTCTTGAAGCACTTCGGAACAGTAAGATGTATCGTAAAGATCAGCGAAGTTATATGCTTTATCCAAACCGCAAATTACCCTTATTCAGAGAAAAGAATGTTATCCCGAAAGATAAACTAGATGTAATTCCTTTTTTACTGCATGAAATTGAAGTCCAAAACAACCGGTTTGTTTGCAAGGATGTGAACGGACAACTTCATTTCAATGGCAAATACCGTAATGCCGAGGAGTTAAAGACTGATTTAGATGCAGTAGATATTGCTGAAAGGCAAAAACAGGAAATATGCGATTTATTTGTTGAGTTGTTTAATCACAAGCAATTTACCGGTCGGTCAGGTACTTTTTATAAGTACGAAGGACTGGGTAGTATATATTGGCACATGGTATCGAAATTGCATCTTGCTATTGGTGAAATTTTAGAGTCAGCTATTGGTGAGAATGCAGATGAAACCTTGGTTAAAAAACTGCAAAAACACTTCGATGAAGTGAAAGAAGGGCTTGGTGTACACAAAAAACCTGAAGAATATGGGGCATTTCCGATTGATCCCTACTCGCATACACCTTCGTTTGCAGGTGTTCAACAGCCCGGAATGACAGGCCAGGTTAAAGAAGATATTCTTACAAGGTATGCTGAACTTGGTGTAAAAGTTGAGCAGGGACAACTAAGTTTTGAACCTAAAATTTTAAAAAAATCGGAACTTTTGATTGAGGAAAAAGACTGGGCACTAGTTCGAAACGGAAATACTGAGAAAATAAAACTGGCTGCAAATTCTTTAGGTTTTTCGGTTTGTGGCATACCTGTAATTTATATGCTTTCACATACAGATGGGATAGTTCTGAATTACAGAAATGGAGATAAGGAGATAATCTCCGGTAATACTTTATCAGCAGAAAACAGCAGAAAAGTGTTCAGAAGAGATGAGCACATATACGATATAAGAGTAAATATTCAGCATAGTAGTTTTACTTCTTAGGTTAGATAAAGGATGAGTTAGTTGTAAAGGAGGATTTAGCATACAGCCTGCATGCTGATCCTCTTTTTTATATCAGGACCAGCTACAGAAACTTCTCAAGAATCATGATTAAGTCTGCCCGGCTAATTGGCTTTGAAAGGTATTCGTTGAAATTTTCGTCGTAAAATCTTCGCTTTTCATTTGGTCTGCTGTAGGCAGTCTGTGCAACAATTATCTGTTTTGGATTCAGTGCTTTGATTTTCTTTGCAGCTTCATAACCATCCATTAATGGCATTTTAATATCCATTAATATCAGGTCAAATGTTTGATTGTCTAAAACAAGATCTAATACTTCAATACCCGTTTTAGCCCTGATAACATTAATACCGGTTTTCTGAAGCGCTTTTTCCAGATAAATGAAATTTGCATCAACGTCTTCTGCAATTAGTATGGTTTTACCTGTCCAATTGTTCAGCAAGGGTGTAAGCGGTACTGCAATTTCTGTGTTATCATGAGTAGTTACTTTTTCCATTGGAATGCCAAATGAAAAAGTTGAACCTTTTCCTTTTTCCGACTTTACATCAATTTTAGCACTCATTGCATCAGCAATCTTTTGTGATATCGCTAAACCTAAGCCTAAACCCTTTGTCCATTCAAGTTCACTGTCTTCTACTTTGGTAAATTGCTGGAAAATGAGATCCATTTTGGTCGAAGGAATTCCTATTCCTGTATCTGCAACATAGATATATAAAATTTGATTTTTAATATAAGTACCTAGCTCAATATGACCTTCGAGGGTGAACTTAAATGCGTTGTCCATCAGGTTGTTAATAATCTGTCTTATTCTTAGGCTATCGCTGTTGAGTTTTAGGTTTAGCTTCTCGAGTTGGTTATTTTTAATTATTCTGAGGTTGGATTTTTTATTACTTAATGAGTAGTAAGAATATATATGGTCAATTAAAATATTAAGGTCAAATAACTCGTTTGTAAGTTTTAGCTGATTTGACTCAATAATGCTCAGGTCAATAATTTCATCGATTATTTTAATTAAGCCGGAGGTGTTTGATTGTATAATTTCAACATATTCGGTTCTTTCTTTGGGTGTCAGATCCACTTCGTTTAATAAGTCGGAAAACCCGGCAATTGCATTCATTGGGGTTCGTATTTCATGCGACATATTAGCCAGGAAAGCCGACTTTAACTCGTCAGATTCTTTGGCTTTAATTAAGGCTTCTTCCAGTCTTTGCGTACGTTCTTTTACAAGTTCTTCGAGGTTGTTTCTGTGTTTTTCAATCTCTTCTTTTTGGGTTATTATTTCTTCCGTTTTTTCCTGAATCTCTAATGTGCGTGATTTAACGGTTTCTTCCAGTGCAATTTTCTGAAGCGTAATAGAATGTATCCGGTAAAAATAAATGCTAACAATGAGGGTAATTAACCCCAATATACTTGTTACGATAAACCACCAGGTTTTCCAGAATGGCGGAGTGATGATAATTTTAATTGATGTACCTTCTTCGTTCCAGATGCCATCGTTATTCGAGGCTTTTACCCTGAAAATATATTCTCCGGCATCCATATTTGTATAGGTAGCATCGGTTTTGTTTCCTACAAAATTCCAATCATCATCGAAATTTTCCATAGTGTAGGCAAACTGGTTTTTCTCCGGATTTGCATAATGTAAAGCAGCAAATTCAAAGGTGATGACTTTATTTTTATAAGACAACCTTATCTCGGGAGTTTCGGTAATTGATTTTGTTAAAATTATTTCATCATTTATTTTTTCTCCAACATGTACTGTCTTATTGAAAATCTTTATGCTGGTAATTACAACCTCGGGAATGTACGGATTGTTTTTTATACTGTCGGGGTAAAAGGCATCAATACCTCCTTCGCCACCAAAATAAATCTTTCCTTTTTCATCCCTAAAAAAGGCATTGTGTCTGAATTGATTATTTACCAGACCATGATCGGTTGTGTAGTTTTCAAGTTTGTTATTTGAAGGGTTAAACCTGCAAATGCTGTTTGAAGTGCTTAACCATAAATTCTGATGATTATCTTCAACTATACCAATGATTCCCTCGTTCGGTAAGCCATTGTATGTATGGAATGATTGAAAAATAAGGTTTTGTATGTTATTTGCCTTTAATATGCGGCGATCAACCTTATTTAAACCATAATGAGTTCCAATCCACATATTGCCTTCACTGTCCTGGTAAAAACAATTAATTGAGTTGCTGCTAAGACTGGTTGTGTCTTTATCGTTGCTTTTGTAGTTAATAAATTTCGGATTCATTTTATTTTTCTCAGATGCATGCAGGATTCCAAGTCCTTTACCCCGTCCACCAATCCAGATATTTCCTTTATTGTCTTCATAAAGGGCCCAGATAATATTATCAACTATGCTTGAATTGTTACTCGGATCGTGATCAAAAAATTTAAAGGAATCAGTTTCTTCGTGGTATCTCCATAATCCGGAGTCCCATGTTCCGCCCCAAATAGTACCATTACTGTCTTCGAGAATTGTAAATGTCCATGGCGAGAGCTGATAGTTTTTAAACTTTGGTTTTTCTCCAGAACCGGGTTTTTCAGGATATATAACGGTAATATATCCCTGGGAACTACCAAGCCAAACCTCACCGTTTTTTCTTTGAACTAAACAAAAGGTGCTGTTGTTCCTTAGGGAATTACTATTAGCCGGATTGTGTTTATATTTAATAATTTGTTTAGCAATTCCGTTCTCAGAAATTATTCGGTTAACGCCTCCTTCTCTGTTTAAGCCGACCCATAATTCGTCAGGAGTTGTTGAGCTTATTGCTGATATAACGTTTCCACTTAAAGAGATCTCATTTGAAGGGTCTTTTGTGTATTGATAAAATTGTTTCTTAAAGAGGTTGTATTTACATAAACCCGAACTATATGTACCTATCCATAAAATATTGGATCGGTCAATATACAAGGAGTAAAGAGTATTTTCACTTAGTGAGTTTTCTTTTAATTTATTATGAGTGTAGTTATAGGATTGTTTTTTTTCGGGATCAAACAAAAACAGTCCTTTAGAACCGGTTGCAATCCATATTTTATTATCGTTATCTTTAATAACATAGTTTCTCTCCTGAGGCGATACATTTAAGTTGTTATTAAGATCCTGTATATACCGGCCAGATTCTTTTTGGTAATTAAGTTTTATATTGCCTGCCACACCGGAACCAAACAATATGTTTCCATCTTCATCTTCAATGAGCGATGTAATATTATAGGGAGCTGTCAACGGTAAAATAGAATCGCTTATAGTTGTAAGCGAACAGTCTTCTTTGTTTATCTTGTGAACTTTTTGAGTAAAGACCAATATATCACCAAAGCGATTTTCATGTATCCAGGCTAATCTGCCTTTTACATTTGAAACATAAATATGTTTGAAAAGTTTCTGATCATTATGAACGGGGTTTTTCTCCAAAAAATCAATAGTACTGTCGGTACAAAACCATAATGTGCTGTCTTTGTCTTGCATAATATGGTAAAATGTGTTACTGCTAATGCTATTTGGATTTTCCGGATCATGAACAAAAGTGGTAAAAGACTCCGTTTCCGGATTGTATTTGCTAATCCCTTTATCGGCATCGTTAATTATCCATATAAACCCATCCTTATCTTCATACAATTGTAATATTTCATTTAATCCTATACTTTTAGGGTCGGTGTGCTTATACCTGTATACTGTAATATTTTGACCATCGTATTTGTTTAGTCCATCTGGAGTGCCAATCCACAAAAATCCTTTGCGATCCTGCAAAAAACAACTCTTAGTAGCATTCGACAGGCCATCTTCAACGCTTAGATATCCAAAAGATTCTGAACCCGGTTGAGCAAGGAGGGAAGCAAGGTTAAAAACAAAAATGCATATAAGCAGAAGTGGAGTTTTCTTCGTTATTACAGAAAGGAAACTAATAATACTTTCTACTTTATGCGATTGACTCATTTGGGTGAGAATTCTTTTTTTAGTACATCAAGATAACGATTATTTTAATTTTTTCAATTCTATTGAAAGATTATTCTTATTGTCTGATAGACATTTACTCTGCTTTTTTATGTTGTAAATTCAACACATACGGCATAAACTAAATGGTTTGTCGGAGTACAAAGGGGATAAAACTTAACATCAACTTAGTATTAGCTTAATAACAGGGTAGCATACATGGCTTACCTTTGTATAAAATCTGCTTTAATTACCAAAAAATTAAAGTCTATGAATACGGAACAAATGTTAAAAAAGTATCTTTCAGAACATCCCGATTATTGGGAGTATGAAAACGAGCTGCAGGAGGTAAGGAGATTAAAAGCTTTATGTGAAAATGATAATGCTGATAAATACAACTTTCATTCTGCACATTATTGTTCGGAGCTAAGACTTTGTATCTGACAGAAATTTTTTCGCCTGGAGATTTCTGCTGTACTTTACTTCAACATTCTTTAATTAAGTGCGTTTGGTAATTTTGTTTAAGCTATTAATTTTTATAATGAGGATGTGAAGTCAGATGGCTGAATACCTGATGGGATTAAAGTAATACATCTACCTTTAGACTTCTGTGTTATATCTAATATAAATTTCATTCTGGTTTTTAAAAATATTGGTTTAGTTTACTTTCTTCTCTCTTTATCAATAAACTCTTTAGGGCTCAATTTATAATAAGCTTTAAAACAGCTTGAGAAATAGGTTGTGGAACTGAATCCAACCATTGAGCATATTTCAGAGATAGTATTTTCGTTTTTCAACAGCAGTTCTGCCGCTTTCTGAAGGCGTATTTTACGAATAAAGTCATTTGGCCCAAGATCGGCAATTGCTTTCATTTTGCGGTGCAGGTGTACACGGCTTATGGTTAAATGCTGCGCTAGTTCGTTAACACCAAACTGGTTGTTCGATACATTATCAATAATAACTGACTGGGCTTTGTTTATGAATTTGTCGTCTGCAGTAACGTTCTTATTGTTTGAGGTGTAACTGTTCAGTTTGCTGAATTTCTCTTTTAAGCGTATTCTGTTGTCGATAATGCTTTCAATTGAAGCTATTAGCTGATCGGGTCTGAAAGGTTTGGAAATATAGGCATCGGCACCCGATTCAAGCCCTTCAATCTGATCTTCGGTACTGCTTTTTGCTGTTAAAAGTATAACAGGGATGTGACTTGTAACAATATTTTCTTTTAGGTATTTACATAGCTGGTAGCCATCCATGCCCGGCATCATAATATCGCTAATAACAATATCAGGCATAAGATCAACTGCAAGTTCGTATCCTTCCAACCCGTTATTTGCTTCGTAGCAATTGTATCTTGTGCTCAACTCATCAACAAGGTAATCGCGTAATTCAAGATTGTCTTCTACAATCAAAGCCTGAAATGCATTATTCTTGGTTTTGCTACGAACTGTGTTTTTCTTTGAGTTGTCTTTGTATGCATCAGAAGCAATATGAAGGTATTTATTTACACCCGGAATTGTAGTTTGTACTTTCTCATTCTCATCGAAAATTGATTCATCTAATGGCAGGTAAATCTTAAATACGCTACCTGCATTTTCAATTGATTCAACCTTAATAGTTCCTTTGTGTAGTTCGATGTAGTTTTTGCTGAGATTTAAGCCTAACCCCCAACCCTTATGGGTTGTGTTCTGCTGATTATTTACCTGGTAAAAGCGATCGAAAATATTATTTATTTCCTGTGCTGCAATCCCTTTACCTGAATCGGTTATACTAATCTCGGCAAATTGACTATCGAAACCAGAAATTTTTACCGGTGAGTTTAGTTCTACGCTGATTCTTCCTTTGTCAGGCGTGTATTTAAAGGCATTCGACAGTAAATTAAACATGGCCTTATCGATTTTGTCAGGGTCGAACCATAAGATGCATTTATCTATATTAGATTTGAATTTGAATTCGATATGTTTTTCGGCAGCAAATTCTTCAAACGAGTATACAATGTCTCTGATGAAACGGTTCAGATCGGCTTTTTCGGCATTCAGACTCATCTTGTCCATTTCAATTTTCCTGAAATCAAGAAGTTGGTTTATCAATCTTAATAGTCTGCGTGCGTTTTTAAGCATTATGTCCAGTTGCTTTCTGAAAGGTTCTGTTTCTTTACCCCTGCTTAATAATTGTTCAAGTGGTCCAATTATTAATGTTAATGGGGTTCTGATATCGTGTGATATGTTGGTGTAAAAACTCATTCTTGCCTGAGTAGCTGTTTCAATTTGTTCACGTTTCAATTTTTCCAGTTTTATCTGGTTTTTTTCTTTAAGGCGCTGCAAAGAAAGTCTCCAGAAAAAGAAAATAAAGAATAATACAAATAGCAAATACAGTGTGTAAGCCCACCATGTTCTCCAAAGCGGCGGATTTATTGTGATTTGTAACTTTGCATAGCCGGGTACTTCATTAAGGATTTCTTTTTTTCCAGCCTTTACAAGAAAAGTATAAGTTCCGGGACTCAGGTTTGTATAGGTAGCAAAAGGGTGTTCCTGGGTGGTGTAATTCCAGCTGTTGTCAAAGTTTTCAAGTTTATAAGCAAAAATATTTTTTGAACCTTCAATAAAGTCAATGGCTGCAAAATATACCGAAATGCTTTTATCGCTGTAATTAAGCTCTATTTTATCGGTTTCTGAGATATCTTTTTTAAGAATTTCCCGTCCGTCAGGCATGGAGCCAATAGGAATATCCCTGTCAAGTACCCTAAGCCCTGTAAGAATGACCTTTGGCATATAATGTCGTTCAGCAATAGAATCAGGGTTAAAAGCATTAAATCCGTTATACCCTCCGAAGAACAAGTCGCCATTACTTGATTTATAGCAGGCGCCATGATAGAATTCATTACCCTGAAGTCCGTCTTCGGCATAAAAATTTACAGATTCTTCGGTTTGAGGGTTGAATTTTGAAATGCCACTGTTGGTAGAAATCCAGATGTTTCCCTGCTTGTCTTCGAGTATTCCATTGATAGTGCTAGCTGCTAAACCATCATTTTCGGTATAAATAACAAAATTATCATTATCCCGATTATACAGGTTTAATCCCATCCGGGTACCCACCCATAATCGTCCCTTAGAATCTCTAAGCAAGCTCAACACCACATTATTACTCAGGCTTCCTGTCTTGTTTCTTGAATACCGGTAATTTTTAAAACTGTAATCCCTGATGTTAAAATGACTTAACCCCCAATAAGTGCCAATCCATAAATTACCGTTAATGTCTTCCTGTATCACGTTTACATAATTGTGTACAAGCGAGTTTTCAGGATCGTTTTCGGAAGCCATAAAATGTTTGAAGCTGTAATCATGGCGGTTTAACAGGTTAATGCCTCCACCGTTTGTTCCTATCCATAAATTTCCGTTTCGATCTTCAACAATACAACTTACGTAATTATTACTTATTGATTTTTTGTTGTCAGCATCGTGAGTGAAATTTCTGAACTTTCCGGTTTTTGTATCAAATATTACAAGGCCTTGCAGGTATGTTCCAAGCCATAAAATACCCTGGTAATCTTTTTGTATGGCAGTAATAACCCTGTCGGGAATACTGTTCATGGTCTGGCTGGGGAGGTATGTTTTTATTGCACCTGTTTTCTTATCGATATTTTTTAAACCTCCGCCATCGGTGCCCACCCAAAGATTTTTTTCATCGGTGTAGAACGATAAAATGGTGGTGCTTCGATATTCCGTGTTTTCTTCGGGAGGAAAAAACACATGATTAAACTTGTATGGATTATTGACTTTAATGTTTATCCCGTACTGGAATGAAGTTATCCATAAATTTCCCTGCTGATCTTCAAAAATTGTGCGGATGTTATCATTCAACAAGCCATACCGGTCATTTGGTTTATGTTTAATGCGGGTAAAGCTTTCCGTATTTTTATTATAGATGTTTATTCCACCACCATTTGTTGAGATCCATATTTCGTTGTTTGTATTCTCCCAGGTATCATAGGCTTCGTTACTTCCTATGCTTCCGGGTACTTCAGCATTATGATGAAAGTGTTTTATATTGTTTTCGCCCTTTACAAAAAGAAAAACGCCGCCACCACGTGTTGTTACCCAGATATCGCCACATGTTGTTTCGGTTATTTTAAGAATATCGTTTGTGTTGAGTTTTCCGTCGGAATAGGAGCTGAAATCATAATATACCGGTTGGTTAGTATCCGGCCCGAATTTGTATATGCCTTTAGAGTAAGTGCCAATCCAGCAGTTGTTTTTGCTGTCAAACATAATGGTATTTATGGCGCTGTTACTCATGTTTCGGTTTATTCTGTCCGAAAGTATATCATCAAATTTTTTTTCTTTGGTATTATAAACAACCACTCCAATTTCCTGGCAGGCTATATAGATTAAAGAATCGGGACCCATAACAATATCATTAACCGGAATGGTTTTGCCCGGCAGATAGCGCTCAGAAAGGTTTAAATCGGTAAATCGGTTAAGAGTGGGGTCATAGAGCATCAGTCCGCGGTAGGTACCTATCCATAATTTATTGTTTGCCTGGCTGAACAAGGCAAAAACAACCGGACTGTTTAATGAATTAGTATCGTTTGGATTATGAGTAAAGTGTTTAAAACGGAACCCGTCGTATCGAAACAAACCACCCTCGGTGCCTATCCAGATAAACCCGTTATCATCCTGACAGATGGTGTGAATACTGCTGTTTTTAAGCCCGTTCTCCTGAGTTAAATAACGAAATCTGTAGTAAGTACTTTGTGCTTTTGTTGTGGAAGCAGTAATGAATATCAGAAGTATTACAAATAGGACATATTTGCTTGATGTTTTATAAAACATGCAGTATTACTATAGTTCTTAATTGTCTCAAATATAGCAATATTCCTAATTATGTTTTATGAAAATAATTCCGAATCAGGAACTTTCCGGCCGGGATTACAGAGACGATTCGGAAAAAGATTCAATAATGCCAGTTACATAAGTCTTCGATACAGGCAGCGTGATTTGATTGTCTGCATTTAGCTCAATAAATAAGCCGTCTTTTTCGCGCTTAAGTAGTTTAACTTTATTGAAGTTTACCAGGAAAGATCGGTGACAACGAATAAATCCAATGTTTTTGAGCTTTTCTTCAAGGTTTTTAAGTGTATTACGCACCATGTATTTTGCTGTTTTTTCATTTGTAACATAATATATGGAAACATAATTATCGGAGGCTTCAATATACAGAATGTCGTCGTTAATAACAGAAAATTTTAATTTACCTTTCTCGTCATAGAAAGGAATCATTTTATCGGGGTGTCCCTTTAAAATACCTGTCTGTGAGTATTCTTCCAGTTCTTTTGTTTTTTCGCGATAGGCAAAATATAACCATAGAACAGTATAAGGAAGCAGCAGTATCAGCAGGGTGTTTTTAAAAGTTATTTCGATAATTTCATAAAAAAAACGGCGATCATCAAGAGCAAATTTTGCAAAAACAGAATAAACGGCTGCCATACTTATAATTTCTGCCGCAATCCATATAGCATAAATCAGGTAAGTAAGTTCAACCTTTTTCGACACCTGGAACATAATGATTCTGCTAAGAACAATTACCAGCATTCCAACAAGAATTACAAGGCTTGAATAAAAGAAGAGCTCGAATTCATTGGTGGGCTGATACCATTTCTCAACATTGAAGGGAGCATAGAAATTAATGAACGCCAGGGCAAATAATCCGGTAAAAATGGTCGTTCTTACAATGGATTCTTTGTGAACAAGATAAGTAGGAATTTTCTTTTCCCAGATAAGCATATGCGTATGATTAAGTTTTTAAGCTGACACACAAAAATACAGATTTAACTTGGTAAACAACTTTTTCTGTAAAAAACTTTAAAACGCTTAGTGCTTTAAGCAGATTGAATTTTTAAATTTCAAGCTCATTCTGCTTTAATAATTTCGTCCCACATTATTAAAATTCACCCCCAAATGCACTATAACACCCCAGAGTCATTCCAGTAAACAACAAAAAATTGACATATATCATATTTACTGCTTTACTTTGATGCAAAATCATAGAAAAATGAAGCAATCAACAAGACTTGGACATTTGTTTGAAAAAACGTGGAAGAGCATTGAATCCGCCTTACAACGTAAGGGATTTAATACCATTATTCTTGAAAGTGAAAGAGCTCTGCGCAAATTTATTTACGACAATATTCCGGATAACTGTATAGTTGGTCTTGGAAACTCTTTGTCGTCAAGTGCATTAAAAATCAGGGAAATACTTCTGGAAAAGGGAAATAAGGTATATTATTCCTGGAACGGTGATACTTATAATCGATCAATGGATAGTTTCGAGGAGCATCCTGTTCCTGATTTTTTTCTTACTACAGCCGATTCGGTTACTTCGGAAGGACGTGTAATTAATTACGAATTTTCTGGCAGAGCTGCCAGTAAACATAATTTCCCGAAGAATATTATAGCTTTCTCAGAACTTGCCAGTCTGAACAAAAGACCAAATGAACGTAAAATGACCTCAGATTTTGTTGTATTTGATCAAAAACCTAAAGAAGCAGAAATCACTGTTGCTTTATTACCCTTTAATATAGCCAGTTGAATTTCATATTATCTGAACTCGCAAAAGCTCCATCTGCTATCAGGTGGAGCTTTTTGTTTTATGCTTATCAACAACTTGCTGTTAATATTATTTTAACAGTTTTTCGCGAAAACAAACCAATATAATTTTTTACCTGAACTGAATTTCGTAATTTTTTCTACCGATTTACCTAAACCTGTTTTATCCTTTTAAAACAACACGTTAAGGAAAATTAACATAGAGCTAATGTTCTTGAAATACCTAAACGATACAATGAGTCTACTTTTATAACCCAATAATTCAAAACAATTTGCTATGAAAAAACATCTACTTCGCCTTATCTTATTTCAAATCCTGATTTTTCAATTTGGATTTGCTGTCTCACAAACACCTATCTATACCCTTGATTTTGAAACCTATACTGGTTCAGAGTATGCAACTTCAGAAGTTGAGTTTTCAGATGGGTTTAATGACTTTTTCTTGAGGACAGATGGCTCTGATATTAGTTCAAATGTTGAATTTGGAAATATACAGGGCACCTATTATTTTGCTGCTATGGACATAGATGGGGAGGGAGCAACCCTGCCTTTAGAACTAAACATTAATGATATTGATATTTCCGGAGTTTTAAGTCTTTCGTTTAGCATAATGCTCGCTGAAGATGACGATGGAACAAATCAGGATTGGGATAATAACGATTCAGTTCATATTCAATATGATATTGATAACAGTGGTATTTTTACTGACTTAATTTGGATAAGAAATTCAGGTACACTTTCAGGGAATCCACTAACAACAAATACAGCACCATCAATAGATGCTGATTTCAATGGAATAGGAGATAGTCTCGTATTTGTTACATCTGATTTTACAGAATTTACTGCCGATATTGTAGGAACAGGCTCTACTCTTGATATAAAAATTATTTTCTCTCTAAATGCAGGTGATGAAGATATTGCTATTGATAACATTCAAATACTTGAACCAGATATCACTGCCCCTATAGCAACCTGGGATCCTGAAGATGCTGCAACAGATGTATATGTTTATTCTGATTTAGTTGTCGAGTTCGACGAATCTATTCGGAATATCGATAATTCAGAGATTACCAATGGGGCAATCCTTGATGCCTTGTTAACCTTTAAAGAAACAGATGTTGCAGGTGCTGATGTTTCTTATACAGCAACAATAGATGATGAAAAGAAAATCATTACAATAAACCCCGATGCTGATTTAACTAATAATCAGGTTTACTACCTTGCATTAGCCGCTGTTGAAGATGTATTTGACAATGCAACAATTGCAGAGAACATTACTTTTACAACAATTGATGCATCAACACCTTTCATAGATGGTGCTTCTGTATCGGGCGCATTAAAATTCTATGCCGGCGAACCTGTTACCGTTGAATGGATCGCTGCAAATATTTCACTGGTTGATATTTATGTTTATATACCAGATGAGGATACCTGGATTCTTGAGGCCGACGATATCGCTGATGATGGTTCTGAAGTAATCACAATTCCTGAAGATGCTGATTACGGAACCGGTTATAAGCTTGCTGTAGTTGGAGACAATAATACGGCTATTACCGATACTTCAGATGTTTTTACCATTATTGCTACACCATCGATATACGATATTCAATCGAAAACCACTGATGGAGATGCTTCTTCTTATGCCGGAGATATTATTAGAACAACAGGTATTGTAAGTTATCTGAATGGGAACAGGTACTTCCTGGTTGATTCATCTAAAGCCTGGAACGGAGTTTATGTTTATGATGGAACAAATGCAGGTACATTAACTGTTGGCGACAGTATAGTGATTGAAGCTTCGGTAACAGAATATTTTGGTTTAACCGAACTTATGAATGTGGAAATTAGTTCAAGGCCTGCTACCGGAAAATCAAGGGAGTTGGTAGAAATAACCACAGGTGAGTTAAACGAGGCATACGAAGCTGTTCCTTTGAAAATAATAAACGCACAGGTTACCAATGCAAGTTTAGGAAGTGGTATTTTTGAAATAAACGACGGAAGCGGAGCACTTGAAGTTGATGACGAATTTTATGCACATTCTGCCGTTCTTAATGAGAATATAACTATTTCAGGAGTCGGATACTATTCTTATAGTGCTTTCAAGATTCTTCCGGGAATTAAAGAGGATATTTTATCTGCCAGCGATACTGTAACATCGGCTGAATATACAGTTGATAACAATGCTAATACCATAACAGGAATGGTGCACAGTACAACACTTGCTACGTTCGAAAGTAATATAGCCGCATGTGATTCTTCATCTTATGATGTATACGATGCCGACCAGATTACACCGGCTACTGTGCTTGATGATACGAAAGTATTAATCGATTCTGCTGCTGATGGTATAACCAGGCGCATTTATACTATAACAAGAAATGCCCCACTTACCGATGCCTCAATATCATCATCAGTATATTCTGTTGATAATTCAGGCGAAACGGTTACCGGTATACCTTATGGTACTAACCTGGCAACTTTTGAGTCAAACATTACAGCACCTGCATTCGGAAGCTTCGAAACATACCAGGCCGATGCAACAACTGTTGCAACTGATTTACAAAGCACTTATGTTGTTATTGGCACCGCCGAGGATGGAACTACTAAAAAGAATTATGTTATAACAATTAATCCTGCATCAACTGATGCTGCTGTTACATCAGCGGTCTATACTGTTGATGATGTTGCAGAAACAATAACTGATATTCCTTATAATAGCGACCTGGCAACTTTCGAGGCCAATTTTACCGAACCGTTTAACGGTACTTTTGATACCTATGAAGCTGATGGCACAACTGTTGCCACTGACTTGCAAAGCGGCTACAAGCTAATAGGTACTGCTGAGGACGGTTCAACTACAAAGACATATACTATTACCTTAAATTCAGCACCGCTCGATTTTGATTCTTATGTTCAGGCTCCAAAAACTCAAATTGCTTCTTCAACCATAGCTGTTGTTGATGGAGATGAAAAAGCCGAAGCCTTTCCTGTGTTTGCATTTGCTGTTACCGATTCAGGAACCGTTGACGGAGCTGAAACTGAGGTTTCTCAAATTGTATTGTTCTTTGGCGCCAACAGCACTATCGATTACGCAACAGATATCGATTCAGTTTATTTCGATATAGAAGGAACCGCCATAGCCCTTAGTGGTGAGCCGGTAGTTGGAACTGATTCAATTGCATTTACTATAGCTGCCGATGAAATAAGTGTTCCCGATAATGATACGGTTACTGTTACCATGAACCTCATTCTTGCAGCTGATGCAGGCGATGGAAAGGTTATTCAGTTTATGATAGATGCAGATCAGCATGGCTTCAAAGCTATTGTTTCAGGATCATCATTTACCGACGATTTTTTAAGCAATATAATTGGTAACGAAATTACAATTGATGTAGTTGCCACAGAACTTGAATTTACTGTTCAGCCTTCCGATGTTGAAATTGCAGATACTATTGACCCGGCGGTAGTTATCACTGCTTTGGATGCAAATGGAAATATCGATACAGACTTTGCAGATGATATACAAATTCGATCAACAGGTGCCGATTTAAAGTACATCTTACATACAGTTACCCCTGTAAATGGTGTTGCTGCATTCGATACACTTATTTATACATCAGCAGGAGAAGGTGTTGTTCTTTCAGTATCAAGTGCATCTCTTGCAAATACCAGCAGTGCATTTAATGTAATTGATCCTTCAATCGATATTTTCTTCTCTGAATATGTTGAAGGTTCAAGTAATAACAAAGCTTTGGAAATTTTCAATCCGACAAACAGCGTGATTGATCTTAGTAATTATTGCCTGCTGGGCACTGGTAACAATGCAACAGATTGGGAATACGATTACACTTTCCCGGAAGGAGCAACTATTGCAGCAAAGGATGTATATGTAATTGTTGATGACCAGGCTATATCAGCCATGCAGGAAGTTGCTGATTGGATCACAACAGGTTTGGAAGTAGGCTTTAATGGAAACGATGCAAGAGGCCTTGCCCATATTAAGGGTAATGATACGATTGTTATTGATAAAGTCGGTTATGAATACAATCCTGATGGCTTAAATTATTCTGTTGCAGGTATAGCGTCAGCAACAGCAGAACATACTTTAATCAGGAAAGCCGGTCGTACATCAGGCAATGCCGACTGGGTATCCTCTGCCGGAACGAATAAAGATGACTCAGAATGGAAGGTCTGGTCTCAGGATTCTGTTAGCAACCTGGGGTTAGTTTCGCCTCCTCTTAGTACAGAAACAGGTATTTTAAGTATTAACATACCAGGAGTTTCAATTGATTCTGCCACAAAGATTGTTGCTGAAAATGATTCAATATACCTGTTGGTATTCAAATCAACTCAACTTGACAGTTTGTTCCCGGTATTTACTTTGTCTGAAGGCGCCACTGCTGACCCTGAATCCGGAGATTCAATTGATTTTTCTACCGGAAGTGCTGGTCTTGTTGTAACTGCCGAAGATGGAACAACTGTACAAACCTGGACAGTTTATGTGGTAACTCTTGATGAAACGCTTTCTGATGCTGATATTGTTGATGTTACCATTGAGAACCAGGCTATAGAGGCAGTAATTGATGCAGAGGCGAAAATTGTTACAGTTTATGTTGAATATGGAACCGACCTTTCAGCTATAACACCAACCATAGAACTTTCTGCCGGAGCTACCTCCGATTATGAAGTTGGAACTTCTCTAAACTTTATTGATGTAGATTCAGTTGATATTGCAGTAACCGCTGAGGATGGCAGCCTTTCTAACTGGAAATTAACGGTTAAAGAATTTGTGATTGAAGTACAAAGTCTTGCTGAAGTCAGGGCTCTTTACGATACATCGGCAGCAATCAAAATAACTACCGAAGTATTGCTAACTGCGCAAATGAGCTACCAGGGTAAAAAATATGTTGAGGATGCTTCAGCAGCTATTCTGGTTTTCGACCCAACCGGAGTTATTACTTCAACATACGCTCTTGGTGATGGTATTACAGGACTTGTTGGCACACTTGATTATTATGCAGGTATGCTGGAGTTTGTGCCGGTGGCTGATCCGGGTGCCGCTTCATCTACAGGAAATACTTTAACACCTCAGGTAGTTACTTTGGCTGAACTAAATGCAAACTTTGATAATTACGAAGCCGAACTGATTACCGTTCAAAGTGTCTCATTTGCCGATGGTGGAGGCGATTTTGCTAACGGTAAGAATTACAAAATCGGTTATGGTACAGATACTATTATCTGCAGAACAGATTTTTATGGTACCGATTTAATAGGTACTGCAATACCTGATAGTGCCAATGTAACCGGTGTAGCTCAGGAATATAATGGGGATGCAGAGATTTTCCCGCGCTTCCTTGCAGATGTTCAGGAGCTTACTATTCCCGTATTATCAAGCGATGCAACACTTAGCGATTTAACAGTTGATGGAACAAGCGTTTCAGGTTTCTTGCCGGCTGTATTAAACTACAATGTTGAACTTCCTTCAGGTACTATAAGTGTAACTATTGGGTATACTACTTCTGATGACGGAGCAACCGTTGATGTTAGCGGACCATCTGATTTAACCGGTGATGAAGCTGCACGTACAGCATCTGTTGTTGTTACTTCCGAAGATGAAACTGCAAGCAGAACTTATAAAATAGTGTTTACCGTTCATCAGACAGGAATTGAGGATGTGAATCTTAGCCATGTTGCGGTTTATCCAACTCCGGCTCAGACCGAGCTATACGTAACAAACTGTTCAGCTGTTGACGATATTCAAATATTTGATATCTCAGGTAAGCATGTTGCTCAGATAGAAACCAGGGGAGCAGACCAGCTCAAAATAGATGTAAGAGATCTGAAAGAAGGACTCTATATCATGCTTCTTAGGACTGATGAAACTGTTAAAACTATAAAATTTGTAAAAGAGTAGGTTTTTATTTATATCTGATTTAACAGAAAGGCTAATCCTTATAGGATAGCCTTTCTTGTTTTTAGCCGATACTGATATTTTTATAAAGTTTTGTCATCTGCTCTGTAAAAATTTCAACCTTACAAGATTTGAAGTTCGAAGCATGAATCATGGTAATACTTTCAGTTTCTGACTTCCGTTTTCTAACCCTGTTTATATGGTTTTATCATGTTCATTCTGATTTCAAAAATTTTAGGCATTTGCAATACATTGTGGTTTATTTTACCTTTAACCTTTGTTTAACTCTAATAAAATTATTAGCACTATGTATTTTTACAATTCAAAAAGAAGCAGAAACCTTATGAACTCAAATTATGTTGTTCATAGCATTATATTTGTATTTCTATTGCTTGGATGCACAAATACAAGTTCACAAAATGAAAAAGACTACGAATGGCTTGGAACCTGGAATACTTCTCCGCAGTTGGTAGAGCCGTACAATATGCCGCCAGAACCGGGTCTGACCAATAATACATTACGACAGGTTTTAAGAGTTTCAATTGGTGGAGATAGCCTGAAAGTGAGATTCTCAAACGAATTCAGTACCAGTCCGGTAACTATTCAATCAGCACAGATTGCAGTTTCAAAAGGAGGTAGTGCTATTGATACAACAACCATCACTGATCTTAAATTCGCCGGGAATAATGCTTTTACCATGGAGCCTGGGGTTGTTGCAACATCAGATGCGGTTTCTTTTGGATTACAATCACGAATGGATGTAGCAATTACGATTTATTTTGGAGAAACATCACCTGATGTAACCGGACATCCCGGTTCACGAACCACTTCCTTCATTTTACCGGGAAATAACATTTCTGCATCAGAATTTGTTGGTGATGTTAAAACTGATCATTGGTATGTAATCAATGGTATTGATGTGAAAGCACCCAAATCTGCCGGAGCTATTGCCATTTTGGGCAATTCAATTACAGATGGTCGTGGGTCTGGAGTAAACAAGCAAAACCGCTGGCCCGATATTCTCTCGGAACAATTAGTAAAGAATGAGGCCACATCGCTGGTATCAGTTTTAAACCAGGGTATTGGTGGAAATTGTGTTTTGAGAGAGTGCCTCGGACCGGCAGCTATTGATCGGTTTGAACGCGATGTTTTAAAGCAGGAAAACGTTCGCTGGCTGATTATCTTTGAAGGAATAAACGACCTGGGACAAACTCCGGACAGCATTGTTGCCATGCAGGTTGCTAATGATATTGTTGCAGCATATGATAAAATGATTGCATTGGCACATGAAAATAACATTCTCGTTTACGGAGCAACAATTATGCCTGTTGGTAAGTCGTTTTATTATGCCGGTTATAAAGATGCAGCCAGAAATTTTGTAAATGACTGGATTCGTAACAGTGGGAAATTTGATGCAGTGATCGATTTTGATAAGATCATGAGAGACCCAAACGATACAATATGTTTGTTGCCTGATGTTCATTCCGGGGATTTTTTACATCCTAACGAATTTGGATATGAAACAATGGGAAAATCAATTGACCTGAAATTGTTTGAAACAGTTATGGAATAAACCGCAAAGTTGAATAATTATGGAATACGATTTTATTAAAACAAGGCTCGCACCATGCGGGTTGCATTGCGGAAAATGTTTTGCATTTAAAGAAGGTGATATTGCTGAAAACAGCCAGAAATTAAAAGAACAACTCGGGAATTTTTCGGTTTATGCCGAAAGATTTGTTGATATGCTTAACAAGCCTGTCTTTAAGAAATATACTGAGTTTAAAGAAATGCTGGATTACTTTGCCAGTGGGGAGTGCGCTGGCTGCCGGAATGAACATTGTAAACTCTTTAAGGACTGCAAAGTAAGGGCATGTTCTGAGCAAAAGGGAGTTGATTTTTGTTATCAGTGCCCTGATTTTCCTTGCGGCAATACCGGATTTGATAAGCATTTGAACGAGCGTTCAGTTAAGATTAACAAACAAATGAAAGAAATAGGAGTGGTAAATTACTATTCAAAGATTAAAGATGAGCCAAGGTATTAATAATTCTTTCTGACGCTCTGAATAATTGATATTGGTTCATAATTGAATGAATCACAGAGATATCATTAGAAATTTAATAAAAATTATTTTCTTATTCCCTGTACTTTAAAATAATTTATCTTAAAAAAAATAACTTCCGAAATTTGTTTCCGTTTATTGCAATGTAAGGAACAATTTGTATCTTATATTATAGTTTATATACAAAACGATAAACGTTATTTTAATTATTTTTCAATGAAGGAATTTGAGAAGGAGATAGAGCGATTAAACAGTGAACTTTCTGAACTTAAGAGAATTCATCAGGCGCAAATACAGGAAAATAAAATTACCAAAGAAAAAGCCGAGAGAAACGAAAAAATGCTTCGTTCTGTTGTCGAAGCAGCCGCAGGTAAAATTGGTCAGGATTTTTTCGATAATATTATATTACGCCTTTCGGAATGGTTGGGTGCAGAATGTGTGCTTATTGGTAAAATGGTTGAGCAAGAGCGAATTGAAGCCGTCCCGCTTTTGCTTGATGGAAAAATTACTCATGGCTTTTCCTATGAATTGGCTGGTTCGCCTTGCGATATAACAACCCGAAAGGGGTTTTGCTCTTTTTCCGGGAATGTTATTGACTTATTTCCAAAGGATCAGATATTGGTAGATTTGCAGGCCGAAAGTTATATTGGTTCTGCTTTATACAACAAAGAGGGCGAAACAAATGGTGTAATTTGCGCTGTTTCAAGAAAAAAACTGGATATTCCTCCCTATGCACAAGAGATTATGAAAATAATAGGGGCTCGTGTTACGGCTGAAATTGATCGTCAGAAAATGGAAGAAGAGCTACAGCGATCTGAAAAAGAACTTAGAGAAAGTAACAATACTAAAGATAAGTTTTTCTCCATAATATCGCACGATTTACAGAATCCCTTGAATGTGTTGAGTGGCTTTTCTTCTCTTATGGTAAATGATTTTGATAAATTCAGCAACGAAACCAAGAAAAAATATATAAATCATATTCATAAAGCTGCTGAAAGTATGCGTAATCTTGTCGGAGATCTGTTAACCTGGTCACTTACTCAGCGCGGAATGATAGTAAGTAATCCTGAAGAATTACTTTTAACAGACATCGTTCTTTCAGTCATTAAATCGCTGGAAACTTTTGCTGCCGATAAAACAATAGCAATAAACTCAACAATTAAAGCCGGAATAAAAGTCAAAGCAGATAAAAATATGCTTACTGTAATTTTTAGGAACATAATTTCGAATGCTATAAAATTTACAAGTACTGGAGGTAAAATCGGGATCTATGTTGAAGACTTCAGCGAAACCCGGAATATTTATCATAAGGTAACTATACAGGATACAGGTGTCGGCATAGAACCGGAACGTTTAAAATCAATATTTCGTATTGATGAGGTTACATCTACACCTGGAACAAATAATGAAACAGGCACCGGGTTAGGTCTCGTACTTTGTAAAGAATTTATTGAACAGCAAGGTGGAAATATTTGGGTCGAAAGTAAAGTTGGGGAAGGCAGTAAGTTTATATTTACCCTGCCTAAAGCCTGATATATTTCCAATTTTTACCCGGTTGCAATTCCATCTTGTAGGCCTCTGATAAATTCACTAATTTCAAGTGCTCTAATTACATTTACTAAACAATGCAAAGTTTTCCAGAGCTGGTCTTGGCGGCTTACTCGCAAAGTATAATATTACAATTATTGAATAATATTTTTAATTATGAAAAAAATCTTTTTCCTGCTGGCTATAACTGCTTTCTGTTCTGTAACATTTGCTCAGTTTTCAAGGGCCGACAGAGACAGCATTGCCAACTTTACCCGTATTGATCACCAGCAAATGTTGAAACAATTGGGAATAGCGAACGATCAGCTACGACCGGGACCTTCGGGTGACCCTAAAGCCTCTGATGCTGCAAATAGTAGGGAAGAGAATGTAAATAAGTATATGCTGCCTGATCCACTGGTCTTAAAAAACGGAAAAAAAGTGATTGGTGAGGAAACCTGGTGGAAAGTGCGCAGGCCGGAAATAGAAGATGATTTTGAAAATGAGGTATATGGCCGTTTACCAGAAAATATACCTGTAGTTGAATGGCAAATAGTATCAGTCAAAGATACATTGATAGGGAATTTCCCTATAAAAGAGAAGATTCTTAAGGGCGTTGT
Organism: Bacteroidales bacterium; assembly: GCA_016938235.1. Classification (GTDB taxonomy): domain Bacteria; phylum Bacteroidota; class Bacteroidia; order Bacteroidales; family UBA10428; genus UBA10428. The sequence goes on along the minus strand of JAFGVA010000198.1, from coordinate 140,642 downwards.
CGATAATTCAGCTTATTCAAAAATAGCTGTCGAGATAGAACTGTTGGTTGCCACACCAGTTGATGCAACAAAGGCTGTACCTGTGGTTATGGAATTTGGATTTATTAACAGCCCCTTTTTTAATGAACAAGTAAAACCGATTGGTTTAATATCATCCGGAGAACCTACCTGGAAGGAACAGCTCATCTCAAAGGGTTGGGGTTACGCAATTATTGTACCTTCAAGCATTCAGGCCGATAATGGAGCCGGACTTACCCGGGGAATAATAGGACTGGTAAATAAGGGTGAGTACAGGAAACCTGACGATTGGGGCACACTAAGAGCCTGGGCGTGGGGTGCAAGTAAAGCTATCGATTATTTTGAAACAGATACAGATGTTGATGCTAACAGAATAGCCATTGAAGGTTTATCGAGATACGGCAAGGCTGCCTTGGTAACTATGGCATTTGAACCCAGGATATCGTTGGGATTTATTGGATCTTCAGGAGCCGGTGGTGCAAAAATACTTAGGCGCGTATTCGGTGAGCAGGTTGAAAATCTTGCATCGTCCCATGAGTATCATTGGTTTTGTGGAAATTTTATAAAATATGCCAGTATTTTAACGCCTGACGATTTACCCGTTGATGCTCATGAACTAATTGCTTTGTGTGCTCCAAGACCTGTTTTTATAAGTGCGGGTTCTCCTTTTGTCGAAGGACAATGGATCGATGCCAGGGGTATGTTTTTAGCTGGTGTTCATGCCAGTCCTGTTTATGAATTATTGGGAATGGAAGGTCTTGGCACAACAAAATTCCCACAGTTGGGAACAGCCTTAACTGACGGAGAAATAGCCTTCCGTCAACACTCAGGGGGACATAGTACCGGTCCGAACTGGAGTACCTGGATTGCCTGGGCTTGCCGTTACTGGGGTGATTGTTTGTATTATAAGTAAAGCTGTTATATTATTTTTTTGTTTCGTCATGCCTGTGAAGACAGGCATCCAATTTTGGTTAGTAACCGATCCCTTCCTTCGAAGGGATGACGGCATTAAATATATGCGCCAATATTTATATGTGGGTTACATCTCATCACCATCAAACAGCACCTTAATGCCTTGATGTTTCTGATTTTCAAACATAATATCATCAGTCGGAGGGAAATCAAGTTCGCTGGCTACCTTTAAAATCTTTTTCATCAGTTGTACGTCACCGGCAGTATTCAGAAAAACCTGCCCGTTGCCTAATACCCAATTTACTGCTAAGCGAATTGATTCTTCATCGGTTACAGGTTCATACCACACATTGTGCCGAGCTTTTTTAGCACCCAGTTTTCCTTTTGCCAGCGATTTAATGGTTTGAACGGCAATGTTATCTTTAGCACATTTTTCCAATAATTTATTGGCTTCTGCTGCGTATGCTGTATTGTGCATCAGGCTGAAGTTATAAGGGAACAATACCGAGTCGAATGGGTACTTGTCAAGACTTTTTAAAATCATACGTGGAGCAGCCAGGCCATGGGCTGTTACACCAAGATTTTTTACCAGGCCTTGTTCTTTTGCTTCAATAAAAGCCTCAAGTGCCCCACCCACATTCATGGCGGTTTCCCAATCAGCGGGATTAACAAGATAGTGCATTTGCCATAGATCAACCGCATCGGTTTGCAGTCTATCCAGTGATTGCAGTAATTCTTCCCTGGCTTCTTTATATGTTCGTTTATCAGTTTTCGTGGCAAGGAAAAATTTCGGGCGATAATTCTTCATCCAGGGTCCGATGCGTAATTCCGAATTGTCATAACTGGGAGCTGTGTCAATATGGTTTATCCCATATTCCAATAAAACATCAAGTGTTTCATCGGCTTGTTTTTGTGTTAATGTTCCTAAGGCAAAAGCACCGAAAATGGTTCTTGTGCTGTTGTGGCCTGTCCTTCCAAACGGCTTTAGAGGTATCATATTTCTTGGAGGTTATTTTTAAATTTCTATTTAATAACAATCTTTTCTGAAGAGAGCAGTCCTCCCTCACATTGTGCAACTAGCAGGTATACTCCTTTTTTTAAGTTTGAAACATCAATATGAATGGTTCTATCCGCCGACTCCATTTCTTTATGAATCAGAAGTTTTCCGGTTAAATCACTTACTCTAAAGGCGGCAATGTTTTTTTCTGATTCAATTGTCAATGATTCATCTGCAGGTACCGGGAAAACACTTAGCCTTTTACTCCATAAATCCTGTGCAGAGGACACCGGAAGATTAACATATACAATGAAACTGGCTTCAGAATATACATTCTGGTTTGAGTTTAAAGCAGCCCTGTAAACAACCGTATCAATATCTAGGTTAAAGTTTGAATTAGGCGTATAAGTGAGTGTTTGATCTGTGTTGAAACTTGCTGTGCCATTTATTGGATCTTTTATAACGCTAACAGTAACAGCTCCGGGCAGGTCATCATTATATAATACGTCATAACTTAGCGAGCTGCCACCAGTCATGGTAACAAAATCGTTTACGCATTCAGGGGCATCAATCAGGAAACTTCCACCACCCATTCTTACAGAAAATTCCTGGTAATAGGCATTGGCAACCTTCTGACTATGAATTACAAGGGTGTTTTCGTCGTTGCGAATTTCTGCAGAAGAACTCCAGTTATGACAACCAACCAGCAGGGTAGGATCTGAGTCCGACTGTGCCTGATCAACAATCATATATTTGTGGTGCATGATGCCTGATTCACCAGTTATTTTAAAATCTTCCCCCAGGCTTTCTTTTAAAACTGAAACAACAGTTTCATCACAGTTTTCTTCGTTGTTTACTAGTACTTGTGTATTAACGCCCGAATTGTTTTTGTCTCTCAATGCATAAGCAATATCAGTTCTGGTAATTAACATGGTAGCAACATCAATTTCGTCATCAGCCGATTCAATTACTTCCAGAATTTTCCTGTTTGTGCGATCCGAAGGGCTAAAATAGCATTCAACCTTTTCTCCATTAATAATAAAGTCGTGCGGAGTATTGTCTGTTTTATCGGGTCCGAATTTCGAAGCTGATGTATTTGGCATTGCACCCTCACTTCCAAACATTTCGTTAAATTCGAGTCTGTATGCCATGGCCAGACTTTTATCCTGGATAATAATTACTGAATTAGGATCGGTATTTATCTGCCCGTCAGTAAAGTTAGTAGAACCTGTCCATACAACCGGCACATCCGGATCACTGGAAAGTGCATCGAAAACAACAAACTTATTATGCATGATGCCATAGTTCGGATAATCCGATTCCGGACCGGCAATTTTACCAATTCCTGAAGTAATATCATCAATTCCGGCATTGTCGGTATTGCTGTCATAAACCATTCTAACAACCACCCCCCGATTATGAGCAGCATTAAGTGCATTCGAAATATTGGAAATATCTGCGTTGTTAAAGTTGTATATGGTAAAATCGATACTTTCCTGAGCTCTGTTTATATAGGCTATCAATGAATCATCCAGTGCACGGGCAGCGTAATAAGCATCCAGACCAAGATTTAGTGATTTACTGTTATCAACAGTTCTGTTAAAATAGCATTTTATTTCACCAGAGGACTCTGATACTGTGATGGCAACGGTAACAGAAGCTTTAGCGGTATCTTCACCTCTTACAGAAAAAGCCTGCAAATAATACAAAGTGGATGGGTTGGAGCCTGAAATTGTTAGACTGTGCTCAGTAACATTGCCGGAACCTTCCAACATGCCTCCTTCCAGGGCCGTTGTTGAGCCGTAAAAAACTTGTGTACTCGATACAGAATCAGTAGTCCAGCTTATTGTGAAACCTGTTTGTGACAAGTCGGATACTATTGGTGCGGTTATTAGATTCACCGAGCTGGTTGACAGGATATCTTCAAGCCCCCTTACTAAAATCTGGTAGGTTCCGCTATATTCCGAAAGCACTCCTGTAATTATAACAGGGTAGCTCGGTATTACTCTGCCAACAAAAGGCGATGCAGCATCGTTTATTCTGACCTGTCCGCTTTGTCCGCCGGCTCCGAAATAATAATTTGTTTTAGCATCGAATGTGCTTCCCGGATCATCAAAAACAACATTTTCAATTTTCACTAACTGACCCTCATAGCTTTCTCCAAGTTGATTGGGAGTAAGCAGAACAGGCTCGGGGGGTGTTTTATTTCCGGCAATTACATTAACACTGCTTACCGGATCTAATTCAAGCAAGCCATTATAATCTTTAAGCGTACCTGTAACAACAATAGAGTCACCTTTATTAACAGAGCTCAACAAGTCATAACTGTAGGCCGCAATTCCACCTGTTTCATCCTGAAAATATCTGATTGAAGAGCCAAGTTCACTTCCATGTGTTACAATTCCCGAAACTGTAACAGTTGCACCTGAGCCCTGGCTTCGTGCGCTGCTTATTGTAATTTGTGAGTAGGTAAATAAACCTGTAGTTAGTATGGCGATTATTGATAGTATATATTTTTTCATGGCAATTATTTATATTAGAAAGTTATTTTAAAAGTAAAACTATAACGACGGCCGAGTCCGAAAAATACGGTTGCCGATTTAGCATCGAAATCTTTATAATTTGAATAGGGTCCGTAACTGTCATTGTTGGTTGCATCCCATATATAGCTTGTATCGAGCAGGTTAAGAACTGAAAGGTTCAGACTACCTCTTACTGCTTCACTAACAGGAAAGGAATACCCCGTGTGTATATCAAACAGGTTAAACTCAGGCATTTTCCACGAGTCTACCACATTTCCTTCGGCATCAGTAGTAGCTTCAGGAGAAAACTCACTGTAGTATTTTCCGAAATAGGTTTGTCTTAAGGTAAGGTAATACCCCTTGAATGGTTTGTATTTAATGCTGGAACCTAGTTGAGTCTGGGCTGCATTTCCAACATGAATTCCCCGTGCATCAAAATCCACAGTTTTATTCACAGCTTCATTTGTCAAAGAATGGTAATATTGTAAACCTTCAACTTTGCTGTCCCATATCCAGTCGCCGAATGAAATTGTGCCCTGGAATTCAATATTTTTTGTGAACATGACAATAAAGTCAGTCTCAACACCCATGTGCCGGGCATTCATTCCCGGAATATCAGCATAAACATCTACCTCGTTTTGTTCAGGTTCTCCTTCAATATAGCCGGTCTCGCCAGCTTGTAAAACATAGGTTGAACGAATTTGATTATCAGGTGGTTTGTTCTGCCATAGGGTGTAATAGGCATTGAACCTCAGAGAAAAAGTCCTGGAATGAAAGTTATAACCGCCTTCTATTGCTTTAATAATTTCATTATCGGTATTTTCCTGAAAACTGGTTGTATACCCTTGATAATAATACTTAAAAGCCCTGACCTTGGAAAGGTATCCCAGGTTCATAAATACCTGCGATGTATTATCTATGTTGAAATTTCCTCCTGTTTTAACAGTCATTCCCGGTTTCCATATCCAATCTGATTCGCTTTGGGTGTAATAATCAATTTTTTTATAAGCATTTAGTGCAGAAGTCAGATTCAGGAAAGTCTTTATTCGTCCAAAGTCTTTTTCTGCCTGGAAGAATACGCCACTCCATTTCACCAAACCTTCATAATAATATTGAATGGTATCGCCCTTATATTTCATAGCCCTGAGAGGGCTTGAATTATAATCAACACGTTCGTCGGTTAAATCAACGGCATAGTCACCGCCCAGCAGGTCTGTTACTGTTCGGTAGTGAATTCCTCTGTATGATCTTAAATCAAGTCCTCCTGAGAGTTTGAGGCTGTTACTTGCTACGAAATTAAATTTGGCAAGAGCGCCATACCAGTAATGTTCGTTGTGTTGTCTGGTCATATAATTTGACGACATGTACAAGGAATCATTGTATTTTGTATTTATTGGGTATACCCAACCAAAACCTGTGTTGCTTGGTTTGCAGTTTACATTGTATATGGCCTGCCAGTTAATCTGTCCGTAATCCGGATTGTTTTCATCCTGAATCAGATTTGTGGTTTTCATACTGCTTCGGGGACCGTCGCCACCACCTTTTCCGATTGAAAGATAAAGGCTTGTAGAAATAGTAAGTTTATTGGATACGGTCCAGAAATCGCGCAGGGTAAATTGTGGTTTATGATATATGTTCGATCTCTCCGAAAGCGTTTCTTCACTGGCAGTGCTGTCGTACCGGTCTCTTTTAAGCGTTCCCCAGTGCTGGTTGTATGTTCTTCCAAGATTGATCAGATGAAAATTGTCTGAAGCTGTATCAAGTGCTTCCAAATCTATCCCCAGTTTTTTAGCCATTTTTGAATCGTACGCAGCAATGGGCAGGGTATAGGAACGCTGATCGTGGTGTTGAGGTGCTCCCATGGCGGTTACAGAAAGAAGATGTTTGTTGATTCGCTTGTCAAGTTTTCCGTAATAAAACCATCCTTCAGAGAAAGTGTTATCAACCCAACCGTTTCCGCGTTTATATGAACCTGCTAATGTAATCCCCCAGCCTTTACCAATTTCTCCACTCGTGAATCCAAGCGAAGTCCTTATTTTTCCTTGTCCATCAACGGTTTGGCTAATAGCGGTTTCTTTGTTGTCTTCAACACCTTTTGTAAGAATGTTAATTGTTCCTCCAACTGATGGTAATGCAAGTTGTGATGCCCCTAATCCCCGCTGAACCTGTGTCATACGGGTAACCTGATCGAGTCCAAACCAGTTTGACCAGTAAACCCAGCCATTTTCCATGTCGTTTACCGGAATACCATCAATCATCACTGCAAGATTTGTCTGGTCGAAGCCACGAATTGTAATACGTGCATCGCCATCGCCACCTCCCTGTTGTGTGGCATAAACGCCAGGGGTTGTGTTAAGAATCATGGGCAGATCCTGGCCGGCAAGTTCCTCTTCAATACGCTGAGGTGATACATTGGTAAAAGCAACCGGTGTTTCACGATTTAAAGCAACATCGGCAACAATAATAACTTCGTCGATTGTAAGCGATTGGAGTTCAAAACTTAAATAAACTGATTTTGCAGTTAGGGTAATAGTTTGTCTTATAGTTTCATAGCCTACATATGAAACCTGAATCTCATAACTTCCGGGAGAGAGTTCAAAGGAAAAATTTCCATTAATATCGGTTACTGTTCCTTTGTTTTCAGCATACAGAACGTTGGCTCCAATTATTGTTTCACCGGTAACGGCATCTTTAACCACACCCTTAATTGCTGTATTTTGAGCAAAAACTGAAACCGATAATAAAGCAAATGCAATTGCTGTAAGAAATCTCATTCTTATCGTTTATTTTGTCAGAGAATAGTTACTGAATAACGATTTTCTTAGAAATCTTACTCTCTTTGGTTTGAATTACAACAAGATAGGTTCCGGAAGGCAAATTGGCTATATCAAGCCTTATTTCTGATTCACCGGCAGTAAAGGATGTTTCTTTTATCAGACTTCCCTGAATACTTAATATTTCAATATGTTCAATGTTTACAGAACCAGAGATGTTAATGTAATTGTCAGCCACAGGGTTTGGGTATACCAAGAACAAATTATCAGAAACTTTGTCGATTATTTTTGTTTCGCCCGAGGAGGCACACTCACAAAAATGGGTTCCAATGGAATCCCAAACATTTGAACCTCCTGCAAGGGTGTCCCATTGTTCTGTAACAACAAATGCCGGATCGGGGTTTGCTGTTATACCTTTTTTTACCGAAGGTTTTCTGACAAGTGTGTGGTTTGCAGTCCAGGGGAGCCAGTAATAGTCGGCAGGAACAATATAGTTGGTAATAAAAACACTGTCCTTACCAACAATTTCATCACCTTCATAAATGTTTTTATAAACCCAGGTATCGGTAACATTGGTCCATCCTTCATTGTCTGCAGCCATACCTCCACCAATTATACCAAACAAATCTATAGGAACATATTCTCCGTTGATTTTCTTATACAAGGCAATGGCATCGTTCCCGTTCATATAAGTTGGAGCCGGGTAATCATGATCAAGTTGTTGTGCTTTAGCCTGCAAAGCCGGGTCGCATGCCGGCGATGTTTCAGTTGTAGTTGTTTGTCCGTTAGCCAGGAAATGCGTTGAGTAAGGCTGTAAAAACCCCTGTAATTGTGTTATTCCTCCGGCTTCGTAGGTGGCAGCGCCATTGCTGAAGCGGGCAACATAATAGCTGCTTAAATCAATAATCTGGTCTGTAGGGTTATAAATTTCCATGCCTTTGTTATTGCCCGAACCTTCAACATATTCAGAGAAAAACAGCTCGGAACAATCCTGGGCAAAAGAAAAATTACAAATAAAAAAGCTCATTATAAATGGGGCAATTTGGAGGATTTTTTTGTGTTTCATTGTTTTGATTTTAGTTTAATTCATTGTTTTGATTTCTTTTGCTAATCTAGTTAGGTTTGTTTCAATGCCTGCTAGGTTAATGTTATTCTTATTTGAATTAATTGTTATTTTTTTTAAGCTGGATGTATACCGGGAGATGATCGCTATATCCTCCGAGATATTTTGATCCGGCAAAAGTTCTGAAGGGGTAATTTTTGTATCTGCCTTCCTGTTCTTTCAGATAGTCGGGTGCAAATATTTGAGATTTCTCAATGGAGTAATTTTTAAGAAGTTCGTCGTTAACAATTATCTGATCAAATAAATTCCATACATCCCTGTAGCACAGAGAGCCATAACCTGAACTGAATTCAGAATACAGCGGATTGTAAAACTCCCAGTCCTTCAGGTTATCAGTATCTGGTTTAACATTCAGGTATCTCGCCAGGGATATATCATCCGGGTCATCATTAAAGTCGCCCATAATTATTAATTGTGTGGTTGAATCTGATTTAAGTACGGAGTCTGCAATATGTTTTGTTAACAAGGCTGCGGCAATTCTGTTTGGCTCGCTTTTAATTTGACCTCCACTTCTCGATGGCCAGTGGTTTATAATAAAGCAGGTGTTCCTGTTATTTAGTAAACCACCAACAACAAGCTGGTCGCGGGTATGGTCATTTTTACCGCTTACAGGATTCATTAAATGAAGCGTGTAACTTATCCAGTGTTCCGGAGTAAAGCTTTTTGGTTTATACATCAATGCCACGTCAATTCCCCGCTCATCCGGCGAGTCGGTATGAATGTATTTGTATCCCTCAGTTTTTAATGTCTTATAATTTATTATGTCCTTCAAAACACTACTGTTTTCAACTTCGCAGAAACCAATTATATCCGGACCGGTTTCAGAATCCCTGTGTCCATTTATTGCTGCAATAACCGAGGCAATCTTATCCAGCTTGTTGTAGTATTTTACACTGTTCCATTCTTTGGCTGATGTCGGGGTGAATTCAGAGTCCTGCGTATACGGGGAATCAATAGTATCAAAGAAATTTTCAATATTATAAAAAGCAACCAGAACTTTATCTGGTGCCTGTCCATAACTTTTAACAAGGATAAAAGGCAATAAAAACAGGAGTTTTGCTACTATAAGAGTGCTTTTCATTGTTTTGATTTTTAAGCAGAGTAACTAAGATAGAATAGTTTTAGAACATAAACCATTGGCAAAGATCATGATGGTTTAAAAGTTATTATTTTTTATTAACCTGATTTTAACTTATTGAATGACTCACAGCAGCATATTTAATTTAAAATTTATGTATTTTCGAAACCGTAAAACACATGAACACAATAGAATGACTGTAAAATATTCAATTCTGCTGAATCTTATTTTGCTGGTAAGTCCATTAGTTCTGAGTCAGGACCTTGATGACAGAGGCTATATTGTTTCGGTGGGTGATAGGGCACCTGATTTTAAAGCAGAACTAACCTCGGGCGAACCTGTAAATCTATCAGATTTTAAAGGAAAAGTTGTAATGCTTCAATTTACCGCCAGCTGGTGTGGTGTTTGCCGAAAAGAAATGCCCTTCATCGAAAAAGAAATCTGGCAGGAGCTAAAAGAAAACGATGATTTTGTTTTATTGGCCATTGACAGGGATGAGCCGCTGGAGACGGTTTTAAATTATACGCAAGAGGCTGGGATTACATATCCCGTATGCCTGGATCCCGGAGCCGATATTTTTGCCTTGTATGCAAAAAGAGAAGCCGGAATAACCAGGAATGTTATTATCGACAGACAAGGCAGAATTATATACCTCACCCGCCTGTTTAACCGCGAAGAATTTAATAGTATGAAAGAGGTGATTTTTAATGAAATAGCTGATTAAGTATTTATAATTGAAGTTATTTAAAAAATAAAAAAAAGAATGAAAAATACACTATTTATTATGGGGTTTTTATTATCCTCATTATTGTCTTTGTCATTTGGGCAGTTAACACCTGCAGAAGCTGTTATTCAGATGAGCAGAGGGATAAATATGGGCAATACATTAGAACCACCAGATGAAGGAGGATGGAATAATCCTTTGGCTGAGGAATATTATTTCGACGATTATGTGGCTGCAGGTTTTAAAACAGTAAGGATACCCGTTCGCTGGGATGAGCATACTTTAGAATCTTTGCCATACACCGTAGACGAAGATTGGATGAATCGTGTTGAACAGCTTGTAGACTGGGCTTTGGAAAGAAAACTTTTTGTGGTAATAAATGCGCATCACGAAGAATTTCTTAAAAATAATCCTTCGCTTGAAAACCTTGAGCGCTTCGACAGCATCTGGAGCCAGATAGCCAACAGATTCCAAAACAAGTCGGATAGTTTGTTGTTTGAAATGTTGAACGAGCCCCATCCCATTCCAAAAGATACGGTTGATAACCTGAACGAAAGAGTGTTGTCAATCATACGGAAAACTAACCCGACCAGGATTGTTATCTTTTCGGGCCATTCGTGGTCAAACTCCGATGAATTAATGTCGACCAGAATACCCAATGATGAATACCTTATGGGTTATTTCCACTCTTATGATCCCTGGAGTTTTGGAGGACAGTCTCAGGGAACATGGGGGAGCATATCTGATAAAAGTTTTATTAAAACTAAGTTCGATAATGTTCAGAATTGGTCAGAGCAAAATAATATCCCTGTTTTGTTAGGTGAGTTTGGTGCTATATCTGTTTACGATGGCACTATTACTGATTTTAATTCCCGCATGCGGCATTATGCTTACTTTGTTGAACAATCACTTGAACATAATTTCTGTTTTACAGTATGGGACGATGGCGGAGATTTTGGAATTTATAATCGTGCTTCCAGGAACTGGCAAATAATGAAAGACATCCTGATTAACTTTTCAGTAAAAAACCCTAATTTGCTGGTTTCAAAAAACATGAACGGAGATTATGTTGAATTGAGCTGGGAAAACAGGACTGATAATCACGACAGTATATTTATTGAAAGAGGACTTTCGCCGGTTTCTATGCAAAAAATAGATGCAATAGCTCCCGGGGTTGTAAAATATGAAGATTATTCGGTAGAACAATTCAGAAATTATTATTACAGGGTTGTAGCTCATTATAACGATTCTACTGATTTAATGTCTTATCCGACTACAGTTTATACCGAACATGAATCAGGAGTTTATTTCGATAAAAATTCATCTTCTGTGCAAATTTTCCCTAATCCATTAAGAGATTACTTAAACATAAAATCGCTTGATGAGGAAATATTAAACAAACTCGAAGTATACAGTATTACGGGCAGTAATATAGCTAATTATGTTCTGAACGGACAGTTAAACAACATTTACCTCGGATACTTACAAAATGGGCTTTATATTGTAAGAGTAAAAACAGATAAATCTGATTATGCCTTTAAGCTTGAGAAATTATAGGTAGTATTCAGAATTAATTGTGCTAAGCAGGTTTGTTTTATGGCCTGCTTCTTGTCCGTTTATGGCCTGCAGTAAAATGTAGTCGTCAGAAAATTCTTCTTCAAACAACACTTCGATATACATGTAATTCACTTCTTCATCTTCGGCTACCAGAATTGTATGTTTCATGCTATTTGATGGTTTACAGTTATGATTTTCGTCTTTGTTTAAATCAATTATTCCTTGTTCTTTGACAGGGTAAAAGCAAAGGTTGACCCCTTACCTAATTCGCTTTCCACATGCAATGCCCCACCAATTTTGCCAACCAGCTCTTTACAAATTCTTAAACCAAAACCGGTTCCTTTTTCCTGGTTGGTTCCTTTGGTTGAAGTAAAATGTTCCAGCTTAAATAACTTGTCAATAGCTACTTGTTTCATTCCAATACCGGTATCTGCTACACTGAATTTTATCTCGTTGGCATTTTCTTGTGTCCGAATAGTTATAACACCTCCCTTATTTGTAAATTTAATGGCATTTGAAATGAGGTTTCTGAAAACAGTTTTCAGGATATAAGAATCGGTATACAGTTGAATAGTATTTTCTACCTCATTCTTAATTTGAATCTGTTTATAAGATGCCAAGGGGATTAAAACTTCCAACACTGTATTAAGTTCGTTCGAAGCGTTAATATTTGAAAGTTCCATACTATAGTTATCCGATGTTGCTTTAGACCATAATAAAATGTCTTCAAGCAGGTTGTGCGTATTAACAGCTATTTGGTTTATGATACCAGCTTGTGATATAATCTTTTGTCTATCGTAAGTATCGGCATTCTCAGCTAATAATTCGGAGAAACCCAATAAAGAACCAAATGGATTTTTAATGTCGTGTGCCAGAATTGAAATAAACTGGTCTTTATTATTATTTGTTTTTTGAAGTTCTCTGGCTTTGTTTTTTAGTTCATCTTCATATCGTATTTTATCTGTAACATCTGTTAAAGCACCAACAATTTCTACAGTTTCGCCGTTCTTCAAAATTGGGGCTTCTCTAACTTCTACCCAAATTTTACGACCATCCTTGCGCATGAGTTCTAAATTATAAACTCCTTGTTTTTTACCAGTTTGTATGGTTTTTATTGTTTTATCTAAGCCTTTTTCATTTATTGGATGGTCTGTTAGAAATGCTGTCCATAAATGCATGGCTTCTTCCGGTGTGCACCCTAAAACATCTTTTACTTGCGGACTTATATAAGTTACCTTATGGTTTGTATCGTGTTTATAAAAAAGGTTAGTACTGTTTTCTACTATTGATTTGAAGTTTAACTCGCTTTCCTGTATTTGTTCTATAAATCTTGAATTTTTAAGAGCAATTGAAACTAATTCGGCAAAAGAAGTAACCAAATTAGCATCTTCCTTATTGAAGCCATTTTGCTTTTCTGCCAGGCCTATTAAACCAATTGTTTTTTCGTTTTGTTTTAGCGGGGCAAACATCACATTTCTGAGAGGCATGTGTCCCTTTGGCATGTATTTAACATGCGGACTTTGCAAATAGTTATTGTCGAAAGTAGTTTTTCCTGTTTTGTAAACAATTTCGCGTAAACCTCTGATTGGCATAGGTAAGTCGGGATTAACAGAGCACGGCATTCCTCCCGGTTCAAGGTATAAAACATCGTTTTCTTCTCCGTTTTCGTTTAACAGGGCTATATAACCTGCTTTTGCCCCGGTTAACTCTCTGCAATAATCAAAAATTTGTTGAGCCGTTGTTATAAAGTCGTTGCTTTCGAGAACCAACCTGCTGCCTTTCAATAAAAGTTCGATTTCTCTGTTTCGTTTAACTAAATTATTTTCGTATTTAATGCGTTCAGTAATATTGTTAAGAGTAACAACATAATATCCCGGAATAAATTGAACATATATTTCACAGCTTATTATTGAACCGTCTTTACATTTTATCTGATATTCACCGGAATTAACAGCTTCTCCCGTTACTCGTGCTTTTTCTTCGAAAGGTGCCCAACGTTCAGAAACCTGTTTGCGGTATTCTGCATCGGGATAAGCTAATTTGTACCATTCGGTAACTGTTTCAGGCATATACCCGGTTAATTCTTTAGCTTTCTTACTCCAGTATTCAATCTTATGATTATTAACATTAACGACTGCCACAGGAAATGGGCTTTCGTTAACAATTAATTTTAGCTTTGCTTCGCTGTTTTTTAAGGCTTGTTCTGTTTCTTTCCTCTCGGTAATATTTTCAATCATGCAAAGATGTCGGGGCTCCAGGGTATCTTCGACATAAACAGGCGCAATAGTCATATTTATCCATACAAAAGAACCATCAGGCCTTATATATCGCTTCTGCATTTTAAAACCACTAATCTTGCCGGCATTTAGTAAGGACATATTGTCCAAATCTTCCTGAATATCATCGGGGTGGGTTATACTCATCCAATCGATATTCGTCATTTCTTCCTTTGTGCGGCCTGCTATTTTGGCAAATTTTGTATTTACTTCGTATATTTTGCCGTTTAATGAATTTATTAAGGCTATTCCCAGGGGAGCTTCAGAAAACATGGTTCTGAAACGAAGTTCACTTTTTTCTATTTTCCCTTTAATATTGACTAATTCTTGTGCAGCCATATTTTGCTCTGTAATGTCTAAGAGCATGCTTAAATTAAAATCTGCCTCTACACGAACAGCCTTGTATATTGCCGTTTTTTCTTCACCTTCCTTATTAATAAAACTAAATTCGCCACTTTCTTCCCCTTTCTTCAGGTATTCTTTATATTGTTCTGCAGCATTTGGATTTGCTGTTGTTTGCAGGTTGGCCACATTCATTTGAAGCAATTCACTAATGGAATAACCAAACAAGTCGGCTGCAGCCTGATTTACAGAAAGGTAATTCCCCTTATCATCGGCAATAACGATAGCCGACAGGCCCTTTTCAAAAATAGTTCTGAATTTCTTTTCGCTTTCTTTAAGCGCTTGTTCTGCTTGTTTTACTTCTGAAATATCTCGCAATGCACTAAGCGTTCCAAGATACTCACCATTATGTTGAAATAACATATTAATATTGCCTGAAACAGGAACTATGTCGCCAGCTTTCGTATTTAATTGAAATTCGAAATTTTGTAAAGTACCTCCTTTTTGTTTTAGGTTTTTAAGAATATTTTTTTCGGTATCAGCGCTTGCATATAAATCTGTAAAGGAGCGGCCAATCAAATCATTCTTGCTGTTATATCCGCACAACTTCACTGCAGCTTCGTTTGCATCGGTAATAACTCCGTCTTTGTCGGCTCTGATTACCGACTCGTATAAAGTGTTAAAGAGCTCTTCATAACGCTTAGAACTATCGATACGCTCAATAATTCTTCCTAAACGCTCGGCAATTATTTGCAGTAAATTATACTCTTCTTTTAAGAAAGGATCGGTTAAGCTTGTTGGGTTTTTAAGATAAACCACCTCTATTTTTCCCTTTACTTCCTGCCGGGTTTTAATTTCAGAAATCATTTTCCATTTCGTCTCTCTGAATTTATCTGTTTGAGAAGAAAAACCATTATTCGTAATTCTGACTTCTGCAATATCTGAGAATTTCCAGCTTTGCTTTACTATATAAACCAATTCAGAAAGTATATCTTCAATGCTTGTTTTGGTTTCAACCAGCTCAGAGAGTTTCGATATACAATTCAATTCTTTAATTCTTTCTTTAAGCTTTTGCTCTAATTGTTTCCTGCTTACAATTTCACCAATTAATTTAGCAACAGACTTCAGTCTTTTTTTTGCAATTTCAATAATATAATCAGGCCGGGAATTATAAGCTAAAGCCTTTTGTTTGATTGTTTCAAAATCAATGCTGTATTTTTCAGCCAATTCATGCAGGCTTTTATCATCGCTTGGAGGGTTTCCATAGCCCATATTTATCGTTCCAATAACTTCATCATCAACAAAAACAGGCTCAGCAAAAAGTTTTATTCCTCCAACGCAATTAATATCGGTGCTTGTTTTTGTCTGTATGGCCTTTTTTGCTGAATTCTTCCAGCAATCGTCATGGCACAGCCATTTGCCGCAACTCAATGCTTTTTTATTATTCACGGTATTGCATAGCTTTCTTGACGATGCATCTAATAATCGGCACCAGGCCGAATCAAATTCGCAATAAGCATAATCGCCATTTTTTTCGTATATAGCAACCGAAGTCTGAAGCAGTTCCATTAATTCAGAAGTAAGATTCTGAAGGTTCTCTTTTCCAACTGCCTCTAAAATAGTCCGTTCTGTATTCAATTCAGTTAAATCGCCATATTGTGGACTATACTTGAGTGAAACCATAAAAAATCGCTTTTAATTAGTGTAATTAAAAGTTACAAAAGGTTTCTTTTTTATCAATGAATTTTTTACTGTTTCTTAAACAAATTTTCAGGTTGTTTGGATAATTACATGGGTGTGTTCATGATGAGGACTGAACATAATGTTTTCGGCTTCAACATTCAATTTTACATTATAGCCAGACGGCAAATAAAGCATATAATTTTGATTTACAGCTCCCTGAACTCCTTTAGCATCTGTGATGGTAAGTTTGCCTTTCAGCGCATACCCCCAGTTTGGACATTTTCAATTTTTAACATTAACGCATCACCACATAATCAATTGGCTGGTAGTTGTTAGCAAATTTCATATTATTTAGAATAAGTATCGGAAATGCATAATTGACTGATTTGTTGGTGAATCTTTGAGTTCAGAAAGCTTTCGGGATTGTGTCTTGGTGGCCATTTCGCTACAAATTTACCAAGGCATGAAGAGTTACTTTTACCAAAGGCTGAGCCGCTCACCAAGTATTAAGTTCAATCTTTAGTACATTTTTATAGTCAAATTAACATTTTAGTATTCTTCCCGGATTGTCATTTAATTTAATTCTCGCAAATTGCTATACGGAGTCTGCATTTTGATAAAAGGGACTACCCTGTTTAGGTTAAATTTCAGAGCACAGGCATAAAATTTACATTAAGTATTTCTTAACGGAATATGAAAAAGAAGCGTGCTTTTCTGCATCTGTTTACTGCTAATCTTAAGTTTTCGATATTAAAATCTTAAATGTTAAAAACTAACATTTCCGGCTTAGTGCACAGTCTACTTTTGCCTCAAAATACAAACATAACCGTTCAAAAAAAATGAGACAAATAGAAAAGAGAAGAGCAATTCTGAGCATTATTTTTTTGCAGATAGGAATTGCTGGTTTTTCGCAAACCTATAAAAAGGGTTTTGATTTTCCGGATGCAGGAATTTACAAAGTTTTGAAGTGCGATTTTCATACGCACACGGTTTTTTCGGATGGCGAAATGTGGCCTACACTCAGGGTAATGGAAGCTGCAGGCGAAGACATCGATGCCATTGCCATAACCGACCATATCGAATACCGTCCGCATCTCGATGATTTTAAAACAACGGATCACAACCGCAGCTATGAGCTTGCCGAGAAACGCCAAAATGTGGCAAATGTACTGGTAATTCACGGTACCGAGATTACCCGTGAAATGCCTCCCGGCCATCTGAATGCAATTTTTATCGACAATGCAAATGTGTTTGAAGGTTTTGTTAATAAGGAAAATTCGCGCGATGGCAAAAATATTATTGAAACACTGGAAGCTGCCAGAGTGCAAAACGCATATATTTTCTGGAACCATCCTTCTTTTCCGGGTCCAAACGAGATAGCCGAACTCTATCCTGTGCATACAACACTTTTCGAAAAAAAGCTGGTAGATGGCATTGAAGTAATCAATGGCCCCAAGTACGAAGCTGAAGCTTTCCAGTGGTGTCTCGATTATAATCTGGCAATACTGGGCACTTCAGATGTGCATCGTATTCTCGCTCAGGATTTAATTGATCGCAATATGTTACATCGGACAATGACATTGGTTTTGGCCGAAGAACGCTCTGAGAAAAGTATTCGCGAAGCACTAGATGACAGACGTACCATAGCCATTGGCAATCATATGATGTATGGCAGGGAGGAACATGTCAGGCAGGTTTTTGAAAGCTCAGTAAAACTTCGGGTAATTGGGAATATCGAAGAGGGCATATTTGAATTTTCGAATGAGTCGGGCTTTCCTTTTACCCTTGTGTTAACCCCTCTTGAAAATGTTAAACGAATGCCTCGCAGTATCAACCTTAATGCGCATTCGAAGGCAATTATTACACTGAGTTCAAAAAGCGATAAACCCCTTTTTTACAAGGGTGGCTCGCTGGAAATACAGGTAACCAACATCTTTACCAAGCCCAATAATAATCTTACCTATCAATTTAAATTTTAATAAACAGAATCATGAAAAGAATTCTCACTCTATTTTTACTTGTAACCCTTTCACTAGCGGGTGTCTTTGGCCAGGGAACCAATGCTTCGGTTACAGGTTTTGTAAAAGACAAGAATGGTGAAAGCCTGATTGGTGCCACTATTCTGATTAAAAACGAGGCTACCGGGTTTACCTCAGGTACTGTGGCCGGCACAAATGGCTCGTATAAGTTTTTGCAGCTTCCCTTAGGAGATAATTACTCCATAAGTTGCTCATTTGTAGGTTATGGAACCCAAAAGCTTACAGGCTATGCCCTCAACCAGGGTGATAATCTTCTTATCGACTTTACCCTGTTGGAAGAATCTGAGTCGATCGAGGAAGTTGTGGTTACAGCTAACAGCCTTTCCAGTACAATAGATAAACTGGGAAGTTCAACCTCCATAACGGCAAAAGATATGGCTACTTTGCCTGTAAATGGAAGAAACTTTACCTCGCTAATGGATCTTTCGCCGGTAAGCAGAGGAGGAAACTTATTAGGTCAGCTTTATTCTTCAACCAATTATACCATCGATGGTATGAGTAACCGAAGCACCGTGTCAAGCGGAACAACCAACCGGGGACCCTATTCTATTTCAATGGAAGCCATTCGTGAATTCGAAGTGGTTACAAACGACTATGATATAGTTAATGGTCGCAGCGGAGGAGGTATAGTTAGCGTTGTTACCAAATCGGGTACAAACACTATGCATGGTTCGGCGTTTCTACACGACCGTGCCGACTGGCTTGCCAGTCCGTATGACACACGCGGGAATAAGCGTGTATCGGAATTTTCAATCCAGCAGTATGGTTTTACCCTGGGCGGGCCCATTTTAAAAGACCGGATACACTACTTTATTTCGTATGATGGACAACGCGACGCCCGACCACTTTATATAGCCGATATTCAGTCTCCTGAAGATGAAGCCGCATATAATCTTTCGCAAAGCTCTCTTGACCGCTTCATGCAAATATCACGCGGACAATATGGTGTAGCCTCTTCGCAACAAACAGGAAGTTTCGATAAGCTGCGCTATTCCCATGCGGCTTTTGCCCGTATTGACTGGCAGTTGAGTCCCACTCACCTGTTAACCATCAGAAATAATTTCTCAAGAGATATGAACAATCAGGGGGTAAGCGACAATACTAGCATAAATATTTATGAGGTCTATGGATCACATCTTTCAACCGCCAATAGTTTTATGGCTTCTTTACGTTCTATACTAGGTACTAATGCTACAAACGAGCTTAAAATCCAGCATTTATATACCCTCGATGACGGAAGGCCAAGCGATCAGTTACCTGCCGAAAATATTCCAAGAGCAATTGTGCAAAGGGTTGAGTCGACTGTTAATGATAAACAGGTTACGACTAATATCCAGATTGGGGGTCAGCGATACCTGCCGGAAACATTTGAGGCAAATGTACTTCAGGCAGTTAATAACCTGTATTATACCCAGGGGAATATAAACTATACTTTTGGCGCCGATGTTATGTTGAATCATCTCAATTCGCTTGCTACCAGCGAGTTTAACGGGCGGTTCTATTTTACCGGTCTTGATAATTATGAGAATTTGACTCCTTATCGCTATGCCCGCGAGGTTGCAGTAGAAGATCCACAGGTTACACAAAACATTTTGGCTGGGGGTCTCTATGCTCAGGCACAAATGATGGTTGGCCTTGGAATGGATCTGACTCTTGGATTGCGTGCCGACTATACTAAATTTCTATTAGCCCCAAACTTCAATCAGGTAGTTTTTGAAGATTTAGGACTAAAAACCGATGGCTCTGCAAGTGGTTTCCAAATACAGCCCCGTATGCAGTTTATCTGGGATTTCAATAATAACCACACCGATGTTCTGAAAATTGGCGCCGGGGTATTTGGTTCAGCTTTGAACAATTATTCCGATATCAATAACCTTCAGTTCGATGGCACAAAAATTCACGCTGTCGATATTCAGGGTGATAATGTGCCAACACCTGATTTTGTCAGCTACAGAAATGATCCTTCAACTGCACCCGGTGAAGAGCTATTCGAAATCGAAGGGGTTTCGAAAGTTACAACTATAAATATGAACAGCGAAGATCTGAAAGTTCCAACAGTATATAAATCAAATATTTCATACAATCGTTTCTTTGCCGAAAGGGTAAGGCTGGGTGTAAACTTTATTGCTTCTTTTGCCAGAAATAACTATATGTACATCGACAGGAACATGGTAGATGATCCTTACTTCCGGATTTCCAACGAAGCGAACCGTGGAGTTTTTGTTCCGGCAGAAACAATACTTACCACTAATGGATCGGCAGATTGGACTCAAGGCAGGAAAACCGAAGAAATTGGTCGTGTACTTGAGCTGGTAAGCGAGGGAAGAAATAATACGTTCACCCTTGTAGTTGATGGTACTTACCGCTATTTTAAAGACGGACAGATTACCGCCAGCTACACCTGGAACGACTCAAAAGACAATACTTCGTATAATGGAAACGTAGCAAACAGCGCCACATTATTCCAGATGGTGGTTGACGATCCGCGCGACCTTAGCCAGATGAACTATTCAAATGTGCAGTACCGTCACAAAGTTGTAGTTTATGGTACTTTGCCCACTTTTTACGGAATAACCTTTGCTGCGCGTTATTCTGGTTTAGGCGGAACACGCTATTCATTGAGGGTTAATGGAAACGTAAATGGAGATTTTGTAAACTCAAATGATTTGGCTTTTGTGTTCGACCCGGCCAATCCATCACTCGATCCGGCATTTGCCGAAGCCATGCAAGGCGTGATTGATAATCCCGACAACCTCGCAAAAGACTATATTAAAGAAAGCCTTGGCTCGATTGCCAAACGCAATGGTGGTATCAATGGTTACTACGGCACTCTCGACCTGCGCATGTCTAAGCGGTTCTTTTTTAATTTCGGAAAAACCACTGGTTTTGAATTAGCTGCCGATTTATTCAACGTGGCAAACTTACTAAATAAAGAATGGGGTGTGAGTAAAACCTTAAGTAACCAAAACCTGCTGACTATTAAGAGTTTCAACCCCGAAACCAATCAGTATGTATATGCTGTGAATACCAATGTGGGTGTTGTAAACCCGGGGGGAACGCCTTACCAGTTCCAGATTTCAGGTAAACTATTCTTTTAATTTTTTAATATCAGCTTAACCCTTAAAACGGTTAAGCTGATTTTATTACTAACAAAAACCATAAGCTATGAAAATGAAAAGATTAAAAAAAACCAGAACTCTTACCCTGTTCTTAATAGGGTGTTATCTGATTACAAGTGGCTTTTCACCCAAAGGCGATAAATTAGATTTAGCATCGGTGTCGGGTAATTTTGTTGTCATAGGTTTTCACGATAATCTAAATTCGAATTACTACCCAAAAAATATGATAGCCGAAAAGATGGGTTTAGGGACAGAAATTTTAGACACACTGGTAAATAATCTTTTTCTCAAAGAAATTTCGTCAGTAAAAAGCTCACGTTTTCGTTTTGTATGTCCTTCGAAAGATAAAGAATACATGAACCTTCTTGGGCAGATACAATATACCGGGGCTGACGATGAAAAATACACCGATATTTCGGGGGTAAACAATGCCAGTTTAAATCTGCTGCTGAATAAATACAATTCAGAATACATTATTTGTTTCAGTCAGTACTATTTTAAAAAGCAGGAAAAGCCTTTCCCTACTATGTTTCACATAATCAATTACACAATTTACAATCAGCAAAAGAAAGAGTTAATAAAAGGGAAAGTATATACAAATACATTCGATTTGGTTAATCTGGATGAATTTGAATCGCTACTTAAGAAAAATGCCAAGAAATATATCTCATCCATTGAAAAGGAACTACATTAAAATATGAAATGAAGCGACCTAAACAATAATTAATGAAAATCGCGAAGGCTTATCTTCTGCATGCATTTTCAATAAAGTACCCTGCACAAATTACCCTGAATTATCTGGTAAAATATAAAAGGGTAAGTAAATACCACCTTTTTTGGTTTAATGTAATTTTTTCTACTTAATTATATCGAAATGAAAATTCAAAGACAAAAAATCCAACATACACTTTTTGCGATTGTACTGTTTATCTTATTTTCTCCTGAAATATCAGGGCAGGAAAGCAGACCTTCCGACCATGTAATACTAATTTCGATTGATGGTCTTCATCCTGAATTTTATCTGGATGAAAAATTACCAGCTCCCAATTTACAAGAAATGCGAAATGATGGCTGCTATGCATTGGGGGTACGAGGTATTTTTCCTTCTGTAACTTACCCATCACATGCCACTATAATTACAGGGGCTCTGCCAAATATTCATGGCATTTATTATAATTCACCATTTGATACTGCAGGCCAGTCCGATCTTTGGTATTGGTATACAAACATGATTAAAACCCCTACTCTCTGGCATGCTACCCGCAAAGCTGGCCTGACCAGTGCCAGTTTTATCTGGCCTGTATCGGTAGATGGCCCGATTGATTATAATATTCCTGAAATATGGGATCCAGCTATTGGTTTTAACAGTGTTGAACCTATGCGGGCAAAAGAAACACCAAAAGGCTTAATGGCCGAAATGGAGAAAGCCGTACTAGGCCAACTTAACGAAAAAACTTTTAATGGCGATTATTTAAACCGCGAAGATCGAACAGGTGAAATGGCTGCTTATGTGCTTGAGAAATATAAACCAAATTTTATGACAGTACACCTTATTGCTACTGATCATTTTCAGCATCTTGAGGGCCGCGAAGGGCCTATGGTCAGAAAATCGCTTGCAGCTGCTGACAGGGCTGTTGGAAAAATTATTGAAGCTGCCCAGCGGGCAAAAATTCTTGACAGGACTACCATTATTGTTGTGGGCGATCATGGTTTTGTTAATATTCAGGCAGCCCTTTGTCCCAATATTTGGCTGGTAGAAGAAGGTTTACTGGAAGATAGTAAAGACAGGGGGAACTGGAAAGCAGCCTTCCATACAAGCGGGGCTTCAGCTTTTCTGCATTTAAAAGACAAGAATGACTCGGTTAGTTTAGATAAGGTCAAACAGAAAATAGAGTCACTCTCACCTGAATACCGAAAGCTTTTCAGGGTTGTAGACAGAAGCGAACTTGATGCCATCGGAGCTGATCCGAATGCTTTGCTGGCGCTGGCCCCCATACCCGGCGTCTCTATGTCGGCAAATACTTCGGGTCAAATAGTAAAAGCTGCCTATGGCGGAACGCATGGCTTTTTCCCCGATTTTAAAGAAATTGAAACAGGCTTTGTAGCCTGGGGTGCTGGCATTGCCAGCGGTGTTGAAATTCAGCATATGGGGCTCGAAGATATTGCCCCGGTGGTAAGCTATTTGCTTAATCTCGATTTTAAGGCACAAAACGGAATTTTGTATCCGGGTATCAAATCTAAATCTTTTCAAAAGTAGGTTAATAGGTTAGTTATTTGAAGGACACCTGCATTTTGCAGGTGTCCTTTTATGTGCAATACCTTTTGTCCGGTCAGGATTAACTTTTGCTATTGACAAAGTCTCAGCAGTAAAATTCATTGGATGCTCAATTCATCTAAACCAAATAAATAAAATGCTGCCCTGTGTTTGATTTTTTTAAAGAATGAATCCCGGAAAGGTCAATAAGTAAAGAGAGGATGAAATATTTAGTAATTGATTGTTGTATTTTTTTACCGTTTGTCGGGTAACTCCGCCTAATTGTCCTAATTCTTTTTGGCTGAGCAAGTCAATAAGCCGATAGGGATTCTTTGAGCTATCTCTGATTTCCAGATCATAAAATTTGCGGGTATAACTCAGTCTTGTATTGGCATTCGAACTACAGGTATTGATTAAACGGCGCCTTAAATGAGCTGTTCTTTTAGACAGATACTTAATATACCGGCTAATGACTGGATTCTGCAATTGGTTTTCAAGCGATTGCTCCAAAAGAAAATGAACCTTTAATTGTGTTTCGACCAGTGTTATTGCAAATTCTTCGTACCCAGAGACAGAATAATCATGCGATTCAATAAAATCACCTGCTACAGCAACATCAATCAACACATCTTCACCCGATGGAGAATATCCGTATAGCTTTGCTCCACCCGAAATAATTTCATATAACCTGTTTGTTTGCCCCGAATTGAGTATAATTGGTTGGTTTTTACCGTAACTTACAACTCTTGACTGGCTCACATCTTCCTTTCCCATCATAATTCAGCATACCAACAATTATCAGATACAAATCTATTCCTAACAGAGCTTGTTGCATATTAATGCAATCATAAGTTTACCTTAAA
This sequence comes from Bacteroidales bacterium, assembly GCA_016938235.1. GTDB lineage: Bacteria > Bacteroidota > Bacteroidia > Bacteroidales > UBA10428 > UBA10428. The sequence continues at coordinate 116,361 of JAFGVA010000198.1, read as the reverse complement.
TCTATCCTTACTTTTTGTAGCCTATAGAATGAATCAGGATTCTTAAATTTTTTCTTGGTGGCAGGGTAACAATCATTATAAAGATAAGGTACTTGTATTCCTCGTCCGGTTTCTGAATTAAACGAACCTGTTCCATTGTTGTTATTTGCCCTGGTTAAAAGACATTAACTAAGGCAAGCATTTACTTGTGCCCACAATTAATAGCATGTCTGTTGAAAAGAAAAGGTCCAATTCCGAAGTGCATCGGTATTAAACCAGTCTCTTTTATTTTGTGTGTTGTACCTGCGCTGGTGGGGCGATAATAGATAGATATATGGTTTAATAACTGATAGTTGGTTTCGGATGTAAGTTTCTGATATTCTAACTTGTTATATATTTAATTTTCTCGACGAGTAGGATGGTTACCTGCGAATTGACCGTCCACAGAAATATTCAAATGTTGTTGCTGCATCATATGGTTTTATTCCGCAAAGCTACTCAGGGAAGCAGGTTGCATTTTACAGCCACTATACCGATATTTGTGAATTGCAGGACTTGGTAATTGAACGTGTTTAAAACATTATTTCTTAACCTACTAAGATTTGTCGGGATATAAAGCTAATACAGAGATAACGGATACATGCGGTATTGAAGAATCTTATGAAATTTTAAAACGATCACTGAAGCATCATAATGATAAATTTTCAAGTCTTGACAGATTATTGACATCAGCAACACAATGAGCATAAACCAGAAACCTTATAAAGAAGAGTTTATTGAGTGCCGTCCGGGTTGCGCGGCTTGTTGTATAGTAATATCTATATCTTCTCCCATACCCGGAATGCCTCATGGAAAGCCGGCCGGTGTGCAATGTATTCACCTTTCCGATGAGGGATTATGCAAGCTCTTTGGTATGCCCGAACGGCCTGAAATCTGTTTAAAATTCCAGGCTGAAAAAGCAATTTGCGGCGAAAACAGGATAGAGGCAATCAAAAATATAGCAGAACTTGAAAACCTTGACCCCAATGAATTTTTGTAGTTACTAATTCACTTTTGATAGAAGTTGTATCTTTAATAAGCAAAACAAAAATTCAGTTAGTATGACGAAAACTGCTATTGTTACAGGTGGAGCTCAGGGTATAGGGCGTGTTATTGCTTTCGCACTTGATGATTTGGGGATGGAAGTTGTTGTGTTTGACAACGATGCCGAAGCAATTGCAGAATTAGAAGTACCGGAGAAGAAAATTAAGTATAAAGTAGTTGATGTTTCTGATGAAAATCAAGTATTAAAGGCTCTTGGCACTTTTGACACCTCAACACTCTCTGTTCTTATTAATAATGCAGCAATAGCAGTAAATAAACCAATTGAACAATTAAGACTTGAAGAGTGGAATAGCGTAATCGGAGTTAATCTTGGAGGAACATTTATCATGTCTAAACTAACTGCCGGGTATCTGAAAAAGAATACCGGGAGTATAGTTAACATAGCATCAACACGGGCACTTATGTCAGAACCCGACACTGAGGCTTATTCGGCATCAAAGGGCGGAATACTATCGCTAACACATGCCCTGGCCGCGAGTTTGTCGCCCCATGTGCGAGTAAATGCTATTTCGCCTGGCTGGATTGAAGTGGGTCATTTGCATAAAAAATCAAATGCAGTATATACAAAGCTTACCGACAGAGATCACGATCAGCATCCTGCAGGCAGGGTAGGATTAGCCGAAGATATTGCAAATATGGTTAAGTACTTAATCTCAGACGAAGCATCGTTTATAACCGGTCAGAACTTTGTGGTCGATGGGGGCATGACAAAAAAAATGATTTATGAGTAGAGTTTAACAGCAAGTGTTTGCAGAGTGCGCGATTACAAGCATCAAACTTATCAATCAGAGACCCATTTGAAGTACCTGCCTGCCAAAGGCACAAAGGCAGGGGGCTATACAGTCCTTGAAATTATTGCTGTCACTCCTAATTTTATTAACTTTGTTGAGGGAGTCTTTCCAAAGTCCGCTTTTTCATTGTAGTTTTTGCTGTTCTTGAATCATAAATTTCGGATGCCAAATAACACCAGCCTCAATAGAAAACTGATTGATATAAAAAGAATTATCAAAATTCGGAAAACGATGGTAAAGTCCGGGACGAAAGAATAATTGAAAATCAGCTTTTGTTTTTTTCGAAAAGTCATAGCCGAAACCTAAGGAATAACCGAAAATAACAGAGCTTAACCATTTTTTACCGACATTGATAATTTGTCCTTGACTATTCGTTTGAAACAAATCAAAGTCATAGATGCTTCCCAGATATCCGATATTAATGCCATGTTCCCAGTAAAACCCTTTATTACCAGTCCTGCGGATAATGTTGTCAGCTGCAATCCCTGCTGATTTGTATACATCAGGCTTTCTGTTTAATAATAAAGAATAGTTCCTGTGTAAACTGTATTTTTCTGAAAAGTTAATTACTCTGCCAACGCCAAGTTTTACACCATAACTTTGATTTAGGGTACCCCAATACCCAATACTTAGTTCCTGAAATTTAATTTTTGGCTCATCCTGACCATATATTGTTGTAACAACCGAAATAAGTAAAAACAATAAAACAGATGATTTGAATGTTTTTTTCATAATTATTGATTTGCAAATTGAAGTAAAGCGTTTCTTAATGACTTGGGGTATGCATCGCTGCGGTTCGTGAACATAATGTATCCAACTTTCTTTGTTTTGTCAAAATACATTTCGGTTGAAACTCCCGGGTCACCACCGTTATGTCCCCATACAGAAAATTGAGAGTTTTCTAAATGATAAAAAATAAGTCCCTGCTTTTCAGATTCAGTTTCAAACTGAATGCTTAAAATTGTATCTACAGATGATTGCTGAAGCAATTGATAGCCATTAAAGGTTCCATCCATAATGTAAGCCCTCATAAATTTTGACAGATCCTCCGTTGTAGTAATCAGGTGTCCGTCGGGATAGGTCGGGTAAGAATAAAACGACTTATCAGGGTTCATATTATTCAGGTCTGAATAGGGAATTGCAATTTCCGACTTTGGTGTTTCACTAAAAAACCAAGTGGTTTTTGACATTCCTAAGGGCTGAAAAACATATACTTTGCAATAATCATTGAAATTCACTCCCGAAACTTGCTCCACCAAACAAGCTGCCAGGGCAGCAGCAACGTTAGAATACTCATAATTTGAATTGGGTTTAAATTTCGAGTAATTTACCTGAGAATAATATTGTCCGTTTTTCGATAAATATTCTTTTTCAAAACTTAGAAGTGATACAGGATAATCTGTAAAGCCATAAAGATACAATTCATAAATATAACCACCGTCAGAGATTGATGAAGTGTGTGTAAGCAACATTCTTGTTGTTATAGGTTCCTTGGGATATCTTGGGTTGCGAACAGAAAAGGGTAAATACTGGTTGATATCCGCGTCTAGGTCAATACTCCCTTTTTCAACCAATTGCATAATGGCTGTGGCAATAATTGTTTTAGAAATGGAAGCAATTATCATTCGTGTTTGAGGTGTAAATGGCATTTTTTCCATAACATTAGCGTAGCCAATACCTTCAGATATAACAACAGAGTCGTTTTTTACAGCCAAATAAGCAAGTCCCGGCATCTGATATTGCTTGAATGCAGATTCTATTACATTTTCTAATTCTGCTTTAAGGGAAAGGTCAACCAGCTCTTCTTTTTGACAGGAAAACAATAGAATAATTATCAATGGGAAAATTCTTTTCATTTAATTACATTCTTTAATAGGATTTATTTTTTTTTATTTTTTTGTCTTTTAAGGTTACTCCTTACTATTCGATTACTGTATGTGCGTAAAATTCAGCCTGTTTACTAATCAGGATTCCATTGCGCCTGCAATTTGGTTTATGCAATTCGTATGCCAGTTTATTGTTTCGCGAAACAAAGTTTATTCCTGCACCATATTTTGTGGCTACTTCTTTGTCGGTAACAATTATAGTTGCACTCTTAGCAGTTAGGTTAATAGCCTTACGTATGTTTTCCGGAGTACAATTTGCATCTGTAATAATTAGCATGTGCAAAGGAGTAAGGTTTACATCGTCTATTTTTGATAAATTCATGATATCAACATTTCTGTTTTGAATACCAATGTCAAGAGTCTGATTGGATATTGCCTTATACATATCAAACGAGCCATAAATTCCGATTTTAAAGTTTCCCTCATTCATTTTTTCCGGCCATTGAATATACCTGACTAAAGAGACAATGAATTTTGCCATGTATTCATGTTTTGAGTCATCAAACGAGAAATTTGAGAAAAGCAGCAGGCCGAAAAGCATAAAAAAAGTTATTTTCTTCATAAATTTTAGTTGTGAATTTTTTAAAATAATACGGCCAAAATAGAAAGAGGATTCCCAAAAGGTCTTAATTTTAGGTTAATTATGTATAGAGCATAAATTCAAATACATATAAAATTCCATTAAATTATTGTTAAAGCTGTTTCTGCTTCAGAATTTCTGGTAGATTATTACTGGAATTCCGAACCATGTTACATGATTTAATGAAAATGTTACAAAAAAACCATATATGGTTACAAATTTTAAAGTACTTGTTACACCGGTAAATTTGTATTTTAAATGCCTGTTTTATCTTGCACCGAACATTATTTACAATCTAAACCGAAAAGATGCGTTTAAAACACCTAATTTATTTACCTGTTATTATTTTGTTTTTTATGAATTGTAATGGAAAAAATAAACCGGCCGAAGCTAAGGAGAAATATGATGTTCTTTCTGTTGAAACTCAAAACCTGTATTCTAATTTAAAAGAATTAGCGGCCAAGGGATTTATGTTTGGTCACCAGGATGACGTAGCTTACGGAATCGGCTGGGCAGGTGGTGAATTTAATTCAGATGTAGAGAAAATTAGTGGCGATTATCCTGCTGTTTTTGGTTGGGACATCGGACACATCGACAGCCTTAACAATATTGATGGCATACCTTTTACAAGTATGAAAAAATGGATGGTTGAAGTTTATAACAGAGGTGGAATAAACACAATCAGTTGGCACGAGCGTAATCTGAAAACCGGTCAGAGTTCATGGGATGTAACCCCCGTTGTAACCGATATGCTGCTTGGCGGAAGTTTTAATGAACGTTTTAATTCTCAACTCGATAAAGTTGCTGACTTAATTGGGTCTCTTGTTGCAGAAAACGGTGTTAGGGTTCCTGTTATTTTCAGACCGTTTCACGAGCACAACGGTAGTTGGTTCTGGTGGGGAAAAATTCCTTGTTCCGATTCGCTGTACAAAGAGCTGTTTCGTTATTCTGTCGATTACTTAAAAAAAGATAAGGGGATAAACAATATGCTTGTTTGCTATTCGCCCGATGCTTTTTCTAACAAAGAAGAGTACCTTGAGCGTTATCCGGGCGATGATTATGTTGATATTTTAGGATTTGACGATTATAAAAGTTTACATTCCGATGAAACAAGAGATATAATAAAAATGAGATTAGAAGTTGTGAATGATCTGGCAAAACAAAAAGATAAGCTTGCTACTGTTGCTGAAACCGGATATGAAACACTTTCCGATACTACCTGGTTTACCAATGTCTTACTCAAAGGCTTAAAGTCTACGCCCAAAACCGATAGGGTTTCCTATGTCTTGGTTTGGCGGAATGCACGTCCCGATCATCATTATGCACCCTATCCCGGACACCCGGTTGTACCCGACTTTTTAAAGTTCAAAGCTGATAGCAGTATATTTTTTCTGGATGATTTACCTGATATGTATAACTAATTTTTCCATTAAATAAGATGAAACAACCAAACTCAATAACATTTAATTATTATAACACAGCGATGGCTATTTTTTAGTTTGGGAGTTATCCCGATGTTTCGGGGCAGGCTTCTTACCATTGAAAAGATAATAACAGACAGATGAAACTTAGATTAACAGATATTTTAATAATTCTTGTATACCTTGCTTCAACCGTTGTAATTGGCCTGGTAATTAAAAAAAGAGCACAGAAAGACAAATCGGCATACCTGCTGGGTGGAAATAAACTTCCCTGGTGGATGTTAGGCTTGTCGAATGCCTCCGGTATGTTCGATATATCAGGCACAATGTGGCTGGTAGCTGTTGGCTTTTTATATGGGTTAAAAAGTATCTGGTTACCCTGGATGTGGCCTGTTTTTAATCAGGTTTTCCTGATGGTTTACCTTTCAGCATGGATTCGCAAAGCCAATGTAACTACCGGTGCAGAATGGATGAAAACGCGCTTTGGATATGACAGGGGCGCTGAATTGTCTCACAACATTGTAGTAGCCTTTGCTATTCTTCTGTGCCTGGGTATGCTGGCTTATGGCTTTGTCGGACTCGGAAAATTTGTTGAGATATTTATTCCGTGGGAAGTTGTTTCACAATATGTTCCCTTTAGCCTTGCACCTGCAAATGTACCTCACTTTTATGCTATAGTCTTTACAGCTTTTGCAGTGTTTTACACCATTCTTGGTGGTATGACCAGTATTGTCTGGGCCGATTTTTTGCAATTTATTATTATGACAGTAGCATCGGTTGTTATCGCAATAATGGCTATGAATGCACTTGATTCTCCGCTTCATGTTCCCGAAGGCTGGTCATCTCCTTTCTTCGGAATGCATCTCAATCTCGACTGGACCGGCATTGTTGATAAAGCAAATTTTGCAATCAGAGAACACGGCATGCAGCTGTTTGGATTCATCTTTAGCATGATGCTACTGAAAGGGATCCTTGTAAGTGGTGCAGGACCAGCTCCAAATTACGATATGCAAAAAATTCTGGCGACAAAATCACCTTCCGAAGCTGCTAAAATGAGCGGATTTGTCTCGGTTGTTCTTAATCCGACACGTTACCTTATGATTACAGGTTTTGTTGTATTGGGACTTGTATTTTTTGATAAACTGGATCTTATTGTTGGTGGCAAAACAGATTTTGAACAAATATTACCCTCGGCCATTAATGAATTTGCACCGGCCGGATTTTTAGGATTAATCCTTGCCGGTTTACTGGCTGCATTCATGTCAACTTTTGCAGGAACTTTAAACGCTGCACAGGCATACCTTGTAAACGATGTATACATAAAGTACCTGAAGCCTAATCCGAGCAAAAGTCAGCTAATGTTTGCCAATTATAGTGTTGGAATCCTGATTGTATTACTCAGTATAGTTATAGGTGCTTTTGCAACGAATATAAATAGTCTGTTACAATGGATTGTTTCTGGTATTTATGGTGGGTTCATTGCTGCAAACGTTCTTAAATGGTACTGGTGGAGATTTAACGGACATGGATATTTCTGGGGAATGGTTGCAGGTTTAGTTTCGGCCATGATTTTTCCTAAAATATTGCCTCCCTTATTCCCCGATGTTGCAGAACAGATAATACTCTTGTATTTCTTCCCCTTGATGCTTGCACTTTCGTTGATAGGTTGTATTGCAGGTACATTACTCAGTTCGCCAACCGATGAAAAAACACTGAAAGAGTTCTATGCAAACATCAGACCCTGGGGTTTCTGGAAACCTATATACGAAAAGGTGAAAGCAGATTATCCTCATTTCGAAAAAAACACAAACTTCAAAAAAGACATGCTCAATATTCTTGTCGGAATAGTTGGTCAAACGGCAATTGTTGCTATGCCAATCTTTTTTGTAATAAAAAACTGGGGAGGATTCTTTATAACACTTGCTATTATTGCTGTAACTGTTACAATTCTGAAGTTTACCTGGTGGGATAAACTTGAAGAATTTAATACAGATTATACTGTGGCTCCGAAATAAAAAAAAAGGAGGAATAAGATTTACCTTTAAAATGAGTTGAGAAAAATTAACAGGCACAAAAATGGACTTTAATAAAAGACTAAAGAAAATCACAATAGACTATAAAGAGCTGATTGAAAAGAAAAACGAAGTTTTATTCTCCTCCAACGGAATATTTGAACGATATAAAAATCCTATATTAACAGGAGCACATGCCCCCATTCATTGGAGATATGATTTAAACAAAGAAACCAATCCTTTTCTGATGGAAAGAATTGGCATAAATGCTGCTTTTAATGCCGGAGCTATAAAAAATGAAGATAAATACCTTATAATTGCCAGGGTTGAAGGTAACGACCGTAAATCATTCTTTGCAGTGGCAGAATCTCCAAATGGCATTGATAATTTCAGATTCTGGGAAAGGCCAATTGCATTGCCTGAAACAGCAGATCCCGACACCAATGTGTATGATATGCGAATTGTTAAACACGAAGACGGTTGGTTTTATGGCTTATTCTGCACCGAAAGAAGAGATCCTCAGGCACCAGACGGCGACCAGTCATCGGCTGTCGCCAAATGTGGTATTGCAAGAACCAAAGACCTTATTGACTGGGAGAGGCTTCCGGATCTAATCAGCCATTCTGGTCAACAGCGAAATGTTGTACTTCATCCTGAATTTATCGATGGGAAATATGCGCTATATACTCGCCCACAAGATGGTTTTATTGATACCGGATCCGGCGGAGGTATTGGCTTTGGTTTAACAGAAAGTATGGAGAGAGCCGAAGTTCCCGAAGAGTCAATAGTTGACCCGAAAGTATACCATACCATAAACGAAGTAAAAAACGGACTCGGTCCGGCTCCAATAAAAACAGAACAAGGCTGGTTGCAGCTTGCACACGGTGTAAGAAATACTGCTGCCGGCTTACGCTATGTTCTATATGTATTTATGACTGATTTAGAAAATCCTTCAAAAGTAATATACCGACCTGCTGGTTATTTTATTGCTCCCGAAGGTGCCGAACGTGTTGGTGATGTTTCGAATGTTGTTTTTGCCAATGGTTGGATAAACGATCCCGATGGAAAAGTATTCATCTATTATGCAAGCTCCGACACAAGAATGCATGTTGCTACAACATCGGTTGAAAAACTGATTGATTATTGTAAAAACACGCCACAGGATGGATTACGTTCGGCTGCTAGTGTAAAGGCTATAAATAAGCTCATAAACTCAAATATAAGTACCGGCGATGTATATCGCTCGGTACTTCTTTAATTTGAGTTTTGAGCTTTTTCAAATATACCGGGCAGCAAAAGTAATATGCTGTAATATTCCAGAATTAATCGGGCATGGTTTGAATTATTTTTAAATATGCTTTTTTACTTTTTGTAAATAATCAGGATTTAAAATGAATAGGAAGGAAAAGCTTAATTGGTTAAGAAGTTTTGCTGTAAAGGAACTAAACGATGATATTTTGCCTTTTTGGCGCGAAAAGTCTGTTGATTCTGAGCGAGGCGGTTTCTATGGGGAGATAGATTTTAATATGAACATTCAGTATAACGAACCCAAAGGCTTAATATTAAATGCCCGTATTTTATGGTCCTTCTCAGCAGCTTATCCCCTTACAAAAGAACCAAAAGACCTTGAGCTGGCTCACAGAGCCTTCAATTACCTGGTTAATAATTTTTATGACCAGAAGTATGGGGGATATTACTGGAGTCTTGATTCCGACGGCAAACCACACGATACAAAAAAACAAATATATGCGCTGGCATTTACCCTGTATGGTTTTAGCGAGTATTATAAAATAACTCAAAACACAGAGGCTCTGGAACGTTGTAAGGATATCTTTCATACCATTGAAAAGTATGCCTTTGATACAAAACTGAACGGATACATTGAGGCTTTTACACGCGAATGGGAAGAAATTGAGGATTTAAGGCTGAGCGATATCGATATGAACGAAAAGAAAACCATGAATACTCATCTTCATATTGTTGAAGCTTATGCCAATTTATTCCTTGTCTGGAAAGATGAGAGACTTAAAAAGCAATTAGAGAACCTGGTTAATATTTTTACAGATATTATTATTTCAAGAGATGATTATCACCTGTACTTATTCTTTGATGAAAACTGGGTAAACAAATCAACGGCTATCTCTTACGGGCACGATATTGAAGCCGGATGGCTCATACACGAATCGGCACTTATTCATGGAAGTAAAGAACTTATTAAACTTGCAGAGGAATTAGTTCCGAAGATTACTGACGCATCGCTGCAGGGTTTAAGTGAGCTGGGCGGTTTATATCACGAAGGCGACAGGGCAGGAAAACACATTGATGAGCAGTTGGAGTGGTGGCCGCAAGCCGAAGCTCTGGTAGGTTTATTAAATACTTATGAGATTACCGGAGATGAGAAATATCTTGACTTTGCAATACAGGTTGCCAGGTTTTCCGAAGAATACATGGTTGATAAAAATCACGGTGAATGGCATTATCGTGTAGATAAAAACGGCAAACCCTTAGAAACTTATCCGAAGGCTGGCTTCTGGAAGTGCCCATATCACAACAGCCGTGCCTGTATTGAATTAATAAAGCGAATTGTGGTATAAAAATATTTTGATATGAAAAGCTGGCCAAACTACTTTCTTGTTATAAGTTTCAGTATACTTTTCATTTCATGCAAAAATAAACCTGCACAGCTGATGAATAAAAGCATTTTCCTTAACAACGACTGGACTTTTAAGATGGAGGGAGAAGAGCAGGAATACCCTGCCCGGGTTCCGGGTACTGTGCAAACCGATTTGCTTTTTAATAATAAATTGCCCCAGCCCTTTTATCGCGATAATGAGAAAGAATACCAGTGGATTGATAAAAAGAACTGGATTTATACTAATAAATTTTTCTTAGATAGTAATACCCTGAGTTCCGATGAAGTTTTTCTTAAATTTCACGGCCTGGATACTTATGCCGAGGTATACTTAAATAATAAGAAGATTCTTTATGCCAATAATTTTTATCGTTCGTGGCGCGTAAATGTTCGTGATGAACTTGTTGCCGGCGAAAATATTCTGGTAGTAAAGTTTAGTTCACCCATTAATATTGGCCTTCAAAAGCTGGAAGAACTTGGGTTTCCCTTACCGGCAGTGAACGATCAGTCTGAAGTAGGTGGTCTTGGCGATAAAAAAGTAAGTGTTTTTACCCGGAAAGCGCCTTACCATTATGGCTGGGACTGGGGCCCTCGGTTTGTTACAATGGGTATTTGGCGACCTGTTGAATTGCAGTTCTCAAATATGGCAGAAATCTGTGATGTTTATATCCAACAAAATATTGTTTCAGTCGAAGCAGCAGACTTAACAACCGAAATTTCGCTTTCAGTTTTTAAAAAAGGCAATTATCAGCTTCAACTGGTTAACAACACTACAGGAAATACTATCAATAAAAATGTATCCTTAACGGAGGGGCAGAACCTCGAAAAGATTGAGTTTAAAATTTTAAATCCGAAGCTTTGGTGGCCCAGGGGTTATGGCGGGCAAAATATCTATGAATTTACTGTCAGGCTTTTTAAAGATGATGTGTTAATCGATGAATCGAAGCATAAAACCGGTTTAAGAACAATTGAGGTTGTCAGGGAAGAGGATGAATATGGTAAGTCATTTTATTTCAGAGTAAATGGTGTTCCGGTTTTTGCTAAAGGTGCCAATTATATTCCGAACGATAATTTTTTGCCTGTTGTTACTCCGGTAAATTACAGAGAGGTAGTAAAGTCTGCCGCTGAAGCAAACATGAATATGCTAAGGGTTTGGGGAGGTGGAATATACGAGAACGAAATTTTTTACGATATCTGCGATGAGCTGGGCTTATTAGTCTGGCAGGACTTCATGTTTGCATGCAGCATGTATCCGGGCAATGACGAATTTCTGGAAAATGTGCGCCTTGAAGCTGTTGAAAATGTCACCAGGTTGCGTAATCATCCTTCTATTGCTCTTTGGTGCGGAAATAACGAAATTGATGCAGCATGGTGCCAATGGGGTGATGAAAATTGTGGATGGGGTTGGAAAAAAAGATTTACCAAAGAACAAAGGGAATACATATGGCATTCGTACGACACTTTGTTTCATAAGATTTTACCCGAAGTTGTTAATAAACTTTGTCCCGAAACCTTCTACTGGCCATCGTCGCCGGTTGCAGACTGGGGAAAGTCGGCCAGTTACGAGAATAACTCAGGAGACATGCATTACTGGGGTGTTTGGCATGGCGGCGATCCCTTCGAAAAGTTTGATAAGCTTATTCCCCGTTTTATGAGTGAATATGGTTTTCAGTCGTTTCCCGAATTTAAAACCATAAATGAATTTACGCTTCCCGACGATTGGAATATCTATTCAGATGTAATGATGTCACATCAACGCAGCCCTATCGGAAACCAGAAAATAAAGGAGTATATGGAGCTTTATTATAAAGTTCCCGATGACTTTAAAGATATGTTATATGTAGGGCAGCTTTTGCAGGCCTATGCAATCAAAAAGGCCATTGATATTCACCGGATCAATAAATCAAATTGTATGGGCAGCCTTTACTGGCAGTTAAACGATTGCTGGCCGGGTGCCTCCTGGTCGGGTATAGATTATTATGGTAACTGGAAAGCTCTTAATTACCGCGTTAAGGACGCATTTAAACCCATAAAACTTGGGATAAGATAAATGACAAATCTGTTGTAATACAGACTTTAAATACAATTAACTCAAAATATTAAACCGATATCAATACTATTCAATAATGAGACTAATTAAATTAATAACGATACTATCTTTTATTATTATGGCACCGGGTTTTAATGCATGTTCGTCTGATGATTCGCAATCGTTTGTAAGAGTAAAGGGAGAGCAATTTATTTTAAATGGGAATCCTTATTATTATTTTGGAGCTAATTTCTGGCATGGAGCCTATCTTGCTGCCGATTTAGTGAAAGGAGACAGAGACAGATTACTCAAAGAGCTTGACCAACTGGCAGAATACAAAATTACCAATCTTCGAATTATGGCAGCCTCCGAAGAATCGGCACTTGAGATGTCTGTTAAACCGGCATTTCAGACAGCGCCCAGGGTTTACAACGAGGAGCTTCTGAAGGGACTGGATTTCCTGATGGCAGAACTTGCAAAACGAAATATGAAAGCCGTTTTGGTCTTAAACAATTACTGGCAGTGGTCGGGAGGCATGTCGCAATACATCAACTGGGTAACCGGCGAGGAAATAATCGATCCCGATAAAACAGGCGATTGGGACGGATTTCAGGAACAATCGGCAAAGTTCTATATAAATGATGAGGCAAATGCTATTTATCGTGATTACATCAGGATGCTAGTTAACAGGAAAAATACAGTTACCGGGGTTGTTTACAAAAATGATTCAAACATCATGGCATGGCAGTTGGGAAATGAGCCACGACCAGCGCCCGATGCAGCTGAAAACCCGATAAACCGGAAAGCATTTATTGATTGGGTCTATTCAACTTCAGATTACATTAAATCACTGGATCCGAATCACCTGGTCTCCACAGGAAATGAGGGAACAATGGGTAGCCGTTTTGATATGTCGATTTATTCCGAAGCGCATCAGTGCCCAAATATTGATTATCTGACTTTTCATATCTGGCCAAAAAACTGGGGTTGGTACAAGGTTCACGATACTTCAAGCTTTGAACCTTCACTTCAGAATACACTTGATTACTTTGCTGAACATGTTGAGAAAGCGGCAGAGCTAAACAAACCAACGGTTTTAGAAGAATTTGGTCTGGAACGTGATGGGGGCTCATTCTCACCTGACACAACAACAGCTTATCGCGACAGATACCTGGATGCATTATTCAGCAAGGTGGTTGAGAAAGCAAAAGATGGTTCTCCTATGGCTGGGCTGAATTTTTGGGCGTGGGGCGGCATGGCAAGAACCCAAAGTGCCGGTTTTATCTGGAAACCCGGCGACAGCTTTATGGGAGATCCACCTCAGGAACCCCAAGGTTTAAATTCTGTGTTTTCTTCAGATACATCTACATTAAAAATATTTGAGAAGTACAACACACAACTTGACGCACTTATCAAACCCTGAGAGCAATAGCTGATAAGCTTAAAGATGTAGTAACCTAAAAGAACCTTGTAAATTCTTTGCTCTGAAAAACAGATAAATACCTGTAATTTTTTTGTTCTGCTTTTTTTTTTCTATCTTGAAAATAGAATAATTGAAAGATGAGCAAAAAATATTTCGATGCATATATAAATATACGTGATAAGGTGGATGAAGAGTGTCAAAAACTCTGGAAAGTTCACCATAAGCAAATGAAATGCAAAGAAGGTTGTTCAAAATGTTGCCAGTCCTTTAAAATTTTACCTGTTGAATTTCATGCTATTCAGAAAGTGCTTAAAGACAAGGATATAAAAATTAATGAAAATGCCACCCCCGACCAATGCAAATTCCTTGTTGACAATCGTTGTGTAATTTATGAGCATCGTCCGATGATTTGCCGTACACAAGGTTATCCGCTGGTGAGGTTAAACGAAGAAGCAGGTGCATACGAAGTGTCGTTCTGCGATTTAAACTTCATTGGGTATCCGCTCGAGAAGTTTGAACATAACAATGTTTTTTACGAAGATACTTTTAACAGTAAGGCCTATATGCTTAATAAAGAATTTATTCAGACTTTCAAAGATAAAGAGTATGACGCAATAGAACTTGTTGATTTAAATGAGCTTAAAAAATAACTTTATTTAAGGTTTATTAAAAAATTAATTCAGAAACATGTTAGAAATTGGCATAGCATTTGATTGGTGTTATCTAAACCTTAAAACCAAAAACCATGATAATTTACAGTTGGACACAAAATGAACTGATGCTGCTCGAAGAATGGGACTGGATTACCCGGTATCTGAATGCCCAAAAAGATTCGACGTCCAAAACAGGTTATTTAATCCGTAAATCATTCCTGGAAGCTAAACTTATAATTTCAAACATGCTGGTTATCACTTATAATTTACTTTCGTCGGAACCCCGGGGAATTCATTCTTTTAAAGAGTTTTTGACAGAAAGGGAGAAAGCTATCGAGGAATATTCCATTCCCGTTCAATACCATCCGGTAAATTTCAATAATCTTTGGGACTATAAAATTTACCTGGCACACGCACGCGAAAAATTATTAATGCAATAGGCTAAACGTGTATAAGGGTTTTTTGAATCAGGTACCGGGAGCATTAAATCCTTAATGGAAAGCTTTAATGTTCATCTCAATAATTTCGTTTCCTTTATATTTAAACTTGAATCAGCATTCTGAATTACAAGGTTAAAAACAGTAAAAATGCAGTTTGTTTAAAAAGGTATCCGAATCACAAAATCGGTAGTTTCCGATTGGCTGTCATCAAACATAATTTCACCTTTCAGCTTGTTTTTCATCAGATTCCGGGCAGTGTACAAACCTAGTCCCAGGTGGTTCTTTTTGTCAGTAGTGAAGAAAGGTTCAAATATTTTATCCTTTATGTTTTCGGGAATACCGGAACCATTGTCAGCAATACGAATCTCAAAAAAATCATCGTCTGTAAATGAGCATTTTATAAATACCTTGCCAAAGTTTTTATGTCTGAAACCATGCAGGTATGAATTTCTTATCAGGTGAGTTATAACCTGCGACAAAACTCCTCCGAAGCTCATAATTTCAGCATTCGCGTTACATTCAATAAAATAATCGATCGATTTTTCCTTAAAGGTGGCTTTTATAATTTTAGTAACATCTTCCAGGAATGTTTTTATATTTATGAGATGCCTGTTTTCCTGGAACTGGTCAAAAGCTATACTTCTAAAACTGTTAACGAGTTCTTTTACTCCATTTATCTGGTTGTATATTTCTATTTCCCGGTTAATTATTTCTTCAATTTCTTCAGAATATGCACTGGCATTTTCTTTGAGCTTTCTGGTTTCGGTTTGAAGGTTTCGCAGCCGGTATATAGCTTCGTTAACTGGATTGTTTATTTCATGAGCAATACCGGTTACCATATCGGCAAGGGCAATCATTTTTTTCGATTCAAGCATATGCTGTTGCATATGGTTTAGTTCATCGAGTTTGCTCTGTAGTTCGATGTTGTTGTTCTTTAATTTTTCGTATAATAAGGCATTTTCGATGGAGGTACCGACCTGTTCGCCAATTATTTCCATGAACTCAATTACGTTATTGTTAAAGAAATTTTTGCGCTTATCGTTTAATTGTATGAGTCCGATATTTTCTTCTCTTGTTTTAATGGGAAATAAACCTACCGATTCGTACCCGCATGCATTACAATGATTACGAATATGGGTGTTTGTTTCGTTTTTTAATAAAGCCGGGGTGTTATCTGTCGAACTGTTGGTCCAGTAACTGCCTTTTTCGGTATAATAATCGAAAGCAGCGTTATATGTCCCCCTGATTACATTACCGCACAAACAATCGAGTTTAGGTTTGCTGTTTATGGGTTCCTGTTTTTTACCTGCTGATTGATGATGGATATGATTTTCGGAGCGGATAAAACTTTCCGGGAATCCGGTATGTACGAAATAGGGGTAATCGTTCTCTTCGTTTAAGCGAATACTCACAGCCTCAATTCCTGTACTTTCTTTAATTAACCTTATTACGGTATTCAATGTATTTTTTAAATCGACAAACTTATTAAGCTCGGCGAAAACGCTTTTGAGTAATTGTTCTCTTTTCAGAAGTGCTTCAGTTGTCATTTATATTTAATTAGGCCAAAAAACCAAAGTGTACCTAAGCAAAATTAGAAGTAATTCAGGCATTTGCAAACGATGAGTATTATTAAGATAAAAAAAGGCCTGATTACTCAGACCTTAAACGAAAAATTAATATTTCACACAAAAAATTTTAACTTTTATTTCTTTTCCTGGCTAATAACTTTTCCCTTTTTACTTTTGGTTTTGAGACATAAATGTCGAATGTAGGACACATATCGCCATTTAAAACCTTAAGCTTTCTGTTTATTTTGCGTTTCTGACCGTTGTTTTCGATGTATCGGGTTGCACGGTATTGGCCCGGTGAACGAAGGTTAACTTTAATTACATCGCTTTGGATTACCTGGTGCTCAGCCTGTGCGCTTGTGTTAACTGCCAACAAAACTGAAAACATGAATGCAAATCCAAAAGCTATTATCCTGCTTTTACTCATAACTAACTGTTCTTTTGGTTTGTATACCTTGTTTACTTAACATTTTGAAATTTGTTTCAGGAAAACCGGTGATATATGTCACTTCAAAAAATCAGGTTTATGTATACTTTTATCGTGTGTTTTCCGAAGATTTATATATTTGAATAAGAAATCAAAACATACAAACAATGAGTAAAAGAACAAAATTCCCAAAGGTGTTTTGGGTAGCAAATGGTATTGAGGTTCTGGAACGCTTTGCCTACTATGGCATTTATATGAGTTTCGGTATTTATCTGCAACAACTTGGATTTTCCAAAGGTGATTTAGGAATCATCCAAAGTATATTCTTGCTTTTATCATATCTAACACCTCTTATATCTGGCACAATAGCTGATAAATATGGGTTTAAAAAGGTTCTTATTGTAGCATACCTTGCATACCTACCTTCAATCTTGTTATTAATAATTACACAATCTTTTTCAGGAATAGCATTAACAATGTTATCAATTGGATTTGCCGCAGGTATATTTAAACCCCTAATATCTGCCACCGTACGTGCTACCACTGATTCTACAAATAAAACTTTAGGATTTGGTATTTTTTATGCTATGGTAAACTTGGGCGCTTCTTTCGGGCCAATAGTAATGGGTAAGCTAAGAGCCATGTCCTGGGATTATGTTTTTTACACTGCAGCAGGAACAATTCTTCTCATGTTTATTGTTACTTTATTATTTTATAAAGAACCTCCTAGAGAAATTGAAGGTGTAACTTTAAAGAAAAAGTTTCAGGATATGGCCGAGGCACTTTCAGATGTAAAATTCTTGACATTCATTATCTTACTCGGAGTTTTTTTCTGGTTACCTTTTTGGGCTTTTTTTAACGTATTGCCAGTATATATTAATGACTATTTAGATACGGCTAATTTATATAATTCAGTTAAAGGTATTTTAGGAGAAGCAGTCACTAATTTTATTTCAAGTCAGGAAGATGACGTTTGGAAGATTAATGCAGAGGCAATATCGCATACTGGTTATATAATAATTGTATTCCAACTAATTGTTTCAAGAATATTTGAAAAAAGAGCAGCAATACCATCATTCCTGTTAGGATTATTAATTGCATCAGCAGGTTTTATTGTATTGGGTATATCTGTTACTTCAACTGCAAGCTTAGTTTTCTTGGGAGTATTTCTTTTTGCGGTAGGTGAAATGATTTCTTCACCAAGGATTCAGGAATATATAATGTGGATTGCTCCTAAAGAAAAAGCAGGTTTGTATATGGGTACTAATTTTCTTGCAACAGCTATTGGTGCTTTGTTAAGTGGTGCTTATACAGGTTTATTGGGCAGTTTTGAAAAATCAGGAAATCCCCAAAATATCATGTATACATTAGCAGTACATACGGTCATTGGTATAGTTGCTATTTGGATATTTACAAAAACACTTGGCGAGTTCAAAGAAAGAACAGAATAATCAGAAATAAACTTTTTAAGCAAAAAAGGGCTCCAAATTGAGCCTTTTTTTTGTTCTCTACCATTACCCTGTCAAGGTTCTTACTAATCTTACAGGCTTGTTTTAGAAAAACACGAAATTAAAGTACCGCTATTTTATTCGCATAAAAAACCTCTCCTTCTGCATACAGGAGTAAGGTGTAAATGCCTTTGTTCAGTTTTTGTGTGTCGATCGAGAGAAAACCGGAATCTAACGGCAGGTTCATAACCAAAGTGCCATAAATATTATAAAGATTTAGCTTTACCACCTGTTTCGGAAGCTCACTTAATTCAATCTGCATATAGTCTGAGGCCGGATTTGGATAAATTTTAACATCCGGAAGTTGCCATACTGAACCAATTGAAGAGTACTTGCTTATTTCGAACCAATTGAGGTTGTATTCGCCGTTTAAAACCTTCAGGCGCAGGGTATATCTGCCTTTGGGTAAAGAAGCAACAGTTGATTGTGTATTCCAGCTTTGCCAACCACCGGTATTATTAAAAGTAATGGTATCAACTGTAACTAAATCACCACTTTCGTTATGCTGAATAAGTAGTCTGGAGTTATTGTAATCAGAAGCAACTCTGAAATCGAATTTAAACGTTCCGGTTTCGGTAACATAAACCAGGTAATCAAGGAAATCGCCTGCTGCTGCATATCCGGTATTTTGTCCGCCTCCGGCATCTTCGCAGGTTTCCAGAACAAGCCCATTGTTTACATTGAAGTCTTCAGCCTCAATTTTCCCCGGAATATTATGCCGTACAGGCAATTTATTTACAACCGACAGGTTTGAAAAATCTTCAAGTTGAGTTTGTGAACTGGTCACTGAAGTACCGGTATATGAAATGGTAGTTGTTGTTCCATAGAAAATTTGCTCAGAAAGGTATATAGTAAGTAACCTGTTATTATCAGGATTTATTCTTATTGAATCGATGGAAACAGAAGTTCCGTTGCTCAATACAGAAAATTCGGTAGCATCAATTTCAGTGTTTCCGGAACTAACACTTTTGTTCAATGCAAGGTTTATTATCATTCCATCGGTTGAGGTTTCGGCATATAAACTTTTAAAGCTTATTGTGTTTAACTCAACAGCGTTTCTCAGTTTTATATAATTCAGGTTTGAACCACCCTGCTCCCAATAGAGTTTAAGTTTATGTGTTCCTTCCGGGAAAACAAAATTTTCCAGTTCGTATGTTTCCCAGTTTTGCCAGCCTCCGGTACCAGGTAAACTAATAGTATTAGAGGCAGGTACTCCATCAATTTCGAAATGAATTTTACTACCTGAGCCACCGGAGGTATGCCTGATATGCAAAGTATATCCTGCAGTTGAATCGGAAGTGACGGTGTATTGTGTCCATTCATTATCTGCAGTCCACCCAATATTGTATCCATTTGTTTCGGCATCAGAACAATCCTCAATATCTACTCCATCGCTTCTGTAAGCCCAGCCTGCATTCCACGAAATGTAGTCGACTCCTTCTGAATGGTAATCGGCTGTATCCGTATCAAAATAGGCATATCCGTTTCTTCCTAAATCATAATCTGTCGCATAAACAGTTTCTCCTGCTTTATACGATTTATAGGGTTTAACATCGGTAGTATGCGGCTGACGAATCATCGCATCAATAACATCATACTGGATTACACAATTTTCGATTCTATGTTGCTCGGCCCAGCCTAAAACAGCTTCAAATGCTTCTTCTTCTGTTGGTGCAGTACCACCATGCTGCCAATAGTTTAACAGATCCTCATATTCAGGATTTGCCTCTACACTTAAGATGCTGTTTATACTGCTCTTTTTTACCGGCCACCACGACCACCCCACACGATTGTTCTCGCAAAGTGCAATGGCATTTGTATACCATGTATTGGAGTTTTCGCCACTTTCACCTAGCCATACAGGTACATTCAGGATTTCTCTTTTGCTGCTTATCCAATCTAATGAATTGGAGTGGTTGTAACTCCAGTATTTATGAAAGCTGAAAACAAGATTATCATCATAAGCAGCTAAATCATCCATGCCGTTATAATTATTGCCCCAGCAATTTCCACCTGCAAAAACGATATGGTTGGTATCGACTTCACGAATAGCATCAATAATATCTTCGAATAAAGTTTGCAAGGGTTTGTTTTGGTTGCAATTGCATCCATTTTCGTTGCCCGAGTTCTCGAAATCCCAGTTGGTCTCATTAATTAAATCGTAACCACCAATCCAGGGCTCTTCGCTGTAACGTTCTGCAAGTTTTCTCCATAAAGCAATAAGCTTGACTCTGTTGTCCTGACTTTCCCATAACGAGGGTTTTGAAGGATCGTAATCGGAGATGTCGGCGTTTTTTCCTTGTCCGCCGGGTGTGCCGTGCATGTCCAGAATCAGGTACATTTCGTTGGTTGTACACCAATCCAGTAAATTATCAAGCATTTTAAAACCTTCTTCAATCCATGTAATTTCGCCAGATACGGGTTCATCTTCAATAGGAGGGGTGAACCAGATATAATGTAGTGCAACTCTCAGGCTGTTAAAACCCCAGACTTTCATTGAATCAATGTCGGTTTTAGTCATATGATATTGCAACCAGGCTGTATAAAAACTATCTGTTCTTTCCTCACCAATGGTTTCCAGTAATTTTGCTCTGAATTCGTGCTGTGTACCAAGTCCGGCATCAGAAGATTTCATCATATATCCTTCCTGTATCATCCAGTTGCCGGAGCCAATTCCCCTTAAGATTACTTCTTCACCATCTGCATCGTAAATATACTTTCCGTCTACATGCAGGTATCCTTGTCCGAATAGAATTGAAAGTGTAATAAAACTAAGAGCGATTAAACTAATTATTTTCTGCATTTTTTTTTGAATTGTGAAATGAATGCGAATGTATAATCTTAAAAAGAGTTTTTGTAAGTAAATTTTAAGTTGAAGTATGTTTTAAGTAGTAGTCAGACGATCAAAAATTTACTGAAACAGATTAGTTATTAATTAAACTATTCTGTCTCAGTGAAAATTATTTAAAATGTACTTGTATGAAAAATAAAAAGTTTTACCTTTGCACCCGCTTCAATTAAGAAGTACGGGGTATAGCGCTCCCGATAGCCATCGGGACCGGTTAGCGCTTACTAATATAACATTAGGAGGAGTGTAAAAAGATTCTTCTGAAAAATAACCGGAACACAAAAAAAACGGGGTATAGCGCAGTCCGGTTAGCGTATCTGCTTTGGGAGCAGAGGGTCGCAGGTTCGAATCCTGCTACCCCGACAAAAAAGGTCAACTGAGAGGTTGGCCTTTTTTGTTGTCGGGGTAGTAGATGAGAACCGGGTTCGAACCGACGACTGGGAGGAGGAGCTCATGAGCGTTGCGAATAATCCTGCTACCCCGACAAAAAAAGTCTGACATATTAGCGTCAGACTTTTTTTATACAATATCTATTCTAGAAAGAATCTTATAATAATCCTATTACCGCAAAAAAATCAGGTTTTCTGATTAAAAAGGCTTTACAACCTTTTTTTTTCTAATCCACCAAAGCACATTTTATTAATTTAACATCCAGAATATAACCGGTGCATTTACCTTTAACCGTTATTTTTTCGCCAATATCAGGTATGTTTTTTATTTCCTTATTTGAAAATGCACACGATACATTGCCCATTAGATTTCCTTCGAGGTAAATGGTAATTCTTTCTTCTGCTGTTTCATTTACCTCCAAAACAACGCCGGATACCTGGATTGCCTGGATTGTTTTATTGAGGTATTTTGTGTTTGCTTCCGACTCATTCTCTGAGAACTCGTCAACCAGGGCCGTGGCCTCTACAATATAATCGGGTTTAATGTTTTCAACCGATTCCGGACTTTTCCTGAACGTATAATATAAGACACCAGCAATAATAATAATGAGTAGTGATGCTGCAAGTATTAATCTGTATTTCTTCATGGTATTCCTTTGTTTATCTGGGTGAAAGTGAAAGATCAATTTTTACATCTACTTCTTTGGCAACCCTGTCTTCAACTGATTTTGGAACTTTGATTTTATAATCATCAATAAGAACATTAAAATCGCAGTTGATAAGAATATTGCCATCTTTTATTTCAAGGGTACCCGTTTTTTCTACAGGATTTGATTCACCATGTATGGTAAGATTACCTTTGGCTGATGCATCGTAGGTACCGTTCTTTGATAAATCAATTGCTTTCAATTCCGGAACACTTCCTTTAAAAATGGCTTTCGGAAACTCATCACTCTCCATGTAGGTTTCATTGAAATGTTTGTCTGCTGTAGCAAGGGTAAATTCAAAAGCTTTAATTAAAACAATAACAACGAGTTCTCCGGTTTCGGTATCGGCAATGGCAGCTACCTGGTAATTATTACCATCGATATCAATGGCATCGGTATGCGACATAAAATAGGCATGTCCCGTTTTGGTCATATATTTTTGAGCATTCGCCGAATTGAATGCTAAAAGTGAAAGACTTAAAATGCAGAAAAATTTAATTGTGAGATATTTCATGATTAATAAGGTTTATCTTTTTACACTAAAAACTATTGATATATTGAAACCTATACATACATCGCCACCAAAAAAGTCGCCGGTTGTATAGGCTATATGATTATTTGAGGTAATCCCGGTTGAATTTGTTGCAAACAACTCAAAAGCATGCCTGGAAGTTTGGTAACATATACCAGCAGATAATGGGGAGAAATATTCTGCAGCAGGTGTGTCATGTTCTTGTACCCAATAATATTCAGCATTTAATCGGAGTCTCTTTAAAAGACTGTAGGAAGCGCCAACTCCCACCGAAGCAATTCCATTTATATCTTCCCGGGTTTCAACAAGGTTTCTATGCGTGTAACCAGGCATAAGCTGCGCAGAAAGCTTCTTTCCAAACTTTCGGGCAATTAATAGTTGAGAGGTATATTCAATCCGTCCTGATTTATCGTTTTGTAAATCTTCGATTACGTATTTTTTTGTCCGGTAATCTAACTCGCTATAGACAGCAATTGATACAGGAATTTCTTTTGCCCCGGTTTGCTGTTCCAGAAGTTTTATTTTTACCATTGTGTTGAAGGATTCACGAAATGTACCTCTTCCAATTCCTACATTAATCCAATCTGCAGGTGCGTATTCAATGCCAGTAAAAACACTTGAATTATCGAATCCATAAAAATTATCAGAGCCTGTATTTAAAAAACCGAATTTGTGCGAAATTCTGAAGTTTATGCCGTTCTTATTAAGTAGTTCTACAGAATGGTTGTTTAAAACATAGGTCGACAGAAAAGTTCCCAGTACTTTTTCTGTTACCGGTCCCATATCTTCTTCCAGAAGTGATTCCAAATCATCTTCCTGCGCCTTAACAATTAGTGTTCCGGTAAAAAATATAGTAAGAATGAATATTAGTTTGATTTTCATGATTAGCGGGTTGAGATTGATGCAAAGTTTTCGATTTCGGTTGTGGTTAAGGTTCTGTTGTAAATATGAAGTTCATCAATAGAACCCTTGAAAAAAGTTGACGAACCGTTGTCTTTTTTCGAGGACCTTCCGATATATAAGATATCCGATTCGGCTTCAATTATACCGGAAAAATCAAGTTCGTCACTGTAAATTAGTTCATCGCCGCTTGAGGTATAACCTTTGTAATATACACGGGTATTATTACCACCTGCTTCAATATAAACAAAGCTGTACCGGTAAAAAGAATTTAAATATTCAACCTTTACTTCGGAACTGGCAATTTGTTCGTTTTTTTGCACAGTTAAGGCCGTAGCACCTGATGTAGCATCCAATTGTAATGACAATGCCTTGAATCCATAGTCGCATAATACGGGGCTGTTGGATGACTCCAATTCACCTTCGCCTTTTATCCAGAAAACCATGGACAGGGTATCGTAAAAGCCCAGGTTTGCCAGTAAATAGGTATTACCGTCTAAGTATAAAGCTTTGCCGTTCTCGGCGTTCATTCCATCGACGAATTGTTCCTTCCCAACCAGAATTAAGGGAACATTGTGTTTAAGAGAGTCTTGGGTGTTTCCATTAAATGGCAGCCAAAGAATTTCAGAGCTGTCGCCAGAAGTGTCTGGCTTAGATGTATCAGAAATGATGGGTCCTTCTCCCTTTAAATATTTATCTTCTATATTTTCACTTTCGCATGAGAAAATAAAAAGGAGTACTACCGGAATCCAGTGTATTAATTTTGTCTTCATGATTTGGGTTATCTATTATAAATGATCTGATAAACTTACTGTTTTTTATTTGTTACTAAAATATATTTTTTTCCTTTTTCTGTCGGAATATCATACGAGTATTCCTTTTTCAGGTTTATTTCCTTTATAGTTTCAGGCTTTGAAATAAGTGGTTTTTTAATGAGTGGAGTGGCAAAAAAAGGATTTGCATTTTCACTTTTGGCTTCTGCGGGTTTTTCTCCATTCTTCAACTCAAGGGAATTGGGAACTCTAATCCTGCAATTGCCGCCAAGTGTTGATATAATTTGCAATTCTTCAATTTCGCCGTTCTTCCAGGTAAAGCTTACTTCGAAACCACCCGGAGTTCTTAGTCCGCTTATTTCACCTTCATTTGTCCAGATATCAGGCAGAGCTGGTAAAATATGTATAGCTCCATCGTGACTTTGCATGAGCATCTCTGTAATGCCTGAAGTACAGCCAAAATTTCCGTCAATCTGGAAAGGAGGGTGTGCATCAAAGAGATTGGGATAGGTGCCGCCATTATACCCCGGTCTGCCAGGATCAACCAATGTGAGTTGATCTGTAATCAGCTTCATGGCATGATTACCATCGAGTAAACGAGCCCAAAGGTTTACTTTCCAGCCCATCGACCAGCCCGTGGAAACATCGCCTCGTTGTATAAGGCTGGTTCTTGCTGCATCGAAGAGCGCGGGTGTTCTGTAAGGAGAAATTTGATTGGAGGGATATAAACCATACAGATGAGATACATGCCTGTGTTTATCCTCCGGATTATCCCAATCTTTTATCCATTCCTGAAGTTGTCCGTACTGCCCGATTTGCATGGGAGGTAAACGGTCAAGAATATTCTGCAATTCAGCAATAAGATTTTGCTCTTTGTTTAAAAGTCTTGCGGCTGTAATAGTTTTTGAGAAGAGGTCGAACAGTATCTGATTATCCATAGTTGTTCCGTATGTTACAGAAGTTCCGTGACCTTGTGGAGCATTTTCCGGAGAAATTGACGGGCTAACAACCAGCCATTTGTTTTCAGGTTCTTCAATAAGAAAATCGCGATAAAACTCACATGCCGACAACAAGACGGGGAAAACCGATTCGAGGTATTCCTTGTCGCCCGAATAAAGAAACTTTTCCCACAAATGCTGCGATAACCAGGCACCGCCCATGGGCCACATACCCCAAAATGCACCATCTACTACGCCGTTAATTCTCCATATATCGGTATTATGATGAGCAACCCATCCGTTGCAGCCATACATGGTTTTTGCTGTTTCTTTACCTGTTTCAGCCAGTTCTTTTACCATTGTTATAAGCGGCTCATGCATTTCCTGTAAATTACATTTTTCTGCAGGCCAGTAGTTCATTTCGGTGTTTATGTTAATGGTATATTTACTATCCCAGGCGGGATGTGTCTGACCATTCCACACACCTTGCAGGTTAGCCGGTTGTCCGCCGGGCTGAGAGCTTGATATAAGTAAATACCGGCCAAACTGGTAATATAAGGTAATGAGTTCCGGATCGTATGTCTGCGCAAAGTTTTTAATACGTTCATCTGTTGGAAATTCAGATGCCGGAGAAGAACCTAAATCAAAGTTTACCCGCTTAAAATAGTTCTGGTATGCCGAAATATGATCTTTTCGGAAATCTGACCAGGATTTTGATTCTGCATTTGAAAGGTATTGCAAACATTTTTCTTTTGCATCGGCAGTTAAGGTTTGATAATCGACAAAGTTTGTTGCCATGGAAAGAAGAATAACAACTTGGTTTGCATTATTAACCTTTATTTTATTAGAATCGATGGAGGTTGATCCTCCGGTATTTAATATTTTTGCCTGTGCAAAAGCTTTTACCTGTCCTTCAACCCCTTCATGGGTGCCTGACAGGCATTCAATTTCCAAAGTGTTTGAGTCAACAGCTTTGGAATATACCTGAAGAGGACTTTCAAAACCGGTGCTAAAGTTTATCATGCCCTTCTTATCGGATGTTAATTTGATTACAATGAGCTGGTCGGGTATGGATGCAAAAATTTCGCGTTTATATTTTACATCTTCAACTTTGTATGTACAGGAAAACAATGCATTCTGAATATCCAACTCACGGTAGTATTCTGAATAATCTGAATGGTTTTCAGGAAAAATCAGGCGTAAGTCACCTACTGACTGAAACATAGAGCCATGCAGCTGCCCGGCTCTTAAATGTTTATTTATAAGATCTTCGGCCTCTTTGGTTTTTCCGTCAAAAATCAATTTACGAACTTCCGGAAGAACTTTTAATGCTTCGGGATTATTGTTTTCGGAAGGTCCTCCCGACCAGAAAGTTTCCTCATTTAGCTGAATTCTTTCTTTAGCGGGATCACCAAAAACCATGGCGGCAATACGTCCATTTCCGATGGGTAATGCTTCGTCCCACACTTTAGCCGGTTTTGTATACCAAAGTTTGAGTTTTGCTTCTTCTTGTTTAGTTTGTTCACAAGAAGTAAGAAAATGTAAAATTATAACTAAGAGTACTACTCTGTTCAGGATAATTCTCATTTACAATATATTATAAATTATTTTTTTATTCCTGTACCAACTTGAATTTTAGTCAAGACTAACCAAGCCAGATTTAGTTCCAACCCAGGTGCCAGCAACTTTGTCGAAAGCAATCGCTGTGATGTACAGGTCAGGTAAATTTTCAGTAATAGTTTCCCAGGCCGTTCCGTTGAAAACAGCCAGGCCTTTTCGTGTACCTATCCAAATATCACCGTTTGCAGCCTGGGTAATTGAAAGTACGTAAGAGTCGGGAAGTTCATCCTTAAAAATGTAAATAAATGATTGTGGGTCTTTCGCATCGTGACCGGTATGAACCTGTATGCCTTCTTTTCCACCCATCCATTGGTTTCCTTGGTTGTCAACAAATACGGAGAACATGGTATCTGTAATAGAAGGGCCATTGTAAGGAGGATCCCACTGAGTTGCACCACTAAATGCATCAACGGACTCATCATAATCAAAAGCCCTGTAAAGTTTTGCTCCGCTTGTGGCAAAAAAGTAATCCCCATCCCAGCTGGCAATAGAGTTTACAGGGAAATCCTCGATTTTCATTTCAAATAGATCTCCTTCTGTATTTATTCTGAAGTTCTCTTTTTTCCAGGTTTCGCCGTAGTTTAAACTTATACCCAGTTCTGTACCAAACCAGCGTTTAGATGAATTATCAATATGTAAATCATTAACTTTTGGATTGCTTAAATTGCTGTTGTCAACTTCAATTTCTGAAAGATCGTCATCAGAAATAGTGGCTTTTAACAGAGCTGACTCGGTGCTTATCCAAAGCATATTACCCGATTCTTCATAAAATAAAGAATAAATTTTACCGGTTACAGAAATATCCATTAATTTGTAACCTTCTTCAACACTTTTATAAAGACCTTTATCGGTTCCTATCCATTTTGTGTTATTCTTATCAATGGCAATTGCGGTAACTTCGGTATTAATTTCGGTCTCAATAACTTCTTTAACTACAACTGGTTTTTCTCCGCATGACCAGATTATACCAATTAATAATAGGGCTAATAATTTAATATTTTTCATTTTTCACGTTTTTGGTTTCTATATATTTTCAAAGGAGGAGTTGGGTTTTTATTTTCCCGGGAAAAGCAGCTTTTCCCGGGAAATGAAAAATTGTATTATTGTACAATAAGCTTAATGTTTTGAATTGACTGATTTGCGCCAGATTTAGAAAACACCTTACAAACATAGATTCCACTGGAAAGAACATTTGTATTAATTGTCAATGTATGTGCACCTGCACTTAAATACTCATTTTCAATTAAAGTAAGTTGTTTGCCATTCATTGCAATTAGTGTTATGGTTACATTGCTGTTTAAATCAAGGTAATACGAGAGCGTTGTACTTTCTGTACTTGGATTAGGATAAACAGAGAAGTTATTATTGGAATTTGTTGCTCCAATACCCGTAGTTTTTTCAAGTTCGACATTAACTTCAGCATCGCCTGAAATTACAACTTGTCCATTGTAATTGGTATAACCTTGTTTTTGTACCGAATAACTCAAATCAGCAACATCAGTCATATTGCCGATTACTGCTTCACCTGCAGAATTGGTGCGATATTTAGATCCATTAATAACAACAATTGCATCTTCAACAGGTGTACCTTTTGTTGTAACGGTAACTGTAAGGGAATTGGCAACGGCAGATTCATTATTTACTAATGAAGAAGGAATTGAGAACAATTCTATACCAGTACCGTTTGAGAATAAGTTTTTCGAATATTGTTTGTCTGTTGAATTGTTCCAATGTTCATGAACACCCATTGATGGCATTTCTGTTCCGTCATTTTCAGGGTCATAAATAAACCCTTGAGCCCAGTTTGCCTTTTCTGCAGCCTGATGAATATGGTCATCTACAGCCGGGAAGTAAGGTCTGTCATTGAAATCGGCATTATTATCTGCTTCGGCTCTCAGAAAGTCGAGACATACCGATTCTAATGCAACGGCATCCTGAGCAAGTAATAATGAATTTGGAAAGTCGCCGTTAAAAGGAGCCATATTCCAATGAACAGGCATATCGGTTGCTTCAATGCCACCCCATAATCCGTCCATTACAAAAAGAATGGTGTTACCACCAAGTTTATCGTGTCCCATTATGTCTGTCAGCACCCTGTACATTCCGTAATCTCCACGAACACCGCTCGAAAACACATCATTATCTACGGTGCAAATCAAACCATCGTGAAGAGTGAAAGAGCCCCAGTCGTTTCCACCATGATCGCCATGAGAACCAAAATGATTCTTTGCAGTAAGTGTAACGCCTCCACGGGCATGGGCTTTTAATGCCGGTATGTTAATAAGGTAATCGGCATTATACATTTCATTCATAAGAACATCTTTTATTCCGTCAGGCATATCTGAACCTTTATCGGAATAAATAATAGAATTTGATTTCCAGCCTGAAGTTTGTGTTCTTCCAAGGCTGCTTTTATCTTCTTTATCCAATACAACAACATCGGGATAAACGTTATTTATTGCGTCGTATAAACTTTTATATACATGGGTCATTGGTTCGGCAACATAAATATCGCTTTGTGCAATTCCGCACTCATCAATTAATTGACGAAGGATTGCCACCACAGTTGCGGGTGTGGTATTTGCCATTGCTGCATTTTCTACTCCGGTTGCAGAATTATTACCTTTTTCTGATAAGTCGCTACTGTTTATAGCCCAACCAGCCTGTCCGTTGTTTACTTTAATAAAAATTGTCTGACCAGCTGTATAACCAGCTGCTGTGCCGTTTTTTCTTTCATTAAAATTATTAAAAAGAGCATCCCAGGCATTGGCTACAGTAGTTTCTCCTGCAAGAGCTTTAATTGCGTCATCGGCCATTTTATTTATGGTATCCTGGTTGTTGTTTTTTGGCATAAAAAAGGCGTCTGAGTTTTCCCAGTCCATAACCTGGCTCCACCAGCCACCGGTTGAAACTACCACGTTTTCGCAATCTTTGTTTGTAGCAGCAGGGTTCCACACCCATACTACACGACCCGGGTTTACGCCAAATGCCTGCCCCATTGGATTGTTTGGGGCATCGGGTAATACTCCGCGGGTAAAAGTAGTATTTGCAATTAATCGCTGTGCATCAACCCAGTTGAAAATTACTAATATACCAACTGCGGCAACTGAGGCAAAAACTGCAGCCATGTATTTAGCTTTTTTGAATTTTTCAACAGCTTTTTTGAAAAATAATGTAATTCCTCCTAAAGAGAGAATATAAATTACAAAACCTGACATAATAGGAGCTGCTGCTCTAATACAAGGGTAGCCTGCTCTTTGAGGTTTTGGTAATACCCTGATTAAAAACCACAGGGTAGAAGCGATTCCCATAAAAATGAAAATAAATTTTGGTGGGAATTTGAATGAGATAAGTTTACGTTTTAATCTTGTTAATAAATTTTCTGGAGTTTTGGAATTCTTCATCACTTTTTGTTTTATATGAGTATGTGTTTTTCTATAGTTTAATTGTGCTTAAAAATATACAATATTATAACAGCATGCTTGTAAAAATGTATTCCATTCTAGCATAAATGAAATATTTTCTTGTTTGGAGATGCATTTATACAATACGTGTGTAATCATTTCAAGGTTCTATATTTTTTAGGATGGAAAGCATCTCTTCGGCATATCTTGCACCAAGAATTCGGTAACCTTCTGCCGTAAAATGCAATCCATCTGGAGTTCCCGGACAACCATCAGAAGGTATAACATATGAGTTAGGTAATTGTTCTGGAAGTGTTGCTATGATTGAATTCATGCTGGCACATTTACCTCCCTGTCCAGCACTTAGCATTTCGCCGGCTAATAAGGGAACATCTTGTGGGTCAAGATTTAAATCGGCTATTAAATCGTAGTATACAAGTTTCACTTTATGTGTCCACAATGTATCGTTGGTGTTAGATTCTCCCTGGTGTAATAAAATCCCCTTAATAGTTCCATCCTTTTGTGCAAGTTTTGCCATTTCAACCAGCCTGCCATAAGGATTTCCATCGTATTCATTTGCCATATTTTTAAGCCAGCCGGGAGATGACTCAATATATGATGCATAATTATCTTTATCAAACAACTCAATTTTACAGCCGCCCACCGATACATTTATGATACCGATTTTGATATGTTCAGGCAGACTGTTGACCAGTGTTCTTCCAAAATAATCGGCAGGTGTTAATCCTGTATAACAGCGACAAAGAGGAGGTTTAGCTATATACCAGTTTCCTTTTGTTCTTCCCAAATCGGGGCAATCAATAGTTGACATAACTCGGAAACGTTTACTTATGTCTAGTGTATCCTGAGGTTCAAACCGTGCATTTCCCTCCATGTTCGATTGGCCAAAGCAAAGAAAAACATATAATTCTTCGTTTTCCTGAACTATTGAAATATCGTCTTCATTGTTTTGTTGAGCCTGTTTAATTTCTTCAGAACTTTGAGAATATCCGGTTATAAATACCAAAGCAGATAAGAAAAATAATATCTGAGTTCTTAATTTCATATTGTACTTTTTTTTTATAGTTTTAATTTAATCTCTTTGCCTGTATAATTTACCGGAGTTGATAATTTATTATTAGCAAATCCCTCGTTAAGATTCGTACTATCTACAAGAATAAGGTTGAAGCGTCTGTTTTGTATACAAGTTTGAAAGTCGCCTGTTCTTTCTCCAATAGTAAGCGATTTATTTACATCGTTCCATAAAAACCTTATGGTTGTATAAGCTCCTTTTTCATAGTTGTAATTATCATTTTCATCTTCGTAAAGGATAAATTCGGCATCGGCACCCCGATAGATATAAATATCCAGATTATCTTGTGTTTTTTCTGTGGAATACTGTACCAGAGAACCAACAGGAATAATAGAGCCTGCTTTAATAAACAAGGGTATTTTATCCAAAGGTGCTTCAACTTTTATTGTTTTCCCGCCTTGAATGGTATCTCCGGTGTAGAAGTTAAACCAATTGCATGCTTCAGGAAGATAAACGGTCCATTCATTTATTTCAGCCTCTGTTACCGGTGCCACCATAATCGATTTGCCAAACATATATTGATAAGCTTGCTTAACTGCTATTGAATCATCTTTAAAATCCATTACCAGAGGCCGCATTATGCTTGAACCATTGTGTGTAACTTTCCAGGCTTCGGAATAGATATAGGGAAGCAATCTGTACCGCAGATTAAGCATTTTGCGCATATTATCTTCAACAATTGCTCCATATTTCCATGGCTCGGTTTCTGACATGAATCCATGACTTCTGAATATGGGGTTGAAAGCACCCCATTGAAACCATCTGAGAAGCAGCTCGTGATATTTTGTATCAGAATACTG
This sequence comes from Bacteroidales bacterium, assembly GCA_016938235.1. GTDB lineage: Bacteria > Bacteroidota > Bacteroidia > Bacteroidales > UBA10428 > UBA10428. The sequence continues at coordinate 83,904 of JAFGVA010000198.1, read as the reverse complement.
AGAATTACCTGGTCGGAAAAAACCACCTATATCTGTCGTCCAATAAGGCAATCCGCTTATTGAATAATTTAATCCGGCTACGATTTGTCGTCTGTAGGCATCCCAATTTCCACCAATATCGCCTGACCAATTGATGATACCGTAACGTTGCTGTCCAAGAAATGCTGAACGGGTTAGAATACAAACTCTTTTTTCAGAAGTAATTTCGCGCTGACCTTCGTACACTGCCTGGCTTACCATAAGTGGATAGGTTAACCTGTAAAAATCGCCCAACCCGCTATGTGTTTGAACTCCTTTAAGTGCATCGTTTTCGGGTTCAACGGCATCCATCCACCATGAATCAACACCAAAGTCAAACATGTTTTCTTTTAGGGTAGTCCAATATTCCCGACGTGTATCGGGATTAAAATAATCAAGCCATTTTGTGCCTGGAATAAACCGATCACGTTCAACATATTTTTTGCCTATATCAGAATTCTTATCGGGGTTCGACCAAATAGATATGTTAAAATGTGCATTAAGATCATGTATTTCCTGAATAAATTTTGAAGGATTGGCGTAGTTTGTTTCATCGAACTGGGGAACACCCCAGCCTCTGTTGCCCCAATATTGCCAGTCCTGAACAATTACATCCACAGGAAGTTTTCTTTGGCGGAACTCCTTCAGAGTCTCTACCAAATGACTTCCGGAAGTGTACCGTTCGCGACATTGCCAAAAACCGTATGCCCATTTAGGGAAAAGAGGGGCTATGCCTGAGAGTTTGCGATAAGTGGCAATTACAGTATCGGCCTCAGGACCATAAAAAACAACATAATCGAGCATTTTTGTAACCGGGGAGCGGAAAGTAGTTGTATTATCTTTAAGCTTCCAGGATAGTTCAGGTGTATTGTCAGATTTGCAGATTAACTGTACTTCATGTTCTCCTGCATTCAAATGAACGAGTGTGCCTGCTGTAGGAGGAAGCCACATATTGGACTGATCCAGGATGGGGTTTCCGTCAATCGTTACAAAATGGCGATTACCCATTTCACCTAAATTGAGGAATATGCTGTATTCTCCCTCTTGGGCAACTTTGAATTTACCTGTATAAAGCGACTGATTAAGTGAAACTTTTTGTGCTCCGGTGGTGGTTGTAACTTCAACCATTTCGTCATTATTGTCGGCTTGTTCAATTTTTTTTAATTCTATCCGATTACCGGCAGGGTTAAAATCGGTTAAACCGTATTGATGCCAAAGGATTCCGTATCCTTTACTGGAATATATAAAGGGCAAGGCAATTTGAGAGTTTACCTGGGTTAAACGGCGACTAATCCCCTTCAAATTGAAATTTCCATCCTGAAACTGACCCAGGCCGAATATAAATTCATCGGAAGGAGAAATAAAGCTTTGTTCCGATAAATAACATTTTTCATTAATTAGGGTATCCGAAATTAATTTCCGGGTTCCTGGTTTCTCCCGTAAAAAAATCTTGTCTGTTGAATCAGCGTAAGATAAATTTCCATTTTTTTTGTTTACAAGCACCTTAATTTTTTTTGTGTACACTTCAATTTCTGAAGCGTTTTCAATCACTTTAAATTCAGGAGTTATATATGGTTCAGTTAAGATTAACTCTGGCAGTCTTTCCAATGAGTCTTTCAGGAATTTTATTCTAACGGTATTCTGAGTTAGAGGATATATTGCGAGTGTACCATCATTCAGATTAACAATTATTCCCTTTTCGGTATGAGAATAACTGTTGACAATATTGTCGCTGCAGGCAACAAAAAAGAGACTGAAAATTATAAAGTGGATGAACTTCATGAGATGGATGTAATAATCTATTAAAATTTTCTAAAGTATGGCAAATTCAGATAGACTGTTTGTGTCTTAGTAACTGAAAATTGTATATGGGTAACATAAAAGGTGTGCTGTGTGATTATTGATTGTTAAGTGGGTTTTTACGTTCAATAGTCTAAATCAGAGAATGCACCAATGTGGAATACATATATAGTTCTCTGGTTAACTGAATGTTAAGTACAGGAAATTGGTATCAGCCTGATATTTCGTCAACAAAGGGGACAGGGACATATAATCAGTTTTCAAATTAAAAATAATAAGGAAGAAATTCTGTATAATGATACAACAGAATTTCTTTTTCCTATTTGAATTTTACCAACCTGCATATTGATTTAAAGAACTGTTTTTCGAAACATCGATAGACGGAAGCGGAAAGAAATCGTTTTTAGGTTCTTCATAAATAAGATCATTATAGCTGTCGTCCCACCATTCCATGCGTGTGCCGTTAATCTCGTTGTATGCTTCATGCCATCTTACCAGGTCGAAGAATCGCTCACCTTCACAGGCAAACTCCCTTGAACGTTCGTCCATTATTTCTTTTTTGGTAACATCTCCGGATAAATCGGCCGGATTAACGCCATCGCCGCAATTCCTGGCCCTTTCACGAATCATATTGAAATAGGTTTTAGCCTTTGTTTGATCATTGGTCATCATTGCTGATTCAGCAGCCAATAAAACAACATCGGCATAGCGCAGGTAATACTGATTTTGTGGATTAGCCTGCCATTCCAATCCCTGGAATGAACCTAAATGGGGGCCAATTTCGTATTTAAATGCCTCAAAACCGGTTGCCGGATATCTTGTAGGAACTATTACATACCATCCTGGTTCATTACCATCGGGAGCGCAATAAATACTATCACCTTTATATCCGGTTTCGGGGTTAGGGCCTTCACCTATAGCAACTTTTCTGCGCACATCATCAGGATGAAACATATTATACAGTTTGTGTGTCGGCGCCCAGAAACCCCAGGTATGCGAACCTTCAGAAGACATTTGTGTCTGAGCATCGTCGAGATATAAAGCCCTTGTTCCAACAAACATATTAAGAGCTGTTCCCCGGTTTATATTATATCCAATCTGATCTAATGAATGTTGAATTGCAAAAATGCTTTCCTTGTTATTATTACCCTCAACACTAAAAAGATATCGGAAGCCATTTGTTGTTGGTCCCCAGAAGGTTTCATATGTTTCGCCTCCAGCACCTAAGAGTTCATACTCTCCCGAATTAATTACCGTTTCGCATAAGTATAATGCTTCTGCCCAACGATCCTGAACTTCTCCCATTCGAACATCGTTGGTACCGTAATAGGTATAGTACGATGCCTCAAATACAAACATCTTGGCCAAAAGTGACTGGGCAGATCCTTTCGTAGCTCTTCCTTTATCACCCGAAGACATTTCGCTTTCAAGTGGTAAATACTTTATTGCTTTCTTCAAATCACTTTCCATAAGAGTATAAACTTCTTTTATTGTACCTCTTGGTATGGTGTTGTATTCTGAGGCAAGAAGGATATGATCAACAACCGGTACTCCACCAAAAGCTCTTGTCAATACAAAGTAAAAGGCTGCCCTCAAAAAATGGGCTTCACCAAGCCTTACATTCACTTTAACAGTGTCGATTCCTTCAAGTTGCTTTGCTTCAGGAAGTTGCTCAATAACCTGAGATGCACGAGAAACCCCTGCAAACATTGCTCCATATAGAATTTCTAAAATACTGGCAGAAGGGTCATAGGTAAGTTCATCGTATGAATACCCTTCGGCCCATGCGGTAGGTGTGTCTCCTCCACATTCTGCTTCATCTGAAGCAACACTACCCATATACATTCTGAACTCATCATAAACGTCCAGATTTTCTTTGTATTCAAATGCATTATAAATACCGTTAATTGCAATATCCATGTTGGCTGTATCGCTAAAAAAACTAAGCTCATTTACTTTTCCAATGGGCTTAATATTTAGGAATTCTTCGCTGCATTCTGTAAATAACAGACTTACAAATGCAATCAGACTTATTGTATATATGATTTTTTTCATTTTATTCATTATTTAATTTGGAAAAAACAGAATATTACTCAGTACTAATGTGCTAAAAGGTAACATTTAGCCCCATGTTGTACATCTTTACCTGAGGATAAACCCCCCAGTCAATTCCCATTGCAGTAGGATCACTACCGCCTATCTCAGGATCGGTTCCGGTGTACCTGGTTATAGTAATCAGGTTTCGGCCTCCAACATATATTCTGAATCTCTCGAAGCGAAACTTTTCTGCCATGGATTTCGGCAATGTGTAACCAAACTGACAGGATTTGAGACGGATATATGAACCATCTTCAACATACCAATCGCTGATTCTGTAATTATTTCCACTGACAAGCCTAAACTGGTCTGAGGTAGTATTTCCGGGATCGATTAATGTTCCGTTCTCGTCATAAACAGGATCACGGTAAGCATCCAATGCCCCTGTGCTCCAGTTCCCCGAGCCAGTAGGGCTATACCACGATGATTTTATAGCATTATAAATATCATTTCCATAACTTCCCTGGAAGAAACAATTTATGTCGAACCCTTTGTATTCAAGATTAATTGTAAACCCAAATGTGAATTTTGGATTCGGATCACCAATAACAACGCGGTCCTGATCGTTTATCATTGTATCTCCATTTGTATCAATAAATCTTAAGTCGCCAGGTAAAGCTCCATTCTGCAAGAAAACTTTTGCACCATTAACATTTATTCTGTAAGGCTGGTTAACAACAACATACCTTTCTTTTGTTGCACCGGGGTCAAGAATGTAATCGGCATCCTCGGGGCGGAATAATCCGTCGGTTTGATATCCAAAAAACAATCCCGGAGCACTGCCATCTTTTGACAAACTTCTGCTATCGTTTTTCAGCATGAGACTGTCGTACATATCATATAAAGAACTTACAATTTTCGTAAAATTGAAATCAACTGAGTAGTTCAATTCTCCCACCTTATCTTTATGGCCAATGGTGAGCTCAATTCCTTTGTTGGTCAATCCACCAACATGTTCGGCATATTGTCCGTCAGTACCAGGTAAACCAAATCGTCCGGCAACCATTGGCAGATCAATGGTCTGAAGCATGCCTGAAGTGTTTTTGTTAAAATAATCGGCTGTTATGCTTAATTTATTGTTGAAGAAATTTACATCCAATCCATAATTGTAGGTTGTAATTGTTTCCCAATGCAATAAAGGATTTCCTGGAGCAAGTGCCACCCCTCCCGGAACTTCTCTTCCTCCAATAATATAGCCATACCTGGGTTGTTGATCAACAAGCGAATAAAATTTCGACGAAGGAATATGATCATTCCCGGTTACACCCCAGCCAAACCGGATTTTACCAAAGCTTAATGCCGGAACACTGTTTTTAATATAAGAGAGTTCACTGAATTTAAATCCGGTTGAAAATGAGGGGAAAGAACCAAATCTGTATTTAGGTCCAAAATTGGTTGATCCGTCATACCTGTAAGTAACCTGAGCCAGGAGAATATTCTTGTAGTCGTAGTTTGCTCTGCCAAAATATGCATAATGAGCTCCATGCCAGGCAGTTCCCCGAGAAAGGTAATAATCTGATCCTTTGCTTCGCAGAGTTGCGTCAATTACCTGGAATTCGGGTGTAGCACCACCTTTTATCAATGAATCGGCTCTGCCAAAAAGTGTTTTACCAAAATTTTCGCTGGCCTCAAAACCGGCCATAATACCAATATTTTGGTCATTTGAAAATTCTCTTTTGTAATCAACAACATGCTGCCAGTTCCACGACAGGTTTCTATCCAACTCCCTCTCTACTTTTGGAATTAAATTTTGCATAACAACTGCAACATTGTAATAGGGCAGGTAGTTATCCATTTCATAGAAATTCACATCAAAGCCGAAGTTTTGATTGTAGGTTAAGCCCTTAACAATTTCGAGGTTGGCGAATAAATTTCCGGCTGCCCTGTAAGTGCCTGTTTGCCGGTTGTCGTAATAAATACTTACAGCTGGATTACCGACTCCTGCGCCATAGTAGGGGCTGCCCCAGCCTCCCCAGCCAATATTTTTGTCCGATGCTTCGCTCTGACTCATTGCTGTTGTATCTCTTACATAGCAAATCGGACTTGTATTGAGGGCTGCTGCAACAATTGAACCCCAGGAAGAGTTGTCGTACATACCTCTTTGTTGTGTTGCTGAAATGTTAATGTTTTCACCAATTGTCAGCCTTTTAGCTACTGTAGCACTTGAATTCAGCCTTATTGTGTAACGTTTATAGTCTGTCTTTTTAACTATACCATCCTGATTGAAGTACCCCAAACTAAACAGCGATTTTGAATGCTCTGTTCCCGATGATACTGACAAGTTGTAATCTTCCATGGCAGCGTTGTGTGAGATCTCATCCCACCAATTTGTATTTGGCAAAGTAACTGGATCATCAAGAATGGGATCATCTGTATTTACTTGTAAACTGTTATAAACCTGAATCCATTCTTCGGTGTTGCACAAATCAACTCGTAAATCGTTGCTCTGTATTCCCTTGTACATCGAAAGCTCAATTTTTGGTTTTTGGTTATATGATCCGTTTTTTGTTGTAATAAGTATTACTCCATTTCCACCTGAAGAGCCATATATTGCTTGCGATGATGCATCTTTTAATACTTCTATATGTTCAATGTCGTTTTGATTAATTGAATTGATATCGCCAGGTATTCCATCAATAATGTATAAGGGGCCGCCAGTGCTTCCATTAACTGTTGTAATCGAATTTATTCCCCGAATTCTGACTGTAATTCCTGCTCCAGGCATACCTGAATTATTGAAAACCTGAACTCCGGCTGCTTTACCCTGTAAGGCTTGAACAAGGCCTGAACTTGGAGTGTTTGATAAGTTTTTACTTGAAACAGATGCTATTGCGCCGGTTAAGTCGCTTTTCCTTTGCACGCCATAACCAACAACCAGAACTTCTTCAAGTGACATGAGATCCGGTATTAGCTGAATATTAATTTCAGATTGATCTCCAACAATAACTTCTTCTGTTAAATAACCTACAAATGAAATTGTCAGGACAGGATTCTCAAAATCGCTCAGGTCGATTGAAAATCTGCCATTCATATCAGAGATTGTCCCTGAGGATGTTCCTTTAACAGAAACATTTGCTCCGGGCATTGGCTGCGCATTCTCATCGGATATAACTCCCTGCATAACATTGGTTTGTGCATATGCAATGTTTAATGCATTCAACATAATGATTCCCAACAATATTAACTTATAAAGTCTTCGCAGGAATTCATTTTGATTGGTTGTTCTTTTCATATGAAAGTTTTTAATTTTAGTTAGGGTATTTTTTGTTTGCTATTTCATTTAATTTAACTCTGTATAAATTTGGATTTGTCGTTATTTGGTTATTATTTCTATTTCGCCGTAACCAATGTTATTGTTGTTCTCGGTGTTTCTTAAAGCCTGAAATTTAAAATACCGGGCTTCAACAGAATTAAACTCTTTTATCTGCCACAAGGGATTATTCTTAATGTTAGAAAATTCGCCATCGCTCACTAAATTCCAGGTTTTGTTGTCTGTAGAGACGAAGAATTTGTAATGAGTTATTATTCCTGGCCCCCATAAAAACTGGTCCGGGAAATACTTAAAGCCTGTAATCGTTAGTTCTTTGCCCATATCTACTATAAGATCAGCCGGAAGGGTAATGTTCTTATCCTGATGCCACGCCGTATGTTGATCGCCATCAATAACAGCATACACTTTTTCGTCATTAATGGCAATTATCTTCCAATCCTTTCGGGGGAGGTCGAATGTTTCACTGCATACGGGACTACTTTTTCCTGTTGAAGGTTCAAATGCAATGGCCTTAACCTGCAATTTTCCGTCTGTTGAAACAGGCTGGGTATATTTTTCAGATTGCGGAGTGGGCACACTTCCATCCAGTGTGTAATAGATTACAGATTCAGCATCAACCGGAGAAATGATAACTTCGCCCGCTTGATTTCGAATGATACGGGGTGGATAAAGCAGTTGAGGGGCATTAAAAACTCCGATATTTGATATGAGAGGGCAAGCCTTTGAGTCTAATATATTAAAACGAAGTTGTGTGGCTGTAACCGTTTCGAATCGAAGGATGCGTTTATAACCAATGGTTGTGGATCTGGCTATCTCTTGCCAATCTTCATCAATTAAGGCTTCTAAAGAGAAAGCTTTTACCCGCTGGCCCAGGTTGATGTATTCCTGAACAAGAAAGCGGTTGAAGGTTGTTGACTGGCCAAAATCAAGGATTAATGTGGCAGTGGTAACACTATCGTCGGTTGACCAGTAAGTTTCCTGTTTGTTATCAATGGTTTGTTTTCCATTGTATTTTTTTGAAGTGCCGCGGATATTGGTGGCTTCTATTTTTGCGTTTTCAATAAGATTTTCAGCAAAAGCTTCCTTTACAGCATAGGCAAATTCAAGAGCAGCCTTTTCATCATTTTCATGTATTAAACCATTGGGCATAATAGGGAAGTTTAACAGTAAGGTACCGTTCCGGCCAACTGAATGATAATAGGTTTCCATTAATTGAGGCACTGTTTTCACCTTTGCATCTTCTCCCGGGTGATAAAACCATTCGGGGCGAATGGAAGTATTAACTTCAGCAGGAACCCAGGCATTACCATCTTCAAGGCCGTAATGTAACATGCCCCATTCTACTTCACCCGTATCGTTCAATAAACTCCAGTTGGTTTCGCCAACGAATCCTGCTTCGGTTCCCACCCAACGAAGATCAGCCCGGTCTCCGCCATCGTTCCATATAACAATGGCAGGTTGTAACTCCCGAATCATTTTATAAGTAGGTTGCCAGTCGTAATAGCTTGTGCGGTCGATTTTACGGTTTTCATCAGCCCCACCATAATATCCTGTTCCTCCGTTGGCACCGTCGAACCAGATTTCGAATATTTCACCATAATTTGTAAGAACCTCTTTAATTTGGGTTCTGAAAATTTCGATGTATTCCGGTTTTCCATATTCAGGACTATTACGATCCCATGGAGATACATAAATACCCAGTTTTAGGCCATATTCCTTGCAGGCATCGGCCAACTCCTTGATCACATCACCTTTACCATCTTTCCAGGGAGCGTTTTTTACCGAATATTTGGTAGTTTCGGTAGGCCAGAGGCAAAATCCACAATGGTGTTTTGCAGTAATGATAATTCCTTTCATTCCGGCTTCTTTGCATATACGGGCCCATTGACGGCAATCCAATGAATCGGGATTAAACAGGTTCATATCTTCATTACCATAACCCCACGATTGATTGGTATAAGTGTTTAACGAAAAATGGATAAAGGCATAATATTCCATTTCCTGCCACCTGAGTTGGTTTTCTGATGGCAATGGAGCGCATGGTGCAGGCGCTTTATATTCTGAACAGGAGATACTAAAAAGGAAAATAATAATTATAAAACCTGGTATAATACATTTAGTCATGATAGATATGTGTTTTGGTTTATAAAATCCAAATTCATATGTCAGTCAAACAATTTGAATCTATCCCAAAACTAGGTATATCATTCTATCTCCTTCTTTAAAATAATCTCTATATTCTTTGAGATTATATCATTTTTAATAGAAATAACCGGATGTCGGTTTATATAACAATAAGAAAATATTTTAAAACTTAAAAAGTCACTTAAAGCCCATTATCCAAATAAACATTTGTAGTTCCTGAATATCTTATTCAATTCATATCGGGAATTTTTCTAATACCGCGCTCCCATTTATTTTCATTCCAATATTCAGGGTCATAATAGATTCCTGTTGTTATCTGGTCTTTTTCAGGGAAAAAATGAATTGCTGTTTTGTGAATTGGCTGTTATTCCCAGGATCAATAAAAACATTATAATTTGAATGGATTGTGTTTTCATTTATCAAGTTTTATTTTGGCAACGTCGCTCATATCACCCATATTTCCAACATAAGGACGAATAGAAAAACTAAAGCTTGCTTTCTCTGTTTTTAGCAAGTACTTTTCCATAGGTCCCGGGCCACAACTTCCACCGCCTAATCCGCAATGTTGCATGTCTATCGTTAATATTGTTTCTTTCCGGCGGGTTAACTCATACGGATGGTTTGCTTTTTCCAAATCGAGCGGAGTATAATGCAGAGCACTGAAATTCATTAAATCGTTGGCAACAACCATCATTCCAACCCCATTGTGGTTGCATACACTAAACCAACGTACATTTGAACGGTTGCCACAATCCTGTGTGCGCAGATAGGGCTCAAACATATCGTCAACAGTAGTTTGGTAACGGCCAATAGCAGCTGATTGCAAGCGATCGCGGTAATTTTCGTGAGGACCGGCACCGTAGAATGTCACGTCTTCAAACCCTTCGGGCATTTGTAACAAGAATCCCAGTTTAGCCAAAGGATAGTCCAGCTTGTCAGGATCAAATTCTGTGGTTACATCAATAAAACCATTTCCATATATTTTCCATGTTGTATGCTGACCAACTGTGCAGTCTTTAGGCGATTTCGAGGTTATTTTTACCTGAATTTCCAGGACATCATCTACTTTGTTTATTATTATATCTTCAACCTTGGGCACCATATTATACATGGCAGCCTTGCGCCATTTTGGTCCAAATCCTCCACCAAACATGTAATCATTATCAACCGGGGCACGGAAAATATTTAACATGGGGCCGGCAACCCGGGCGTCGGTTACGGTATCAAAAAAAATCATTCTGGTTTCGGGCTTAACCCCGTAAATAGCATCATCATTGGTTTGTAACACATTAGTGCCAAAGTAATTTAGTTCGGTAATTGTCCCTACCTTTCGGTTGAATTTCAGGTTGAATGATTTACCGGATACAAAAATCCAATCCTTATATTCGCTATATGCAAGCGTGGTTAAAGATTGAGGGTGAACAGATTTAACTGCCGGAACAGCAAAAGGCACCTTCAATTGCTCCCAGGCAACAACATGGCCACGTGAAGCCCAGTTTTCGTCTGTAGGCAGCTTAAAAATTACTTTTAAGAAATATTCAGCACCTGCTTTTAATTCAGGTTTAGAGAACGGTACAAGCACCTCTGCAGATTTTCCCGGATCAAGATCAAGATCAGGTATTATACCAGCTTCTATCACCCTGCCATCGCAACTTAATTCCCAGTTGATGTCAAATCTATTCAGGTTAATAAACTGGTATTTGTTTTTAATGATGACTTTACCGTTTATTATTTCTTGCGGACTGATGCCAATGTATTGATACACTTTTTTTACTTCTTCCATTTTTGGGGTAATGCTGCGATCGGGTGTTGTTAAACCATTCGCGCAAAAGTTCCAATCGGTAGGACGATCGCCATAATCGCCACCATAAGCAAAAAAGTATTCACCGGGTTTTCCGGGCACTTCTTTTTGCAAACCCTGATCTACCCAATCCCAGATACAGCCACCAATCAGCCTTTTGTGACTTTCAATCACGTCCCAGTATTCTTTTAGGTTTCCTACGGCATTGCCCATGGCATGGGCATATTCGCATACAAAGAAAGGCTTTGGATCATCACTTTGACCTATAGCATCCAAATGTTCAACACCGGGATACATCATCGATTCAATATCGGCCACTTCGTTGTATCCCTGGTAGTGTAATGGTCTGTTGGCATCGATTTCCAACATAGCCTTACGGCAAGCCTCAAAGTTTGCCCCTTTGCCGGCTTCGTTGCCCATGGACCAAAAAATAATAGACGGATGGTTTTTTAATGCTTCTAACATGGATACTACCCTGTCAACATGAGCCTTTTCCCAGTTTGGAATATGTCCCAATGACTCCTCGTCATATCCATAACCATGCGTTTCAAGATTGGCTTCGCTTACTACGTAAATACCATATTGGTTGCATAGTTTGTAAAAATCGGGATGATTTGGATAGTGACTTGTACGAACCGTATTAATGTTGAATTGCTTAAATAATTTAATGTCTTGTAACATGCTTTCGTAGGTAATATACCTGCCGTTAACCGGATCAAGGTCGTGCCTGTTAACGCCTTTAAGCAGCACACTTTTACCGTTTACCCAAAGTTGCCTGTCTTTAATTTCAATTTTACGGAACCCAAAAGGTGTTGCCACTACTTCAAGCGTTTCGCCCGAAGCATTTTTTACCACAAAAACCACCTTGTAAAGGTTCGGAATTTCGGCCGACCATAAATCAGGTTTCTCCACCTTGGTTTCAATAAGCAATTCTGATGCTTTTTTACCTGCATCCGAAGATGTCAGCTGTTTTACAAATACTGGTTTTTCACCTTTATACGATTTGCCATTTTTTAATAAATAGCCTTCAATAGTAGCTGCACCTTTGTAGCCTTTGTTTACTACCGAAAGCTTTGCTTTAAGGTTGGCCGATAAAAAATCAGCACTTAATTCAGATTGTATAAAAAAGTTTCTGATATTAAATTTAGGCAGCGCATAAATGTAAACATCGCGAAATATACCGCTCAAACGCCAAAAGTCTTGATCTTCCAGGTAACTGCCATCGCTCCACTGGTAAACTTCAACGGCCAAGGTATTAATCCCTTTTTGCAAATAAGAGGTAATATTAAATTCGGCGGGTGTCATGCTGCCCTGGCTGTAACCTACCTTTTTACCATTTACCCATACGTACATTGCTGATTGCACCCCTGCAAAATGCAGTACTACTTCATGGTTATTCCAGTTATCGGGAACAACAAATTCGCGACGGTACGAACCAACAGGATTAGGCATTTCGCTATTGGTCCAGCCCTCATAAGCCTTGGTCATTACATAGGGTTGGTTTTTAACAAAGGGATAGGTTATATTTGTGTAAATGGGTTTGCCGTAGCCTTTCATTTGCCAATTCGAAGGAACTTCGATATCATCCCAGTAACTCACATTAAAATCGGTTTTATAAAAATCAACCGGACGTAAATCGGGGGATTTCACCCAGTTAAATTTCCATGTTCCGTTTAAACACTGATAATAGGGAGATTCGTTAGCATAATCGGCCATTGCTTGCTCAATGGTTGCATACGGAATATAATCACTATGAGCAGGTTCTTTATTTATACCGATTACTTGTTCATTTTCCCAATCGTGTTGTTGAGCTTGTAATGAACTAACCACCACGAAGAAGAAAGAGGCAGCAATAAAAAAATGTTTTGTTTTCATATTTGGATGTCTCATTTATTCTTATTTATTGATTGTTTTAATTTTTAGAGTAGCTTCTGATAATTCCTCAGAAGTAACAATAAGCTTAATATCTCCGGCTTTATGGGCACTTTTTATTATCACCAGCGCCCGTCCTTGCCAAGTTTTATGGCTATTGCCAACATAAGGGTCGTTGTCTTTCATATTGGCATTGCCAACACCTGCAATTGTACCGGGGCCTTCAATTTTAAAATGTAACTGGTTTGCTGCGTTGGGCTGAAAAGCACCATCCTTATCGGTAATTTCGACAGTCACAAAAGATAAATCCTGCCCGTTAGCTACAATTTCATTTCGGTCGGCTGTTAATTTTATTCCAGCAGGTTCACCTGAAGTTTTCAAAACGGCAGATTCAACTTCTTTGTCGCCATCAACCCCAACTGCTTTAAGAGTTCCCGGAGAATAGGGTACTGAGAATGTGGTCTTTAATTGCTGTTCAATGGTTGTTAACTGCTCTCCAATCAACTTATCATTAAGATACAGCCTGACTTTCGGGTATTTCGAATAGATTTCTACGTCAATTTTCTTTCCTTCATAACCGGGCCAGGTCCAGCTTTCCCAGGTTGGCCATACAGCCCAGCTGGTTATTCTGATTTCTCCACTCTCGGGATTTGGTTCCCGAACAGCCATATAGAGTTTTTCATTTTCGTTATATAACATACTCCGGTAATGCGATATGGGCTTTCTCCAACCTGTAATGTCAACATCGCCACAATAAGCACCATGCCAGGGGAAACGGTCGCTTTGCCAATGTTCATCAGCCTTTTCATCCGGATAATAATATGCGCCAATACCCGATTCACCTAAATAATCAAGAGCTGTCCAAACAAAATCACCGATGATGTAATTGTTTTCAGATACCAGTCGCCAAATATTGAAGGCATTTCCCGGATAGGACTCGGTATTTAATATTATTCTTGAAGGTACCCTTTCGTGATCGGAAGGTGCCCGGGATAACTGATAATTATAGCCGCAAACATCGTGTGCTGCCATTAAGGGGTCAAAGACATCCCAATCCCCATCCCAGGTAGTCATTGCAGATGTAACGGGTCGGGTAGAATCTATTGATTTTATTTCATTAGAAAGCATTTTGGTAATTTCAACGGCGGTCGGTTCCTTCCTTTCGATAACTTCATTGCCAATACTCCACATAATAATGGATGGGTGGTTGCGGTCGCGAAGAATCATTGCATCCAGATCGCGTTTCCACCATTCATCAAAATATATGGCGTAATCATATGGGTTTTTATTGGCTTTCCAACCATCAAATGCTTCGTCAATTACCATTAAGCCTAATTTGTCGCATGCATTTAAGAAAGCCTCCGATGGAGGATTGTGTGAAGTCCTCACACCATTGAACCCTGCATCTTTCAAGAGTTCAACCCTGCGCTCTTCTGCGCGATCGAATGCTGCAGCACCAAGTATACCATTATCGTGATGTACACAGCCTCCGTTAATAAGAATTGTATTTCCGTTTAACTGAAACCCATTTTCGGCAGAATATTCTAAGGTCCGTATCCCAAAATCAGTTTCAGTACCATCCAATATTTGTTCGTCCTTTAATATCTGTACCTTGGCCTGATATAAATGAGGAGTTTCGGGCGACCAGAGCAAAGGATTTGATACAATAATGATTTGCACAAGCTCTTTTTCACTGTTGGATGGAAGTTCCACATTTGTTTCCTTATCTCCTGCACCTTTTGAATTTTCATCAAGCAGAGTGGTTTTAAGAATTATACTTTGAGGAAAGGAAGTTTCATTTTTTACCAAAGTTTTTACCACAACAGTTGCATTTTCCTCAGTTATGTCGGGAGTTATAATGGAAACACCCCACCGAGCCACATGTACCGGGTCGGTAACCATTATCCAGACATGACGGTATATACCCGATCCACTGTACCACCTGCAATTCAACTGTTGCGAATTATCGACCCTGACTGCGATTACATTTTCTTTATCAAAATCCAAAAAGGGTGAAATGTTATAACTTAACGACGAATATCCATACGGATAAATGCCCAGCGACTTTCCGTTAATGAAAACTTCGGAATTCATGTAAACACCTTCAAAATAAATAGAAACAATTTTCTCTTTCAATTCTTTAGGAACATTGAAAGTTTTTCGGTACCAGCCGATTCCTGCCGGGAAATACCCTCCGGAACCTCCTGTAGGATTTGTGGAATCAATTTCGCCTTCGATGCTCCAATCGTGGGGTAAATCAAGCTTACGCCAACCAGCATCGTTAAATTTGCTTGCACTTGCGGCAGTGGTATCGCCTAAATAGAATTTCCAATTATTATCGAATAGTTGCTTTCGTTCAGAAGTCAGCTGTTCGTATTCCTGAACCTTCGAACAACTTACTAAAACCAATAAAATCAATATCGCATTAAAACAATTTATTATTGTTAACCTGTTATTTTTAATAATTCTCTTCATAATCAATTATTTTAAACTGTTATAACTTTCGGGAGGACCTAATTCACTTGATTTTACACCGCCACAATCAACAACTATTTTTTGCAGGATTAATCCTTTATCAATGATCCAAAATTTAATTGTATGTTCGCCAGGTTTGCTGATTTTGTGAACCGATTCGTCCACCCTTACATCATCCATCATTACCTTATCATGGTTATCGTTTACCCAAAATTCTCCAGGTTTTTGCAAGGTACTGTTGATTATTTGTGGTGTTTGACCGTCAAACGCAATGGCATAATGAAGTCCTTTGCCTCCACTATAGTCAATGGTAGAACCCAAATACACCTGTATGTTTACTGCGCCTGTATCCTTCAGGAATACTTTATACTCAAGATGCGGAGCAGATTCGGTAGCTTCCTGTTTTGGCATGGTAGCTGGAAATAATGTTATGCCGCTGCCTATTTTGCCATAATTATCCAACCTGTGCCAGGAATAACCTTCTTTTAAAATGGCTTTGGAATAGTTAACTGCATTGATAGAAACATAGCCATTACTTTCTACAAAGCCTTTTCCTGCCAGGGTTTCTATTGTTTCGGTGTTATCTATGGGAACTTTAACCGACACTTTTTGGTTCGCTGCACCGGATATTGTCAAATGCGCTTCCTGTGTTCCTTTGGGCGCTTTATTCCAATCTATGGTTACCCACACACGCTCCTGCTCTGCAATACTGCCCGATATAGAGGATGCTATTACCCAGGGAACATCGGCTTGTACTAAGTAATCAAAGGATATGGTGCCCTGGTTAAAAATTTCAATGTAAAATGCAGTATCGCGATACGAATTAAAAGTGGGTAAAACAGCTTCTGCGGAATTGTTCGGCCACCATGCGCTGGAACCTTCAATTGCAATGCCCATATCAGCTTCTTTTTTCAAGTCAAGGCGCTTTGTTTCCGGAATGGATTCAATATCAGGTCCCCGCCACGCTGTATAATTCACATGGGTTTGATCCATCATATGGTTCCATTTACCTTGCACCAATTCGTGATTGTAATAATGCGAAAGCAATGAATCTTTCACATAGTATTCTTTAACAAGGTCGGCCATTGTATTGGTTGTTGCCCTGCCTTGCCCGGCATACATTTTATTCCTGGAAAGGGCATAAAACAATTCGTATAAATTGGAAACTGCTTGTATGGGATGCAAAACCGTTTCAAAGTAAGCATCCTTATATGCTGCCGGAATCAGCTTATTGATTTCTTCGGCATCATCTCGGAGTGCATTGTAATTAGCAACAATGGTTTCAAATTCGCGATAATCGGTCAGGCTGAAACGGTTAAAAAGCAACATCAGTTCAGGTTTGCGGAAACCGTTATAGTTGCTGTACCGTGTCATAACCTCGCCGATTTGTTCGGCATACTTCCCACCTAACTGCTCTTGTGCCCATTGAACGGCGTATTCTTCCAATTTATCCGATGGCCAATTGTCTGGATTCCACGCATAATCAAAATAAAAATTCGTCGGAAATTCAAGCGGTTTTATATCGCCCACATTTAGCACCCAGATTCGGTCAATGCCATGCTCATAAGCCAAATGAAGCTGCTCCCAGACTTTGGTGATTTGTACCGTATTGATCCATTTATGGCTCCACGGCCCCCCGTTAAAATCGTAATGATAATATACGCCATAACCTCCGACTCGTTTAGGTAGGTTTACGTCGGGTAAACGTCGGATATTTCCGAAATTGTCATCGCTAAATAAAATGGTAATGTCGTCGGGTACGCGCATACCCTGATCATAATATCGTTGAACCTCGGTGTACAGAGCCCATAATTGAGGTATGTCTTGGGGTTTTTTGCCTGTCACTTCAGTAAGAATCTCCCGTTGATCATGGATGATTTTTTCGAGCAGGGCAATGTTTGTACTATCACCCATCGGCATGTCGCCATCGCCACGCATTCCCATGGTAATAAGCGATTCGGCATTACCCATATTTTCTATTCCCTGGCGCCAGAATTCGCGCAATCCTTCTGAATTGTGAATGTAATTCCACTCCCCTTTGCCATAGCGTTTCCATTCCTGTTGCGACCTGTCCATGGGTTCGTGGTGCGATGTTCCCATCACAATGCCATACTCGTCGGCTAATGTTCTGTTTAGAGGGTCATCGTCATTAAATGCATTTCCCCACATAGCCGGCCACAGGTAGTTTCCTTTTAAGCGCAAAATTAACTCGAAAACTTTGGTATATACCTTGGAATTAGCTCCGCCAAATTTTTCGGTTGCCCAACCAGAAAAAGCCGGGGCCTCGTTATTAATAAAAATACCTCGATACTTTACCTTTGGCTCGCCTGAAGCATAACGACCCGACCTTACATAAGCCGAGGTGCGTTTTTTAGCGGGAACATCGGCCCACCAGTACCATGGAGAAACGCCCAGTTGTTTTGATAATTCATAGATGCCATAAATAGTGCCGCGCTTATCGCTACCAACAATTACCAGACTGTTTTTGGTTTTTTTATTTGGATTCGGGATAGTTGCAATAACAAAACTTTCCCATTTTCCATCGATAGAAGTTGCATCAAGCTTTTTTGAAGCAATCAGTTTAGCGATTCGTTTACTTTTGCCCAACGTACCAATGATAATTTCATATTCGGCTGATTCGTTGGAATTGCGTAAGTCAGGCCTTTTGCCTGTTACACTTTCTATATCGTTTTGTAAATCATGAATAGCACGAATTACCCCAGGATAATCGGAAGTATCATATTTGATTGCAGAAGCGGATCCATTATCAAGGATTATAGGAAAATCCTGTTCACTTACTGGTTTTTCAATCACAAAATCCGTTTCAAAGAGATTATTTGTTTGTGCCTTTGAAAAAATGGAATAAGAAATCAGAAACAGAAAAATCTGAATATATTTCCATAATTTGCCTATGTATTTTCTTTTCATTCTTATAATTAATAAGGGTTTAATACCTGTAAAGCTTATGTCTGTTAAATTAGTTTATTTAGTTGTCCTTAATGCATCAATTGCTACTTTTCCCTGTCCAAGATTGATGATGCTAATGTTTTGATTACCAGAACCAACTCCTGTTAATTTACATACTTTTTGCTTTTCTTTGATTATTAATTTCCATTTCATATTTTTTTAATCTTACTGGCCTTTTTAGTTTTTAAGCGAAATCAATATTTTTTAGAATTTTCATGGCTTGCCTTATCAGACTCGTAGCTGGTTGAGTTGAATAAGCACTTGTTGTTATTTGAACAATCTGAATTTACTTCGATAAAAGTAGATTCCTTAGCTCCTTGCATGAGAGCATTTAGCAAACCTGGGTCAACAATCTCTCCGGTGCTGCGATTAAAAAGCCCCATGTTTATTGTCCAGAAGAAGGGTATAATCCCATTATTCAAAGCTGTTTTTACCAGGTATTTATTGAAATATTCGACAGAAGAATTATGAAGTTCCTGATCTGATGGTGGATTTAGAATTCGTTTATATGCGCCAAACTCACCGAGAATTACAGGTATTCCCTTATCAATAAATTTGGTTTTCATAAGACCAAATAATTCTTCCATCTCAGATTCTTCACCCCAGTCAGCATTTCGGGAAGTATCGGAAGAAGAATGGTAGTCCCGGCCCCAATAATAGAATTTTTTTCCCCATACAGCATCTTCCTGCATAAGGCAAAACTGATAGGGTGTATAATAATGTACTTCTACCATCAATCGATCTGCAACCTGATCTTCAGGCATGGTATTCATTAAACGATTAGTTTTTTTTATGTCTGTTGATGGCCCTTGAATAATGAGTGTTCTTGTGGTGTTATTTCCTCCTGTAGCCCTTACAGCATTGATAAATGTTTGATGATACGACATTAAAACAGACATGCCCAATGAATCCTCGACATGGGGCTCATTTGCTCCGGCAAATAGCAGGTGCTCGTCGTAATCTTTGAAATATTCAGCAATTTGGGTCCAATAAGCGAATTGTCTGCCATTGACAATTTGTTTATTTTTTTCATCTACCCGGTTTTCAAGCCATCCGGTGTCCCAATGAATATTTATAATAACATATAAGCTGTCTTTTATGCAAAAATCTACTACTTCTTTTACTCGTGCAATCCATTCTGTATCAATTTTGTTGGTAATTGTATCGGAATGACAAAACCATGCTACCGGAAGTCTTACTGAATTAAAACCGGCAGCTTTAACAGAATCTATTAACTTTTGTGTTGTATATGCACCTCCCCAGCCTGTTTCGCTACAAATTGCTTCGAGGGTGTTCCCCATATTCCAGCCAATTTTCATCTCACCGGCTATTTGCCAGGCTGTTGGTAACTGAGCATGGGATGACTTAAAGCATATTAGGCCTATAATACAGATTACAACTATATACTTCATTGAGGCTTTGGTTACTTAACTACAGCAAAATTTGTTACAGCAAAATTAGCTGAGCTTTTCACCGAGATTACATAATACCCAGCCTGAAGCTCAGAAGTGTCGGTTAAAATTGGAGTTATACCATCATAAAACTGGTATTGAGTTCGTATTATCCTGCCACTCTGGTCATATACGCAAATAGCGATTTCACCGGGAACTTCAGCGTTGAGCCGTATCGATATTTTTTCGTTAGCAGGATTTGGATAAATATTAATTTTGTTTTTTGCGATGATGTTTTCATTGATCTTTACGCTGCCATTAGTTGATAAAATTACTGTAGAAACAGAAAGGGCAGGCACATTTAGGGTGAATGAATTTGAATTTACCATCACAGCACTTTCAACCAATGCATTATTGCTGTGAGATTTGAAAGTTTCAGTTGAAGGTAAGGATCCTAATTTTAGTACTTTATACCATCCGTCACTTAATGTAAAATCGTTAAGTTGAACTTCAACTTCTTTTTGAGAATTCTGATTCCGGTTAACAATAATCACAGTCATTGAATCGGCACTTTCATTTACTGTAGTATAAGCCGAAACCATATTCTCATCGGTAGAAGTACTCTTTACATTAAATTCCTGTGCATACCTGCTAAAAAGGTGAAGAGTTTCCCACATGCCTGTAAACCAATTCCATGGGGTTAAATATTCTACACCGTGGTTGGCAAAAGTTCCTAAATGTGAAGCATAAATAACATTTGCTAAATTTGGTTCATCGGGTCCAGGACTCCATTCACTAAGTCCCAGAGTTATACCATGATTTTCACCAAAGTATTCTGTCAGCCAATCTTCAATACGCTGAAAAATATATTCTTTTGTTTGTGAATTGTCCCAGCCACCGTTTATTGTTTTAACTCCATTTGCACCCGGATAAGTATAAGTTTTATCGTAATACATCCGGTGATTTTGCAGAGCATCTGCATTTGTGGGCGCGTAGGGATAATTGTGTAAATCTATTACATCTATAAGTCGTATGCCGGTTGCGGATTCTTCGTCTGCCAATCGTTTTATGAAGTATTCCAGCCAGCAGTAATACTCACCATTAATCCAAATGCTCTCTTCCCCCCATTTGTACCATTGCCATTCGCTTGTTGTAACCGGACCACAAATTTTAATCTCAGGAAATTTAGCTTTTGCTTTTTTAGCTACCTCAATGAAGTTATCCATGAATTCCGAGGCTGGCAAAAGGCCATCCGACATAACATCATCGTGTGTGCCGTTCCATACATCGGCTTCATTATCCATATTCCAATACAAGAACTGATTTTTGTCTAACCCTATTCCATCTTCACCAAACCAATGATCAAGTATTGCTACAGTTGAATCAGCCGGCCAGACTTCGGTATACAGATCAATATCTCCTTCGACAAGAGCTTTACCACCTGGATTATCTTCATTAGGAACTCCATCGCCGGCTAAATTTTGACCTACTCCCTGCCACCATTGCGAACTATTGTATTCCCAGTCGTTAAAGTTATATTCGGTACTTGAAGCTACCCTGCCGATTAACTGGAATGCCCACATTACCTGCATTTCAGGGTAATTCTTAGCAATGTATTCTGATGTTTCATCCCAGTTGTTTTTATATACATTATTATACCAATCGGGGTGACTGGAAATTTTTTTTCGCCAGTTATATTTAGTTGCATTGTTACCACCATTCATTCGTGCAAATCGTAAACCGGCATCATTGTAAAACTGAACAGATTTGTCAAAACTGTTATTCCGACCATATAGATTAGGAGAAACAGCCTTCTTGTCCTGGTTGGCATAAACAGATATGGTAACATCTTGTGCCGAAACACCGGAGGCCAGAATGAGGCAAAGTATGGAATATATGTAGAAAACTTTTTTTGTAATAGTATTCATTTTATTTGATTATTAATGTACTGGTTAATACTTCTGAATTGAAGTCTGCTTTTAAGATATAGAGGCCATTTTCCAAGTCCGAAACATCTATTTTAGCGACAGAAATACCGTTTATGGTTTGGGTTATCAGTATTTTACCTTCAAGTGATAAAACAGCAAGATTTCCGTCACCCATATCTGCAGAAAATTCAATATTCAATTGGTCATTTGCAGGATTCGGGAATATTCTGAAACTCTCTGATTTATTAATCTTACTGCTGTTGTATTCACTTTTCCAATCAAACTGATACCAATTGAGGTTAGTACCTACAGCATTAAATTCCAGTTTCATGATTTGCTGTCCTTCTCCAAGAATCATTTCGGTAGTATAACTATCCCACACCTGCCAGTCAGCGGTTTTTGGGAATGTAATATTTTGAATAAAATCATCATCGATATAAACATCAAAATCGCCGGCGTACCCGGCATGCCTTATTGTAACATCATAGATTCCAGGATAAGTAATATCAAGACTGTAAGTCAACCAATCATCAACATCGATATACCCTACATTTTCACCTCCACCATCATCGGCGGTGCTTTCAACTTGGGTGCCTGACTTATTGAGATAATCTTCAGCTTCAATTTTAAAAGATTTCAGCTTGCCGTTTTGTGTAACCAAAATGGAATCGGTTAAGATTTCCTGACTATAAACATAAATCTTACCTGTTCTGATATCCTCCGTAGGATTGTCGGTATTGCTGTTTACCAGGATACTTGCATTACCACCTCCGCTTGTTGCTGATAAAGAAATCCAATCGACAGAGGGCACCAATTCCCATTCTGTATTTCCCTCAAGAGTTAATTCAACACCAATTCCAATTCTATAGGTTAGTTTTATAGAATTTGTTGATACTGAAAAAAAACGAGGCATTGAATCTGTAAAATAGGTTTGATATTCAGCCTGAATTGCTCCAGCAAGAAAGACCATTCCGGAATTTACTCCAATCGCAACTTCGTTGGTAGAGTAGCTACACTCAGAATCGAGATACGATTTTGCTGATAGGGTAGAAGGATAGTTATTTGCTCCGCAATCATTGGCATCACCTGAATTGGGACCTCCAACCAACATGCCGGGAACAGGATTCACAACACCATCAGCACTGGAAATGCGGTGATGAGGATGCATTGGACTTTTGCTGCCAAAACCGGTTACAAAACAATAGGTGGTAGCATTTTTGCCCAATAAATAATCTAATGTTGAAATCCCTGCATTGAAATAGCTTGCATCTCCGGTTAACCTGAAAGCCTGCATAAACATCATTCCCCAGTTTGCAAAAGCGTTATTACCAGACCAGTAATAATAGTCGCCCGGAATGCGATAAGGAGATGAGGTTACATTGTTTTTCGTTCCGGAAACGGTAGTAATATATTTTTCCCGAATCATACCAATGTCTGCAACGGCAGTCAAGGAATCCTGATTGACAAGCAGTGAAATTAATGCCAAAGATTGAACCGTAGGCCAACCTAATACACCAAAAGACTGGTCGAAGTTAATTTCATCATAATATTTTGAATCTTTGGTGGTGATGTATAGCTCAGCCGCCGACCAGGTAAATTCATCTTCAAAACCGGAGTCGTTATATTCTCCAGTGTTAACACCCGGGTATCCACCCGAGGAACCAGGATTTGTAAAAACAACATTCGGATTTGCTTTTGCCCATTCCCAGGCTCTGATTGCCTGATTCAATGCAGAATCAGCCAGTTCTGTGTCGAATTTTCTCATAATTCTGGATGTCATAGCCAATACTGCTGCAAAGTCGAGGGTAGCTGCTGTTCCTTTAGCCGTCACATAGCGGGTTGAATGAACATCAGTCGGCATATCAAAGCCACTAAAATTGGCTTCTGTTGTTTTGTTATAAACACCACCGTCTTCGTCCTGCATCGTCATCATCCATTTAATATTATATAAGGCCTCATCAAGAATATCAGGAATGTTATTATCGCTCTCCGGAATGTTGGTGTTCAGTGTATCGTAAAACTCCGGATAGGTTTCATAAGCTGAAAGCAATGTAAATACAGTTCCTCCTGAACTTACAATGTATTTATTGTAATCGCCTGCATCGTACCAGCCACCCGGAGTGGATATTACCGTACCGGCAGGTCGGTTGGATGTAGCAGCTGAGGGCAGCACAACAACTTCGTTGTCGGGGTGACCTGCTTCACGGGCCCAAACACCACCAAATTCGCTGGTAATAGGCATTGATGCCCTGTTGTAGTAATAATATTTTAATCCGGCCTTAGTAAGATCAATCATTGCATCAGCACTTACTTTGAAGGGATATGATTTACCTAAATCTTCTACCACCACAACATACTCTCCTGCGTGTGTTACCAGCGTGAAATCTGCCAGGCTTACATCTTCCTCAGAGGATGAGTAATATATAGAAGGCAAAAACTGTCCTTCGAAAACAGTTTGAGAAAGGTCTTTTGTCATAACTTTAAAGCTGTCGGCCTGTGTATTAACAACAGCTGCATACTTTATGGAATTTGGCAAAAACCCTATCTGGTTTAAACGAATGTTGGTGCTTAAAGACTGAGCCATGGTATTTATAACCAGTAGCACAAAAAAAAGTAATGAAAATATATTTTTAGTATTCATAGTTTATTTTTAGTCTATCAAATAATATGTTATAGTTTAATAATATTTAAGAAGTAAACATCATTTTCCCGAATATCTAATTCCTTAATAAATTCAGAATTCTGATTTATTATTATTATTTCAGCAGAAACAGGCGATCCATTGTTTATTTTCTTAATTTGTTCAACCTGTAATCTGGTTAGTTGATCAGGTCTTCCCAAATCGTAATAGCTGGTGTATGCATCGTTGCAACGGTATCCAACTTTATAAACTTCAACAGAATAGTTACCTGCAGGCAGGTTTGAGATATTAATTTTGAGTTTTCCTTTATCTTTTGCCGGCAAATCACGAATATAGTATTCCTGGTTATTTACCGAATCACCCGGATGAGTGTAGGTGAAGTCGTATGCTAATATTTGTATGTTGCCATCTTCATCCCTGCATACCCATGATTTAGAATCATTATTTTCAAGTTCGGTATTTCCAAGTTTGTTCAGAAATTGGTAAGCATAGAAAACAGGTTTGTTTATACCCTGTGTATTTAACATTCCAAATCCGCCATGGAACGGGGTAAAACGAGGTGCAGATTCTTCAAAAATATCGGTAAAAACCCAGTATGACATAGATTGAGCAGCATCGCCCACCTGTTTAAGTTTTTGTAATACATAAGAGGCTTCATGATAACTATCGTGAATAGGGTCTGCAGGTGTATAGGATGCACTCCACTCGGTATAATGAAGCTCTAGACCGGGCATTGCAGATTCTGAAATCTCTTTTCGTGATTGAAGTACATCGCCACTTACGGCAAACTCCTGTGGGGCAAGTATTGTACCAGCCTGTCCATATTCGTCAAGATACCCCTGGTTTACACCGTATGCATGGGCACTTACAAAATCAATCGGAACATTATTTTTATTGCAGAACTCAATCATTTCTGGTTCCCAGGCAGCTCCGGCAGTTCCCGGTCCACCTATTCTGTAAGCAGGATTTACTTTTTTAACAGCCCTGGCACTGTATTCATACAACTTAAAATATTCTTCCATTGTGCTGGTCCAGAAATAAGGTGTAAGATTTGGTTCGTTCCATACTTCGAAATACCAACTTTTAACTTCTTCAACTCCATACCTATCTGTCCAGTGCTGAACAAGGTTCTCAATTAATGCACCCCATTTATCATAATCTTTAGGAGGTGTAACATTACCTTTCCACCAGAAAATGGTTTCTTCACCACTTGCCAGTGCATTTGGCATGAAACCTAATTCCACAAATGGTTTAATATCAATACTCAAAAGAAAATCGAATAATGCATCGATATACATATAGTTATATTGGGGATTACCATTCCTATCTTCTTTATATACCCCCATATCGTCGGTTAATAAACCATGAAAACGGATATACCTGAATCCACATTCCTGTTTAACATAGGTGAGTTGTTGCTGCCAATCGGCACGAAGTCCTTCGTTTGCGCGTCCTGCACCGACACATTCGTTAAAAAAATTATTTAAACCCCCTTTTTCAATCTTGAAATCAAGGTTTATAGTCCTTACGTTTTCTGATTCATTTTGCGCCCAACTATTCAGGGTCACAAAACTTATTAACATAAAAATAGGTATAAGTTTCATTATTAGTTATTTAAAAAATATTAATGTAAAAGTTGTTATCTTTTCACAGTAAAAAAACTATGGTTGTAAGTAATACAAACAGATAAAAAAGGAAGGCTTCTATAAGCCATTATACAGAAGCCTTCTTAAATGTTTTTATCATTCAATAATATTAATCCTTAAATCATCCATACAGATATTGATATTAAATTCTTCCTCTGTATTTGTTGTTTTGAACATAACCATCACCTCTGTTTCGCCCACAGCTACTAAGTCGCTGTAAGTGTTAAAAGAAGCTATTCCGGTAAAATCTGAAAAAGGTATTGAGTATTTAATCCATTTATCGGTTGGAATATCGGTACCATCTTCCCAGGGCATTAGGAAATATTCGGCGGTACCAACTGACAATCGCAGGTATCCTTGTGTCCATGGTATTATTGTGTTTACCGTGATTGATAATGCCAGATTATCGATAGGTGTATTGCCAGCAATTACTGTATTGGCAGGCCACATAACCGACATACCCCAAATACCCGGATCCCACCAATCGGTATTGGTTGGTACGGTAGCATTAAATCGGTAGAAGTTGCCATTGCCAAGAAAAGGTTCTTCGCCAGCCTGGGTTCCGGCAGTAAACATCTTATCCCAGTCCCATACCCAGTTTCCACGTCCATCAAAATCGTAAAGTACATGAGAACGATTGTTAAAATTAGGGTATAGAGAAGTATCACCCATTGCAGTAATAAGTAATAAATTGCCTGCGGCTGTTGATGGGGAAGGCATAGTTAAGGTTAGCTTTGTTAATTTCTCATTCAGGGTAATTTCATTTCGGGGTACCGAATTTCCATCGGGAAATACAATCCGGTCTATGCCGCCAAAATAAATTCCGTATATTGAGAAGGTATCACCCTGTACAGGCAATTCGTTACTGAAGCCTGATATTTCTGGTGGCGGATTTGGAGTATAAGTTTTTACTGACGCGCCACTTTCTGTAATAACACCAATCTCACCGTTATATTGGAGAACATCTGTGATAGTAAAAGAAATCTGATTATAATTCTCTGAAACGGTATAAGCTGTTATCTCCGTTGTATCGCCATTACGTGTGAAATATACTCTTTCAACCACATAGAAGTTAGTACCAACAATGTTTAAAGTACTTCCTAATTCAAGAGGAATTTTAAAATCGAAGTAGCTGATTTCGGGTACCGGTGCAAGGTATCTGAATTCATAACTTGCTTCACCTGTCTGGGTTACAACCCTTATAGTATTTGGTGCTTCGGGACTTACAGCACTTAAAGGCACTTCGGCCGGCACCCAAACCAGGATGTTTTTATCGCTTTGAAATGCAGGATTAAAAGAAGCATCAATACCGTTTAAATACACGTGTAAAAGACCGGTAAAGTTTTTACCCTGAATAGCAATTAGTTTACCTGGTTCTGAACCAGTAAATGTACTATCGGCCTTTTCAGGATCTGTTGTTCTCACCTGGTAAATCTCAGGTGGCCCTAATTGTTCTTCCTCACAAGAAGTAAACACAAAAAGACCTGTTGCAAAGGCAATCCACAAGGCTGCTTTTAATGTCTGTTTTATCTTTTGAATTTGTAACATGATTATCAAATTTTTACTGTTATATCATTGTTTGCTTAATCAAAATTATAGGGTACAGGGTCCTCAACAAGTTCAGGATTCTGTATCACATCATTTTCGGGATAGGGAAGAAAAATATCTTCGGCAGTTGCAGTAACTTCAGAAAATGGGTCACCCAAAACAAGTCCGTTGTCATCGAAGGTGAAATCATAATCTCTTTTTTGCGAATTAATATAATCAAGCGCTTCCTGAGGTTCGTAATAATACCAACGAACAATATCGTACCATAGCTGCGATTCAATTGCAAATTCCATTCTTCGTTCGTGGAAAACGTCTTCAAAATCGATAGATGCTTTTGGTTCAAGTCCGGCTCTCTCGCGGACAAGGTTAAAATAATACAATGCATCCGGGTTGTTTGTTGAGAAATTATTACCGAGAACGGCTTCGGCATAAGTCAGGTAAACATCGGCTAGCCTAAGCATATAGGTATTTATCGAAGCATTCATAATTGCAACATTTCCATCATTGTCTTCGGGGGTACCTATAACATATTTCTTAATCTTGGGATTAGCTAATTCAAAAGTAATGCCCCCATTTTTCTTTTTAATTTCGGGATAATAGTCGCCATAAGTAAAGCAGGTTGCATGAAGACGCAGCGTATCAGCATGATCGGAAAGAAATTCCCTGATAAGATCGTAAGAAGGGCCATTTCCGCCTCCCCAGCCATCTCCAACGCCGGTAATGTCGCTACTGTAGGCATAATAGGCCTGGAATGTATTTTGCGATCCCCAGGCTCCCAGTTCAACCCACTGCAATGAAAAGAGAGATTCCTGATTGTTTTCATTTTTCAAAAAGAACAGACCTTCATAATCATTAAACAACTCTAATCCACTGTTTTTGCATACATCGCCTGATAATTCGGCAGCTTTAGCCAACATTTGAGTATCTCTGCTGCCATTCTGATTATATCCGGAATATGCCAGGTATACTTTTGCCAGCATTCCTTTTGCACTCCATGAAGTCACCCTTCCAGGTTCATCAGATACAGGAAGATTATCCACTGCAAACTGAAAATCTTCAATAATAAAGCGGTAAACATCTTCTACAGGCGCCAGAGGTACCTGGAAATTCTCAATAAGTTCATTATGGTTTTCAATTATCATAACCGGACCCCAAAGACGAACCAGGTAGAAATATGCCGTAGCCCTCATAAAACGGGCTTCGGCTATTGCCGCATTTATTTCATCTTGGGTAACATTTTCGGCGTACTTATTTATATTAGCAATGGTAAAGTTACTTTGAGCAACCACCCTGTAAAACGCTTTCCATGCATTAGATAAGTCGGTGTTCAGAGGTGTTACATTGAACTGATAAAACAAAGATAAGTTAGTTGTCCAGGGGCCAAGAATATTACCTCCCAGACCATCTCCCATACCTATTGCTGCTTTATCGTTGTACTGAAACCAAACAACAGAGTATAATCCTGCAGTTGCCTGGCGTAATTGTTCGGGTGATTTATAAAAGCTTTCAACGGTAAGAGTAGATTCCGGAACTCTATTCAGGAATTCTTTACCGCAGCCCGACAGGGCTAATATTGTTGAAACAATAAATATATATTTAAATATTCTGGTTCTCATGTTCCTGGAGTTTAATAGGTTATATTTATACCGAAGGTGAATAATCGTTGCGATGGGTATCGGCCATCATCGATAGAGCTCAATAGCATGTTTTGATTCATAGACCCCACTTCAGGATCATATCCTGAATATTTTGTGAATGTATACAGGTTCTGAATATTTACATACATCCTCAAATTTGCAATATGAACCTTGTTCAACAAATTCTTTGGAAGCGTGTAGCCTAAGGATAAGTTTTTAATTCTCAGGTAAGAACCATCTTCAACATAGCGGGTTGAAATACGATCGTTTGTATTGAGGTTTCCCGGATCAATTCTTGGAATTGTGGTAGTAGGGTTGGAAATATAAACATTTTCCAGATCAGACGCATCACCTTCAGGATCAATTAATTCAATTCTGGCAAAATTTTGAACAGATGACAACATGTTGAATCTGCTCATAGGATTCTGATTTTTGTTTTGTGTCATGTTATAAATCTCATTCCCATAAACGCCGGTGAGGTAAATGTTTAAGTCAAATCCCTTATAAGAGAAATAATTATTAAGGCTAAACTGAAAATCAGGATTTGGGTCACCCATAAAGGTTCTGTCTTTTTCGTTAATTACTCCATCTTCATTGAGATCCTTCCATTTAATATCACCTACCCATATAGAATTTGGACTGATGCTTTCTCCTTCAGGAATGGCCATTGTATCGGCAAGGCCTTCTTTATTTATATAAAAGAAATCATCGTATTCGGTGAACATGCCATCAACTATATAGCCATATAATTGAGCGATAGGTTCACCAACAATACTCTGGGTAATAATGTTGGTTCCAATCTCACCATTAAGCACACTGTTATCGGCAGTAAGCTTCAGTACTTTATTTTTATTAACCGAGAATATAAAACCGGATTTCCAGAAAAATCCTCCCCTGTCAAGGTTAACAGTATTCAGTGTGAATTCAATTCCTTTATTTTCCATGGCGCCGATGTTTTTCCAGGGAGTAGTAACTGCTCCTTCTCCGGTCCATGAGTCAGTTCCTACATAAGAAGGGTATGGAGGTCTCAGCAGCAGATTTTCGATTTTCTTGTAATAAACATCGGTAATAAATTCTACCCGGTTTTGGAACATATTTAAATCCACTCCTAAATTATAAGAACTTGTGCCTTCCCATTTAAGATCCGGGTTAGCCAAACGGCCTTGCAATGCTGCCGAACTAATATCTGAACCAACCACACCAAGGGTTGCTCCATAGGCGTATCCTTCCGAATTTTGATTACCAACAATACCCCAGCCTGCTCTTAATTTTAGGTTATTAACTACATTCAGATTTTGCATAAAAGTTTCGTTTGACAGTTTCCAGGCTGCAGAAAACGAGGGAAAGAATCCCCATCTGTTTTCAGGACCAAAATTTGCACTACCATCAGCGCGGTAAGTTGCTGTAAGTAAATATTTATCGTGTAAATTGTAGTTTGCCCGGCCAAAGTATGATTCAATTGCCCAGGAGCCACTAGAGCCTCCATTCTGCGCTGTTGATAAGTCTCCGGCATCTAAAGCACGTATGTCGTTCGTGAAGAAGCCTGTACGTGAACCGGATAAGTTTTCATAGCGCGATTCCTGCGCTTCATGACCAACCATTACAGAGATTGAATGTGCCTCGCCAATTGTGTTGTTGTAAGTCAGGTAGTTTTTAACCAGCCAGTACTGATTATATCCAGCTGAACGTCTGGATTCATTTATTTCATTAACAATGGTACCTAATTCGTAGGTTGGATTAAAATAGTAGGAGTTGTTGAAACCCATATTTCCACCAAACTCGTTACGTATTGTGAGTCCTTCGAGTAACTTAATTTCAGCGTATGCATTACCCTGAACAAAAGCATCTTTTTTGTAGTTTTCTCTTAAAAGTGCTTCAGCCAAAGGATTTGAAATTGGGAAATTGCTATCATAAGGCCCACCAAATGAGCCATCAGGGTTTCTTGCCGGAATATCTGGTGCCTGCTGAATTGCCAGGTTAATAAGACTGCCATCGGTAACTGTTATATGGTTTGTTGATTGGCTAATGCTTATTGATGTTCCGATATTTAACCACTTGGTAGTTTTGTTATCAATATTTAATCGGGTTGTAAGCCTGCTAAAGTCAGTACCTACAGCAATACCTTCCTGATCGTAGTATCCAAACGAAAGTGAATACTGCGTAGCTTTTGAACCACTTGAAATACTTAATTGATGATTTTGCATTGGTGCAGTACGGAATAATTCTTCCTGCCAATCTGTACCGTCTCCCAGAATTGAAGGATCTCTGTATTCTTCCTGGAAACCTATGCCTGTCATCTCATACCGTTCCATAGAATATGAGGCATATTCCTGCAGATTCATTACATCCATCTTAAAAGGAAGTTGTTGAAGAGCAAACGATCCATCGTATGTTATGCTTGTTTTTCCCTCTACACCTCTGTTGGTGCTGACAAGCACGACCCCGTTCGATGCTCTGGAACCATAAATGGCTGTTGCGGAAGCATCTTTCAATACCTCCATAGAAACGATATCGTTGGGGTTTATAATGTTTAGTGTATTACTGCTCACAGGTACGCCATCAACAACATATAATGGTTCGTTATTCGAGAAGGTATTAATACCCCGTATTCTCACTGAAACACTTCCTCCGGGCTGACCTGTATTCTGAGTAACAAATACTCCGGCCACACGACCTTGCAGTGCCTGATCCAGTGATGTTGAAACAGATTTTTTAATATCATCGGCTGTAACTGAAGCAACAGCTCCTGTTAAGTCGCTTCGTTTCATAGTACCATAACCAACAACAACTACTTCATCGAGCTTTGTAATGTCTTCGATTAGAGCAACATTAATAGTGCTTTGCGCATCAACAATTCTTTCCTCTGTAAGAAAACCCAGGTAGGAAAAAACAAGGACTCCGCCTTCTGGTACTTCAATCGAATATTTTCCGTCTAAGTCAGTAACAGTTCCCTTCGAAGTTCCCTTTATTACTATGGT
Organism: Bacteroidales bacterium; assembly: GCA_016938235.1. GTDB lineage: Bacteria > Bacteroidota > Bacteroidia > Bacteroidales > UBA10428 > UBA10428. The sequence continues at coordinate 51,689 of JAFGVA010000198.1, read as the reverse complement.
TGCTCCCGGAATCGGAGTTTGATCCATAGAGGATGTTACAATACCCGTAATTGTTTTATTAGCTTGCGAATAAGCATCTGTTAATCCTATAATAAGGAACAGGTTTAATAGCAATAATGCTACACCTGTTTTTTTACCTGTTATAACAGGTGATAAATGCAGCTTCATCCAAAGTGTGTTTCTCATAGTTCAAAATATTTAGAGCAACTTTTTAGTTTTTCCATGTTTAATTTAATCAATAAACCTGTTAAATTTTAAAATGGTTGATAAATGTATATTTATAAGCAGGAAACCATCTTTAAAATAATCTCTAAAATCTTTGAGATTCTATCAGATTTAAATTAAAATTGACATGGATTGATTTGTCATCTTTTTATGCAGAACAGCACAGCATATATTAAAATCTTATTATATATCGCGATTCAGATTGGGGTCTCACAAGCACTGTTGCCGGCTCAGGAAAAGTACCTGCACCTGACAGAAGTTGATGGCTTGCCCAGAAACATTACCACCTGTCTTGAACAAGATAATTTTGGCTACTTATGGATTGGAACACCAAACGGAATTGCCCGATACGACGGAAATACATTTGAAAGATTTAACACACTTCAAGGAGCAGGTGTTAACTATATATTGAATGATTCTGAAAATAATGTATGGGCAGGAACCGATAAGGGACTATACAAATACAACAGGCTATTTAACGTTTTTGAACAAGTATATAGCGGATATATTACAAAAATACAGGAAGACAATAAGGAAATATATTTTTTAATGTTTTCTGTTATATATAAAATTACAAACAAAGATACCACTGTTGTTTATCAGGATGAAGATATAGCAGATTTTAGTATTGCTGAGGAAGGAATATGGATAGGCAAAAGCAATATGGGCATAATGCTGCTTAGTCGTGAAAATGATTTTATAAGTATTGCAGATTCCTGTTTTAAAAACAAAGCTATAACTTATGTTAACAAAATTGAAGATAATCTTTTTGTTGCATGCTTTAATGGAGAATTATTCGTATTAAATAAAAATCGTGAATTAGAACCACTCCTAATCGATAACCATAATATTATTAAGAATGTCACAAAAATTGGAAATGAGATCTGGGTTTCTACCGATGGTAACGGCATAATTATTCTTGATTCAGAATTAAAACACCTTCGAAATATAAACCGTGATTTAAAAACAGAAATTTCAATAAACAGCAATAGCATTTATGATGTGTTTCATGGGAACAGTGACGAAATTTGGATTGCAACTTATGGGGGTGGATTAACCTGTATTTTACCGGATAAGCTTTTATTCAACAATATTATTCCTGAAAAAGGAAAAAAAAACTCATTGGTAGCCAATGAGGGAACTACAGTTTTTATTGATGAGGTCAATTACTATTTTGGCACCAATTATGGTCTTTCTGAATGGAATATAAAAACAAAACAATTTAAAAATATTTCAAGCGCAAAGCTTAAAGCGGAACTAAAAGGTTCGAAGGTTAATGCTATTTATAGTGATACAAACGATAATCTGTGGATTGGAACTTATGATGGTTTGCTGGGTAAATACACATCAGACTTTAAACTTATTGAGGCCTATCATCCCTGTAGCAGTTCGTCAGACGAAATGCAACAGATTGTAGATATTCAGGAACTGGATAATGGTAATCTGCTCATTCTTACTCAATTTCGCGACTTTGTTCTGGTAAACTTTAATGTTAATAATGGTGTTTCAGTTCCATTTGAACTGGATTACAAGGGAAGCGAAATTACCTATTGTTTATTGAATTCAATTCGGAAAAATCAGCATAATGAGCTGGTTGCTCTTATTTCGGATAAGGGATTATACCATGTGAATTGGCAAACTAATGTTCTTGAAAACCGGTTAAAGGAAATGAACAATAAGATAAACGCTTACATCTCCGATTTTTATCATTCATCTGATGGAAAATACTGGTTTGCTACATCGGCAAATGGCCTTGTGTGTGTTTCTGAGGATGGGAAATACTATAAAAAATGGACCATGAATGAAGGGTTACCTTCTAATACTTTAGTAAGACTTGAATCTGCAGATGATAAGTATTTATGGATAAGTACGGTTTCCGGAATCAGCAGGTTTGATATGGAAACGGGTCAAATGATAAACTTTAATCACAGCGATGGCCTGCCAGCAAATGAGTTTTATGAGCGATCATCGGGTAAGACAAACGATGGAAAAATTATTTTTGGTTCATTTGCAGGATTTACCCTAATCGATCCGTCAAAAATTGCTCCGGACACTTCCATTGCAAAAGTAATAATTTCCGATATTTCTTTTCAGGGACAAAGTATCCGTAATATTGATAAGTTCCTGTTAGATAAGCCTATTGAAGAGACAACCGAACTTTGGTTACCCTACAATAGGAACTCGTTTACCATTCATTTCTTTACCAAAGCAAAAAGTTATATTAAAAAACATAGTTATGCTTACAGATTAAGGGGCTTAGAAGATAAATTGAATTATACAAGCGGAACCAATTATGCTACCTATACCAGTTTATCTTCCGGCACTTATTCTTTTGAGATTATAAATACTGACAAATCTCTCGAAGGAATTCCAACTGTTATTACCATCCATATCCGTGCTCCCTGGTATTCGAGCTGGTATGCCATAATCGTCTATATTTTCTTTTGTTTTACTTTGATTTATCTTTCGGTTTATGCTTATTTAAAAAGACTTCAACTTAGGAAAGAAAAAGAAATATCAGAATATAAAATCCAAAAAGAACATGAACTTACAGAGAAAAAGCTGGCCTTTTTTACCAGTATTTCACATGATCTAAAAACACCTTTGACTCTGATCGATGCTCCGGTAAACGATTTGCTTCAAAGTGAAAACCTGAGCGAGGAACAGGTAAATAAACTTAAAATTGTACACAGGAATTCAAAGCGGCTTTATAAATTAATTTCAGATATTATTGATTTTCGAAAAATAACACTTAATCAAAATTCACTTAAAGTCAGGGAAACAAATATTACTGAATTGGTTTTTGAGGTTTATCATTCGTTTGAAGAAGAATGTAAAAGCAAGTCGCTTGTTTTTGAGCCTCAAATTACTGAAAATCAAACAGGTATGTTAGATGCCGGGAAAATAGAAAAAATATTGTGGAACCTTGTATCTAATGCAATAAAATTCTCGGACAAAGGTGGAAAGATAGTTCTGGGTGCAGCAGAAATCTTTAAAAATGAGATCAGGTATTTAAAACTGGTTGTCAGCGATCAGGGAATAGGAATCGCAGAGGAAAATAAAAGCAAAATTTTTGACAGGTTTTTTAAAGTGGATAGCAGAGCAGTTCAGAATAAGGGAGGTACCGGAATTGGACTATCAATAGTAAAAGGTCTGGCAGACTTGCATCACGGAACCATTGACCTTGAATCAGCTCCTGGATTGGGAACAACATTTACAATTCTGATACCATTAGATCTTGATAGGTACATGGAGAGTGAGATTGACCAAACAGCTGCTTACGTTAAAGATGAAGTTGACATTTTTGTAGCTGAAGAGATATCTTCCGGGGTATTTTCTGTGCAGGAAAGATATAATTTATCATCATTGCTTATTGTTGAAGACAATGTTGAACTTAGGGAGTATTTAGCAGAACATTTTCAGAAGAATTATAAAGTTTTTCAGGCCCAAGACGGTTTTATCGGATTGCAAAAAGCTTTGGAACTTAATCCGAATCTGATACTCACCGATGTTCAGATGCCAAATATGGACGGATATGAATTTTGCAGCCAGATTCGGCAGCAATTTGATACATCACACATTCCGGTTATTATGTTAACAGCCAACAATACTCCTGAGCAACAGGTTCAGGGGCTTTCTAAAGGGGCTGATGTTTATCTCACAAAACCAATTGATATTAATATTCTGGATGCCCAGGTTAAATCTTTGCTTGAGAACAGGAAATCGCTTCGCAAGAAGTTCAAAGGAGTTGAACATCCGGAAAACATTGAGGAGTCTTTACCAAAGAAAGATGTTGATTTTATTCTTGAATTTAAACGTTTTATTGAAGAAAATATGATGTTACAAGACTTATCGGTTAGTTCAATATCTAAACATCTGGCAATAAGTACAGCACAATTACATAGAAAAATAAAAGCATTAACCGATACAACTCCTAATAATCTTATAAAAAGCATCCGACTGAAAAAAGCGTATGAGTTAATAAAAGAAGAAGGTTTAAGAGTCGCTGAAGCTGCCTATCAGACAGGATTCAACGACTCAAATTATTTTGCAACCTGCTTCAAGAAAGAGTTTGGAGTGAATCCATCGCAAATTGGTAACTCTTCAAGGCAGTAATCATAGCTTTTAAGCTTTTATTGTAATTAAACCATTCTTTTATTCAAGTCCACTACTGGTAATATGGAAATAATCAAAGGAAACATCAAAGGCTGTGTCTGGTTTGCTTGTATCAGAATTAAACCAGTAGGTACTGGTCATGCTCTGTATTATAACTCCATCGCAGACAGTGAGTCCGGCTTTAATATCCTTTAACATAGCATCTGCTGCACCCAGCATTTCGTAGTTTTCACCATCCAGGGAGTAGTAGGCCGAATAAATATTTCCTTTTTTCTTAAGTTTAAGTATAATGTCATTATTATCAATAACTTCACTCTTAAGATTAAAAGAAGCCACAGATTTTGCTATTCCGTTTTCTTCAACTAAAAGATCTAATGTTCCAGGTTGAACGCCTCTTTGTCTATAAGTCTTGATTACTGCTCTGAAGATTAGTTTCACAAAATTATCATCATCCTGATAAGCAACCAGACCGGCATTTTCGGGCTGAGAGGGTGTTCTGGAACAAACCAGTTTTGTTTCTATAGTCCAATCACTATTAGCACTTTGTAACAATAAGTTTCTCGCATTGTTACTTCCTTCAGAAATATCTCCAGGTTCACTTGTAATAGTTAATTTCCCCGGGTGGGACGAGAGGGAATACATTTCTTTATTTTCCCTAAACCATTCCCATTCACTACCTGTTTTATTATCGTTAAACTCATCGCTTACCGCTTCTGAATCAAAATTTATATAGTAAGTTTTCTTTTCGTAGGTCAGGTAATCAACAAAATTAATTACTGCCGTACCAGGAATGCTTTTTGCCTGTTCAATTTCAACAACAATATCTTTACTCACAGCGCCAGCACTTACCTGGGGAATATCATGGTTTTTATTCAAAAGGTAACTATAAGCCTTAACTAAAGGGCTGAAACCTTTAATAGTATTTCCATCAACCTGGATAAAAGCTGGAGTAAGATCGGGCATTACTTTTACAGGAAAGCTATTGGAAATGCTCACTCCATTGTAAGTAACATTGGCAAGAACCGATATAACTCCTGGCTTAATGGCAACTATCTGGCCTTTGTTATCAACACTTGCAACTGAAGGATTACTGCTTTTGTAACTTACGTTTGCTTTGTTAATATCTAAAAAACTATCGTCAGACAAGCTTGCAGTTACAGTTGTTTGCGCTTTATCTCCGGGGCGAAGCAATATTTTATCTGTTTCAGCAACAACCGTTTTTAGTTCAACTTTAAAAGTACCACTCATTGTTACTTCCAGGAGCCCTTTAATATCTTTCGACGAAGCACCAATCTCGAATTGGTATTTTCCCTGGTCAAAGCTTATTTTGTTATTTTCAGCATCCCAAAACCATAAGTCAGAACAATCAATCTCAATTGAAACCGTTTTTGTCTCACCTGCCGGAATAGTTACTCTTTGAAATCCTTTTAACCGCTTAATCGGGCGCTGTAAATTTTCAGGACTATCCGGAGTTTTTACATAGATTTGAACAATCTCATCACCATCAACTTCTCCTGTGTTCTTCACATCAACTGATAGTGTAACTTTATCATTAGGTGTAATCTTGTCTTTGCTTATTTTGAAATTGCTATATGCAAAGCTGGTGTAGGAGAGGCCATAACCAAACTCATAAGAAACATCTTTATTGAAATACCAATAAGTTCTTCCGTTGTTCTCTGGACTGTTCCGAAGATTATAATTGTTAAAATCAGGCAGATCTTTTACAGATTTATACCATGTGACACTTGTTTTCCCTCCTGGATTCACTTCGCCAAATAATATTTTTGCCATGGCTAATCCCTGAGCCTGACCATTGTATCCTGTAAATATAATTCCAGGTATATTCGGATTGTTTTTTAAATCTTCTACCTCGACCATGCCCATGGTTTGCATGATAACAATGGTATTCGGGTTTACTTCAGCTATTGATTTAATCAGGGAGATTTGATTACCAGGCAACATAAGCGAAAACCTGTCAGATTCTTCTCGTCCTGTACTTTGGTCGGTGCCTACAAATATAAGGACAACATCTGAAGAGGCTGCCATTTCAATGGTTGCCTGATCAATTGTTTCAGCTTCCGGTTCACGAAATACAAAGAAAAGGTCCTGCGGCCCTGAAATACCCAATGTATTCACCTTTACGGGTATTGTAGCCCGGCTTCCAAAATAACCTGAGGGTTCACTGCTTTCAATTTTTTGAGATGCTATTATATTACCAGAGGTAGATCCAACCCTTACATCAATGGCTCCACCATTCATTATAACATTCATATTGAATTTTAGGGAATCGAGACTTGTAATATCAATGTTATGGAATGCTATCCAATCATCATTTTTTATTCCTCTTAAGGAAATCGTACCAAATCTTTCGGTTGTTATCAGGCCATTAACAGCTTCATCAAATTTAGTGGCATCATAGTTCTTTGTTTCCCCATTTTCGTTTACGGTTGAAAAGCCAATAAAACTATAGAAATCATTTTTTCTGGTAGTATTTCCACTTTCTCCATGCACAACTTCAATATCAAGATTGTTTTGCTTTATGTATTCATGAATTCCTTTTAGAGGAGTGCTTTTCAGGTGTTCTTCAACCTGTCCTGAATAGTCTCCCAGTTCTATCTTGTCAGCTTGTGGTCCGAGTACAGCAATTTTCTTAATATTACCAGGATTAAGAGGTAATGCTTTTTCTGTTGATTTTCGGACTATATCATTCTTAAGCAATACAGGAGTTTTTGTGGCAATTTCTAAGGCGAGATCATTATGGGATGGGTCATTAACCTTTTCAGGCTTAATATGCGCATAAGGTACAATACCTGGAGGATCAAACTCGCCCATTCTCATTCTTATTGTGAACATATTAATTAAAGCTCTGTCAATATCTGCTTCTGTAATCAGTCCCTGCTCCAGGGCAGCTATTGCATGGTTCTGGTATTCTCCGCCACAATCGGTGTCGACTCCGGTTATTAAACCCATTGCTGTAGCTTCTGCTCCATCCTTTGCATAATTATGACCCCTTATCATATCTGAAATGGCACCACAGTCGCCCGTTACATAGCCTTCCAAACCATAGGTTTTTCGTGCTATTGAATCTACAAGAAAACTGCTTGCAGATACAGGAATACCGTTTACGGCATTATAGGCAGTCATAATTGCCGGCAGATCATCACCTTCGATAAGCGCTTTATATGGCCTAAGGTAAAATTCCCTCATATCTCTGCTGTCCATATTGGAGCTACCAGTGTGTCGGTTAAACTCTGTATTGTTGGCAATGAAGTGTTTGCCACATGGAACAGCTTTAAGGTATTTTGGGTCATTACCCATCAAACCTTGCACAAAACCACTGGCAATTTGTGAAACAAGAAAAGGGTCTTCACCGAATGTTTCAGCAGTCCGACCCCATCGGGGATCCCTGGCCGGCTCAACTACAGGCGACCAATAAGTTAGGGTAAATATCAAATCATGATTAAACCCACGGGCTTCATCAGAAATTACTGTTGTTTCCTTTTTAATTAGTTCAGGATCCCAGGTACAACCAACTGCATCGCTATTGGGGAAAGATGTTGCGGTCATTCCACTATTATTATTTCGCCCCATAACACCATGAAGCGCCTCACCCCATACGTCATATTTGTTTACTCCTAACCTTGGAATGGGTGTCATGGTGTTTCCCAGTTGGCTTTGCTTTTCTTCGAGGGTCATCCTTGAGACCAAATCGGCTGCTCTTTCTTCAAAAGAATAGGATGTATTAAGGTAAATTGGTTTTTCAGGTTCCTGGTATCCTGAAGTAAAAACCATTGCTGAAATTCCACATAGAATTACAAATATGATTTTGTTAGTTAGGTTTTTCATTTTATTGCTTATTTAAACTATTTATTTTCAATATGTAAGGTGTTATTCTTTTAATTTGAAAATCATTTTGTCAATATTAAAACCACCGTTATCTATATAAAGTTTGAGAATATGCCTGCCTGTTTTAAGGTATATGTCCTTTTTAATTTCCTTCCAATTTTGAAATCCGGCAGTATTAGGCACATCAATAATTCCGGTTATATTTGTTCCGTCTGATTCAAGATGAAATTTTGTATTGTCATAAATCGTTGCCAGGTTCATTGTAATTTCATAGCTGGCAGATTTACTCACTTCTACAGTATACTCCAACCATTCACCTGCATTAGTCCAACCAATAAGATAAGTACCGGTTGAACAGGTATCTATATCTACAGGTTGATTGGGACGGTATCTTCCACCATTATTAATTTCATCCTTATCAAGAAAAGCATCTCCGGGACAACCTGCGTCAAAATCTTCGGCTTCTACAATTCCCGGAATTACATGAGCGGTATATGCCTGCTGCATTAATTCACATACTTCTGTTAATCGCCATCCCTGGGTTGAGGCAGAAGTTGCGTTTATGACTGCATTGTTGCCTGGCATGAATTCGCCTTCTACAGACAGTCTATATTCAGGATATTGAATATTCGAAATGGTAAACAAGGCATTATAGGTCGATTCAATTTTCCACAATTGATTTTCTTCATCTGCAAAATCAGATAACAACAATACGGGCAGATTATCATCGGCAATTTGGCATGTTAAGACATTTTTGCTGTTCTTGCGGTTATGAATGTTATAGATACCTTTGTCAACCTGCGCAAATTTCCACTGGTTTTCAAATGTGTTTCTTTCCTGACTAAGTAGCATATCAGACCCTAAAACAGGATTATTCATATAGCTCCCGGGGCTTAAATTAAAGTACGATTTATTACTGATTTCAACATATTTATCCAGGGGAGGAATATTGTCGTCAAAATTGAGTTTTATTACATAAGCAGGTTCGTTTAACTCCTTAGCCGGTAAATTTATCACTAATCCCTCTGATGTTTGTGTGTAATCTAAGGATAAGTATTTTTCTGCTTCTCCATTGATAAGTTCCACCTTTTTTAGGTTAGAGATATTCATTCGATCAGAAGATAAAGCTTCCAGAGTAATATTCTTTTGTCCAGTTTCCCATCCATAAAGTATGGCGTACAAAGTAGAATTATCTTTTGTTCGTGTATAGCGTATATCTTGTGCTGTACCTTCTGCCGGTGCCATAAAAACACCATGTTCAGACCCCATTTTGGTTGGTCCTTCGCCATATTTTTCCCATGCACGGGTAGCATATATGGCTTCACCATATTTTTTAAGCCAGTTACCCATGTAAAGTAAAATATCTTTTTGCTCCTGAGGGATTGTTCCATCAGCCCTGGGTGAGAGATTAAGCAATAAATTTCCGTTTTTGCTTATTCGGTCAATAAAGCCATGCAATACTTGTTTTTTTGAATAGTATTCTATTCCTTCGGTATAACACCAGCTCGATGAGCTAATGGCATCGTCGGTAAGCCAGTAGTTTTCTGTAATATCAATTGGACCTCCGCGTTCATAATCTAAAACGGCACATGTGGTGTTTAATCCATCCTTAAATGTGGTTACGACTTCTTTATTCCAACCGACAGCCTGGTTGTAATAATATGCCAGGAATTCTAAAAGTACAGGTTCCGAAATCAGATGCAGGTTAAAATCCTGCCAGATAATATCCGGATTATACATATCGATTATTTCTTTATGTTTCTTCAACCAGATTTCCTCGTTCTTTACTTTTCCCAGCTGTCCGTAAAGTATTTGAAGTTTTGGGTCATCCGTTTCAGGAACCGCCTCATAAAACCCGGTAATGTTATAGGCATGGTGCATAGATAAAATAACCTTCATGTCATTTTTACGGATGGCATCGGTAAACAAACCTACTAAATCAAGTTCCGGCCCCATCTCTTTGGCATTCCATGGGTTTACTTTGCTGGCCCACATCGAGAAGCCATCGTGATGTTCGGCCACAGGTCCGGCAAATTTAGCACCGGCTTCTGCGAAGAGTTGTGCCCATTCTTCGGGGTCAAAATTACCGCCTTCTGATTTAAGTTTAGGAGCAAACTGTACAAAATTACCTTGCTTATCGTTTGCTCCTGTAATGAAATTGTTATATGGCCATGTATCTATATTTCCATAAGTGGCTATGTGGTGTTTATTCTCAACAGAACCATTAATGTACATGTTACGCGGATACCATTCGTTTGCAAAAGCAGGAACGGAATATACTCCCCAATGAAAGTATATTCCGAATTTTGCATCTTTGAACCATTCAGGAACAGGATTTGCTTCTTCTAATGATTCAAAAGTTGGCTGAAATTTATGCTTTTGATTTTTATCCGAATCACAACCGGATAGAAATGTAAGGGATAAAAACATAAAGATAAGCACAGTACTTTTCATGGTTAATGGTTTTTTTGAGTAAAAACCTCTTTTATTTAGAACTCACGTCAATAATAGCCTTGAATGCAGGCTTTGGATTCAACTCGCCATCGAATATTAGCGCATCCTGTCCCCAACGCCATGAGCGGGAATCGCTAACACCCCAGAAAGTAACACGATCAATAACATCAGCGTGGCGCATAAAAATTTCGAACAAGGCTTTGTATACCTCTGCCTGCTTTTGATAGTTCTCTTCGGGGATAGTTCTGTCGCCCTGACGCACACCGAAAGCCCCGCTATTATCACCTGTTGCTGTTACATCCAATTCTGTAATAGCAACCCTCAGACCAAGAGAAGCGTAATTCTCGATAGCTTTTTCTACATCGGCAAGGTCGGTGTCGAGGTGCCAGTGTCCTTGAATACCAACGCCGGTAATTGGGGCACCTTCATCGATGAGGCGTTTGAGCAACACCATAGAACTGGCATGTTTACCCTTATTTTCAACAGCTCCCTGCTCAATGTTATAGTCGTTGTAATATAACTGAGCATCCGGGTCGGCTTCGTGTGCCCACTGGAAAGCCTTGGTCAGAACATCTGGTCCAACCACTGAATACCAGCTCCAGTCTCGCAGGTTCTCTGTTGTACAGTCACCGCTGTCAGCAATCGATTCGTTAAACACATCCCAACCAATAATTTGTCCTTTGTAGCGGCCAACCACTGTTTTGATATGTTTCTCCAGACGTTCCAGCGCTACTTCGCGGCTTGCCATCTCGCCAGTAATGCTGCGGCGCCAATATTCAGCCATCGTAAGGCGGGGAGCATTGGGATCCCAATTCCTTCTGCGGGGCTTTGGCAGACTGGTGGTCTCTTCATTTATCGGATTTTCGGCCTGAAAGAACCAGGGAGCCGTTTGTGCATGCCAAGCCAGGGTATGTCCCCAAATTTTAACATCGTTTTGCTGACACCATTCAACCAATGAATCGGCTCTTCCAAAGTTGTAAAATGTTTCCCAGGGGTGCAGGGGTTGAGGCTTCATGCAGTTTTCGGGAGTCAAAACGTCGTATTGCTCCTTTACATTATTCAACTCGGCTTCGGAAAGCCCATTTAAATCGCTAGCTGTTCCTATGAGAAATTTTCCGGCATATGCCTCTTTTAATGTTTTTTGTGAGGCATTATCGGTTTTATCCTGACCGATTAAATTGGCAGCCAGTACCACAATCAGAATAAGGTTCGTAATCAAATTTCTAGTATTCATAATTTCCTTTTTTTTATATTATTTTCTTTTCTTGTAATATTTTCAATGCTAATATTTTCACTACCCTCATTTAGAGAGATATAAATTTCATGAGTCTCTGGTTTGACACCATAGAACATGAGTGTTTCCTGCGTTTATTTTGTTTCCTCAGCCTTTACCAGTCTCACAATATAAACTGCACCTGCAGTAGTTCCTGGCAATGACTGGAACTTAACTCTTATACTTTTTTTACCCTTCACCATTGATTCAGGTATTGGATATACAATATCCTGAAATAATGATTGATTCCACCGGTTTGTATTGTCTTCGGTTATCAATTTTTCATCATCAATATATATATCAAATTTGCGTGTACCCCATTCTGCACCCCAATAACGAACAAATAGGCTTAAACTGGTTTCGGAATTTGTTGCCATATCGTAACTAAAATAACCTCCATCGCGGGCTTCACGCCAGAAATCGCCCAAATTATTGCCGGTGCCGGATTTTTCATTTTGCATGGCGTGGTCGGTTTCAGGTTGTTGCTCACCTGTTGCCACATAGTCGACGGTTCGCTTTTCAAGGGCAAGTTTTTCTTTTTCAATGTTTGACAATGAATCTAAGTAAGTTTCGTAACCATCATTTGTCAAAGCCAGCCAGTACATCATATATCGGGCATCGTGTATTTTATAAAATGGTTTCAATTTTAATTCAATCGGGTTAATCATTTTAACATCAAGTCTAAAATTTAAAGCATTACCCTCTATTGATTCTAATTTGCCTCCAATATTTTGAATTTCATCTTCAATTAAAATAGGGGCTTTATCCACAGGCAAATATTCCCCTGCCGAATACTGGCTCCATCGTCCATCATCGGCAACTAAGCCTTTTAAGTCTTCGGTTCCGGTTTTTGCTCCAAGCAAAATAGGACCATGCATAAAAGCTATATATTCAGGCACATTGGGCATGTGTTCTATGGTGTTTTGCATAGGCAAAGAAATTTGAACCTCATCGCCCTTTTCCCATTTACGGCTTAAACTAATATAAGATGAAGGTAGTTCAGAATGGGAGATTTCGGTTCCATTAACCTTAATTTTTAACGCGCCTTTACTAACCCAGCCCGGATACCTTATTTTTAAAGTAAATTCTGAAGCACCCTCTGTTACTTTTAGTTTTGTTTGCTCCTCTTCCGGAAATTTTGTTTCCTGAATGATTTTGATACCTTTCTCTTTCCAATTAAGTTCAGAGGCAATGAAAAGGTTTAAGAACAGCGTGTCTTCTGAATGGGTATAGATATGCTGGTTGTATTTTCCATGGTTTTCCATGCCTGTTCCAACGCAACACCACATGGCCTCGTTTGGTGCAGAATATACTCTGTAGTGACGTGGCCGCGCCGGTGTAAAATATACATATCCACCATGTTCGGGATGTTGGGCAGAGAGGATGTGGTTATAAATGGTACGTTCGTAATAATCGATATATTTGGCTGCCGGATGAACTCTAAATAAATCTTCGGTAAGTTTTAGCATGTTATACGAATTGCACGATTCAGGTCCATCGTTCACATTCACAAAATCAATGCAGGATGTGATGCTTGGAAAATGCTCTCTGCGACTGTTTCCGCCAAAAGCAAGTGAACGGTTTTCAGTAACTGTTTCCCAGAAAAACCGACCTGCTTTTTCGTATTTCTCATCCTTGTTTAGTTCTGCAATTCTTTGAAAACCAATAAATTTGGGTATCTGCGTGTTTGCATGTGTATTGTCCAGGTTATCAATGCCCTCCGATAAAGGATTGAGAAACATTTTGTGAGAGAATCGCTTAGCTGCAACTATGTATTTTTTATCATTTGCTATTTGATAAGCATCGGCAAACATTTCGGCCATACCACCATGTTCATTACCAAGCATTTCTTCCATTTGGGCATCTGACAAACCTGAAGTAAGGTCGATGGCCCAATCGCAAAACTTCAGGAACATATCTTTTGCATCCTGATTTTCTGTATATACCCAGGCATCTCTGAGTCCAGCGTACATTTTATGAATGTTGTACCAGGGTGCCCAGGCACTCCAGATAGCACCCACATTTCCGGCTTTAATTTTCGTCCATAATTCAGCACTTTTAGGTATGCCACCCAGGTAATATGTTCCCCATTCAGAATTGTTTTGAGCATTTGCTATTTGGCATTCCTTAAGCTCAGAAATCATATAATCCATGCGCTTTTTGCATTCTGCATTGCCGGTAGATGCAAAGTTAATTGCCATTGCCGAAAGGTAATGACCACCTATATGACCATCAAGACCTTCCCAATTGGGATAACTTTTTGCTTTCTCGGCTAATCCGGCTTCCTTCCTGTAAGGGGCAAGCAGACGGTCAACATCATACTTAAGAAGAACTTCTATATTCAGGTCGCGGGCATGCTTGAAAGGACCTTCAAGCAGGGTAACATCTCCTAAAGGGAATTGATTTGAGTAAAACTCATTATCTGATTTTTGATTTGAACAAGAAAACAAGATAAGGACTGCTACACAAAGGAATAAATTTATTTTTTTCATATTTTACTTAGTTATTCATCTCATTTTTTTTAACTATCTGAACTTCCACCAGTCAAAATAAAACAAATCTTTTTCTCCCTTAAATAAAAAATACATATCATGAACTCCTTTGATGTCAATGACCGGTGCAGTAAATGTACTCCAAATACCTTCTTGGCGTGTGGTTTTTACCTCCACAGTTGCGATGATTGGCCCGTTAATTTTATCGACCCGTATTTCAATTATACCTCCGTAAACAGGGGAAACACTCACTTCAACCGATTCAGCACCATTAGCAAAATCAACGCCGCAAACTTTTATGTAATCTCCATGATTAATTGAAGCTACAAACAAATGATCGGCGATTTTCTTTCCCCTGGCCCAATCGAAGTCACCTTCCCACTCTGTTTCAAATCGGGTCTTGACACCTTCGCTCCAGGCCATGGTTTCTGCTTCAACGCGATTGAAAGGATTTAGGGGTTCCACTTGCTCAGGCCCTTCCACTGACCAGTAATGCCGGTTTTGGATGGTGCCATCGGGATTGTACACCATTTCATCCATATCTATTGAACGGCGCTCATAGAATTTTGGAGTTGTTTTTTTCAACAGGTCGTAACTGTGCCCGAAACAATACGATTTCCCCTTGTAATCAATAATCCCCGGGTGATTGCCCCTGGTTTTTTCCGATGCATCTATAATCATGCCTTTATATTCCCAGGGCCCGATTGGAGAGTTACTCATAGCATATCCAATCCCTTCAGGACAACAGGTAGAGGCATAGGCCAGGTAGTAATGACTGTTGCGTTTCCAAACCCAGGGGCCTTCCTGGTAATTTTTGGGAGTAGTAGGTTCCTCCATAATTTCACCTGAATAAGAAATCATATCCTCGTTCAGCTTCACGTAATGTACTTTTGGGTTTCCCCAATACATGTATGCCTGTCCCTGCCCGTCGGGCAGTTGGGGGTCATCGTCAATCAATATAGTAGGATCTATGTCAAGATTACCCTGTTTAATAAGGGGCTTGCCAAGCGGGTCATTGAAGGGTCCATATGGACTATCGGCCACCAAAACACCTATGCCAACACCTCCGGGCATAGGGCAATAAAGGTAGAATTTCCCGTTGCGTTCGATGCATTGCACTGCCCAGGCACCATTATTGTAGGGAACCCAATCGAAATTATCCAATGTTGCTACTACACCATGCTCCGTCCAGTTTACCATATCTGTTGATGTATAAAGCAACCAATCCTGCATTTTAAAGCCCATGGCATCGTCTTCATCGTGGCTGGTATAAAGGAATACTGTATCGTTATACACCAAGGGTGCAGGGTCGGCAGTATATTTAGTTTGGATGATTGGAAGCTGTTGAACTGTATTTTGGGCATCAACAAAATCAATCATTGCCAGCACCATTATAAAACTGATTAATACATAAATTCTTTTGCTCATCGTATTGTTTTGATTTAATTTTTAGTATTGCACTCTAATAATTATTGAACCTCAATTATAACCTTTCCTGTTTCAAGTCCATTAGCTTCGGCCATAAATGTAATGATACCGCTTTTATTATTCTCTATGGGGCGAAGGATAGCCAGCGCCTTTCCACGGAAAGTATTGCATACAGGGTTGTTGAAACTTTCCATGTCTGTAGGGTTTGCATTTCCTGAACCGGCAATTTCACCAACGCCAGATACTGAAAGCCTAACAGGTATTGCTGCATCTGGTATTACATTGCCCTGATCATCAATTATTTCTACTTGAATATACGATAAATCATTACGGCTGGTCTTTATTTCGGAACGATCGGTAATGAGTTTAACTTTTGCAGGAGTTCCTGTTGTTCTCAATTCTTTGGAAGCAATTACTTCGCCGTTATTAAGGGCAGAAGCTTTTAATACTCCTGGTTCGTAAGCAACTTTAAAATTAGCTGTAATGCCTGTGGCAGTATCTATTGTTTGTACTCCAATTACTTTTCCATTTAATTCGAGTCTTACCTTGGGGCTCTTTGAGAAAACCCGGACATCCATTAGATTACCCTCGTTGCCCTTCCAGTTCCAGCTAGGATACTCATCGGGCCAGCCCCAGTAACTGTAGGTTTCTACCATACCTTCGGGGATTGGGGTATGCACCATCATTTCAATTTTGCTTTTATCCCAAACAACATCCCGGTAATACGATTGCGGCTTTTTATTTCCGCAAAGGTCAATATCACCACAATAGTTAGAAAACCATGGCCAGGGCTGCAGTCCAACCCGTGGACCGGGTTCTTCGCTGATTTTTGAATTGCCACATCCAGTTTCTCCAAGATGATCCATCCCTGTCCATACAAAATCGCCAATTACCCAGGAATTTTCTTTCACTCCTCGCCAATAAGCATAAGCTTCGGCGGCATACGATTCAGTACCCACTATTATTCTGTTGGGGAATTTGGCGTGATCCGATTCGTATTTTGGCTGCAGGTAATTATAACCTGCCACTTCCAGGTCGGTAAACACAGGAGCCGCAGTGGACCATTCGCGCCCCCAATGATCCCAAAAATCACAAACACCCTCGGTTACAGGTCGTGTTGAGTCCAACTTGTGAACTTCGGCCACCAGTTCTTTTCTGATAGCATAACCCAGGGAATCAGCACGTTCATTAAGTTCATTTCCTATACTCCAGAAAATCACAGAAGGATGGTTTCTGTCTCGGTAAATCATCGATTTAAGGTCTTTTTTCCACCATTCTCTGAAATACAGGTTGTAATCCTGAGGGTTTTTAGGTCGTACCCATTGGTCGAAGGCTTCAACCATAACTAATACACCAAGGCGATCACAAGCGTCAAGGAATTGTTTCGAAGGTGGATTGTGACTTGTACGAATGGCATTGAAGCCATTGGCCTTCATAAGTTCAACTCGTCGTTCTTCAGCACGGTCGATGGTTGCTGAACCCAAAAACCCATTATCGTGATGAAGATTACCACCTTTCAGTAGAATCGATTTTCCGTTCAATGTAAATCCTGTTTTTGCATCGAAATGAATGGTGCGAATGCCAAACTTCTGAGTAACCATATCAACGGGTTTTCCATTTTTCAGCACGATTATTTCGGCGGAGTAAAGATTTGGTTCTTCAATAGACCATAGTTTTGGATTAGCATATCTCAAACTAAATGAAAACCTTGCATCGTCTGTTGGCATTTCCTTAATTTTAATTTCATTTTCTGACTCAAATTTTCCGTCAGGATTAAAGATTTTAGCCGCTAATGAAATACCTTTTTCGTTCGCCTTGTCGTAGATAAGATCAACTGTAAATGTTAAATCATAATTCGTATCTGATATTTTATTCGTTTCAATGAAAAAACCATTATGTGCGATATGTATGGCTTGTTTTTGAATCAGGTGTACATGTCGGTATATGCCTGAACCACTGTACCATCGGGAATTTTTTCCTTCGTTTTTAACCTTTACAGCAATGAGATTTGACTTTCCGGCAGGATTAAGGAATTCGGAAATGTCGAAGTGAAAAGCAGTATAGCCATAGGGATGCGTACCTGCCAGTTTGCCATTTACCCAAACTTCGCAGTTCATGAACACGCCATCGAAATTTATAAAGGTCTTGCTGAAGCGGTTATCATTATCTAAAGTAAAGGTTTTACGGTACCAGGCAGTGCCACCAATTGTATAGCCTGTAGCAGTAGCACCTATGCTTTCTTTGGAAAAGGGGCCGACCACTCTTCCTGGTTCCTGATTAGGAAGATTCTCAATACTCCAGTCGTGCGGTAAATCCAGACTTCGCCAGCCTTCATCGTTAAATGAGGGCATTTCGGCATCCTGTATATTGCCTAATTGAAATTTCCAACCATCATCAAAAAGAGTTTCGATACGGACAGGTTGATTTTGCTGCTTACATGCAATGGAAACTAGTACAAGAAATAAAAAAGGTAAAATTGATAACAGTTTTTTAATCTGTTTTTTGTGCTGATATTTTATCATCTCTATTAAAAAATTAACATATTAATTCAAACTGTTTTTTTTCTAATTCAGTTAGCCGACAAATTTTCCAACATATATCATCGAATTAAAGTACAATAACATTTTTGCGTTTTCTGCTCGTTTGCAGTAGTCTTTAATAACTTGAAACCATATCCAACAAAGAAGGCTAACAAATCTTCTTTGTTGGATATGTGATTTTATTGCATGTTTCCACACACACATCAAGCTATTCTCTTTTTATTTTTTGGCTTCATCTTTCAGAAAACCATTCACATCTAACCAATGTATAAAGGCTTCAAACCAACGATTACTTGTTCGATTGGGGTTTCCCAAGCCGAAACCGTGACCACCATTTTGATAAAGATGAAATTCAACAGGTATACCAGCCTTGTACCACGATTCGATAACACCAAATTGACCATTAAAGAGAAAATCATCCGTTGCAATAGCATTGAACATTGGTGGTGCATCTTTTGGTACTTCAACTGAACCCATACCGCCATAAATTGGACCTATGAAAGCCAAATTCATAGTTTGAGAGTTAAGAGTTGAGTGCATGGTTAACCCGGCACCGGCCGAAAAGCCGATCATTCCTATTCTGTTTGTATCAACACCCCATTCTTCAGCTCTGTCAATGATCATAGCATAAGCTGCTTCTGCGTCCTCAAGCTGGTCAGAAAGATCCATCTTATAGGGGCCGGAGGGTGCTTTAGCCTGGTTAGTATCCGAGGTTTCAGCAGGGGGTGTGAATGCACGATTCATCCATTTTGTAAAGTCGTCGAGTGATTCTGGGGTCGGGCGAAGCCGATATTTGAGAACAAAGGCCGCTATTCCTTGTTTAGCAAGAGCTTCAGCCACTTCCCAGCCTTCATTTCCCAGTGAAAGCCACATATAACCACCACCTGGAGTCACAATTACGGCAGCACCGTTTGCTTTACCAGGTTCAGGCAGGAACGGGGTAAGGGTTGCTGTGGTTATGTTTCTAGCCATCGGGTCGCCCCACTGGCGGAACCAGGATTCTGAAGCAGGTTGGTTTTCAACACCACCTGTGCCTAGCACTATAGCATTTGGCTCGGATGGGGTATCAAGTGGGTAGATAGTTCCATCTTGTGCGATTGTTGATGCCGCATTGAACAGAAAGAACCCTAATAGGGTTACTTTAGCCAGATTTTTAATTTTAGAAATCATAATAAGTTGTTTTTGATGATTATAAGGGTTAATAAATAGTACTTTATATAAAATTCTGTTTTAAGGTTTTATACTCCACCAATCGAAATTGAACAATAGACCTTCGTCGCCTTTAAAAACAAAATAAAGATTGTGAATACCTTTTGTGTTTTTAATTTTACATGATTGAACAGCCCATTTTTGCCAATCACCTGTTTTTTCAACATCAAGCGTTCCCAGCATTTCACCTTCTGAATTGTCCAATCTGATTTCAATTTTGCCACCATTTGAATTCGATGCAACAGCCGCTTCGAATTCTTTACAACCTTTACCAAAATCAACATTGCGCACCATCAGATAATCGCCGTTTTCAATTTTAGTCAGGTAAACACCTGTTTGTTTGTTTACTGCTGTTTTCAAACCTTCGCTCCAGGCGATAGTTTCAGCTTCAACTCTGTTATAGGGGTTTAAAAAGGCAACACTTTTCTGAACACCTTCTTTAGTGGGTTTAATAAGTGGAATTGAACCGTCCTTATTGTAACTAAACTGCTCAACACACACCGAGCGTTTAAAACCTTCGCCTTTCGACAAGGACTGGTCGTGATAAAAGAAATACGATTTTCCCATAAAGTCTATAATGCCTGCGTGGTTAGTAAAGGCTAAATTATCGGCACGTTCCATAATTATTCCGCGGTATGTCCATGGACCTTCAGCTGTCGGCGCAGTGGAATAGGCAACATATTCGGGAATACCTTTGGCTGCATAAATCATGTAATACAAGTTGTCACGTTTATAAAACCAGGGACCTTCGGTGTAGGAAGCGCGCTTTTGGCCATCGCGACCTTCTATGCTGCCAAAGGCTTCAGGATTCATATCGATTGAAACAATTCCATTTTCGCCAATGCTCTGGTCATAGGTAACCATATCATCGTTCAATTTTACATACCACAGACCTGGATTTCCCCAATACAGATATGCTTGTCCATTGTCGTTGATGGCAACGGTTGGGTCAATATCCTGCCATATATGGTCACTTTCGATGAGGCGTTTGCCAATTGGGTCGATAAACGGACCAGTTGGCGAATCGGATACTAACACCGCAATGCCTTCTCCATGAATGGGCACGTATAGGTAAAACTTGCCGTTTCGTTCGATGCATTGTGGTGCCCATGCACCATTAGACTTGTTGTGCCATTTAAAATCTTTTAGCGAAGCAACAGCTCCATGGTCGGTCCAGTTTACCATATCGGTTGATGAATAGCAACGCCAATCGTACATGGTAAAAAAGTTGTTCACAGTTGAGTCCTCATCGTGCGAGGTGTACACATATGCAGTACCATCGTGCACCATAGGAGCAGGGTCGGCCGTGTAATAAGTCTGCACAATTGGGTTCTGAGCTCTAAGTGTGGCAGTTTGAGTTAAAATGCTGACCAGAAGTAGTGTTCGTGTTAAATATTTATAACTAGTTTTCATATTCATGTTTTTTTATCCGGTTTAAGGTTAAAATCCTGCTATTTTGCAGTTACTTTAGTTTAGCTGCACTGCGCTCCCCGAAAACCGGGGATGGCTTTACTTCATCCCCGGTTCTTTAATATTGTTAAATGAATGGGTTAGTCTGTAATTACAAAGCCTCCGTTAGACTGAATGGTAATAGATATTTCGCCATTATCGGAAACTGTTACAGACTCTTTATAAATCTCTTTTTTCTGGTTGTCGTTGTAAATTGTTACAGTTTTTCCAGCGAACATTGGAAGCTTGAGATTTAATTCTTTAGCTGTTTTTTCGGCATTTATACCGGCAACAAACCATTGTTGTCCGTGTTTCCGTGCAATAATTGCATATTTTCCCGGATATCCATCGATATAGCGTATTTCATCCCATGTGGTTGGGATTTCTCGCATAAAATTGAGTGCCAATTCAGGAGCATCTGTGAGGTTATTAGGTGTAAGCGCAAACATCTGGACAGGGTTTTGAAACAGTATTCCCGTAGCCAACTGAAAAGCATCCGTAGTTAAGCGTTTTTGTCCGTCGGTATTCCCTTTATTTAAAAATTTATTCAGAAATACGCCGCCAAATTCCATGCACGCAACAGCATTTCGACTAAATGGATGCAAGGAAGCATAAAACGCTTCTTTCTCTCTGGTATCCTGAACGAAAACCAGCATTTCGGAAGCAAGCACAGCTTCACCACCTACAAAGTTGGGGAACATTCTTTCCCAACCCCTTGGAAGGGTGGTTCCATGGAAAATTATCATCAGGCCGTAGTCATTGGCATCGGAAAGAATATCCTCATAGAGGCGCATGGTTTCCTGTTTGTCACCTGCAAGGAAATCAACTTTTAAGCCTTTTACTCCTGCATCATGAAGCCATTTCATTTCCTTCTTACGGGCAATGGAGGTATTCATTTTATGCATAGGACCCTGAAATGCATCGTTAAAGGTACCATTCGAATTATACCAAAGAAACACACCAACTCCTTTTGATTCGGCATATGCAATAAGTTCTTTCATACGGTCGTAGCCAATACGGGTATCCCACCAGGCATCAATTAAAATATATTCATACCCCATGGCAGCAGCCAGATCGATATATTTTACCTGATCCTCATAGTTCATACTGTTGTCCTGCCAGACAATCCAACTCCAGGTACTGCGCCCATATTTGTATGTCTGCGATGGTTCATAAAGCGGATCTACAACATCCCAGGAAATAGTTGTTTCTACAATGGGTTGCAGGGTTTCGCCTAATGTTATGGTTCTCCAGGGTGTAATTCCCGGAAGGCCTATCTGTGCACCATTGCTACCAAAACCATTGTTCTGAGTAGGGTTTGGATATTCAACAGTAAAAATCCCGTTTTCGTATTTGCTTAAATGTGAAGCACAATAAAGACTTCTTACTCCGGTCTCGGAAAGCAATACCCATCCATTCTCACCAACTTTAAACAAACCCGGGAACACATATCCCTCTGAAGATAAGTTTTCGTTAATAGGGGCATCGGCTCTGTAACCGCTCTCATAGCTGGGAGATGTGCGCGCAAAACCAACCATAGATCCCATCATATTTGATAGAAAGGAGCTGGTAGATGAAGGAAATCTGTATCCGGTTGTTTCTTTTAATACAACGCAAGCCATGGTTTCACCCCATTTTGGAAGCTCGTAACGAAAAGCAATATCGTTGTTGCTTACCTGAAACAGAACAGCTATTTGTTTTTCATTTGCATTAGCAAATGTACAGCGCAGTGTATTCGCTTTATATTGAATTAGAGATTGTTTGATCTTATCCTGCGAGTATTGTTTGTCAACCTCTCCAGAGGTTGATTCAATAAAACGCATAGCAGAGCTAAAGTCCCCTTCGTTAGTGGTTAAGCCAAGAGGGGAGTTTTCGAGCATGGTTTTTCCGTTGTACGAAACATTGTAGAGCGGCTTTCCATCCTCAACTACAATATTTACACTTAGTTTTCCATCGGGACTGGTAATTGTTGCCGGATATTGTGCAATTATTACTGTCGGGATTAGTATGCTAAATATAACAATTAGGTTTTTCATCATAGAATAATTTAATTTTCAATGGTATAATTAATAGTTGTTGTTAACTACTACGTTTTGCATAAAATATTGATTCTCATTGCTGACTTTTACAATATATGCTCCATTTGCCAGCGTAATTGGTAAATGGACTTCGGATGCTTTTGTTAAAGATTCATTGTAAACACAAATGCCAATCATATTTATAATTTCGATTTTATTAAACTGAAAGCTTTCTGACTGAATAACAAGTGCATCGCTGGCCGGATTAGGATATATATTTATTGTTCCATTACTTATATTAGTTAAGCCTGTCTGGCCTTGTTGGATGTCAATGTAATTAATATTAAAACCACCAACTTTAGCTACTAATTTCAGGTAATGTTTTCCCGGCTTGATTGTAATATAATTAACAACAGACTGCCATACCTGCCAATCGCCAGTGTTTGGAACCTTCACTTCACTTACCGGTTCTTCGTCAAGGTAAACGCTGATTCTGGTTCCACTGTTTGACGAGGCCAGACGAAATGTTAATCCAAATGAGGTGTCGGATGAAGTGTTTTCAATTGCATAATCCAGCCAGTCACCCGTGTCGGTCCATCCCACATTTAATCCACCCTCTGCATCGCTTGTTGTTTCGGTTTGAATGCCCGATTGCAAAGTGTAATTTTCAGCTTGAATTTTACCCGGCACTTCCATCCAGATCGGAACACTTATCATGTTTTCGACTGTAAAGTTGTTAAATTCCACTAAAGCTCCTTTATCGAATGCAGTAATATTGCCGGGGGTGTAACTGATTGATGCGGTATCT
The DNA here is from genome assembly GCA_016938235.1 of Bacteroidales bacterium. Taxonomy (GTDB): domain Bacteria; phylum Bacteroidota; class Bacteroidia; order Bacteroidales; family UBA10428; genus UBA10428. The sequence continues at coordinate 27,831 of JAFGVA010000198.1, read as the reverse complement.
CCATAATGCAGGTTATTAGACAATGTTAATCTTATCGTATTATTGAAAACAGCAAAATCTTTTAAGGTAACAGTTTCGTTGTTAACACTTAGAGTGAAGTATTCGAGTTGTTCGTCCTTCATTGACATTTTTTTCGAAAATTCCAGGGCAACAGTAATGCCACCAGATTCTATTTTTCCTGATACAATTTGTACGGGTAAACCTGTTGAGATATTTGTTACCGGAACATCGGCGAATGTTTTTAGAACACCATTATCAGCCGAAACGACATTCGTGCCTGTATAAGACAATAACAGCTCATAATCGGCATAAATAGTGTCTTCTAAGGGAAAAACAAATAAGGTTGAATCATCATTATAAAAATCACAAAGAAGAATAGGGATGTTTATTTCTTCGGTATAATTTGCTTTTAGACTTATTGAAGAAATGTCAGCAGGGAGCTGCATTTTTTTATTGAATCTAGCCATCAGGGTATCCCCATTTTCATTTGTAACCAGTTCAGTTATTCGTGGTGATGAGCCATAAAGCAGGTTGTTAACTAATGTATCAGAAAAGAATTCAAGATCTTTGTTATAAATTGAAAGTACATTACCATCGTTATATGAAAGTGTAACATCATTTTCTTTAAGAATACTATTTGCTAAATAGAGTGTCAACAAATTGGTGTCGGCATATACTACACTATCAATTAATAAAGTTTGATCATCTGCTTTTACCGTAAACCCATTGTAATTTTCTTGTTCTTGTATAGGCACACTTAATACCAGTTTTATCTGTTTCGAATTATCATCGGTTACCGATGCATACTCGAATTTTGGAATACCAAAGCCTAATGAGAATCTTTTACAAAAGTTCCATATTTCATTACTGGTGTGTACTCCGTTATTATTTAGCGAATGCCAGTGACCTACCCCAGAAATACTTAAAAACACAATTTCTACCATATCGGTACCAGGTCCCCAATGATACTTTGTTGCATTAGAGTTTGGTTTATCTTCCGGATAGGGTTGTGTGGTATCAGCATCAGCAGGGCAATTATTTTTGGCTATCCATGCATTAAGACAGGGTTGAACTCCACTATGTGCAACAACATCGTCAGTGGTGCCATGGGTATGGATAATAGGAATAGGGCGTGAATTGGATGTGTCTGGTCCACCCATAAGGTAACCACTAACCGGGGCAAATGCGGCAATTTTATCGGAAATGTGGTTGGCAGCATAATAGGTCATCATGCCCCCCATTGAGAAGCCTGAAAGATATACACGATCACGATCAATAGCATATCGATCATACATTTCATCAATAATAGCCAGGATGAAATCTATATCGCTTGTGCCATAAAGATTCCACGAATTGTTTATACCAGCAGGATAAACAACCACGAAGTTATTGTCATCAGCAACGTCTTCCCATTGAGTCTGGTTTTGCTGATAGGCTATGTCCTGATTCATTCCATGCATGGAGATAAGCAGTGGTCTGTTTAACTCTAAATCAGAGGGTGCATAAACAAGCATATTTCTTGTTGTTGTTCCAACCTGAAGGGATTCGATTTGTGCCTGAATACCCGTTGCAAGAAAGGTGAGACACAGTGATAAAACTAAGGTTTTTAAACTAATAAATGAATGTTTCATAATTGGTTTTTAGTTGATTATTATTTAAAGGGTTATCGAAATTTTTTTTCCGTTATAGTTTATTTCTTTTTCTGATATTACTGCATTAGGCTTGTGGTTGACTTTTGGTGCGTCGATTTTTACTACCTTAAAATTGCGTTCCCCTAGCATGCCCGGAAAAGAACCCTGAATAGAGTCAATTGTCAGTGTTCGCTTTGCATCATTCCATGTAAACTTAATGGTTGAATACATACCTTTTTCATAATTATAATTATCGTTTTCGTCTTCGTATAAAGTAAATTCACCATTGGCTCCTTCATAAACACGTATCTCCAGCATGTCCCATTTCTTTTCTTCGGCAAATTGCACCTTAGGACCTATTGGAATAATACTTCCGGCTTTAACATAAAGCGGTATAATATCAATTGGTGTGGCCTTGTTTACAGTTTGTCCGCCGGCTAATTTTTCACCTGTCCAGAAGTCGAACCAATCGTTTCCTTCGGGTAAATAAACTTTTATGGATTTTACTTCGCTGAAATCTGCTTCCCCGTCTTTAAGATACAAGGATTCAGTAACCGGACAAACCAGTAAAGATTTACCAAATATAAATTCATCATCGATATCAAGCGCCTGTTTATCTGCTGCAAAATCCATGACCAAAGCCCGCATCATACTTGAGTGGTTGGCGGTGACATCCCACGAAGTTGAATAGATATAAGGCAGAAGACTGTATCGTAAATTGATGTATTTGTCAATGGCATCGTAAACTACATCTCCTTTTTTACCAAACCGGTATATTTCCCGGGGAGCATCTGCACCATGCGAACGCATCATGGGGCAAAAGGTGCCGAACTGAATCCAGCGTGTATACAATTCGCGGTAATCGTCATTTTGTAAGGGGGTTTTAAAGTCCCAAAGGAAAAACCCGCCAATATCGCTGTTATAGAAAGGGATTCCGCAAAGTGAAAAATTCAATCCTCCGGAAATCTGCTTGCGAAGCGCATCCCAAGATGCCACTACATCGCCCGACCAGGTATTAGCCCCGTAGCGCTGTTGTCCGGCAAAAGCCGATCGGGTTAATATAAATACACGCTTGTCTGATGTCAACTCTCGCTGATGGTCGTATACCCCGCCTACAGTCATTAATGGATAAGCATTCCGCACTTTTCGGAATGATCCCAGATAGGTTTGATTATCAAAATCGGCTGGTTTTGGGTGAAAATGATCAGGTTCTGATGAGTCAATCCACCATCCGTCCATACCCAGTGAGAAAATTCCTTTATTCAGATATTTCCAGAAAATATCCCTCGCAACCGGATTGTATGCATCGTAAACCCTTACGCCTGAAGGGTAATCGGGGTTTGGTGGCCATTTAAATGAACCAGATTCGGGCCATGTTTTAAAATCAAGCAACGCATTTATACTGTCTAGTTCGTGGTACTGTTTTGTATGTGGGCCAAAAGAATTCCAGATTGATATTATCATATGGGCATTCATGCCATGAACATCATCAATCATTTTTTGAGGATCATAGAATTCTTCATTCAGGAATTCCATAGCATTCCACAGGTAATTATTCCCCCAGTATCGCCAGTCCTGTATTATACCATCAAGAGGGACGCCCAGTTCACGGTATTTTTGAACAACTCCAACGGTTTCGTCCTGGCTTTTGTAGCGTTCTTTGCTCTGCCAATAGCCATAAGTCCATAATGGGAACATGGGAGCACGTCCGGTTAGGTTTCGCATACAGGCAATAACACCGTCGGCATTACCCCCATACATAAAATAATAATCAATACCATCGCCTACTTCGGAGCTGAAGGTTGTTTGTTGTTGATTATCAGAAAAAGTAGTTGGGCTATAATTATCCCAAAATAAGCCATAGCCCTTGACGGATTGAAAGAAAGTACAAAAATCCTGAGTGTTGTTTTGAACCATTCGGATCTCAAGGTTTCTTTGCGACATTTTACCGTTCTGCAAAATTCCGAGTCCATAAATGGTTTCGTCTGCATCTAAAATATAAGATTGCGAAACACTATAGGTTTGATTACCGGTATCGTTAAAACCGGTGAATACAGTTCCGGCTTCTTTTTCCTTCAATAAAGGGTCGCCCTGAAGTGTATGAAATTCGATCGTCCCATTTTCAAGGTTTATTTTGGCACTAAGATCTTCAGTTTTAAGTTCAATTTTTCCTTCGGTTTCTTTTACAGTAAAACTTGTTTTCTGCGGATTGCTTATCACCGAAAGGCTTTCCTTAATGAAAGACTTTCCTGCTGGCCATTTTAAAACACGCACTGTTGATGCATCGTAAAGCTGAATTTCAACCTCAGTTTGGTTGATTATAGTTGTTATGCCTGTTTCTGTTTTCTGATAGGTCTGCGCAAGAGTTGAATAGGTTATAAGGGTTACCAGTAAAATTAATGTAAGAAGGTGTTTTGTTATCATAATGCTTTTTTTTCAGTTTTAACCAATAAGTTTACTCAATAGGTTTCAGGCTTGCAACAAATCCACCTCTTCGAAGCATTTTCACTTCAATTTCTGATGAATTATCGATTACTATATAGTTAACATTAAATGCTTTGTCATGCACACCATCAGTAATGAGTGTGAGTTTATATTTTATTGCTTTTGGTAAAAACCCGAATGTTAATGTCTTTGTTTTTTCATGAGGTTCAGCATTTATACCTCCTATAAACCATTGGTCTTCTTTCTGACGAGCCATTATGATATCCTTTCCAGGATAGCCGTCGAGTAACCTGGTATTATCCCATGCAGCAGGAACATTTTTAAGGAATTCTTTAGCAGCATCAGGTAAACCATAATAACCTTCAGGACGATCGGCCATATGCTGAATGCCTGATTCAAACAGTACACTCAAAGCCAATTCGTGCCCGTAAGAGGTAATGTGCGGAAATTGTGAATTCGTAAAAGTTACCGGGGTGTAATCCATTGAACCAACCACGTTTCTGGTAAAGGGTAATATAGTATTATGTTCGGGTGCAGTTGGTGTTAGTTGAGGGCCATTGTTGTACCATTCAGCTCCCCTAACTCCCTCGTAAGTCATCAGGTGCGGATAGGTACGCTCCCAACCCCTGGGAACAAGGCAGCCATGAAAATACACCATCATTTCAAATTCAGCGGCATCTTCAAGAATGTCGAGGTAATAATCGATCATGTATTGTTTTTCGCTCAGGAAGAAATCGATTTTAACTCCAACAAAGCCCACCTTTTTTAACCAGGTAAATTCTTCAACACGGTTTTCGTGCGTTTTCATACGATCAACCGGGGTTGCAGTAATCCACTTAAACATACTTGAATTGTACCAGATTAATGGTTTTACACCTTTCGAAAGGGCATATTTTGCAGCATCTTCAACATCGCCACCATTTGCCATTGCATCCCATTCCCAATCGAGTAGGGTGTATGACCAATCCATTGCAGCAGCCAGATCGGTAAATTCACAAACTGTTTGATAATCTTTTGTGCCGTGGTTGTCAGACCAATAATTCCATGAGGCTTTACCGGGCTTTATCCAATCGGTATTTGCTACCTTGGAAGGTGTTGAAACATCATTTACCAATGTTGATTCAACTATATCGGCAAGGCTTCCCATGATAATTACACGCCACGGTGATTTCCAAGGCAGAGAAATTGTTGGAAGGGCTTCTCCTTCCCCTTCCCCGGGATGCGGAAGTGTTACTGTGTATTCATTATTTATATTGAAGTTACTAAGCTTTGTAGCGCAATAATCGCGATTTACATCGGCCTCGTGAATAAGAACCCAACAGGGGTTATCCTTGTTTTTGAAAAGTGCAGGGTAACACCAGTTTTGTTGTTCGCTGGCATCGTTCATATTGTGGTAAAGGCCTTCATTCGAAAGATCGAATTTTTCCAGCCAACGCGAAGCACTATCAGGAATCACATAGGAAGTCAATTCATTATTAATAACATAATCGCCTTGCTTTTCGGGGAATTCGTAACGAAAAGCTATGCCATCGTTATATGCTCTTAATATAAGATTCAATTTAGCTTTTTTTGGAGTTTCAAAAGCTATAACTAGTTCGTTGGCGGAGTTACTGCAATGCGTTTTCTTTCCGTGCAAAACCTTGTATTGTTCATTAATTTGAATAGGCTTGCTTGCCGAAAGTAGTTTAAGTTCCTTTGAGAAGTCCTGGTCGCTGCGAACAATCCCCAAATTGATCTGGGGTAAAACAGTATAGCTTTTACCATTGTTTAAATAGTCGGCCTTTAAAAACCATTTACCTGTATCGGTATTAGTTGGTTTATTTACTGAAACTTTTATGTTTTCATTTGGTGAGGAAAGTTCAATAATTTGCGAATAGAGAGGGCTGTAAGAGATGGTAAATATGAAGATAAGAAGGTTAAAATATCTGTTTTTCATGTTTTCTGCAGCTAAAAATTTATTTTCGGGTTAAGAGCTGTTAAAAAAGAAAGTGTTAACCTGCATAAGAATTACATATTTGTATTATATTCTTTTTAAGCAGGTTAACAATTCTTAAATACGAGTAGTCATTTTAATAATTTGGCAAAGAATTATTTCCAGAGGTAGCATATAATCCTATTAATGCTCCTGTGAAACCACCTGCCACATTTGTAGAAAGAATATCTCCCGAAACTGTACCACCCAGATTTTTATATTCTTCACCTTCTAAAGCATAGCTAAATTGATAATCATCGCCCTTTGCCTCAACTTTTAACTTTATGGGTTTAGAAATATCTATTTTGGTGCTTCCAATGATTTCGGAATTTACTTCACTGTTTCTTCTGTCTTTTCTTTGGTTTCTCTCTAAAAGGAGGATATAATCATTTCCCTTTTTAGTAATTCCAAACACATAGTTGGAAGCTTCATTCTGAACACAGGTAATTCCTGCAAGATCTTTTTCTGAATCTGGCATGTATTCCATGCTTGTTTCAAAAGAAAAGCTACTGTGTTGTTGCCTGTGAAAGAGTGTTGATGTTGGTTTTAGCTCTTTAATGTTTGCCTCGAAAGGATTTATTTGCAAGCCTTTTTTTGTAATCTCAATGAAATCTTCTCTCGGTCCTCTTAGTCCAATCCAGCGGTAATCGAGTTTTTCAGAAGAAAAATTTTCGGTGAATGTAAAGTTTCCATTTGGAAAGAATCCTTCTTTACCTGTTTTGTTTTCAACTCCTTCGGGCATTTTTAATTTTGGTTCAATAGGTACGAGTCCATTCTCAAATACCGGGAATTTCCCCGACCAGTCAACCGGCAGGATAAAGGTTTCGCGACCACTATTTACCCTATCTTTTTCGTTAGGGCGAATGGCTAAAAAGACGCCATAATATTTACCATCAGGGCCTTCAATTATATCGGCATGGCCAGCCCAATCCACCTTATTTTTTCTGTCCCATGGAAAGTGTCTTTGTGTTAAAATTGGGTTACTGGGAGCCGGAATATATGGTCCTTTCGGATTGTCACTAATAAATATTACTTCGCTATGCCATCCTCCGGTACCACCTTCGGCACACATCAGATAATAATGGCCATTTTTTTTATAGATATGCGGTGCTTCAATCCAGATAGGCTTTTTAGTGATATCAACGCCGCCATTTACAATAATCTTATCGGTACCCTCAATAACCTGGTCATTTTCAATATCGTATTCCCATACTTTTATTACACGATGGCCACCGTATTGCTCAGTGCCAGGATCCGGAGCATCGTTATGTACAACATAAGCTTTACCATCATCATCGAAGAAAATAGACGGATCAATACCATCGAACTTAAGTTTAATTGGTTCGCTCCATCCTTCTTTAGGGTCTTTAGTTTTTACAATTATATTTCCTGAATTTCCTGCGAATGCAGTCGTTATCATGTAAAAAGTCTCATTGTTTGGATTGTAGGTTATTCCAGGAGCATAAACACCTGCGCTAATTCCGGTGTTATGTACATCTAGTTGTGATACACGGTCAAGCACATGACCTATTTGAGTCCAGTTAACCAAATCTGTGGAATGAAAAATGGGTACGCCCGGAAACATAGCAAATGACGAACAAACTAAATAATAGTCGTCACCTTTTTTAGTAATAGCTGGATCGGGATAACAGCCCTGTAAAATCGGATTATAAAACTCATCGGGTTTTAAGGGATAATCTTTGTAAACCTGGTCATTTCCCTGGTAAACAGCTTTGCTGAATACAGGTTTGTTTGTTGGTTTTTCTTTCGATCCTTCATTGCAATAAACCACTCCGAAGATGCTTGCAGCTATAAGGAGGGTTAATAATCTTGTTTTTACTAAATTCATTATTATTGGTTTTAATATTTATTTATTAACATCAACCGGCTTTTTATTTAGCCCATTCTTTGCCTTCGGGTGTAAATCTCCACCTGAAATATTCATCCAGAACTTGAAGCGAATTTTCACTTGGCACTGTATCCGGATGTGGGGCAGCGTTAAGATACATTACTACATTATTTGAATCGCTAAATGCAGGCCAGTCAGGCAGATCCTTTCCATTTGGATTACCATATTTTGCAAAGTTGGTCCAGTAAGTTCCCATCATATCAGAAAGTTTCAGATCCGATTCTAAAGTATTGGGATTAGCGGAATCCAGATTCATAAATACATAGCCTACATCTTGTCCGTGAGGCGAGCCATGATCGAACTGTGGTGAATCTTCAGGATAATTGGGATGCTGGTCGAAATAGTAGTAATATACATTTGAATTTCCTGTTTTTGACTGAAGTTGTGCCCAGATCCAGGTGTGCCAACCGAATGCAGCATCTCTGGCAAGATCACGGGCGCTTTTAGGAACCGAGTTTTCACCCACCGGATAAGCTTTTAATAGTGTATCGGAAAATTTGCCATATCTTTGCTTAACACCATTAATAAACTCTTGGGGATTTCTTTCTCTTGAAAAACTTAATCCTTCATCGGAGTTGTAACCTATTAATACAGGCACATCGTTGTAGTTTCCGGTTTCATAAAGCTTATATTGGTCATCCGGAATTACATAACCATCAATAATTGGCCAGGCACTTCCCATGCCCCAGCCACCGGGTAGTTTGTCAGCTTCGATATTTCTAAGTTCGGCAATAGTAGAAACCCCGGCTTTTTTCGCAAATTCAACACCTTCCAGTTCAGCCTGTTTTAAAGTTTTCATGTTTTCGCCCGGATAAGTTGTTGGTCGGGTAGGGCCAAAGGAACCGCCACTCTGAGAAATTGCACCCTGAAACAAACCTTTAGTCAGGGGTGAAGCGCACAACATACTTACTGATATACCTCCGGCAGATTCACCAAAAATGGTCACTTGATCCGGATCGCCGCCAAAAGCTGCGATATTATCCTGAACCCATTGCAAACCTGCAATTTGATCGAGTAAGCCATAATTTCCGGAAACACCGTTTGGATTTTCAGCACTTAATTCAGGATGTGCCAGAAAACCTAACTGACCAACCCGGTATGCAATACTTACAACAACAACACCTTTTTCTGCAAGTTTGGTTCCATCATAAACTGGCTCGGAGGTAGAACCAAAACTAAATCCTCCACCGTAAATCCATACCAGTACAGGAATTTTATCTTTTGGAGACTTAGCGGGGGTCCATACATTCAGGTATAGACAATCTTCACTTTTACCAGAAGGAGGGTTTCCTCCCTGCATGGGTGCCGGGGCATACTCTGTAGCTATTTTAATTCCTTCCCATTTTTCAACAGGGTGCGGAGCTTTCCAGCGTAAATCACCAACAGGAGGAGCAGCAAAAGGAATACCCTTAAATACACGTAAGTTATTTTCCAACGTTCCTTGCACAATTCCTTGTTTTACATGAACCTGATCTAAAGGTAGTGTTGAACATGAAATAATAATACAGGAAGTTAACGGAATTAATAATTTAACGAGTGATTTCATTTTTAAATTTTTAAAATTTTTAGTTGGATCTCCATAAGTTAGGTAAAAAACTATAATACAATAGATGACGCCATGTGGCCCAATCGTGGCCTCCATGTCCACCAACATAGTATTCGTGTTCAACGTTATGTTTGGTGAGTGCTTCATGCAATGCAATACAACGCGTTCCCATAAAACCTTCAGCCTCCATCGTGCCCTGACCAACAAATAAATATTCAAGTTTATTATTTACATCGGGATCATTCAGGAAATTGCTGAAAGATGTTTCTGCGTTTAAATCACCCGCACTTAATACACCAAATGAAGCAAACAGATCAAGAGATCTGAACCCGATAAACATGGTATGTCTTCCTCCCATCGACAAGCCTGAAAGGGCTCTTCCTTTTGGATTCATCCGGACAGTATAATTACTTTCAACCAAAGGAATAACATGATTTCTAAGTTCTTTTTCAAAAATATCGAAGGTGAGTTCAGCATGTTTTGGATGATTACGGTGAATAACCTGATTGTTTGGTATAACAATCAGCATTGGCTCAGCTTTTTCTTCAGCCAGCAGGTTATCCATAATAAAGTTCACACGACCATCGTAGATCCAATTGGAGGGTAATTCTCCACTACCACCCACAAGGTAAAGAACAGGATAAGATTTATCAGGATTATATCCCGGAGGGGTATAAACATAGAGCTCTCGTTCACCATTTGTTACATCGGAATGATAGATGTGTCTGGTTACTTGCCCATGTGGAACATCTTGGGCATCGTAGTATGCTGGTCCATTGCCATGAACAACCAATTGACTGTATGGAGGCATGGCAGTAAAAGCAGCAATCGTGTTGCTTGGGTCTGTTATTTGCACTCCATCTACATTAAAATGATAGGCGTACATATCGGGTTCAAGTGGACCAACTGTTAAAGTCCAGATACCATCGTCACCCCTGGTAAAAGGTACTTGTTCACGACCTTTTCCTAATGCGGTAAGAATGGCGACCCCGGTTAGTTTGACTTCCTCTGCCTTTGGGGCCTTTATTCTAAAAGTAACAGTATGGTCGTCATGCACTTCAGGAGAGTTCAAGGGAGCACTAAAGGGTATAAGTCCTTCAGTATCCTTTTGTGGATTAAAATCGAGATTTACATTGGCCTGCTGCGCCTGTCCAAGTTCCGATATAAAAAATAACAGAACAGTAAATTTTATTATTGGAGCCTTTAACTTCATTTAATTTTGGTTTTATTCATTTATGTTTTGGAGTATTATGCATCAGCTTATCGTAAATGCTTATTCAAAGTAGTTAGTCCGGGAATATTAACTGGGCAAATTGGTGTAAAGATCTTCTCCATGTTAACCATTCATGTGCTGTGCCTGTAGATTCGTAATATTCATAATCCAAACCTACCTTTTCAAGCATATTTCGAAAAGCACCAATGGAACCCGGAAATGGCTCAGGTTCTTTTGTTCCCATACCCAGCCAAAAAACATTTATTTGCTTATTTAAAGTTGCACCATCTTTGAATTTTCCATCTAAAAAAGTCTCGACATCTATTTCATCGGAACTCGGATAATTTGATGTTCCGCTAAAACCTCCATAGTATGCAAACCTGTCAAGGTTATTCATAATTATTCGCATTGTCTGATTGGCTCCCATAGAAAGACCTGCAATGGCTCTGTTATTTTTGTCGGTTTTTGTTCGGTAGGTCGAATCAATCATGGGTATTACTTCCTTTATCAATACATCTTCGAAAGCATTGTTCCAATTTCTCCCTGTTTCTTTTGTTTCATTATTTACGGGCACAAAAGCATAACCATTATCCATTACAATAATCATTGGGCTGGCTTTTTTTTCTGCAATCAGGTTGTCGAGAATGAGGTTAGCTTTACCTTGTGCCGACCATCCTGTTTCATCTTCAAAACTACCATGCTGAAGGTATAGCACCGGATAATGTTCATCCTGGTTTTCTTCATAACCTGGAGGGGTATAAACAAAACAACGTCTCCATGCACTTGTAATTTCAGAAAAATAAATTTTTTCACTTACTGAACCATGAGAAACCTTTTTTATAGCGTAGAAATCCTGATCAACAGCCGGAATTTCAATACCACTTCCCCAGCGTCCGGCACCGTAAAAATATTTTGTACCCGGATCGGGTACAGAAGCCCCGTCAATATTTAACTGATAATAATGAAATCCTTCATCTTGAGGAGCGGATTCGCCTGTCCAAACGCCTTTTTCATCCTTGATCAGGTCATATTTCACACCACCAATATCGAGTTGAACAAGGTTGGCTTCTGGAGCTGAAATACTTACCCTTACACGGCCTTCGGAATTTACCTGTGGGTATTTTTTGCCGGGCTGATTTACTGATGAAGGTTTATAATCTTCAACAATATTGCTTTGTTGGGCAACGGTCTGAAAACTAAAACCTAATGCAATGAAAAGGATGATTAATTGTAAATATTTCATGCTTAGAAGTATTTAAAACTTAATGAATTACTTAAACAACAGTTGAGCAAATTGATGCAAGCTTCGACGCCAGGTATGGAATTCGTGAGCCGTACCTTCCGAGATGTAAGAAACTGCATTGAAACCTTGGTTCTGTAATTCATTAACTGCATTTTTAACGCCATCGGGTCTTTCCTTGCTTCCACAACTGATGAAAATGAGCTTCAGTTGATCGTGATCGGCAATTTCTTCTGGCTTGTACATCCCTCCGCTGAACAAACCATAGTGCGAAAACAAATCGGGTTTGTTTAAAGTAATGAGCCGGGTTTCGAAACCACCCATGGAGAGCCCGGCCATAGCCCTGTTTTCCTGATTGGCCAGGGTGCGAAAATGAGAATCAACATAAGGAATCAGCTCATCAGCCAAAACGGTTTGAAAGGGTGTTATATCAAAATTACGTAAACCACCGAATTCAATTTCATTGGTCATGCCATAGGTCATCACTATTATGAAAGGTTTAGCCTTTCCTTCGGCAATAAGATTATCCATGATTAGATTTGCATGTCCCTGCCTGAACCATGATGTTTCGTTTTCACAATACCCATGTTGCAAGTATAATACCGGGTATTGTTTGGAGGTTTCTGTTTCATAGCCCGGAGGTGTATACACAAAAGCTCTGCGTGATTTTTGGGTACTTTCTGAAGGGAAAAGAATTTCGTGTACATGGCCATGTGGAACATCTTTCACCGCAAATATATCCTGATCGTCAGAAGGAATTTCAATGCCACTACCCCAACGGCAAGCACCAAAATACAACAACGCACCGGGATCGGGCACCGAGGCACCATCAATATTTAACTGGTAGTAATGAAAGCCAACATCCTGGGGGGCAGATTCACCTGTCCAGATACCCGCTTCATCTTTTACTAAATCGTACTTTACTCCGCCAATATCCAGCTTAACAGAAGTTGCTTCCGGAGCTGAAATCTGAGCACGTACCCGGCCTTCGGAATTTACCTGTGGAAATTCCTTACCGGGTTGGTTTATTGCCGATGGCTTGAAATCATCAAGTATAGCTGGCTGTTCCTCCTGTGCAATAGAAAAATTTATTGTAAGAGAAATAAATACTAAAATTAAAATAGAATATTTTTTCATGGTTATGTAGTATTAATCATTAAATAAAAGTGGGGCAAACTGATAAAAACCTCTTCTCCAACTCTGCCACTCGTGAGCAGTAAGTGGAGAAACATAGAAATGAGTGTTCATGCCTGCATCTTGTAAAGCTTTGGTATTTTCTTTTGGATCTCCCCATGGGCCTCTTCTGGGATTCTCCAGTTCGCGACCACCGTAACTAATGAATACCAGTTTTACCTTCTCCTTAAATGCAGGTGAGTTCTGAATGTCTTTGGGGCTTATGCTTCCACCACTAAACATTCCTACATAAGAAAACACATCAGGATTTGCCAGTGTAATAACACGGGTTTGCATACCTCCCATAGAGAGACCAGCCATAGCACGGTATTCCTGGTTTGCTATTGTTCGGTATTCTTTATCAACCATAGGAATAATATCATTCAGCAATGTATTCATGAAACCATCGGCCCAGTTTTTTGGGGGCCAGGTTTGTGGTTGTGTTGTGTCTCTGGGAGCATTTTCATCTCTTCTTGGCATGCGCCATGTGCCATTATCCATTACAATAATGAAAGGTCTGGCTTTTCCTTCGGCAATAAGGTTATCCATAATGAGGTTTACTCTGCCCTGGTTTGACCATCCTGTTTCATCTTCACCACCACCATGCTGAAGGTATAAAACAGGGTATCGTTTAGTTAGATCATTATCGTATCCGGGAGGTGTATAAATAAAACAACGGCGCATATCTTTACTTGTTTCGGAGAAATAAATTTGCTCGCGAACCTGACCATGCGGAACTTCTTTTAAAGCATAAAAATCCTGGTCTTTAGCAGGAATTTCTATACCACTTCCCCAACGGCTTGCACCATAAAAATAAAGACTGTTGGGATCAGGAACTGAAGCACCATCGATATTTAACTGGTAATAGTGAAACCCTTCATCCTGGGGGGCAGATTCACCTGTCCAAACCCCATTCTCGTCTTTCGTAAGATCGTATTTAACGGCACCAATATCGAGCTGAACATATTTAGCATCGGGTGCTGATATTTGTACACGTACTTTACCTTCAGAATTAACCTGTGGATATTGCTTGCCGGCTTGGTTTACCGACGAGGGTATAAAGTCTTCTACACTAGTTGTTTGAGCGTTTAACAAAGAATAGCTGCTAAGAAATAGTATTGCAGCAAGATTTAAAAATAGTTTGTTTTTCATTAGTTTAGGTATTTATTGTATTGTAATTTTTACTGTCATTAAGTCACTTGTTTCTGAACTATTGCCATAATAAACCTCATATTCTCCGGGAGTTACAGTCATTTTTCGTTGGCCCCAGTTATAAAACTCAAAAGCAGAAGGAGGAAGCTCCAGGGTTACTTTTTCTGTCTTACCTTTTTCAATATGAACTCTGTTAAAGGCCTTAAGTGTTTTAATTGGACCTTCTATATCGTTTAGCTTGCGAACATATATTTGAACAATTTCGGTTCCGTCCATTTTACCAGTGTTGGTAACCGGTACAGTTATTTCAATTGATTCATCAGCATTGATAGTAGTTTTATTCAGTTTAGCTGTACCAATTTCGAAACTCGTATAGCTTAGTCCAAATCCAAAAGGAAACAGCGCATCTTCCATATACCTGTATGTACGGCCTTTCATTGAGTAATCTTCAAATTCTTTTAATTGGTCGGAACTTTTATAAAATGTAATGGGAAGTTTGCCCGATGGGTTATAATCGCCAAACAGCACATCAGCAACAGCCTGACCACCTGATTCACCAGCATACCATGCCTGAAGAATGGCGTCGCAGGTTTGTGTTTCAGGAGTAAAAGCAATAGCAGAGCCGGAACAATTAACGAAAATCACTTTTTTGCCTGCATCTTTTAGTGCTTTTAGGCAATTGCGCTGAACCGCAGGTAAATCGATGTTGGTACGGTCACCGCCTTTGAATCCAGGATAAGAAACAGGCATTTCTTCTCCTTCAAGATTACCGGATAGTCCTCCGACAAAGATAACCACATCGATGCCCTTGAGTTTTTTAATCAGGTTGGAATAGTTAACATCTATCTCTTTGCCAAATGTGAATTCGATATTTGCCTGCCAGTTATGCAGCTGTGCGTAGCGGATTTCAATTTTGTATTTTTTCCCGGCTTCCACCTTTAACGGGATTCTTGAAGCCAAGGTGCGCCAATTGTTATAGCTTTGCAATGACTCCCCGTTTACCAGCAATTCGAAATAACCTGTAGCTCCTCCTTTGAAAACAATTTCTTCAGATACTTTTGGGGTGAATTCAGTTTCATATAGTGCTGAAAATCCTTCAAGCTTAACTCCCGTCGCAAATTCATGTTGTCCGGCTGTTGTTTTTTTAATTGGACTGGTAATTTGCTGCTCAGTTACTATCTCTCCGGATAATTCAGGATTATTCCAGTAAGTAGCTTTAAAACCTTGCTTTCCTTCGAATGAACATTGATCAAAATAGCTTTCAGTAACCTTATCTTCAACCAAATCGCAGCCTTTATCATAAACAATTTTATCGGATGGAACTTTTGATTTTATTCCATCAAGTATAGAAATGGTTCTTACCGGAGTTCCATTGTAGTTACCCCAAAGCATTGGTTCATCATCGGCATTGGGGCCAATAACAGCAATTTTTTCAGTTGATTTGGAAATGGGCAGTATATTGTTGTTGTTTTGAAGCAGCGTCATAGTTTCACGTGCCATTTCAAGAGCAAGCTGACGATGCTTTTCATTATTTAGTATTGAAGGGGGTATTTGAGCCCAGGGTACAAGTTCATCGTCATCGAAATCGCCCAGATCGAAACGCCCTGTCAGAACCCGTAATAAACTTTTGTCGACTTCTTCTTCGGTAATTAACTGCCGTTCTACAGCCTCAGGCAAAGTTTTATACGGATAGTTCTCCCAAACACATTCCACATCGGTTCCGGCTAATACACCTTTTGTTGCTGCATGAACCGGTGTTGAGGATACTTTATGCGAAGTAAAAAAATCAGTTATGGCACCACAATCGGAAACAACCATATATTCGTAGCCCCACTCATCACGGAGAATTCTTTGCAGAAGACGCGTGTTTCCGCAGCATGGTTCATCATCCAGTCTTTGATATGCGCACATAACCTGTCGCACATCGGCTTCCTGAACCAATGCTTTGAAAGCGGGCAGGTAAGTTTCATACAATTCGCGGGGATTTACATTGTTCAGGTTAAGTTCATGACGGCTCCATTCCGGTCCGGAATGAACTGCATAGTGCTTTGCGCAGGCTAATAGTTTTCGATACCTGGCATCTTCGGGGCCTTGCAGTCCTTTAACTACAGAAACACCCATGCGTGACATGAGATAAGGGTCTTCTCCATAGGTTTCCTGTCCGCGGCCCCAGCGTGGATCCCTGAAGATATTTACGTTAGGTGTCCATACCGATAAGCTTAAGAAACGTTTATTCTCATTTCCGGCCTGAATCCATTCGTTGTATTTTGCACGGGCTTCATCAGATACAGCATCGAAAATCTGAAAGACCAATTCATCATCGAAAGAGGCTGCCATTCCGATTGGCTCAGGGAATACAGTTACATTATCGTTGTTGGCATAGCCATGAAGAGCTTCACTCCACCAATTGAATTTTTTTATACCTAAACGGGGAATGGCATCCGACTGATCGCACATCAAGGCTGCTTTTTCTTCGAGTGTGAGTCTCGAAATTAAATCCTTTGCTCTTTCTTCGGAACTTAATTCCGGATTCTGAAAGGGAAACTCCTGTGCTGATAATTTTATAGTTATCAGAAATAAAAGTATCAATAATGTTTTCTTATTCGTAAAATAATAAGTTGTTTTCATTTTCACTGAATTTGTAGGATACAATTAGGAAGTTATTATTTAAAAATCACCTGTGCAAATTGATATAAATTATTTCGCCAAACCGGCCAGGTATGACCTCCGGGGTACTCGCTATAATTATATTCAATACCCAGTTTATCGAATTCAGATAACATTAATTTGCAGTTGTTGTAAGCTATATCTTCTTTACCTCCCATGGCTATCCAGAAGTGGTTAAGGTTTTGGTTTATTTGAGCCGCATTGTTTTTCATAAAGTTATATTGGGCATCTGTAATTTCTTTCTGCATGGGTTGTATCCAACCAGAGCTAAAAACTCCCAGGCACGAGAACAATTCGGTATTTTTAACACCCGCATAAAGCGTTTGGAGTCCACCCATTGATAAACCTGCAAGAGCCCTGTTTTCTGAATTTGCTTTAGTCCTGTAGTTTTCTTCAACAAAAGGAACTACACTTCCTGTTAATTCTGATTCAAACGCCCTTAATACATTTTCTCCGAAGTTTGAGAAAGGCATATTTCCATCCATCATAACAATTATCATGGGTACCGCTTTATCTTCAGCAATCAGGTTATCAAGAATCAGGTCTGTTTTACCTTGAGTTGCCCAACCTCTTTCGTCTTCACCACCTCCGTGTAAAAGATAAAGTACAGGATATTCCTCTTCAGTATTTTGGTCATATCCCGGCGGGGTATAAATATAAAACTGTCTCCACGAACGGGTTACATTAGAAAAATAACGTTTAATCCTGATATCGCCATGCGGAACATCTTTTATGGCATAGTAATCGTCTCCCTTAAAAGGAACTTCAATGCCACTGGCCATTCTACCCATTCCATAAAAAGATTCGCTGGCAGGATCGGCCACAGAAACACCATCAATAACCAGCGAGTAATAATGAAATCCTTCGGAAAGTGAGTCTGTTGTTACCTCCCAGAATCCTTCATCATTTTTCGACATGTCGTACTTTTTAAAAAGGTCGATCTGAATTTTTTGGGCTTCGGGTGCTTCTACTCTGAAAACAGCCCTTCCGTCAGGGAGAATCTGAGGATACTTTGAATTGCGAATATTTGATGGGGCAGGCGTTCCTATGATGCTGTATTTATTAAATTTTGCTTCATCCACCGGTTTGAAAAGGAGTTGAGAAAACAAATACAAACTGTTTTTCCACGCCTTAAAGTCATGATGCCCGGGCTCGATATAGTAAATGTGAGGTACTTCATTTCTGTTAAGGTATTCATGCAAACCCTGACTTATTCTAATTAAATTATCCTGGTCGCCACATGAAATCCATAACAGCTTCAGTTTTTCCTTTGTCTCAACAGGATTTGGAACCAATTCTTCAGGCGATTTTGTATTGGGAGCGGATGAAAAACCGCCAACCCATGCGAATTGATCCAGGTTTCCAAGTCCAAAGTTTAAAGACTGTCCACCGCCCATTGATAATCCTGCAATAGCTCTGTTTTCCCTGTTTTGGATAACCGGGTAATTCTTTTCAATATAGGGTATCACATCTTTTAGTAAATCCTTTTCGAAATTGGCAAATGCAGCAACTTTAGCACTATCGAATATATTTCCGGCTGCACGGTCGTCTTTCATTGCGCGTCCATTGGGCATAACCACTATCATGGGCTCAAGTTTGCCTTTAGCATACAAATTATCTAAAATTACCTGTGGCGAGCCATTTGTATACCATTCTTTTGCATCACCACCAATTCCGTGTAATAGATAAAGAACAGAGTATTTTGTTTTTTTTGAGAAACCCGGAGGGGTATATACAAGGGCTTTACGGGTAGTCCCTACGGTTTTTGAATCGTAAAAAACTGTATCAATTCTACCTTTGGCAATATCGGGTTGTTCAATATCGAACCCCTCAGGTGCATGTTTTTCTGTAACCTCCTGTGCGGTTACAGTAAAAGCTATAAAGAGAAGGGCTAAAAAGTGTAAGGCGTGTTTCATAGGTTTTTTTTTCGGGTTAGTTAGTAATAGCAATTTTAATTTGTGAGAATGAGTGTGCCGGGAATGAAAATTTTAATTTTCGCTGTTTGTGAGTTCAGCAAAACAGGCAGGGTAATAAAAAGTATTAATCGAGTTTTCTTCATTGTTTTCAGGTAATTGGTGTGGATTATTGGTTATTTTACCCGGAACCAGTCAAAGTCTGCAAATCCACCGGTTTCTTTTGTAGCGTAGTTAAACAGGCAGAATTTGTTGCCTGTAAAAATTTTGAGGCTAAACTTCATTTGAAGTTCATTGCCAATCTGGTTAAAGTCTTTATTGTTAATACTGTATTCAAAACTAGCCAATCGGGTACTGTTTGAAGCAATTGTGCGAAGATAAACGGTGTTTTCATTGAAGTCCGTAGATTCGATAATTTCGCCATTATTAACCATTATTATTTGCTTCTTTCCCTGGGTTTGCTTTACGGCAATATATGCATACGGATCCTGAAAAACTGCCAGACCAGCTATATCACCGTCCTTCATGTTTGCCAGTTCAAGTTTTGTGGTACCTATTGTCGGAATTGATTGATCGTGTTTGGCAAATGGTCTTTGGGTAAGTGTGTTTGGTGCTTCCCGTAGGTTTGTTACTACTTTACCTGTGG
The DNA here is from genome assembly GCA_016938235.1 of Bacteroidales bacterium. Taxonomy (GTDB): domain Bacteria; phylum Bacteroidota; class Bacteroidia; order Bacteroidales; family UBA10428; genus UBA10428. The sequence goes on along the minus strand of JAFGVA010000198.1, from coordinate 8,324 downwards.
TCAACCTTAAGTAACCCGGGTTTTGAGTAAGTGACCATTTTGTTGAATCGGGGTTGTGATTCCAGCCCCACTGCATACCTAAAAAGTTCTGGTTAAACTCATCTGAAGTGGGCAATGCTAATGTCGGATGTTCTTTGCCTACATTTGGCTTAGCGTAAGTAATAACTCCTTTTCCGTCAACGCCTACCATCGGCCAATCGTCAACCCAGGTAACCGGTTGTAAGGAAGGAAACCTTCCGAAGGGACCACTATCTACAAACAGCATTGTCCACCACTCGCCTGTCTGTGTTTTTATGAGTGCACCCTGGTGAATACCGAAAGTAACACCGGGTGTTGTATCTCTTATTAATACTTTTTGTTCGTAGGGACCATAAATATTTTTTGAACGTAGTGCTACCTGTATGCCGTCCATACCACCATAAGTTCCATATAAATAGTAATAATCATTGATTTTATAAACATGCATGCCCTCCAATCCGCCCCGGATATCTCCTACAAAAACCAGACTGTCTTTTCCTGCCGGCGAGAAATCAGGATTCAGTTCAGTGACTGAAATTTTTCCGTATCCATGAGAAACGTAAATTTTCCCATCAGTGTCGAAGAAAAGCCCGGGATCATAAAACCCTTTAGGCAGCTTACGAATACTCCAGGGACCTTCAGCTTTTTCTGCCTCACAAATAAAACCACCTTCGTCAAGGGTGATAAAGAGCAGGTAAAATTTTCCATTATTATATTTTATGCTGGTAGCCCATTGTCCGTGCGAATAGCGATTACAACTATCCAGGTTGTAACACGGGCTAAAGTCGAAGCGTGGAACGGCATTGCTGCAATATTCCCAGTTAACCAAATCTTTCGATTTTATGACAGTGACCCCCGGAAAAACAAACATGGTAGTTGTTACCATATAATAAGTATCGTCAACCAGAATTACATCCGGATCGGGAAAATCAGCAGGGATTACAGGGTTTGTGTAGGTACCATCACCATTGTCACTCGAAATATTTTGAGCATGTATCGAAAATGCACCAATCAGGAAGAATAATATGCCAAGAATTTGTCTGCGCTGAGTTATAAAAGATTTCATAAGAATGGGTTTTATGTAATTAACAAATAAACCACTTTATTAAATTACATAATTATTTAAGAGTAACACAAAATTATACCATGGTAACAATTTAGACTTTGCAAATTCTTCTAATCACTGTGATGATCTGTTTATAATGTTAAAAAAGGATTTACGAAACAAAAGATTTAAATATGAATATTAGTGAATAGGTTTAAATTTTCAAATCAGATAATTTAAATTTCATTCATTGAATTGCTTAATCATATTCTGGTACCATTACCTTGATGCGTTTTCTAATTATTTCGATTATTTTTGATATTTTTGCGTTTTTTAATCACAACAAACAAATATGAATAATAAACGAGTACAGATTATTGAGGAAGCAATTGATGATATTCGAAAAGGAAAAATAATTATAGTTTGTGACGATGAGCAACGTGAAAATGAAGGGGATTTTATAGCTGCTGCAGAAATGGTAACACCTGACATAATAAATTTTATGGCTACATATGGCCGTGGACTTATTTGTGCTGCCCTTACCAAAGAACGTTGTGCTGAACTGGAATTGAGCCCAATGATTAAAAAAAACACGGCATTAAATACAACTAATTTTACTGTTTCCGTCGATTTGTTAGGGTATGGTTGTACAACTGGAATTTCTGCATCCGACAGAGCAAAAACTATTAATGCACTAGCCAACCCGAACACACGCCCCGAAGAATTAGGAAGACCCGGTCATGTTTTCCCAATTACAGCTGATGGTAATGGAATTAAGCATAGACAGGGACACACCGAAGTTTCTGTACTTCTTCCGAAATTAGCAGGCCTTAAACCTGCGGGAGCTTTAGTTGAAATAATGAATACTGATGGCACCATGGCGCGTTACCCCGATTTAGTTGAGATTGCAAATGTGCACCAATTAAAGCTGATTACAATAAAAGAAGTAATTGACTATCTTGATTATAAAAACATTTCACATTAACTTAAACGATATGTTACCACATCAACGTCGCGAGAAAATACTGGAAATGATCAAAGAAGATGGTCATGCTAAGGTGTTTCAGCTCAGCAAAATATTTAAAGTGACAGAGGTTACAATCCGCCAGGATTTAGAAAAGCTCGAAAAGGATGGTTTTATAGAACGTGAACACGGGGGTGCTTTTCTAAAGAATGTAGGTATTCTTGTTAAAAACATATCCTTGCACAATCAGGAAAATCTAGCCGAAAAAGCTTCTATTGCCAATAGAGCTATTGAATTTATTAATGATGGAGACACAATTATACTGGATTCGGGTTCAACAACTACAGAAATTGCGAAGCAAATAGCTGGTTTTAAAAACCTAACAGTCATAACCAATTCACTCAATATAGCTTTAGCTTTGGGAGCTGACCCGGAAATTAACCTGGTAGTTACAGGTGGGGAGTTCAAGGCTCCTACTTTATCACTTACAGGTCAGAAAGCTGCCGATTTTTTCGATAACTTGCATGTTGATAAGCTATTTTTAGCAACCGCTGGTATTACACTCAAATCAGGACTTACCTACCCAAGTATTAGCGATATTTGTGTTAAAAGAGCAATGATTGAATCGGCCAATGTTGTTTATTTGGTAGCAGATTCTACAAAAATAGGTAAAAGCTCATTTGCAAGTTTAGGTGCATTATCCCTCATTGACTATTTAATTACCGATTCGAAAATAAACGAAGAAGATGTTTTGATGCTAAAAAGACACGACATCAAACTTGTAATTGCATAGCATTTATAATACATGATTAAGGATATGAGGACATTTCCTATAAATGAGTGATACATTGTGTTCAATTCCCGCTCCATGAAAAGAAATTTCTTTGCAAGCCTGGGAGCGCTAACCTTATAGATTATATTAAAACAGATCCCTTTATTAAGGAAGATTATAAGAAGTTATTCCCGCCGCAAGAGATGGAGTTTATTATTGCATAAATTAAATAGTCAATATAACCAGCTATAGAATCTTTTTGTTTTTTTAAAATATTTTAAGGTAATATTTTTCCGTATGTTTTCGAAAAACTTATATTTGTACTTAAAAACGTAAATAAACGAAAGTATAAATAATATAACAGTAAAATTACGAATATTATCAATGTGTTATTGGGCTATATTAGGTCCAAATAGAATGAATTAATTTGAGAAATGGGGAAATATTCTAACGAAGAACTTCAGCAAAAATCAGTTAAATACCGTCTTGCCATGTTGAAGTACATTAAAATGGCAAAAGCAGGTCATACCGGGGGAGATCTTTCCAGTACCGATATATTAAATGTACTCTATAACGATGTATTGAATGTTTCGCCTGCAAATTTTGGCGACCCAAATCGTGACAGGTATATACAAAGCAAAGGGCATGCTGTAGAAGCATTATACGTGGTATTGGCCGATCAGGGTTTCTATCCCGAAACAGATTTGGAAACTATGTGTAAATATAAATCGCCTTATGTGGGGCATCCTACCCGAAAGGTAAATGGTATTGAATTCAATACTGGTGGCTTAGGACATGGATTATCAATTTGTGCAGGATTAGCTCTGGCTGCCAAGAAAGATAAAGCTCCGTATCGTGTCTTTACCCTTATTGGCGATGGCGAACTTGCCGAAGGATCTAACTGGGAAGCAGGTATGATGGCTTCTCATTACGAACTTGATAACCTTGTAGCAGTTTTGGATCATAATACACTTCAGATTACCGGTAAAAATGCCGATGTGTGTAACCCCCATCCAATTGATGAAAAATGGAAAGCATTCGGCTGGCAAGTTGTAACAGTTAATGGACATAATATCGCTGAATTACGCGAAATATTAAACAATACTCCGATTGAAAAAGGAAAGCCAACTTTTGTTATTGCAAATACCATTAAAGGAAAAGGTGTAAGTTTTATGGAAGGCGAAAAGAAATGGCATCATGGAGTTCCTACCGACGAAGAATATGAAACAGCAATTAAAGAACTGGAGTCTGAATTGATTTAAGAAAAAGAAAAGGAAAAATGAACATTAAAGATATACTTATAACAGGCAAAGCTAATCTCCAGGCATATTGCGACACACTTTTGGAACTAGCAGCTGATGACCCCAATATTATTGCTGTAACAAGTGATTCCAGGGAATCAGGTAAACTTACTCCTTTTGCCGATAAATACCCTAACCAGATAGTTGAAGTTGGGATTGCAGAACAAAACCTTGTAGGTGTTTCTGCCGGTCTGGCTTCAACAGGAAAAAAAGTTTTTACAACCTCTCCCGGCTGTTTTCTGGCAACACGCTCTTTAGAACAAGTAAAAAATGATGTTGCCTATTCAGACTATCCAGTCAACCTGATAGGAATAAGTGCAGGAGTTAGTTATGGGGCCTTGGGTTCCACTCACCACTCACTGCATGATGTAGCGGCCTTACGAGCTATTAATAACATGACAATTGTAGTTCCGGCAGATAACTTTGAGACAAAGGAAGCAATTAAAGCTGCTGCTGTATCTCCAAAGCCTTTTTATATAAAAATTGGCAAAAAGAACATGCCACATTTACATGCCGAAAACGAAACTTTTATTATAGGCAAAGCATCAACAATTTTAGAAGGTGCTGATGTAGCATTTATAGCATGCGGCGAAACTGTTTATCCAACTGTTGAAGCTGCACAATTGTTAAACAAAGAAGGAATTAGTGCTCGGGTAATAAGCATGCACACAATAAAGCCACTCGATGCAGATGTTATTATAAAAGCTGCTAAAGAATGTAAAGCGTTTATTTCAGTGGAAGAACACAGCATTAATGGAGGTTTAGGCGAAGCCTGCGCTTCAGTAATTCTAGAGGCAGGTTTATCAGTTCCATTTAAGCGTATGGGAATTCCCGATGAAGAAACAGTAGCCGGTTCGCAAACAGAAATTCTGGAACATTATGGAATTTCAGCTTCAGGATTAAGTGATGAAGCTAAAAGACTAATAAAACAATTGAAACACCTAACTAATGAGAAATATGAACTTAAATGAAAGGAAATTACTATGTTTTTAATTGAGAATTATGGACTGGCAATTTGTGCATATATATTTTGTATGCTTTGCTGGGGGTCATGGTCAAATACTCAAAAGCTAGCTGCTAAAACCTGGCGATTCGAATTATTTTATTGGGATTTTATTTTAGGTTTGGTATTAACTGCTTTTTTATGGGGGATTACAGCCGGAAGCGTTGGAGGACAAGGAACATCATTTCTTGCTGATTTAAAGCAAGCTGATGGTCAAAGCGTTCTTAATGCCATGCTAGGTGGTATTGTATGGAATCTTGGTAACCTTGTTTTTGTTGCAGCCATTGCTTTAGCCGGTATGTCTGTAGCATTCCCTATCGGGGGTGGTATAGGATGGATCGGTGGAATAATTTTTAATTATATCCTCGAAGTAAAAGGTGGAGTTAAAATTGCTGCCTTGCCTAAAACCATGTTATGGATTGGAGTTGTTATTATATTTGTTGCGATTGCATTATCCATGATAGCCTATAACAGAAAAGCAACTCAACAGAAAAAGCCTTCTGCATTGGGTATTATACTAGCAGTTTTATCCGGATTTGGTTTTGCATTCTTTTATGGATTTGTAGTTAAATCGCTTGATCCTGGTTTTGTTGATGGCGGACAAGGAAACTTAGGGCCATACAGTGGTTCATTTCTCTTCACAGTAGGCGCACTAATTACCACTATTCTTATACACCCATTCTTCATGAGAAAACCGGTTGAAGGTGCTCCTGTTAATATGAAACAGTATTTCTCGGGTAACTTAAAAACACACTTAACAGGTGTGCTCGGAGGTTTTATTTGGGCTTCAGGTCTTGTAATTAGCTTTATGGCTGTTGGTTCAGGTAATCCTGCAATCTCGTATGCACTTAGTAATGCTTCGCCGGTTATAGCCATTATATGGGGTGTGTTTGTTTGGAAAGAATTTAAAGGTGCATCTAAGGGAACTAATTTATTGCTCTCTATTATGTTTTTCTTATTCGTTACAGCACTTGTTATTATTACAATATCGAAAGTAATGTAAAGAAAATATGTAAAGTTTATTATGAGATGGCTATAATAATTAGCCTTTTCATAATAATCAGGAAAAGAAACAGCTTTATAAAAACCTAACATTTTACATAGGAGTAAATACAAATGACAGCGAAATATATTTTAGCAATAGATCAAAGCACTTCGGCTAGCAAGGTTATATTATTCGATAAAAGTGCAGGTCTTGTTAAACGTATTTCTATTCCTCACAAGCAGTTCTATCCTCAACAAGGTTTTGTTGAACACGATGGAGTAGAAATTTTTAACAACGTTGTAAACGGAATGAAGCAGGTGCTCAAAGAGAGTTCTGTTACTCCTGATGAGATAGCAGGTATTTCTATTACTAACCAGCGCGAGACTTCAATTATTTGGGACAAAACTACCGGAAAGCCAGTTGCAAAGGCTGCAGTATGGCAATGCCAGCGTGGTACTGAATATTGCGATAAACTAAAAGCTGAAGGCAAGGAACCTATGGTTCGTGAAAAGACAGGTATGATTATCGATCCGTATTTTTCAGCCAGTAAACTTCGTTGGATAATAAATAATACCAAAGGAGCAAAAGACAAAGCTCAAAAAGGTGATTTGTTGTTAGGTACCATGGACTCCTGGTTGTTATGGAAATTCACAGGAGGGAAAGTACACGCAACTGATTATTCCAATGCTTGTCGTACTCTACTTTTCAATATCAAAACATTAACATGGGACGATGAATTAATTAAACTTTTTGACCTTTATCCGTCTATGTTCCCCGAATTGAAGTTTAGCGATGAAATTTTCGGAGAGACTGATACTTCTGTAATATTCGATAAACCAATTCCTGTTTCAGGACTACTTGGTGATTCACATGCAGCACTTTTCGGACAGAATTGTTTTTCGCCTGGGATGGCTAAAGCAACTTATGGAACAGGTTCGTCTATTATGATGAATATTGGGAATAATGCTGTTGAAGCACCGGAAGGACTTGTTACTTCAATAGGTTATGGACTTAAAGGTAAAGTTGACTATGTTTTTGAAGGAAATATTCATTGCACCGGCGATACCATAAACTGGTTAATGAATGACCTGAACCTTATTGACAATGCTGCAGAAACCGAAGATCTGGCAAAATCGGTTGACAGTACCAAGGGTGTATACCTTGTTCCAGCCTTTGTTGGATTAGGAGCTCCATATTGGGATAACTCGGCACGGGCAAGCATTACAGGTATGGGACGCGATACGACTAAAGCACATGTTGTACGTGCAGCTCTCGAAAGCATAGCCTATCAGGTAAAAGATTTAATTGATCTAATGGTTAAGGAAGGTGGTATTGAGCTTAAAGAACTTCGTGTTGATGGCGGACCAACCCGAAATAACTTTTTAATGCAGTTCCAGAGCGATATGCTTGGTCGTGGAGTAATACGTTCTACTATTGAAGAAGTATCTGCTCTTGGATCCACTTTTATGGCCGGACTTGCTACCGGTTTCTGGAAAGATCTTGAAGAAATTAAAACTCTTTATTGCAGCGATAGAACATTCACAGCTGAGATGGATTCGAACGAAAATGAAGGATTATATTCAGGCTGGAAAAAAGCTGTTGAGCGAACTAGATTGTAAACGAAAATAATTTATAGGGAAAGTATGAATTAAATGTGCTTTTACTAAAAATTATATGACTTAACTAAATGAATACACAATAAAAATTTAATGCTATGGCTTATAAACAAAAACTTACATTCGGCTTAATTGTCGCAACAAGAAATATTTTCAACTCAAAACTTGCAGAAGATGCCAGAAAAGTCCTTTTAAAGAAAATGGAAACCTGGGGATATAATTATATCATTCTTCCCACAGAAGAAACTCCTACCGGTAATATCGAAACCTATCAGGATGCAAAAAAATGTGCAGCACTTTTTTCTGCTAACCGCGATAAAATTAATGGTGTTATAATCGTGCTTCCAAATTTTGGTGACGAACTGGGTGTAGTAAATACTTTAAATCTGGCAAAACTGAACGTGCCGGTTCTTGTTCAGGCTTGCGATGATGAAAATGATAAAGTTGATGTATACAGCCGCCGTGATGCTTTCTGTGGTAAGTTGTCGGTTTGTAATAATTTGTATCAGTATGGTATTCCTTTTACCAATACTTCGCTTCATACTTATCCGCTGGACAGTAAAGAATTTGCAGCTGACGTACAGAAATTTGCAGGAGTTTGTCGTGTTGTAGGTGGAATC
>JAFGVA010000197.1 GCA_016938235.1 Bacteroidales bacterium | reverse complement strand
TGGAAACCCAAATTCGGTTTCAGATGCGGGTGTTGGCGCACTTTGTGCCCGAACTGCAGTTGAAGGTGCATATTTGAATGTAAAGATCAACGCGGCTGGTTTCTCTAACAAGGATTTTCTTGCGGTAAATCTTAAAAAGGCTGAAGAATTATTACAATCTGCCAAAGAAAAGGAAAAGGAAATACTGAAAAGAGTTATTAATAAGATTACTGAATAGCTGCTATTAATTTTTCCAGTACTCGGCACATCGTTGTTGCTCTGCAATCCTCAGTATTGAAAATCCAAGTTCAATTGCACGGGAAAAATCATCGCACGCTTTTTCTTTTTGTCCGAGCTCATAAAAAGCAAGACCGCGAAGAAAAAACGCATTTTTATTACTTGGTTCCAACTCGATTGCTTGGCTGCAGTCTTCCACTACACCTTTCATGTCAGATGGAAATCTTGTTCCAGCCCTGTTAATAAGTGCTCGGGCATCATCTGCATTTTCTTTAAGGTAGATATCAAGATTTGCCTTTGCATCTGTGGATTTTCCAAGCGCAAGATAAATTCTGGCTTTTATTAGATTTAATTCAGAATTTTTTGCTTCTGAAATTTTCAGAGAAAGATCATCAAGTAGTTTATCAAAGTTCGGTTTTGTCCAAAATCCCATGGTCATTTTTGTACGACCATTACACATATCATCAACTAAATCAAAAGAAACGTAATAGTCGTTTTTTTCAACCTTATAGACACCCGGCTCCTGGCACATAGCACCTTCTTTATCGATAAACACAATTGTATTTTTATCGATTTTGTAATTGGTTATGACATCAACACTTTCATTGTCATTAAAATCAACCTCTACAATTCCCTGTTGTTTGAATTCCAGAGCAATGGGGCCTGTCTGGCTCACTCTGACCCATTTCCCGGTTAATTCAGAAACGGATTTCTCCTGTGCCATTAAGCTGCCTGTTATTACCCAAAGGGTTAGAAGTATGGTTAGGTATAATTTTATTTTCATGGTGCTTGTTCAGTTATTTTTTAATTGCTACTAAAATTATGATGAAAACGTGGGCTAATGCAAAGGTAACAATTCCCATAAGCGGATCAACCAACGCCATTTTCAGTCCGTCAGCCAACAAGCTGGGAGTCAGCTCACCGTGGGCAGCCACTGCATCAAAAGCATTGATTAAACCAAAAGTTCTTCCAAGAAAACCCCAGGCAACTGCAAACCAAGCAATGTGTTTTATTAACAATATAAATTTTTCCCGGTTGTGTTTATTCATTAAAGCGGTTGCGAAAATTGCAATTACCAAAATAAGACAGATAAAAATTACTACTGTAAAAACAGGGCCTCCATCAATAAATTTTCCGATTAGTGAGTTCATAGTTTTTATTTTTTTGATTAAACTGAACTAAAGGTACTAAGTCAGATCATGTCTATTTTTCTATTTCGATCAAGGTAAAAAAGAATAGGCTTTTTAACAAAAATAGTGCGATGTGTGGGAATTTCTTAGTGTCAGATGCAAAAAGGGGCGATAAAATTGCAATCCATCGATAAAGTAATGTGAATACTCCGATTTTCAGTAAGTTTGTTTTATGGGTTGGCTAACAAAATCGAAATTAAAAACCATCGTTTTTCATATCCTTTTCTGGATTGGTGTTTGGTTTTTCTTTTTTTACTTTTTTAGCTACAACTCCGATGATAAAGTTTACATTACCTGGTTTTCAAGTTGTTTGCTACCCGTAACCATGGTTGTAACTTATTTTCTGGTGTATTTTCTGATACCAAAATACCTGCTCACAAAAAAATATTTTCTTTTTGGATTGTACAGCTTTTATACACTTGTGTTTTCGTCATACATCATCGTTCTGGTTTTATATGGTTGCCTGATTTTTTTGCTAAGCTTTAATATCAATGTGATGCCGCCGATGAGTAAAAATTTCCTTTTTATATTATTACTGGTTTTTATTGTTTCGGGGGTAGTTAGCTTTGTTACCTTACTGAATCATAACTTCCGTGCCGTTTCAAAGAATAAGGAACTTCAGAATAAAATTCTTGAAACCCAGCTTCAGTTAAAAGAACAAGAGCTACACTACCTTAAGATGCAAATCCATCCTCACTTTTTGTTTAATACATTAAATACGATTTATGGTTTTGCGCTGAAACAGTCGCTGCAAACACCCGATATTATTCTGAAACTTTCGAATTTGCTCGATTATATTTTATACCAGGTAAATAAGCCCCGTGTGAGTTTAAAAGAAGAGGTGTTACATATTCAGGAATACATCGAACTCGAGAAAATCAGGTTCAAGGATAGTTTAAAAGTTGACTTTGTTTCAGATGAAATAGATGAAGCGACAGAAGTTGCCCCGATGATGTTGATCCCGTTTGTTGAGAATGCTTTCAAACACGGAAACCTGATTGATGGTTTTTTGCAAATAAAAGTTGAGGTGAGAATTGAAGAAAAACAACTTTATTTTTCGATAGGGAACACTTATCTCGATCAGGAAGAGGAAGAAAGAAAAGGTGGAATTGGTTTGAAAAATATCAGGAAACGACTGGATTTGAATTATAAAGATCGTTATAAATTGGGCAGCGAAATAAAAAATAACTGGTATTTTGCCACATTAATAATCGATGAACTGACAATTTCAATAAAATGAGCTCTCATATAAGATGCATCATAGTTGACGACGAACCAATGGCCCGTGAGATTCTGGAAAATCACATTCAAAAGATTGGTTCTTTGGAAGTGGTTGCCAGTTGTAAAAATGCCATGGAAGCTTTTCATACTATCGGTACACAAAATATCGACCTGGTTTTTCTGGATATAAACATGCCCGAAATTTCAGGTTTGTCACTGGCTCGCTCGATCAATAAAAACATCAAAATTATTTTCACCACTGCCTACCGCGATTATGCCGTGGAAGGATTTGAT
>JAFGVA010000196.1 GCA_016938235.1 Bacteroidales bacterium | reverse complement strand
TGGCTCCGAAAAACGGACTGAATTTGAGATAAAAGCAAAAGCCTTTGCGATTGGAGAGATTTTAAGAGACGCAAGAAAAGACGCACAGATGACTAAAGAAGAACTTGCTAAAAAGACAGGAACTCGAAAAAGATTTATATCCCGGATTGAGAATGGACATAGCGATATTCAATTATCAACTTTATATAGACTGGTTGAGATTGGATTTGGAAAAAGAGTTAACTTGACAATTGGATGATAATGTTAAATATCAACTGGTTACAACACATGGTAACGAGCTTGCGGGGTTCAGCGGGTTGCGGACGTTTTTAGCTCGTAAAATAGCTTGGTGTAATCCCGATGAATTATCGGGAAATAGGAAATCACTTCGTAATCCCACACGATACCATACCCTCACCGTTGTAGACATTGCGGCCAAAAAATCTGAATTGATATTTCTGGGATAAAATGATTTCAAAACGACCTGATGATTTTTTAACGCATGTGCCTAATTAGATGCGTGATGTTTCTTTTTGCGCACACCTGACAGCAACCCGGAAAACCACATTAATTCTGCACACAAAACTTCAGGAACATACAAAAAAGAACTTAAGCAATATCTTTTTACCATTGAATTATTTAGTTATACTTAACGCAACTGTAATATAAATTTAATATTAATGTGATTAATAGTTAATAAGAGTTTTTTTATTTTAAAAGAAATAAAAAACAGACTATGGAAACTAAATCCTTCATTCAGAAATCCCTACAAAAAATTATTTCAAGTAAGAGTTTATTTTTAGTATTTTTTTTACTTGCCGGAATTGTTAAGCTTCATGCCCAAGGTAACTGGAGTTTTGACAAAAAGTTTTATCCGGTACCAAATTATGACAATTATCTCAATCATTATGGTGAAGTTGTTGATGTCAGCGATGAGTATATCGTGGTAGGCTCTCCAAATTATAAAAATTCAGGATGTGTTTATGTTTTAAGTAATACTTCAGCTTATTTGATTCTTGCAATTTTAACCCCATCGGATGGTGAAATAAACGATCAATTCGGAAATGCAGTTGCTATACATGGCGATACAATAGTGGTTGGCGCTAAAGGTCATAGTCTTGAACGTGGAGCTGTATACGTTTTTCAGAAACCAGCCGATGGCTGGATTAGTATGACGGAAACTTGTAAACTTACTTACAATGACCTTGGTACAAACGACAGGTTGGGATCTTCCGTGGCTGTATCGGATAATCTCATTGTTGCAGGATCGAGCGGTGATGACAACAACACAGGATCGGCTTATGTATTTACAAAAAATTCCGGTAATTGGGTTGATCAATCAACAAATATAAAATTAACTGCTGATTTCAGATCATCCAATGAATATTTCGGATGTTCAGTTGATATCCATGGCGATCATATAATTGTTGGCGCCTATGGAGATTATGTTGATAATTTTGGCAACGGTGCAGTTTATGTATTTAAAAAACCTGTTTCCGGATGGTCAACAATGACAGAGACAGCAGTTCTGACAGCCTCTGATAAAAATTATGAAGACAATCTCGGTACTTCGGTTGCAATCTTTGACAGTATAATAGTAGCAGGTGCTCCTAAAACCGATTATGATTCTTACATGGATGTCGGTTCGGTATATGTGTTTAAGTGTCCGGTTTCCGGATGGAATGATGCAACAGAATCTGTCAAATTAACTCCCTTTTCAAAAGCAAGTAACATGCTTTTTGGAACAACAGTAGATATTGAGGACGATATAATTCTTGTTGCTGAAGATGGACATGATTATGGGAATGCAAAGGGTGGAGCCTATCTTTTTTTTAGAACTTCTCTCGGATGGCAATCCGGAAATGAAAATCACATGCTTAATTTTTCTGATACAGCGTGGGCAAATTATGCAAGTTTAAGCTCAAATACAATAGTTGTCGGGAATAAATACGATAATAAAAATGGACAAGAAAGTGGTTCGATTTACATATATAAAAAATTTGGAAGCTGGACAACAACAACTGAAACAAATAAACAATTCCCGCTGAAATATTATTCGAATGATTATGACCATTTTGGCACCAGCGTTGCAATGAATGATAAATACATTGTTATTGGCCAAACTGATTCTCATAATTCATTTAAAGGAAAAGTATATGTAATTTCAGCAATCGAACCCTATGATACAATTGCTGTTTTAACTGCGTCTGATGCTTCAAGCGGACTTAATTTAGGATGTTCAGTAGCTATTTATGATAGCGTAATTGTTGCTGGTGCATTCGGTGATAGTTTCAGTAAAGGAGCTGTATATGTATTTAAACAACCGGCTGAAGGGTGGCATTCTATGACTGAATCAGCTAAACTAACAGCTTCTGTCAGGTCAAATTATTCCTATTTAGGGCAACAGGTAAGTGTTTATGAAAATACAATTGTAGTGGGTGTTGATTTCAGTGCCTTTGTTGTTGGAAAGGCATACGTTTTTGAAAAACCTGCCGGAGGATGGACCGATATGACTGAAACAGCAGTGTTAACACCCTCCGATGGTGCAAATGATGATAAATTCGGAGCAGCAGTAAGTATTTATAAAAACACTATTGTCATTGGTTCTTATAAAGATGATGTTGGGCTTTATACTAATTGTGGTTCGGCCTATGTTTTTGAAAAACCAGCCGGCGGATGGACTGATATGACCGAGACCGCCAAACTTACAGCAACAGATGCAAGCACCAGCGATTATTTGGGCAGCTCGGTAGATATTGAAGAGAATACAATTGTGGCAGGGGCATATACCGCAGGGTCTTTTGGTGCAGCTTATGTTTATGAAAAGCCGGTTTCAGGCTGGACTGATATGACTGAAACAGGTATACTGACAGGAGACGATTTCACAAGCTTAAGTCATTTTTACTTCGGTAAAGCTGTTTGCATTCATGACAGTGTTATTGTTGTAGGTTCTGAATATAATAATGAAAATGGTACCCGAAGTGGTGCAGCCTATATCTTTAACAGACCTGCAAGTGGATGGACAGATATGTATCAAAACCAAAAAATTAAAGCAGACGACGGTGAAAGTGAAGAGTATTTCGGGTATTCTGTTGCAATGGCAAACAATAAACTAATAATTGGTGCGCGAGGTGATGATGACATGGGTTTTGAGAGTGGCTCAGCCTATTTATACAGTTTTTCATGTAAAACAACTTCGCTTATAAATGTATCGGCTTGTGATATTTATGTTTCACCAAGCGGAAATTATACCTGGACAGGAGAGGGTATTTATACGGATACACTTCAAAACTATATGGGTTGCGACAGCATTATCACAATTAATTTAAGCATGAGACAAACATCCTATTCATCAGAATTTGCTGATGAATGTAATGTGTATATATCACCAGCAGGTAATCACATTTACGCTTCCGGAGTATACCAGGATACTCTTCAAAACTTTTCAGGTTGCGACAGCATTATTACATTGCATGTAACTATTGACACCGTTGACCTTAGAGTAAACAGAAACGGTAATACACTTACAGCTTTAGCTGAATTTGCAACATTCCAGTGGGTAAACATTGTTGATGAAGGGTATATTAATATTGAAGGCGCCAATTTCGCTGAATTTACACCCCAGGATAACGGAACCTATGCTGTTATTGTAAGTCAGGGTTCCTGCATTGATATTTCCGACTATTTTGTTATAAATTTATCAGGAGTTAATGTAAATAATACATTCAGCAATAGTATCAGGGTCTTTCCAAACCCAACCTCAGGCAAGCTTACAATAGAGCTTAATCGGGAAATAAAGAAACTGAAAATTATTGTTACTTCTGCTACAGGACAAAAGATTGATCAAATATATGCTTCAAACTGCAGCAAAATAGCATATAATCTTAATGGCCCAAAAGGGTTATATATTGTTAAATTAATTGCAGAAAATGGAGAAACAATACATTTCAATCTAATTAAGGAATAATATTTTAAAGCTAAAGATTTTAAAAGCGCTTTTAAAAAAATGTATTTCAAGAAATTGATAAACCCGAATTAATCGATAGAAAGGCTTTTAGCCTGAACTATCGATTAAATGAGGACAATACTGGTATAAACCAAAAATGAGGTAACTCATGTTTTTTAGATTGACATTTTGCGGTTATTGAAACACATAAAATGTTAATAACTCGAATAACAATATTTTATTCTGCAATAACCTGATGCTTTATTGAGAAATAACAATGTTCGCAATATGAAAAGTGCAATAATGTAGTTTTTTTTCTTTATATGCACTTGGAAAAGCCCTGTACACAACATAGCAAATGGCGAAAAAAGTGTTTATTCGGGTAATCTTTATACCGCGCTTACCAACTGGCCTTTATTCATGCTGTCAATATTCTCATGTTTGCAGCAAATTTTCATTGGTACAGTTCTCTTTCATGCTTGATAGTAACTTGCATAAGGCTGTAAACGTGCAGTATTTAATAATAATTGGACATATATTGTGACGATTTAAAAAAAATGGACACGCATTTGTGATACCTTCATAAAACGAAAAATAATAAACAGCTACTTTATGAAGAATTTTAACAGACAGAACCCCATAACGATTTGCCATTATTACCACTTAATGAGGATATTGGAAACAATCCAGTAATTCTTAATCGATTGGTTTGGTATCGAGAGCTTTAACAACTGTTAGCGGAAATTTAATCAGACTGCCAAAGACATTAATGTTGATAAAAACATTGGCTTTATAAGAAGCAAAAACATCAACAGAGATTGAACATATCTTCACAACAGAATACGAATAATAAGAAACACAACAACTTTGATTTAATATCAGATTGTATTAAATTTAGTATAATATGGAAATCGTTTGTTCTATGAATTCAACTTTTAAATAATGACATCAGAAGAGATTACAAAAACAAAATTTGATATCCTGATAAACGCTATTCAGGAACTATCTCAGGCAAAAGATATAAGCTTTATTCAGCAGACAGTAAAAATTGCTGCCAGAGAATTATCGGGTGCCGATGGAGCTACATTTATTTTAAAAGATGACAGCTATTGCTATTATGTTGACGAAGATGCCATTAGCCCCCTCTGGAAAGGTAAACGCTTTCCGTTGAATTCATGCATAAGCGGATGGACAATGCAAAATCATAAAACAGTTATTATTCCTGATATTTATAAAGACGAAAGAATTCCAATTGATGCTTACGAGCCTACCTTTGTAAAAAGCCTTGCAATGGTGCCAATTCGAAAAAACAACCCGCTTGGCGCTATTGGTATTTACTGGGCCGATTGGTATGAAGCAGGTTCCCGTGAAGTTGAACTGTTAGAATCACTTGCCGACAGCACAGCTATTGCCATAGAGAATATAAATACACATGCTGCCCTGAAACAAACCATTAATGAGTTGCAACAAAAGAACGATGAGAAAAAGAAAGCATTAAATGAGTTGCAAACAGCAAGAGTAGCCGCCGAAAAAAATGAAGAAAAATACCGTGCACTTTTTAATCAATCGATGGATGCTGTTTATTTGCACGATTTTGACGGTAAAATTATGGATGTAAACCCAATGGCCTGCAAACAATCGGGATATACATGCGAGGAACTGACAAACATGACCGTTTTCGATGCCCATCCTTCCCATTCAAATAACCCGACAAAAGAGGAAGCTTTTAAAACATGGACTTCAAAGGATTTAGGCCAGGTTAATTTCTTTACCATCGACCATCAACGTAAGGACGGGACCATATACCCTGTTGAGATTGCTACTTCGGTGGTTGAGTACGGGGATAAAAAACTAATATTGTCACTTGTGCGGGATATAACTGAACGTAAATGCAAGGAGCGGGAATTACAAGATAGTTATAAGCTTTTACTGAACCTGACAGCCCAGGTGCCCGGTGTAGTATATCAGTACAGACTTTATCCCGATGGTTCTTCGGCATTTCCTTTTTCAAGCCCGGGCATACAAACCATTTATGAGGTCTCTCCCGAAGAAGTATATGAAAATGCTTCATCCGTTTTTACCCGTATTCATCCCGAAGATTATGATTACATAGTAGAAACGATAAACGAATCGGCCAAAAACCAAACAGCTTATGAAAGCGAATTCAGGGTAATTTTGCCCAAACAGGGCCTGCGGTGGCGTCATTGCCATGCACAGCCACAATTATTGGATGATGGCAGTACTTTATGGCATGGCATTATTTCTGATATTACCAAACAAAAACAGTATGAGCAGGAAATAATCCGTCAAAATCAGGAATATGAAGCTTTAACTGAAGAACTGCGACAAACGAACGAAGAACTGCATGAGACCAAAGAAATAATTCAGGAAAGTGAGGAGAAGTACAGGGCTTTGTATAACAATGCCCCCTTAGCATACCAATCGCTTAACAAAGACGGAAATTTTGTTGACATCAACCCCATGTGGTCAAAAATATTAGGCTTTGATAAAGAAGAGGTTATCGGGAAATGGTTTGGCGACTTCCTGCACCCTGATTATGTGGAACACTACAGAAAGAATTTCCCGATATTTAAAAAACAAGGATTTGTGCATGATGTGCAATTTAAAATGATAAAAAAGGACAAATCAGAAATATACGTATCATTCGAAGGATGTATCGGCTATCATTCTGACAGGACATTTAAGCAAACTTATTGCACCTTTAAAGACATAACTGAGGAGAAAAAAGCAAAAGAAGAAATCTTGCTGAAAAACAAAATATCTAATTCTATTATTTTAAGCACCGATGATGAGTTCTACAAATCAGTTTTGGACGTAATATTGGAAACCTTACAATGTAAGTTTGGATATTTCGGTTATATGGATTACGAAGATGAGGAGAAATTGATTTGTCCAACAATGACTTACGATATCTGGGATAAATGTCAGATGCCACAAAAAACAATTGTATTTCCTAAACAAACCTGGGCCGGCATTTGGGGGGATAGTCTTTTACATAAAAAAACGATTTATAAAAACTCAGAATTACAACTGCCTACCGGACACGTTAAGTTAAAAAATGCACTTGCTGTGCCTGTTATGTTTAAAAATAAACTTATAGGACAAATTACAGTAGCCAACAAAGAAGGTGGGTTTAATGACAGTCATAAAATCATTTTAGAAAATATATGCAATTATCTTTCCCCATTGCTAAATGCTAAATTGCGCGAAGACACATTTAAAACGCAATTATTATCAGCCAAAGAAAGAGCAGAAGCTGGTGAACGTGCATTAAAACACTCTCATGATTTAATGAAATATATCATTGAACATAACCGTAGTGCGGTAGCAGTGCATGATAAAAATCTCCGGTATATCTATGTAAGCAAAAGATACCTCGACGAATATAAAATAAAAGATAAAAACATTCTGGGGAAACATCACTACGATGTATTTCCTGATTTACCTCAGAAATGGAGGGATGTGCATAAAAAAGCACTGGCTGGGGAGGTTTCAAGTGCCGAAGACGACCCATATTACAAAGATGACGGTTCGGTGGAATGGACACGTTGGGAATGTCGTCCCTGGTATGAAAATGATAATTCAATTGGCGGGTTCATTGTTTATACCGAGGTAGTTACCGAGCGTAAAAAAATGGAACTGGAGCTTAGGGCATCTAAAGAGAAAGCCGAAGAAAGCGACCGCTTAAAAACAGAATTCCTTCATAATATGTCTCATGAGATTCGTACCCCCATGAATGGCATAATTGGTTTTTCTGAAATGCTCGACAAACCTGACATAACCGACGAAAAAAGGAAATACTATTCGAAAATTATACAAAACAGCAGCCACCAACTGCTTCGGATAATTGATGACATATTAGCTATTTCCAAGTTAGAAACTAAACAAGAAATAATTAGCGAGGGTCAATTCTCATTAAATGAATTATTAATGGAATTATTTTCGGTTTTTAGTCTGAAATCAGTTAATCAAAATATACATTTTTATGTTAAAAAAGCACTGCTCGATGACCATAGCCTGATAATTTCTGATAAAACAAAAGTGCATAAAATTTTAAGCAACCTGCTTGAGAATGCTTTTAAATTCACAAACGAAGGATTTATTGAATTGGGCTATACTATTGATAAAATAAATCTTGTTTTGTATGTAAAAGATACGGGATTAGGCATATCTCCTGAGAACTTCAAAATAATTTTTGAACGTTTTTCACAGGAAGAAAAAGAAATGTCCCGTAAATATGGTGGATTAGGCCTGGGCTTATCTATCTCAAAAGAACATGCAGAACTTTTAGGCGGGAGCATTACTTTAGAATCAGAAAAAGGAAAAGGTTCCACATTTTATGTAACAATACCCTATAAACCTGTTCAAATTGAAAGTGAGCGTGTTTCAATGGATTCTTCT
>JAFGVA010000195.1 GCA_016938235.1 Bacteroidales bacterium | reverse complement strand
GACAATAGCCTCTTGTCTTTATGTGCTTAATCCGTTGATTTGGGTTCTTTCTTTGTTTACTTTAATCGTCCATCACCTGATAGTGCTAAAAGAAGAAAATTTTTTAAAACAGACCTTTGATAAAGAATGGTTTGAATATTCAAAAAAAGTACAACGGTATGTATAATTATCAAAAATAAAAAAATATATGAATGTAGTAAGTATTTATTCTAACGGTAAAATAACCCTTTTTCATGGAGTTGGCGGAATATTTTTTATTGAAGAAGAATGGATGAGAAAGGTACAAAAGAAGAATGCAGAAGCAAATCAACAGAAGTAATGTTTACATTAAAATTATACTGTATCCTTAAGAGCAAAGTTTTATACTCATCCCGCATTTTCTGAGACTCAACGACAGTTCCGCCTTTGTCAGGGTGTAGTTTTTTTGCTAATTTCCGGTATTGTAGTTTGGCTTTTTCTAAATCGGTAATGCCATTGAAATAATTCATAGTTGTTCAAATTCGTCGAGTGTTATACAAAAATGTTCCAGGATTAAAAGGAGCTGTTGTTTGTTGTAATAGTGTCGTTTTGTATTTCCAACCAATTCAATCTGTTCCTTTAATGTCGGGCAAATGTCAATTTCATTCCTAAGTTGTTGCATGGCTGACTTAATTGAGATGCTATCGGGGTACAGTTTTTTTACCAACTCTTGTTTCAATATGGTTCTTCGGATAATCATAGTGTTGGATTTTGATTAAAAAATGAGCGATAACGCATCGGAAATATTGATAAAAGCAGACTTGAAGAGTCCTTTACAAGTGCTTTTAAAGGCTTTCGCTTTCTTTTTAGGTTATTCAAACTGCTTTTGAGGGCTTGGAGAGTATGTTTTAAGTGCTTTTTTGAATATTGGCTAAAATGAAGGATACTTTTCAGTTGCTTTTGTAAGTCCGTATAAAATTTCAGACCTCTTTCCGTTGTATGAATAATTTTAATGCCAATTTTTAGGTAACCGGATGAAAATAAAGACCGTTTTTGAAAATAGATGGTATTACCGAGAGAATACCAACATGTTACCCAAGTATTACGGCGAGCAAAACAAAGAATAAGGCAACAAATGGTAAAACCCCAAGGGGCTATAAACACGAAAAGCCCCGATATGAGGCTCATTTTTAATGATTTGGAAAGTATATCAGGCATAATCTAAAATATTACACCCTTAACAATTAGCTTGTTAAAAATACGAAAACAAATCCAAATTCATTTCTAATCATGTATTATTAATTCTTTCTTTTAGCTCTTTAATGCGTTCTATTAGTTTGTCAAATGGTAGCGATGCTCCATAAATCATTTCTTCCTGCATTCGTTGATAGTCCTTTCTCCAATTATCAATAACAGTGTCGGGAGGAAGTGGATTTAATGATTTGTGTTGATGCCCGTTGTAATTAATGTTGCTTATCTTGGTGTAAATGCTTCTATGTATAATTATTTCGTTATACAACTCTTTGTTTGCTAAGGCAATTTCAGCATATTCTGTTCGCATCAGCATTTCAATATCATATAGGTGTCGGCTTAAACGGTCAACCCGAATTTCATTTCCCGGCTTTTGAAATTCCTCGTGTAACAGGAATAGTTTTTCCAAAAAAGTACGTTCAGGGTTTACACAGGCTACACTTATCGGGTCATCTGCAAATGGTTTACCCTTGTAATGCTCACCAACCAACGATGCAAACACTCGTTTTGTAAACGGTTCACGTAATGAACGGCTTCCAATCTCAATTTTCACTTCAGGTTTTGTGTAACCGGATGAAGAGGTACATGTTTTATATTTGACTAAAATTTGAACAGGTTCAAGGTTTTCTCCTTCTTCTTCGTATAATTCTACCTTTATATCAGTGAAGCCAAACTTGCTAAACTTGTTTTGCAATTCAGGGATAAAGCTATTATAAATATACTTTCGAGTAACAGACCTTAATTTTTTTACCTGTTTTACGGTGGTACATTCTTCAATCCCAAGAAAGCTTTTGTCAAGGGCAAGGTCAATATCTTCCGAGAATCGTTCAATAATGTTCCATGCTTTACTTAGTGAAGTACCGCCTTTAAACACGATATGTGGAGCTGCTTCCAACTTCTGAATTAATGCCAGGGTTTGTACTACCCACCAGTCTTTTTCTACTGCCGATGCAGGAATACCTATATTATTGCCTATTGCCTCAAATATTGCATTCCGTTCTTCAGGTTTATTTTTATAAAACGCTATACCAGTCATTATTGCTCAATTGCTTGTTGCATAATATTCTTAATCCAAACAGGGGCTAAATCTATATCGTGCATAAGTTTCTTTTTATCTTCCTTTTTTAATAAGGTCACTATTTTCTGTATTTCTGTTTCAGTGGGCTTATCCTTTCCAATCTCACGCAATGCCTGAATAACCAAGGCACTTATTTTTCCTTTGGCTAAAAGGTTTTTGGGAGTTGTACGTTTAAGTTTTATAGTGCGTTTGCCAACCTTTATTGTTCGTGGTGCTCCATCTGTTAGAAAAACAAGGTTCATTGAAACTTGTGTACTTAATCCTAAAGTATTTAATGCATACGTTCCTGTAGGAACCAGCTTTATTTTGTCCCGTTTTGCTATTCCTTGAGCAACCTCCTCGGCTGTGGGCATTACTTCGCCAATCAGGTCGCTGACTTTGGGGCGTACATAAATTCCTTGTGCTACTTGCCTTATAAGTCCTTTTTCCCTAAGCCTTTGTAGTGCTTTCCGAATAGCAACAGGTGTACCAAGGCTGTTAAAATCATCAGGAAACAACAATTGCCCTCTAGGTTTTATTTTTATTGATTTACTTATATTGCTTTCTGTATCTGTCATATACATAATTATTTCGTCACAAATTTAGTAAATATTTGTGACGAAAATAGCTTTCGTTGTACTTTAATTAAACTTTCATTATTTATTCTCTATAGAACCTATGGTATTTTTCAAATACTGTCCTCATTCCTCATTTTTAGTTTAAATGATTAATAATCAGCTAAATAATTTGAGGATAGTGAGGACGAGTGAGGAAAAAGAAAGATTTTTCCTCACGCTTCCCTCATAATTCCTCATATTTCCCTCAGCCGTCCTCACATATTTTTAGAACAGAATAGCATATAGTATTATATATCAGTATATTACTATACTCTATATTTAGTAAGTGAGGAAATGAGGACGGTTTTTGCATTAATACCTTAAGTTGGGGTAAAAAATATATTTCCATTAATTTGTTCCTATAAACTGAATCGTTCCATTTCAATACCTTGCTCTATTAGAATGTCGTAATCCATTATGTAGGCACTTGTCCTGTTATCACCGAACTTTACGTTTTTTCTGCGGTAGTCAATGAATGAGCGATGTTTCTTTAAGTATTCACCAATCACAGCCTGGTCTAATACAGTTATTCCTTCTTTGCGAGCTTGTTCCCGGTATAAACCATGTATTGCACCAACCCTTAAATAAAGATGCTTCACACTATTTTCAGCAACCACAATTCTATAGTGTGTGTTCTCTGATATTTTGTAAAGATTAAGCAGGGATTGCAATACATGAAAATACTGTTCCACTTCATCACTTTGGTTTTGTACTGAAATAGTGAGCTTCGCTGAACGGATTAAGGCATTCTTTGCCGTTTGATAATCAAAAGGGAACTTTAAATCGGATAGTTCCATTAGAATTTTCATTGGTGTAAGTACCGATGAGATATTGAGTACAGTTCTTCGGTCAACATTACCAAATTCTCTTATTAGTTCATCCATAACCTCTGAACTAATTTCGGGTTCTATCTTTGAATAATGCTCTTCTATTAAATATCGGTAATCAAATACAGAGCAAGTAATATTGGTAAATTGTAAGCTTTCTTCGGCAGCCTTAAAAGATTTTAAGTCGGAATAATTACCTCTGTTAGTATCGTCAAATTCACCCAATAAACTACGGCTACTCAAAGCAGGGTCTTGCGTGGGTAAATCCTGACCACTTATTATTCCTGAACCTCTGGGTTTTGCTATACGTGTTTCATTACCACCCGATTTTACACCTGTAAGTTTACCATTGCGGTCAGCAATACCTTTTAATGCCTCGATGGTATTTTTGTGGATGCTGTTTTTATATTCATTGCCCCAAAACGGATGGTTGGTCGTGGAATCCATACTACGCTGCATACCCGTACTTGTACTGCCCGATGCAAGGTTAATACCGTCTTCCATCGGTGGCTTACCAAACATATACATGATGCTTCGAGCTGCGGTGCTTTTACCTGATTGTCGTTTTCCGAACAGGAATAATAATGGAAAGTATCCGAAATTGGCTTTGTAAATTAAATCGCTGAAAATGGTTGCGATGTAATACGCTATAAGTAATTCGGCATTTCCGGGATAAACCTTGCTCATTGATGTTGCCCATTTTGCAAAACTCCAATTACTCCCTTTTGACGGTTGCACATACTTTGAATTTTCCTTGAATGGGTTTCCTCCATCGGAACTGCCTATTTTAAGGGCTTTGCCATAGGGCAGGTAAAAGAAATGAAGTAGATGTACTTGTCCCTGTTTAATATTGTCTTTTAATTTTTCTTTTCCATACTTACCAATAAATTCTGCTGTGGTATTGAGAACATGAAAAGTGTCGTTAATCCGTATCTGGCTTTCGGGCGGAATATTTTCAAATTCATCCATATTGTTTATTTGGGTGGCATGGGTAGTGATACCATATTCATCAATTGGATGAAAACTTTTATTGTAATATAATCCATTGGCAAATACCCAAAAACTGTTTTGTCTGTTGTAGCCAACACGTTCAAGTTCTTTGGCTTCGGGTATGCCAAGGAGTTTAACGTTTTTAATATTGTCGAGCTGGCTGTCGTTACCGTACCAAAAAAATCCATGACGGCGGTGTACCTGTTTTTTAAAGGATGCAGGGGTACAAAAATCATCGGAAGAAATAATTGCAAGTCGCTTTCGTCCGTATTGGCTCATCAAACGTAATACATATTTCAGGTCGGTTCTGCCTTGTGGGTCTTTATGAAAAACACAAAACAAGGCTTCAAACGTAAAGTTGGATATTTGCTTCGGGTTCTTGCCCTCCACAGTCCAGTATGCACCATCTTCTTCGTAAAACTGATTGGTTAGAAGGTTTTCCTGTTGTTCCTTTTTCAGCTTGATTATATCGCTGATATTTTCCTTTTTCTTTTTCTCCTTCTTTTCAGTTGGCTGACTGTAATCTTTCAAAGCATCCTGCCAAGCTTTCTTTGGCTTAATGAGTTCCGATACAAAATCAAGGTACACTTCCTGGTCGGTTCTGTCATAATAGGCAATGAGCGATGCAATGCGTTTAATGGCTTCTGATTTCCGAACAGGGTCGTTGGCAAATTTCTCGCTATACAATTCTGTTTTAAACACTAGGTAATCTGCTTGCTTTTCGATGTGTTGAAGAAAGACCTTTTTAGTGGTAAATATTGAATCCGGGTCTTGATTTTCAGGTAGTAATATTACTGAAACATGGAATTTGTTCTTGATTAATATTTCTGCGTTTCGGTCAGTAGCACGTAATCCTGCTGCATCACCATCAAAAATTAAAGTAACCTTGGTGGTGTATTTTCTTAGGAGTTTCGCTTGCGCTTGAGTAAGAGCTGTTCCGCAAGTGGCAACTGTATTAACTATCTCAATATCGTGCATCCGCAGCACATCAGAATAACCTTCGACAATAAATGCACAATCTTCTTTTTTTATAGCAAACCGTGCCACATTCAAAGCATACAGTTCATTTCCTTTGGTGTAGATGCAGCTTTCTGGAGTATTGAGGTATTTGACCTTTGGATTTTCATTCAGGTCACGCCCTGCAAAGGCAATTGTTTGTCCCCTTGAATTAGAAATAGGAAAAATTAATCGATCTCTAAAAAAGTCATAAATGCCTTTGTCATTATCTTTCAGCACACCAATCTCTTCCAGTATCTCGGTTTTTAATCCTTTTTCTTTTGCATGAACCAGGAGAGCATTGCCTGTGGGTGCATAACCAATATTAAAGCTGCCGTTTTCGGGAATGGCAAGGTTGCGCTCCTTAATATAATCCTGAGCTTCTTTATGATTGACCTGTTCCAAAAAGAACTTCTCAACGATGCTACATGTTATTTTCAGGCTTTCTTCGTGCCTGAATTTGGCTTCATTAAAAGTGGTACTCTTTTTCCACTCAAAATTGAGGTTCAAAATCTTTGCACCAATTTCAACAGCCTCCTTAAATTCAACATTTTCATGCTCCTTTATAAACTCAATGGCATTACCGCCTTTATCACAACCAAAGCATTTAAAGATACCCTTTGCCGGATTCACACTAAACGATGCCGTTTTTTCATTATGAAACGGACAGTTGGCTTTGTAATTATTCCCTGCTTTTTTGAGTTTGATAAAACTGGAGACAATCTCGTAAATTTCATCATTGATTTGCTCAATAACCGTTTTTGCATCCATATTTAATCTATAAAATAGTGGAGCTGCCCTTGCTCAGCTCCACGGGAACCATAGCTAATTGTCAAGGGAGGTTATTATTTCCTTTATTTCTTTGTTGCTTATCGGGTGGAACAATGTGTGCAGTCTTAAATCCATTGCAACGGTTAGCTCAATGCGTGCCATAATGCTTTCTTTCCAATTTGGAAGAACATAAATTACCTGACTATTTTTTATAAGCTGAACACGATTATCTAATTTGTCTGTCCAACTTATTCCTTGGTGTGACATATCTGAAGGAACGATAACAGCACATTTAAGGGCTTTAAGTCTTTTTTTTAACTTTATTATCTCAGGTGTTTCTATGTATTGTTCGTTTCCACATATATAAATCTTAGGATTGCTCATTTTCTGTAGCCTTTTTAGTTTTAATAAACAAATTCAAGGAGTTACTTAATTCGTGTTCAGGAAGCAACAATGTATCTGTTGCTTTTTTGTTTTTAATAAATTGCTTTATAAATGACAGACTGATACGCTCTTTGGGAATGACGAATCTTTTTTCTTTTTTATTCATTCTGACTATAAGGATAAGTGCAATGGTAATAATGCCGATTACACTTTTTGCCTTATTTCATCAATTGATGAATGTCTTCCAGATTCAATCCATTCCTTTATCTCATCTAGTTTAAACAAAAGAATTTTACCTCCGGGTTTGTAAAAAGGTATTTGTCGTTGATGTACCCTGGCATATACGGTTTTTATACTTTCTCCCAGCAACTCCGATAATTCAATTGCATTGATAAAGTCATAGTCTGATATTGCTTTACGTTGGACTTTTAACAGTTCTGAAACTTGCTTATTCAAAATTTCAAGATGCCTAACAGTTTCATTGTTCGTTTCGTCTTTTGTTTCCATAACCGTCTTTTTTTAAGTATTATTATGGAACAATGATATTACTGTTTTATAGAAAAAGTACCCATCAGACTATCTGACATTTTGCAAATAAATCGCACAAATCAGAATATCAGTGTATTATGAAGGAAGACGAGAGCAAAACCCAGTTTTTTATCAATAATGTCAGATACTCAGAATGACACCAAATAGCAATAAATGGTAAAAGGCTCGAATTGCCAATGCTGTAAGTAAAAAATTAATTTGATACTAATGTGAAGATTTCCTTTTCGATATCCTCTACTGGTAATTTGCATTGGATAAAATGTAGGCGAACGGTTTCGAGGTCTTTTAAAAGATTTTTGTCCTCTTTTATGTAGGGTGCTCTTGTAGAAAGGGTGTAATAATAAGACTTTTTGTAGTCTTTTGTTGGGATATTGTTTAAAATATGTAGAAAACGAGTAAGAGTAGATGCATCGGTATTTACCCGAAGTTTTAATCCCATTAGCCTGAAAAAAAAGTATGCCCAAAGTACCTGCTGAGAGGTACTAAGATTTTGTACTAATAATAACGGTAGTTGCTGGAATTGTGGTTTTGTTAGAGTCTTCGAGGTAAGTTTATTGTCAAGGTAATTAATGAGTTGCATTTTGCTGTAGTAGTCGCAAAAAAAGTCGTAATAATCCTTACGATTCGTATTGGAAAGATTGATATACTGTGAATAGTGGTAAATTTCAAGAATGTGAAATTGTTTTACTTTTGGGTTGAATGAAAATAAATCAGGAAACTTATATTCCTTATTACCGATTATCCATTTTATAAGTATTGAAAAATTTATCTGCATTTCACTTTTCACCCTATAACACTCCACACCTTCGTGATTAAATACACGAAGGCTTTTTAGGAAAGTTTTGCGGGGCAAAAACGGAATATTGTAAAATCTTCTATTTATAGTGACAAAACGTTGTTTGTTTTCCTTCTGCTCACGTAAGATTAGGGATTTATCTATTATAGTTTCTATATCCTCGGAAAGCACAGAATAGTGATAGGAGAAAAGTGCTATGAGTTCTTGCGAAAACGGATCATTTGGTAAATGTGTCATTTTCGCAACCAAAACATCAATCTTTTCTATCCATGCACTCGATTGTTTGGCTTTTTGATAGCCCAGTAACAACTTTTCAAATGCTGCAAGGCTATCTTTTTCAAAAACACTCATTTGATACTGCATTCAAATACGAAAATGGGAGAATTCGTAGTCCCTCAAAGTCTCTTTTCTGTATATCTCTTTTCATTGTAATTACTTTACGGTCTATTATTTTTTAAAGCAAAAAGCTCCCGGAATTATTCCAACTTTAAAAGTATCAATTGGTTCAGCTTTGGCTGAATACCTGTACACCACGCCTTGTTGCACATAATCAATAGCATCGGCAACATAAACTTCCGATGAAAAGGGGTCAATATCAAGCCCGTAAAATCCACCGAAGTAGGCATCTTTATCTGAATAATCATAAGGACTTTTTATAAATATCTCAGGTTCTGCATCGGATAACACTGGCTGGCAATAAATATGTTTGTTAATAAAGAAAACTGTATCGCCATTCCCATTGATGCAAACTTCCTGTGGCCAGTCATCAAAATCGAATGTCCATGTTTTTTCAACTTCTCGTGTAATCGGATTTATTCGCTGCAATCCCGGATATTCTTGCTTATAGGGAGAGCCGGAATATCCACCATCAGACACCGACCATATTTTATTGTATTTGTCGATACAGAGTGATGTTGGTTGTTTTATTACATCAATAGAATCTACAATTTGGTCGGTTTCGGAATCTATAACCAGTATTTTATTGTCGTAGCTCCAGCAATTTGTAAATACATATTTATCGTATTGTACCATTTGTTCGGTGGGATGCTGGTAAAACCAGGGGTCGTAATTATTTACGTTAATGCTTCCTGTTAACTGAAATGTTTGTGGATTCACAATGGCTATGGATTTAGCATACAAATCGGTAATATATGCTTTTGTATCGCTCAAAAAATGAATGTATCGTGGCGAAGTAAGCCCTGTAATTTTACCCACCACTTTAAAAGTATTTATATTTATCACATATACTTTTCCACTGTTATTTATTACCACATATCCTAAAGAATCCCTAATAATCATTGATTGGGCAACATCGCCCAAAGGAAGTTTATTTCTTTCATAAAATACATCGTTATACACTTTCCTATTCTCGACATCGTAGTATGACAAGGATGCATTACCATACATGAAATTTCCCTCGTTCATTATAAAAACGCCCGAAGCCCTGCGTATATTGGTTATGGTTGTTGTATCATCACCAAATTCGTAATCAGGCTCTTTAAAGTTTGTCAACTCATCATCTTTCATACAAGAATTAAAGATTATAGCTATGCAAAATATTGTAATTGAAATCTTTCTCATCATTTGATTTTTAATTTGTTAAAATTGAAAAGTAAGCGTTAGCAAATAATTGCGACCGGGCATTGGACGATATAATATTGAATGATAAGTTTCATCAAACAGATTATACACCTTTAGTTCTACCGATAGTTCTATTTTTTTTAAGTCAAGGTTTTTACCCATACTTATATCGTTCATGTGGTATGGGTAAAGCCAATCACGTTTTGAGATATTATTACTCGATGTAGTAAACCGTTCGCCATAGTAATTGTACTGGTAGGTAATAAAAAAGCCTTTGTACCCAATATTTAGAAGTGCATTTCCGGAATGAAGCGGAACATACACAAGCTGTTTACCATACGATCCATCGCCCCATACTTTTATGTCACCATAATTAATAGAGCTGGTATAGGCATAGTTGAGAAGTGTACGATAGCTGAATTTACCAATTTGTCCGCTCAACTTGATACTGGCCTCAAGCCCTTTTGAGAGTACACGCTTAATATTAAGTGGTTCCCAGTATCCTTTATATGTTGGCAACCACACAATCCAATTGTCAATATCGGTTCTATAATACGTAATTTCGGTATGTAGCTTATGCCTTTTTATCATTTTTTGATAAGCCAGTCCAAACTCAAAACTAAAGCCTTCTTCAGGTAGTAAATCAGGGTTTCCTCCCGGTAACCAATAAAGGTCGTTAAGCGTGGGCATGTGAAAATTACGTGCTATGTTTCCTTTAAGTATAAGGTCTTTTTCTTTTATCAAGCGAAAGTCGAAACCAAAAAACGGCACAAAAGGGGTGAAATCGTCATCAACATATTCCTGTCGCATCATAAGCATAAGGTTAAGCCTGTCGGCAAAATTTTTATGCAAGGATAAAAATGCAGAAAGCTCGGTTCTTTCTTCGGTGTAACCTGCTTTTGTTACCGAATCTTTTGAAATTACACTATGATAATTGCCATCGATACTCGTTTTTAAAGAAAATGATTTACGGAAATTGTAATCATACGAAACCTTATTCAGGTAACTTCTAGAGCAACTTTCGGAATATATGGCAGCTAGTAAGCCCTGTCCCGGCACTTGGTTGTGGAGGGTATAATCGAGGTTTTTATGTGAGTAGCCACTATTTGCATATAATTTCCCTTTTTCTGAATAATTACTCCATTTCAAAACTACTTTATGGTCGTAATCTTTTTGGTTGTTAAGGTTGGCATTCTCATCGCCTTCAAAACTTGTTACCCTTGGAATAGTGCGGTCGGCATATTGTCCCCAATAGGTAGCCGAAACAATATTTTTATCATTTGGTCGGTAGTATATTTCCTGTAATAATCCATATTTTGTCCAATCGGCATGTTTATTAGTATCCAGCGGGTTTATATATTCTCCTGTTTGTGGGTTAATATTATTGCCAATGCTTTTATTTATGTAGGTGTAATCGTTGTCCGATTTACTGTGATAAACACGGGTTTTACTTTGTACTTTTTTATTACCGAGGCTTACTTGTAAAAACTCATCGTAAGTACCAAAGCTTCCTATGCCTTGCCTGTATTTTAATCCAAATTTATTGTTCCAGTCAGGTTTGTTGTTTATGCTGATAGAACCACCCAAACCACCGCTTTGCTCAGATAAAGAAGAAGCCCCGTGTTTTAGGTTCATATCATCAACCACATATACCGGAATGAGCGAAAAATCGACCATACCCGTCATTGGAGAATTTATATTTATACCATTCCAGGAAACCTGCGTGTGTGATGGGGCAGTTCCCCTAAACGATGCCGTAGCCAATGCTCCCCGTCCATGACTTTTAATGAATACAGGTGTGTTTTCCGATAACAGTTCCGACAAGGAAACAGACTTTTTCTCTAATAGTACAAGTGTGTCCACTTCGGTCTGTTTCATACCTGCGGTTTCTTTTTTAAAAATCCGTTCTGCGGTTTTAATAACTTCAGGTATTCGATAAACAGAATCCAGCATACCTTGAGAATAAGCAAACAAAGGCATGAAAGCAATTAGAAAAAGTAAGTGCCTTTTTTTTAACATTTAATATCATTTTAAAACGAATGCTCCTAATTATGGAACATTCGTTTAGTTAACTCATTTATCTCTTTTGAAATTTCAGTGTTTTTATATCAGTACCTGAATTGATAGTTATAAGATAAATACCCGAATTCAAATGCCCAACATAAATAGACTGACCGTAAGAATAGTTGTTTAATTCACCAACTTTAGTCCCCGAAATATTGAAAACTTCGATGTTAACCCTTTCAGCCTTTTTTATATTAATAAAATTGTTTGCCGGATTAGGGTAAATCGCATACTCTTTGTCGGAAGAACTATTTGTAACAATTGATGTAGGCTCATCGTCTCGCACGGATACAGGAATGGTAGTTTGTCCCATCTTTCCGTTTGTCTGACATTTTATAATAATGCCTATATCACCAACCGATTTTAGCTCAAATGTTATTTTGCCATCAACTATTTCGGCATCGGCAATACTCATGTCGTGACCTCCAAAAATCATGTAAATAAATGCAGCATCAGGATCGTTAGGGTCGGTAAATAGCCCTTCTAAATCGTAAGTAAAACTATCGCCCGGTTTCCCAACAACATCTCTAATAGTATTATTGGCGACAATGGCATCAACACCTCCAACTTCGATGTTTATTTTATATTCCCGGAAAATACCTGTGAAAAATGTTTCCCAAAGATATGTAGTGCCTCCACGTCCAACAATCGAATCAACTATAATACTATCAATCCCGACAACTGCTAAAGGGTCGTTCGGGTCTTCCCATTTAGCTGTAATGGTTACCATTCCAACGTCTTGTGGTGAGAGTAAACCATTTTCTGAAATAGTTGCCAACGATTCATCGCTGCTTTCCCATGTTATTTTATGGTTAGCAGGCATATCGGGGTATCGTTTTCGCCCCATATTTACTACATAGCTTTCAAACTGAAAATCTTCACCTGTATAACATACTAAATTTGCAGCAACAGGAAAACCTCCCGGGTGCGGTGGTTGGTTGCCAACTATGGTATGCACAGTACCTTGTATGCTTGCATCTGGTTTTACATCTGCAATACCGCTTATTTCGGTTGAGTTTTCGCCCAACCATCCTGCATTTTGGGCTACCCCATTGTACACTTTTACCCAATGAATTTTATCTAAATCAACATGATTGCCATCTGCATCAATTGCCCAATGTATATCGAACGCATCACCACCACAACCTTCCAGTACATCCAATGTATAGGGATTGTCGGGAGTTAAAAACCAATCTTCAATATGTCTATTATTAATTATTGATTTATTATCGGCATAACCATAATCAAAAGAGAGGTTTACCCACAAGCCGTCTTTAACACTTTGTGTTGACTTATGCTTTAAGAGTGTGCCATATAAAGTGTAACTTTCCTGATTGATATTCGGAAAGCTATCGGCAGATGGGTAATGCTCCTGTGTGTGAAATTCTTTCATATAGCGAACTATGCCCTCGTTACCTTCATTATCAACCCAAGGAACATCATATTTGCCATTAGGGTTGGTGTAGGTTATTGCATAATTATAAGTGGTTGCTGAAAGATGGTGGTCGCTACCCATAAGCTCGTACCACGTATCATCGGGTAGTCCGTTTTCGTTTTCATCTTTCATTACCTGCACTATACCGGGTTCGGAACTACCGTCAAAAGCATTCCCGAATACGGTAAAATCTACACCATAAGGATTATTAGGGTCGTTTTCGATAGGTTCATCAAAACCCACAATAATATATCCACCCCAGAATCCGAGTGATACCATCCGCCCATTTTTTTCAGGAGAGCCTTTTATACTTTCGGCATTCCATGGTAGACCGGGACTGATATTAATAAACTGCCCCGGGGCAGGGGTGTATTCTATAATTTCCGAAATGTACTGAGCCTTTGCTAAAGATATAGCAAAGACCAGTACACTTAATATTATCATCCTTTTCATAAGTTCGATGTTAAAAAGACCTTACGCAACGAACGTTGGTCTTATACTCTATTTCGCTATAATATGGAGCCGCATCACCTGAATTATTTAGTTTTCCAAATCCTCTTCTTACAAGGTTTTTATCTGAACTATTGCTATATTTATAAGCATTAGTGCCATTTATTGACTGACCTGCTCCAATATTACCATCAACTAGTTTATCTAAATAAAGCACATCTGCAAACCAATATAACTCAATGTAATCATTACTAGTCCAAGGAATACCAAGCTTATCAATCATACCTTGATTGTTAAAAGCATTTCCTAATATTTCGGCTTCTGCTATTGTCGGTAATCTCCAATCAGTAAATTCTTTTCCTGCCTCATCAAAACGACTAGGGTCAGAACAAAGACGAAGAGCATCGTAGTAATATACCATTGTTTCAGGGTCACTTCCATTGTAAGCTTGGTCAGTTAATGCAATTGCTAAACCGTGTGTCCCTTCATCATTTACATAAAATACTACACCTCCTTGAGCAGAATCGCCAACAGCATAGGTTTTTGTTTCTTGTTGTTGTGCAGGTAGTTTTGCAAAACCACCATTGCTTAAATAAATTGTGTCGTTTGAAACAGATAAGGTTTGTAATTCGTTGGTAACTGAGCCGTCAACTTCTGCGTCAAGTTTATTGTTCCAGTTTGCAATATCAGTTTCTGTAATTTCAGAAGCCGTTGAAGCATCAAAAATAGGATCAGTTTCATTAATTCCTCCTGCAATTGTTTCAGCTGTTTTAGCATGTAAGGCAAAGGGAACACTAAGCAATTGGCTTGTACCTTCCACATCGAATGTACCATCATTATCAACATCAGTTTCTGTTTTAATAAAGAACTTCCCGGTAGCCCAGTCAATGGCATCCCATCCAATTTGTCCACCAAACTCAATGCTCACTAAGCCGTTGGCATTGGGTGTTGGTGTAAGGGTTTCGGAGTATTCTTCACTTGCCGAAGTGGCATCATTGCCTTTTAATACGCTTAGTTTCATGCCTACCTGTGTAGTTACAAGCGTTCCGCTTGCATCACGTATTACGGCTTGATAACTCATTTTTTCAGGTGATTGAGCAAAACTTAATGTGCTAATTAACAAATATGCTAATGTGTTAATTATTGAAATTTGTAATTTTGATTTCATTTTTTTATTGTTTAATAATTTTAAATTCTTTGATTAATTGATTTTGGTTAATGATTCTTACAAAATAGCTTGAAGGCACATAATTGCACATGTCAATTTGTGTTTCTGTGCCTACAAACTTTTTGTTTTGTAAAAGTTTTCCTTGCATATCAAAAAGCTGATAGCTCAAGTCTTTTAACTTTTCACTTTCAACTTTTAACTGTAAATAATTGCTTGTTGGGTTAGGATATACAGAAACCGAAAGGCTGACACCTTTTTCTTCGATTCCCGTTGTTACAAAAATTTCGTAGGCATGTTGCACGCCTTGTGCTATTGAGCCATTTATGCCTGTGTTAGTACTGTAGGCTACTTGCCCAACGGAATAGCTTACCGAGCCTCCATTGCCCGAAGCGTCACCTCCCGATGCAGATGTGGTTTCCTGGGCATGTATCCCCATAACAGCAAATCCCAACAGGAATATAAGCGATAATATACATTTCATTTGTTTAAATTTTTAATACAAAAAGAACATCCATGAGCATACTAAGCCCATAGATGTTTTATTTTGCCGAATTAGTTTTTAATAAAAGTTGTTGATGCAGTACGTCCTCCATTTTCACAATGAATGATATACATTCCGGGATATAAATCACTAACAGGAACGTCAACCGAAGAAGCAGTTGCTTTTAGCTTTTTAGCAACACTGCCTTCTTTGCTAAGAATGCTGATATTACTACCTGTTTCGGTTTGTACTGTCAGAACGCTATTTACAGGATTTGGAGAAACCTCTATTTTCAAATCCTGAGCATCGGCTCTTGATGCCGAATATCCAGGTGTTGGAAATGTATTATGAGTATTGTCGGTAGTTGCACAAGATTGACAAGTACCTACTTTTATTTCATCCAAACAAAAATACATTGGTGTATTGGGCCCATATTGCCCTGAATCGCTAGTGGTAAGTTCAAATGCCAAAGAATCAACCGTACCTAAACCTTGCAGGTTTACCCATTTCCATTCATCAACCACATAAGCAGTAGAACTTCTGTAATCAGCCAGATAATAAACTACAGAATTGGTATATGCCCCATTCAAGTAACCTTTAATAGTAACATAATAGTAATCGCCATACTCAAAAGCTCCGGCAAAATCATCACCACATTTAATTGATTTGTATGTGTATGCGTTTAAGGTAAGGAAAAGCCCACATATAGAATCGTCTTGACTAAGAGTTATATTACAGTGTCTTTCCTGAAAGAAAAATTCGTTATAACCATCATAGGCAACTGCATATTTATCGGCAGTTCTTCTTTTTGCTCCATCTTTAGGCATTGCAGCAAATTGGTTATGAAAATCAGTGCAACTGGAACTACACGCTGTGTCACAGTCGAAATATCTCGTATTACTGATTGTGAATCCATCCCAATAAGCCATGCTGCTCCAAGTTGTGTCAGCATAGTGCATAAAGGTCATACAAGCTTCCTCATAATCCCAAAATCCTTTATAATTATTAATTGGGTCGTTAAACTCATAAGTGTGATTCCATATTTCAGCTTCATCATATATTTCTATTAATGAGTCTGATGATATTTCAAAATCCACGAGATAGCAATCAGCACAGCTTCGTGATGCCGATTGAGAACTGCTGCGAGAAACAGCAGGAGCAGTTTTTTTACTTGCTGTTGAAACAGCGTTTTTGTTACCTTGCAATGCCTGAATAGCATAAACATTTTCTGGCCTTTGTGCTAAAAGGCTCATAGAGCAACACAAGAATGTTGCAACTAATAAGTACATTTGTTTCATAATGCAATTTTTAAATTATTATTAATTGTGTTATTACTGAGGGACGGCAGATAGTTTTGGCGAACGCTGCCGTTCCGTTTTTAAAAGCTTTTTTAAATTGTCTTTAATTTTAATGTCGGTATTTTATATTGTGCAAATTCAAAAGAACCGAATAGGATTCCGCAATAAACTAAATCACCCATTAATGAATTTTTAAAGAATGGAATAGCCACAGTGTAGCATGTTAGTAAACCTCTAAAATCTTTTGTATACATTGTCCCGGAAGTCCAGACCCCAAAATTTGAGATTATAAAGAACAATATTGATGCTGATAATGAGGCAATAAGAATATTATGAGGCTTTGTTCTTTTCAGAAGAAGAAAGCCAACCAAGCCAATTAGAACAAATGCCAGGTATGTCCAATAAAATCCTTGATAGAAAAAGGTAAAACCATCGAAATACTTAGCATAAATAGTATTGTTTATTACTATATCGCTAAGCCACATAGATAAAACCGGGATGATAAGTGCAATGTGCTTTTTTGAGAAGTAGGCTGCTCCAAACAATGCCATTGCTCCAATTGGAGCAAAATTGGGAGGATGTGGTATTAATCTGCTAAAAGCTGCAAATAATACAAAGAGGGAAAGAACCCCAAAACGAATGTCAATTTTTTGTTTTTTCATTTAAGCTGCAATTTTAATTAAACAATACTATTGTTTGATTTTGCAGCTTACGATGGATGGAATATGCCTATGAAACATCGTACTGATTAGCTACCTATTCACCGTAGGCTACAAAATCTAATGTTCAATGGCAGGTCTTCTGACTTATCTCATTCCGAAAACCTTCCCATCACATTTATATGTAACAGTGGCTCCTTTTTCGGAACTGTTTTGAGAATTACAGCAGCGGGAACTGTTGTCGATTTACACGACATTCCCTTTTAATTTCTGTTTCAATTTTATAACTTTTAAATTGAAACATGAAAACCAATGAGGAAACAAAAATACGCTATAAAACTAAATTTCAACTACTAAATTGTAAAAAAATAGTTTTAAACAGTGCTTAACTCAGCGAGAGCGGCATTTACAGAATTATAAAAATTATATCTGTTAATAACGAAAATATTGTAAGTTCTTTTTTTTGAAGTAAACTTGCACAATCACTTATTGGTTTCCTGACACGACTGTTTTTTGTGTTTGGATGAAAAGGGAATCCTGTTAAAATCAGGAGCTGTCCCCGCAGCTGTAAGTCTATTTACGTTTTGGTAATCTAAAAAGTCATTGACCGCCAACTGGCGGTTGAGAAGGCAACCAAAATCAGACGAGCCAGAAGACCTGCCAGTAAGAATCAAGTTATCGTAGCTTTCGGGTGAAAAGCAAAGGACGTGATTACCGCTGGCGTAAACTATCCTTATCAATCTCCGAGAGTTGCATTTTTAATTTTAACCATTTAACAGTATTTTGTATGGAAAGAAATGCAGCTTTACAAAAACAAACCATTATTAAGCGTGATGGACAAGTAGTATCTTTTGATGCCGAGAAAATTTCGTATGCCATTTTTAAAGCATTACGAGCAGTTGGGAAACCAAATCGGGACAAAGCGAACAGCTATTGTCAAAGTGTAATTGAAAAACTGGAATTTGATTTTCGAAAAGAACCTCCAACTGTAGAAGAGACGCAAGATTGCGTAGAAAAAACGCTTTTCGACAATAATGAATACAAAGCTGCGAAGGCTTTTATTATTTATCGCTACCAACATCAAAACATTCGAGAAGCAAAGGAGATTTTCTCGAACATAGATTTAGTTGAAGACTATATTAACCTTAAAGATTGGCGGGTTAAGGAAAGTGCTAATTCATCCTACTCTTTACAAGGATTAAACCAACATGTATCAACCATTATTAGTTCTCAATACTGGCTTAATCAGATATATTCGCAAGAAATATCCGATGCCCACAAACAAGGGCGATTCCATATTCACGATTTGGGATTTTTAAGTGTCTATTGTGTGGGTTGGGATTTGGAAGATTTATTGCTTACTGGTTTTAAAGGTGTTGATGGTCAGATACAAAGCAAACCTGCCAAACATTTGCGCACAGCATTAGGACAAATCGTAAATTTCTTTTATACCATGCAAGGCGAAGCTGCCGGGGCGCAAGCATTCTCAAATTTTGATACTTACCTGGCTCCATTTATCCGTTACGACCAGCTAAATTACGACCAGGTTAAACAGTGCTTACAAGAATTTCTTTTTAATATGAATGTTCCAACCCGTGTAGGTTTTCAAACTCCATTTACCAATATAACACTCGATTTGGAAGTACCCTCATTTTTAAAAGAGCAACCAGTTTTTATTGGCGGGAAAGCACAAGATTTATGTTATGGCGATTTTCAGGAAGAATTAAATATGTTTAATAAAGCTTATGCGGAAGTAATGCTTGAAGGAGACAGCAAGGGTAGTGTGTTTTCATTTCCTATACCAACCTACAATATTACACCTGAATTTAATTGGGATAACCCCGATTATGAAAATATCTGGCAAATGGCTGCTAAATATGGCATACCTTATTTCTCTAATTTTGTAAATTCCGATATGAGTCCCGATGATGTGCGAAGTATGTGCTGTCGTTTACGACTTGATAAGAGGGAACTTCAAAAGCGTGGTGGGGGACTATTTGGTTCAAATCCGTTAACCGGCTCTATTGGTGTAGTTACTATTAACTTACCCAAATTGGGTTATGAAGCAAAGTCGGAGGATGACTTTTTTAATCGTCTTTCGTGGTTGATGGAAATGGCGAAAAACAGCTTAGAACAAAAACGCAAAGTCATTGAAAGACTTACAGAACAGGGATTATACCCATATTCAAAATTCTACCTGCGCCATCTGTATCAAAAAAACGGAGCTTACTGGAATAATCATTTCTCGACCATCGGTATTGTGGGAATGAATGAGTGCTGTTTAAACTATTTAGGATGTAATATTGCAGAAACGAAAGGAAATGTATTTGCTCAAAAAGTGATGGACTTTATGCGTGAAAAAATGGAGCAATATCAGGAAGAAACCGGGCATATTTATAACCTTGAAGCCACTCCGGCAGAAGGGACATCGTACCGTTTGGCCAGAATAGATAAAATGCAATATCCCGATATAATTGCAGCTAATGAGCAAGCTTACCAAAAAGGAGGTCAACCATACTATACAAACTCAACCCAATTGCCTGTAAATTATACCGATGATTTATTTGAAGCTTTACGTATTCAGGATTCATTGCAAACCAAATATACTGGAGGTACTGTTTTTCATACCTTTTTAGGAGAAAGCCAACTGCCAACAAATTCGGTAAAGCAGTTAATTAAAAAAGTTACAGCAAACTATAAGCTTCCATATATAACGCTTTCTCCAACCTTTAGTATTTGTCCTAATCACGGATATATTTTTGGAGAGCATCACGTTTGCCCTAAATGTAAGGCACAAAATATTGAACAGGAATGTACAGTATTTTCACGGATTGTTGGTTATATGCGTCCTGTAAAACAATGGAATGCAGGTAAGCAGGAAGAATATAAAGAAAGGTCTTTATTTGACACGAACGGCATTGAGAAAACATCAGATATTGCAAAAGTACCTGAAGAAGAACGTGTAATCATAGAATAAACTTGACACAGTACAAGTGCTATCCTGCATTGTTAACAGGATAGCATTTTAATTATTTGCAAAATGAAAATTCAAAATAAAATACCCATAGGTGGCTTCCATAAACAAAGCTTGATAGACTATCCCGGAAATATATCGGCAGTAATATTTACTTGTGGATGCAATTTTAGTTGTAATTATTGTCACAATCCACAATTGATAGATTCTGATTTAAAAGACCAATCAAATCAGTTAAGCGAAGATGAAATTTTGGAATGGATTAGCCAAAACAGCCAAATGCTAGATGCTGTTGTTATTACTGGTGGCGAACCAACATTGCACAGTTCTTTACCCAGATTCATTCAAAAGATTAAACAATTTGGTATTAAACTGAAGCTCGATACCAATGGAACAAATCCCAATATGTTAGAAAAACTGATAGCAGATGGTTTGGTTGATTATGTTGCGATGGATATCAAAGCACCATTATCGTTATTGAAATACAGGAAGGTGGTTGGAGATAAAATAGACGACCCTTTGTTGCAAAAAGTAATGCAGTCAGTTAAAATCCTTAACCGAAAACTTATTGATTGTGAATTTAGAACAACTGCGGATGAAAGTTTGTCTGTTAATGATTTCATAGCCATTGCAGGAGAAATATCAGGGAAGTATTATATCCAACATAGAACAGATAGAAATAATGTTTCAATTAAAACTGCAAAAATTGAAAACCTAAAAGAAATTAAAGCAAAAATGCCAGCAAATTTAAACCTGTTTTTAAGAGGCTGAATAGCATTGAAATTTTTACTGTAATTTAATCAGAGCAATGTTTATTAATCGAACGAAGTTAAATGCTTTGCAATTTCTATCCTCTGTTCATTTTCAAAACTATCAAGATAACGTTTAGTAATATCCAAATTAGCATGACCAAGACTTTCACTAATGTATTCTGTGGAAATTAAATTTCGTTTTAAAGTAGTTGCAAAACTATGTCTCGCCGAATATGATGTTAACTTCTTCTCAAAACCCAAATCACTACTTATTGTTTTTAATCCACTGTTAAGTTTAGCAACACGATGTCTAACTCGTTGGTGGATTTGATGGTTGGTTAATCCTTCAGCCAAGAATGGAAAAACAAAATTATCAGGAAACTTATCTTTGTTACCCCACTTTTCAATAATTCGTGCAATATCCTCAGTGATGGGAACTGTTACTGTTCGACAGCTTTTGTTTTTTTCTTTGGTTTTATGACGGATAAAAGAAAATGTTTCCTTTCCAATATCCTTGTATTTCAAGCGACAAATATCTACCATATTCATTCCATTGCCTAAATAAGAAAATAACCAAAAATCTCTTGCATAGTCAGCCTCAGAGAAAGGCTTTGATTCATATTCATAGATGGCTTTAATTTCTTTCGTCTGTAACGCTCTTTTAGAATTGGAGACTTGAGGGATTACATATTTACCCCTTCCGAAGGGATATATTTCTTCAGGTATGGCATGTTTTTCAATAGCTAACTTAAACATTGTTCTGATAGTGCCTGTATATGTTGCAACGGTAGAAATTTTACGTCCTGATTCAAGCATCCATTTTTCAAACTGTTCAAGCTTTGCTGGAGTAATTTGTCTAAAATCAATGTATTTTTCTTTGTTAAAGAATTCAAGCAATAGCTTTTTTGTATTATGGTAATTCCATTGTTGTTCCTTTTGCTTTTCCTTCAGAAGTTTTATGTAATCGTCATAAAATGGAATGATATTACTGCTTGCACCTTTGATTCCCCATAGTGATTTGAAATCATCAAAATCAAAATTGGGTAGTCGTTCAATAATCTTCCTAGCTTTTTCCTCTATTATAGAAAACTCCAATTTGATATCCTTGTAATCGCCTCTTGGTTTTGGAGCGAGTATTTTTTCAAATTCTTTCTCTGAGAACTCGTACATACGTTCTTTCCTATCAATGCTGAAATATCTTTGATTCCTATTATGCGTAACTCTTAATTTAGCAGGAAATTTACCATTGTTCTT
Organism: Bacteroidales bacterium; assembly: GCA_016938235.1. Lineage (GTDB taxonomy): Bacteria > Bacteroidota > Bacteroidia > Bacteroidales > UBA10428 > UBA10428. Next base: position 2,411 of record JAFGVA010000195.1, on the reverse strand, counting down.
AGCTCTCTTTTTAAAAAGAACTATTGATGTACTTACCTTATTTGCCATAATAATACAATATAAAATATTTATACTATCTTAGGCATACTGTATTTGCTATATATTACCATATATTTTTTGCCATACAATATGCCATACATTCATAGCTCAAATATATAAATAACCAGTAAGTAATCAAAATACTAAAAAATACAATATGCTTAATAAGAACTAAATAGCACAATATGAAAACAAATAAAATAAAGACATACATAGTGTATAAGTAATGGCGGGGGCAGTGCGGCTGTATTAGCGCCGGACTCCCGTCCGATTTTCTAGTCCATGCGGACAGAAAATCATTCGAAAGTCCGCCACTACTCATACACGAACCGTTAGCGGCAATTAGGATTACACTCAAAACCAACCTACAATCTGACAAATGACAATATTTAATAAACGTAAAAAAGCCATAGACGCACTTAACAAACATCTTGTTGACTTAACTGCAATTTCAAATGTAAGAGATGGGAACAACTTGAAAGCATCTCTTATGGACACATTAAACTTGTATATTGGGACTGAATCTTCTATTTCAAAACGACTTGAGGGACTATATTTTACCAGAAGAGAAGATATTTATCACAGTCAAGAGTTAGGGATTTTGACAGAACATATTTATGATGAAAGTAAGAAGGATAGTTTCCGTGACCTTATACAACATGCTATTAAATATATTGACGCCAACGGAATCTATAAAAACGATACACGAAGAAATTTTTTAGGTGGTTTTAATAATGGTGAAATTATCGGTGGTATAGTTGGTGCGATTATTTTGACTTTGGGAATAGGCAATTATTTAGGAAAACTTGAAAAGGACAGAGAAGTATTTCAATTTGAAAAGGAAAAAGTGAGCTTAGAAAATAAAATATTAGAGTTGACTGCAAGAATTAATAAATCCTCGGCAGACAGTGTATTACTACAACAAGCTCAACAGGAAATTATTTACAACAAAAAACTAATTGACTCATTACAAACGACAAAAATTACGACTAAGAGGAAATAAAAACTGCCGCTAACACGTGGTATAAAAAACTGCCGGGTGTTGCGCGTTATGCAGGTTCATCACCCGCATCAACACTCGGGTAGCTTGACAAATCCTTCACCCGCTGTCGGCAGCTTCTCATACCACCACCGTTGTGTTTAATATTGCTGAACACCCGCAAATCCAATAATCTAGCATTACAAACATTGATTTAAAGGATTTGTGATTATATATACCCTTTATATTTAATAATTAATATACAATAATCATGAAAACTAAAAACTTAAGCATCAGAATTATCACGACATGCATCATTATTTCGATGAGTTCTTGCAAAACTTATCAAAGCGCATTGTATCAACATGAAAATACTAATGACATAACATTTTCTGACGTATCAATTGACTCGCTTTCAATTTATCATGAATTATACTTTTTAAAAGATTATTTTCTTGAGATTGAAAAAGGTTCCTATGGAGGAATAGCAGTAAGAAGAAAATATGGTTACATGTTTGATAAAAAAGAATTAAAGAAAGTAGATACTCTGTCTAATAATGAATTTTGTAAAATTTTAGATGAATATTTTATCACATATGAAATAACCAAGAACAATAGAATAAAGATTCTTGATAAACCAGCTGGCTCGTTTTACAAAATGGGAATTGTTGGAAATAAAGATGGCACAGTTTATGTATCAAATATTTATGAGTCAAAAAAGATAGTTTATGATGTTTTATCTATTTTTAGTGAATATTTAAAAACTTATAAAGGCGTTTCAACCAGCGAAAATTTGCCATACAAAATTAAACTTGGTATTTCCAATTACGAATGTTCAGTAAATTCAATTTATACTGTACCCTCTGTTTTGACTCTTACTCTAATTAACCTATTTGGTTTTCCAATAGCAACTCAGAAAGCTGAAATCGCTATAGATGCTGTGATTTTTAATAATGAAAATCAAGTCATTAAAGAATATAGTTTTAAAGGCTCCGCACAAAAAGCGGCTGCTTACTATTGGGGCTATACAGGTACTGGAGCTATAAACAAAGAAGGGCAACACGATTTACAGAGAGTTACGCTCACTTATGCTATAAAAGATGCTCTTATAAAATTAGATAAAGCATTGGAGACTGATTATTAGTGTATATATTTTATAATAGTAATAAATACTAAACACAACACGCGGTAATAAAACATTGGGGGAGAGGTGCTTATTGGGGCGTTCTGCCCCGCATCTGCTTTTGTGTCGGTGGACAAGAACGAAGCCCGCAATCCCCAACGTTTCATACCGCCACCGTTGCCAACAATTCCCCCTATACCGCAGACATTGACTTTTTTCGCTAACGGGTTTGAATTTTGTTTGAATCTTTTATTTTTGTTAGTCTCTATG
>JAFGVA010000194.1 GCA_016938235.1 Bacteroidales bacterium | reverse complement strand
CTCTCTTTCTTTTCCTCGAAATAATAATAAATAACAGTAATCACATAAATTCCCACAATTGCAAAAAGCATAGGTTCGGGTGAAACTTTCGACCAAACATGATCTAATGCATTTGCAGAAATAAAACAGGTAATTTGAAGTAATATCGGTGCCCAAATTGATTTCGTCTTTTTAAAAGTTATCCACCCCAGCAGAAAAAGTACCAACGTATTTATAAAAACAAAAACCAGCCTGATGCCTTCAACAAATTTATCGGGATTACCAAGTACATGGTTAATAAGTGTTTCATTTTCAGGATTCGAAAACAAGTGCATTACAGCCATAATTGCAGCAGCAATTTGCATAACTGTAGTTCCCGGGTTATCAACGTGTCCAACACTATGGCCATCGCAAATTACGAGTGCATTTACAATGTAAATATAGTCTGGGTCGTTAACGTATTTTGCACGATTAAAAATTATTCCAGCAATCAGAAAAAGAAGAGGTAAAATAAATATCAGGTATTTTTTATATCTCGATAAGCTAGTCATTAGTCTGATTCGTTGATTTAATTGAAGATGTTTCCTTTTTGTCAAAAATATCAACAATAATTCCGCCTTCGAATTGTACTTCTTCTACCCGAATATATAAACTATCGAGGTAATTGTATATTGAATTCGACGGGTCAATAGTTTTTGCGTTATTATGGTAGTATATTATTCGGTTATGTTCTCTGGGTTCTATCTGACTTAATGCATCTTCTAGTCCCCAAGACGATAAGATTCCGTTTTCCCTTAAAATCGAATAATAGTTATCTGTATGACTAAATAATTCAGGATTAAAATAATACACAAAACCTAAGTTAGCCCACTGAGGGAAAATAACAATCAGGCTCTCTGTCGTGAATTTTTCATGTATATATTCAGTAGATTTTTTAATTTCTCTTACCGCAAAATTTTGCGTTTCCATTTTGTTAAAACTAACTGCACATATCCCCAATGAAATCAGTGGAAGCAAGTATTTAGTCTTTTGATAAAGAATATTTATTAATGCCCCAATAAATAAATAAAAACCGATTGTATTGAAAAGTATGTAGCGGTTGGTGAACATTGGTATTTTCTCGGAAACAAAAAACATAATCGAGTAGGGTACGATCCACCAAACAAATAAAACGATAATTTCTTTCCATTTTACGGGTTTTACTTTAGTTACAATTGCTACAATAATTCCAATGCCAATCAATATAATAACCCAAACAAAACCATTCTCCGAATTTAAAAACCATTTTAATTGATTGATAAATTCAGTTTTTGCAGGTGGGGCAAGCCAGGTTCCTTTGGTTGAGGAAGCAATAAATTGTTTAAGTATTATTCCTGCCATTGGAATATAAAGAAGACCAGTTATACCAAATGCGATCCAAAGATTTCTTATTCCTTTTTTTTCTTTCAGGAATAAGAAGCTGGTTAAGAATTGCACAAAAATTATAAATAAGCCAAAATAATGACTGTAAACCAAAAAGAGATTTGAAATGATTAATGCAATTGTATTAATCTTTTTATCAGGATTTTTCAGGGTTGACAGGAAAAAATATAACGATGCTGCAGCAGCGCAGGAAAGCATAGAGTATGCGCGCGTGTCGCCACCAAAGAAAAAATGGTATGTTGAAAACAAAAAAAGGCCTGAAGCAATAATTCCACTCCAAATGCCAAAGAATTTTTTTCCTGTGAAATAGAGAAATACGGTTGTTAAAGCATTGAAAAAAATTGGAAGTACCCGAACAGCAAAAGGCCCATTTCCGAAAAGTTGAATCCAAAAATGAAGGATAAACATAAAAAGTGGAGGATTTGGCTCATCCTGCGTGGGTAGCAGTAAAATATTTTTTATACTTTCCTGTGCATGAAAAATCGTAAAAGGTTCGTCCAGGCAAATATCACGTGATCCTGCATTGATATATTTCCAAAGAAAGGCAGTCAAAAAGAATGCAGATGGAATAAGAATATCCGGTAGTCTTTCCTTATTGATCTTTATCATTCTGCTGGAAAATTTTATTCCTCATAATTCCCCATTTCTGTAACCTGAACAGTAACGATGTTTTCAAAACTCCAATTGCATAAATAGTGCTGTTTTTCAGGTTGATACTCGATGCATCATCGAAATACTTGGTGGGACAGGTAATTTCAGCAATTTCAAAACCGGCGTACCAGATTTGTGCCAGCATCTGGTTGTCGAAAACAAAGTTATCCGAGTTGGCATTGTAATTAACAGCCTCAAGTACTTCACGACTAAATGCCCGGTAACCGGTGTGGTATTCCGAAAGTTTGGCATTCATTAAAATGTTCTGGAAAAGAGTCAGCCCGCGGTTGGCAATATATTTTATAATTGGCATCCCGCCTTTCAATGCACCTTTACCTAAAATTCGTGAACCTAAAACCACATGATATAATTCGCTGCCAAGTAAATTGGCCATCGCCGGAATTAATTTAGGCGTGTATTGATAATCGGGGTGGAGCATAATTACAATGTCGGCGCCAATTTCGAGTGCTTTATTATAGCACGATTTCTGGTTTCCACCGTAGCCCTTGTTGCGTTTGTGTTCAACAATATGCTTGATTCCTAATTGTTTCCCCACTTCAATAGTGTCGTCCTTACTTAAATCGTCAACAAGAATTACATCGTCAACAATGTTAAAATCAATTTCATT
>JAFGVA010000193.1 GCA_016938235.1 Bacteroidales bacterium | reverse complement strand
CATTTCTATTCCATACATTGTGCCCTTTGAAATTTGGTTTGAAGGGCAGAGTTAAACAATTTGTTTTTCCCCAGTCTTAATTCTTTAGTAGCGTAGCGGATAAAGAATTAAGACTGGGGAAAGTAAGTGGTATACTTTTGATGATTATTTGTGGTATACTTCTAATGATTATTAACATCTTGTAAGAAGCAGAATTTTGTTATGTCGTTTTAGTAGGTGTTCATTCATTCTACTAAATTATGCTTTTTCAAAGCGTCATGAAAACCTTTAAGTCACTATACCACGAGGCAGAACCTCGGGGAATTCTTTTGATTATAATGGAAGCAGCCCGTTTCAAAAGGGCATACCTTCTCCATATTTAACCTTAGCTCGAGCTAAGAAAGAGCTTTCTTCATTTATCTTTTGCTTGAAAAACACTTATACCATTAGTTATTTTGTATCCGTCCTACCAACTAAGTGTGTTACAGCCCGCCCCACGGCCATCGCTTCGCTGTAACACACTTGCTTTCTTTACCAACACACTGATTGACTATTGAGATACGATTAACCTTTGAGTTTTAAAACCTTTATCAGTATTGATTGATATTAAATAAATTCCAGGAGTGATTCCCGATAAGTCCATCTGATATGAATTGCGACCTGATATAAAGGTAGTATTTGGAACCAAAGTTTTTAATCTTGCACCAGTAATGTTGACTATTGAGATTGAACCTTTAACTTCGACATCCAAATTGAATTCAATTGTTACTGAATGATTAGCAGGATTTGGATAAAGCTTGTAATTATCTAATAGCAAATTTGATTTGCAAACCTCAAAATATGTACAATGATTTTGAGAATTTGATTCATTTGAAATAATTGCATCACGTTCTATTCTAAGTTCATCTTTAGAATCATCTGGTAGTGCCTCAATGAAATCATCAGTTGGATAAAACCAAAATATACGAGAAAAATTCCTGGTTGAAATATAATCGTTAAAAGAGATTTTTATCGGTACTAACAAATCAAATATTGAATAATTAGTTTCTTTATAATCATATTTGCCATGACCGTAATAATTTATTCTATGTCCTTTCTCATCTGTCACTACTACAGGTAAAGGATTTGGGGGATATGGAGCTTTTTTGCCAGCCATTGATTTTGACCCCATCATCATTTCCCTTTTGCCAATAATGTAGTGCATGTCAATATCAGGGTGAACAAGACTTATGCTGTCTTTAAAAAATTGGAAGCCGAGTTTTATTAATGTTTCTTTTGATAATGTGAGGTAATTTATACTATCCAGTGAAAAAGTTACTTCCTTTTCCCAATAGTTAACAAATTGCCGTTCTGGATTTTGGTTTTTAAGCTTCTTTAAACATCCGTACGTTTCTTTCAAATAGTTATATCTATCAGGAAGAGAGTCAAATATAGTTGGATGTGGAGTAAACCATAAGATATATGGCTTATCTGTTATCGTTGTTTGTACGGCAACTAATGTATCATAACAATTAAGTAAGCCTGATTTGTAATCTGTTTTAACCGTATCAGTTAAATCAATCATATGAAAAGGTAAATTTGTGTACGGCCATTGCCAGCCATGCTCGCCAGTATTATACTCTCCCCATAAAAAACTTCTTCTAACTCTATAATTGCCATTGGGAGTCATGTTTTTATATATCATAGAATCGGTTCTATTAAAAACTCCCAGTTTTTTCAGTTCCTCATTCGTTAGATGTAGTATTAAAGAGTTTTTATTAATTGAAGTATCGCTTGGCCATAAACATTCAATATCACCGATATTTTGTCCAATCTGAATAGAATCAGTATCAGGTATTAACACATGATTAGTATTGGTAATTTCACTTTGCTGACTTTCAGACTTATTAGATTCTATTTCCTTTGTATGTTCTGTTTTTTTTATATTAATGTTTTGGGAAGAATCATATTTTATGGGAGTGTTTAAATTTTTATTTTGCTCTATAATCGGTTTTGAAACAAAATTTATATGCTCAGTTTTTTTAGGCGCAGTCCAAAGTAAAAAACTTAAGACTCCAATAATAAATGCACTTGTCATAATAATTAGTGTTAAAGGTTTAAAATCAGATTTCACCCTATGCGTGGCCTTTGCATCAGGATTATTGAGTAATTGGTGCACCTGTTCTATTTTGTAGGAGATGGGTAAATTTTTAAACTCCTCGAAAAATTCGTTTAATGTATGTTGTGTATATATTTCTTTCATCTCTTTACTATTAAAATGTTAAAAGCATCATGGCAATCTTTAACTGCTCTTTTGTTTTTAAAAGAGATAGCACTTTTTCTCTTCCCCTTTGTAAGCGTGACTTCACACCTGATATACTGCCGCCCTGAATTTTCTGTATTTCTTCGATTGATAAATCTGAAATATGAAAAAGTATTAGTGTCTCAGCTGTCTTATCAGGTAAGGAAAGAATTTTTTCATAGACAATTTTAAATTCAGTATAATGTTCCTGATTCTGTCCAAAATCAATTATTTGATTTATTTCTTCTTCATTGAACGCTGCTTTGAATTTGTTCCTGCGTTGTTTCGATTTATGCAGATTACTGGCAACACTAAAAATGTAGGATTTGAAAACAGATAAATCTTTAATTTTATCAAACTTTTCTATAACATTGAGAATCGTATCTTGGATTAAATCCTCCGCATCCTCTGTGTTTCCTGATACTGCCCTGCAATACTTGAAAAGTTGATTATGGACAGGTTCGTAATATTTTAAAAACTCTATTTTGCTGTTATTCTCCACCGATTAATATTTAGTGTTTAATAGTAAGTCGCATAAGTCGATAAAAAAGTCGCATTGATTTGAAAAAAAATTACAATATACTGATTTTGGTGACAGATTTTCCTTCCCATTATTGCGGGGCACTTGCTGTTAATTGCACAATACAATACTCAAACCAGCTTAACAGCAAGAGCCTGTAAATCCGGCCCACATAGCTAAATGGACAATTTTATGTATAATTAAAAATGATTAGAATTAAAGATTGCCAGCCGCTAACAGCTAATATTAGTAAGCTGAAGGATAGTGGTTTGCGAAATGTTTGTACATTCAATCAGTTTTTAAACAGTTTGATAAGTAAGTAGCCTGGAACTCCCTGCCTAATCATATTGCCACCGTTCTAGCCAATACCACGGGAAATTTGGAATGAAAGTAATCATTGCTCCCATGAAAATTGGCACGTCCCCAATACATTGAGCTATAATGAAAAAGCGGATAAAGTACTTTTAGATACTCTATCCGCTTTTTTAAGCTGACCCACCAGGACTCGAACCTAGACTGTATGGACCAAAACCATAAGTGCTGCCATTACACCATGGGTCAATACCATTATTGGGAGTGCAAAGTTATATTTTTTTTTTATTCTGCAAATATGTAGCTTAATTTATTTCATGTAATCCATCATGATTCATTTCTAAAATCTTCTCCGACCAGTTTTCGGCATTGCCTTTATTATTTATTATATCCACATTGTCAATAAGCGGAGCAATATCATCAGAATATATTATCCTGGTTCCGTCGGGAACAAATAAAGTAACTTTTAGATGCGGGAAACGCCATGATTCATCATCATCACACACAAAATACTCATCAAATTTCAGCATGGAATCGCTCATGTTCCAGTCGTAATCAGCTATTCTTTGAGCCTTACTTGTTTTAACAGAACTGTTGAAGCAAATAAAATTTTTCTCGATTTCAATTTTTGCTGACTTGTTGTTGGTATATTCAATAGCAATTTCAGGATTCCACAGAAAATCATTGTCAAAATCGTCCCAAACAAAGTGATATCCTAAAATATTGTAAAAGTCGTATTGCCCGGATTCCGATAGAGGGTTAATATCGATATAAAGAGCTTTGTCCTTTGGTATTTCAATGGTATATTCAGAAGTAAAGCTTTGTCTGAAAATTCCCCTGTTTTCGTTGTTGGCCATAAGAACGATAAACATAATTAATGCAAGTACCCAGACTGTTGCTGCTATACTCGACAAAAAATGATTTTTAGATGGCAGGTTAAACAACCATTTAACAAGCTTGGCAAAAATGGCCAGAATAGGTATTACGATAATCAGAAACAAGCAAACGCCGGTCCATGTGAGTTCGGGCCAGTTTACAATTCCGGGCCATTCTAAATGCTGTAAAAATCCTCCGGGAAACAGGGCAGCTCCACCAACCAAAAAGCCAATTAATACAGCTATTAGTGCAATAATGAGCGATACAGCTACCAGTGCGCCAATTACCTTTATAAAAACCAGCAATACATTTCCAAGAATACTGAAAAATTCCGAGACCGCACTCTCAATATTTTTATATTCTTTCGAATTAGGAATGTTGCTAACTCCTGTTTTTACTTTTTCATATTCTTTTTTTACGGAGTCTTTAATGTTTTCAACATTAACAGCTTTGCCGCTCATTTCCAACTTTTGAGCTGTTGTTCGTGCAGGCGGTATAATTATCCAGAGAATAACATAGGCTATCAGACCGAGACCTGAAAATTGCAGGAAGGGAATGAATACAACATTTACAAAAGTGAAAATGATAAATATAACGCGTATCCAGACTTTGTCGATGCCCATGTAAGCACCTAAACCTGCCGCAACACCTCCTAAAACTGAGTTATCGATATCCCGGTATAGTCGTTTTTTACCTGACGATTGCTGATAATTTGCAGAACTTCCAGCCGAATAGGTTTCTTCTTCCCTCTCAGTAGCATCTTCCATATCATCGGCATTGCCTAGCTTTCCGATTATTTTATCGATTGTTTCCAGCGAAACCACCTGTGTTGATGGATCTTGGTATTCCTCTTGCAGAAGTTCAACAATCCTTGATTCTATATCTTCAAGAATCTCGCTTGCCTCGCCCGGATTTGTCCTGAATTTATTTTCAATAGTATCAAGGTATTTAGCCAGTCGTTCGAAGGCATCTTTATCCAGATTAAACAACTGTCCCCCCAGGTTAACCTTTATTGTTTCTTTCATGATTTATGTCTTAGTTTGATTGGATTGAATTTACTGCTTCAACAAGTTCCTTCCAGGTATTTGTCAATTCAGTCAGAATATCTTTTCCTTTATCGGTAAGGGCATAGTACTTACGCGGTGGTCCTTGTTGCGATTCTTCCCACCTGTAGCTTAATAAGCCCGCATTCTTCTGTCTTGTTAACAGAGGGTAAAGAGTACCTTCAACCACTATAAGTTCCGATTTTTTAAGTTCGTTTATAATGTCAGAAGCATAAGCATCGCCACGCGAGAGAATTGAAAGTATGCAGAACTCCAAAACTCCTTTCCTCATTTGTGCTTTTGCATTTTCTATCTTCATTTTCTATCGCCTTTGAAATTCTTTTTTACCTGTTCAAATTCTTCCCTGATAAAATCTTTTATGTTGTCAATAGTTACAGCTTCGCCGCGCATTTCAAGCTTCTGGGCTGTTGTTTGTGCTTCGGGCATAACCATCCAAAGTATCAGATATATTAAAAGTCCGGAGCCGCCAACTAATACCAAAACAACGAATATTACCCTGATTATTGTCGGATCCATATTCCAGTATGCAGCCAGTCCGGAACATACACCTCCAATAATCCTTGAATCGGGATCCCGGTACATACGCCTGTATTTTTTCTGCGATGTTTTCCAGTGTGTTTCCGATGAATAGTTGGAGCTGTTATCTTCATCAGAGATAACATCGGGATCTCCTAAAGTTTGGATAACGAAATTTATATCGTCCATAATTACTACCTGCCTTTTATTTCCCAGACGTTCAGTAAGTAATTCAGCAATACGGGTTTCAATATCTGCTATTAAATCCTTCACATCTGGCTCTTGTCTGAATTTCTTTTCAAGAGCTTCAAGGTATTGTTTAAGTTTTCTGTAGGCGTCTTCATCTACATGGTAAACAATACCCGCCAGATTAATTGTAAGTGTTTTCTTCATGGTTCCTTCAGTTTATTATTATAAAATTTTGTTGGGTCAAAGCGTATATTTTATCTATATAAATTAAGCTGTCTTTTTTTTCAGCAATTGGCTTTCGGTTCGGTTGCATATTAATATCATTGAAGAATGATTTTCCAATTTCAGTTTCAGCTTTTGCCGAAGGTTTATTTGTGACTTTCTCTTCTTTAATTACTGAAACAACCAGCATTAAAACAATAATCCGGAATGTGCTTTTTATTAACATAATAACTAATCTACATGGCAAATATATATAATAATACACTACTATGCAAAACATAGTAGTGAAAAAAAAATAATACATGGTTATAGAATATACATTGTATAGAAAACTGATGAAAGAAAAATCTGGTTTAATATATTGAAAAACAATTAAATAAGCTTTCTGAAAGTTTTCAGAATATTCTGGTAATGGGAGAGAAAAATGTACATAAAAAAAGGTTGCCTAATCAAAGACAACCTTACATTAAAAGAAAAAATATTGTTTAATACCTTAAGTTTTGCGACTGAAGGTAATCGTTAGCTCTGTTTGCCAGTTCTTCCTGGTTATACCGATGTGCCAGCTGACCAATTCTTAGTAAAATTTCAAAATTTTGATTGATAGTTTCTTCAGCTCCCTGCTGGTAACTTTGGCTCATTGATAAATAATAATCAAGGCTACCTTCGAGCATATCCAGGTATGTCGAAAGTATTTCATTTGCTTTATCGAATTTATTCAACCTGTAATAGCCTTCCGAAATCGGGATAATGAAGTAATCATAGGGTACTTTACTGGGAGGGGTAAGTTCAGTTACTCTGTCAAGTACAGCTTCGGCCCGTTGAAGGTCACCCTCAAGTATAAGTTGATTTGCTAAACGGGCATAGCGCATGCGCAGGCGAATCACATTAAGTGTTCGCAGATGGAAATGATCCAGAATAGCATCGTCTTCACCCATACCACGCCATTGGAATTCTTCCATGAAGTTCTTGTACAGGATATCACTATCGATCCGGCCTTTTTCGTACCTGTCGGTTGTTTTAATCGGTACAAGCCGGTATGCAAAACCATCAAGCTGCAGGTAATTATCAAGTCCCAACAAACCACTGTGTCCGTATGAAACAAAGTAAACTGGTCTTTCCCAATTGTTGGTTGTTATAATATCAAAGGCAATGAGGTCACTTTTTGTTAATCTGCTGCCGGAGAAGTGACCTAAAAGTGTATCTTCGATAAGAGGCGCATCTTCTGGCTTAACTGTACCGTTGGCAATAACTTTTTCTTTGTCAACCGGTAAAAGGAATGATCTTGTAGGACAATAATCGTATTCTTTATTCGCCTGTGTTTTAACTTTTGTTGCTTTATGATCGCTGGCAATAAATTCTAAAATCTGTTTTGCCGGATATGCCTCTTTATATTGCTCCTGTATGAATACAACATCTCTGGTTCCATCAAGATATTGTTCGTGTTTTAAAGAAATAGGCAGTGGCTCTGATTCATATACTTTAAGTTTCATCTGGTCGGCATACCAGTCCATATTTAAAAGCATTAGGTTTACGATACGTACATCTGTACGTACACCTTCTACCTCCTGCACATACCACAAAGGGAAAGTATCGTTATCGCCATTGGTAAACAGTATGGCATTCGGAGCACAACTCATGAGGTAATTATAGGCAATATCTCTTGCTGTATACCTGCCTGAACGGTCGTGATCATCCCAGTTTTCCCTGGCCATAATACCCGGAACCAGAAATAGCAATACCACTGTTACCCCAGCACTTGCCGGAACATTTTTCAATGCTTTACCGGCCATATCAATAATTGCAAGTACCCCCAAGCCTATCCATATGGCATAAGCGTAGAACGAACCAGCGTAGGCATAGTCACGTTCGCGCGGCTGAAATGGATACTGACTCAGATATACCACGATTGCAAGTCCGGTTAAAACAAACAACATCATAACAATCCAGGCATCCTTTTTGTGTTTCCGGTAATGATAGATTAATCCGATTAAGCCAAGTAAAAATGGCAAAGCATAGTATTCATTGTGTGCCGGATGATTTTTTATTTCGGGCGGGGGATTTTTTCCATCTCCAAGTTTTGCATGGTCAATAAACGGTATTCCCGATGCCCAGTTACCGTTAATAATTCCGCCATATCCCTGTTCATCATTCTGACGGCCAACAAAGTTCCACCAGAAATAGCGCATGTACATAAAGTTTACCTGGTAACTGAAGAAATACCGCAGATTTTGAACCATTGTAGGCTTATCCTTTGGATTATTCCTGTCGTATTGAATTCTTCCGTTTCTGTCTGTTACAAGGTTGCCACTCTGGTCACGTTTGGGTTGATAAATATCTTTTTCATCAATTTTTCCCCATTGCATATAGGCAGGAATATGTGTATTATCGCTGGACCACATTCTTGGGAACAAACCTGTAAAATCAGAATCGTAAACATATTCTGTTTTGCGGTTTGTCACCACATATTTTCCATCTTTTCGGGTGTAATAGTTTTTACCTTCTTTTACTTCTGTAACAGGGGCATTAAAATACTGACCAGATACCAACGGACGTTCACCGTACTGTTCACGGTTCAGGTATGACTGAAGCTTAAAGATTGTTTCCGGACTGTTTTCGTCCATAGGTGGATTTGCCATTGAACGGATAACAATCATGGAATAAGAAGAATACCCGATTACAATAACAGTTACCATTAAAATGGCGGTATTCAGTGCTACTTTCCCATTTTTCTGAGTATAATAGATTCCATAGGCAAGACCACTCAATAATAATACGATGTATATTAGAATTCCGCTATTAAAAGGCAATCCGAAACCATTTACAAATAATAACTCAAAGATTGAGGCAAGCCAGATAATTCCGGGGATAATTCCATACATTACAAAACCAAGAATTAGACCTCCGATTATTAATGCCCAGATAACTCCTTTACGTGAGGTTTCATACTTTTTAAAATAATAAACCATAACAATGGCTGGAATTGCCAACAGGTTTAAGAGGTGAACGCCAATTGAAAGCCCCATAAGATAAGCAATAAATATCAGCCACCTGTTTGAGTATTTTTCATCAGCAATATTTTCCCATTTCAGAATAGCCCAGAATACAATGGCTGTAAAAAACGAGGAGCTGGCATAAACTTCACCTTCAACAGCAGAGAACCAGAAAGTATCAGAAAATGTGTATGCAAGCGCACCAACAAGGCCACTGCCTAAAACAGCAATGAGCTGGTAAGGTTTCAGATTATCTCTTCCGGTTATTTTAAGTGCCAGGTGGGTAATTGTCCAGAAAAGAAACATAATGGTGAATGCACTGGCAAGTGCCGACATCACATTGACCATAAAAGCCACTTTAGTAACATCAGAACCGGCAAAAAGTGTAAATACTCTTGCCATTATCATAAACAAAGGTGCTCCCGGAGGGTGCCCAACCTGCAGTTTATAGGCACTGGCAATAAATTCTCCACAATCCCAAAGACTTACTGTTGGTTCAGCTGTAAGAATATAGGTTATCGCGGCAATCACAAAAACGGCCCAACCGAGAATTCGGTTATAGGTTTTAAACGTGTTCATGGGTATTAATATGGTTTATTTTTATCAGGCAGCTAATATAATGAAATATAATGCAAACCGAAGAATGCAATTGTTAAGGTTTGCAAAAAAAAGGTAAAGAAGCAAACTATGAATCATTATCTGGAAAAGTTTTTCTGATAATTTTATTCAAATTTTACATATAGCTTCTTTGACCAACTCTTTGTTTCACTTCCGTTTTCAAGCGTTAATTTTATCTGGCCTCTTTTTTGAAGGTAAGCAGCCATACTATAGTCTATTCCCAGTGAAAGAGTATCAATTGAGTTATGTAAAATAGTTATTCCGCGGGAAGTTTCATATGGATATTCGATTTTATCGGAACTATCAATCAATATTTCAAAACTAAAGATAAAATTGGAAGAATAATGAATAACAGGAAGGATTGTATAGGGTTCATGTTTTACGCATATGATATAAAGAGCAATATAATACTTATTAAAACAAAATTCAAAAAGCTGTACAAGCAAAAATATCAAAAAAGTGTTGTAATAATGTCTACCTTTGCAGTCAATAATAACTGTTTCCTCGATCGATAATTGTCTATTAATCAGGAATAAAATGATATGATATGCAATTTGAAGATCTGGGACTTATAGAATCCATACTTAAAGCGCTGAAAGAAGAAAATTATACGCAGCCAACCCCAATTCAGGAAAAAGCCATTCCCCTTATTCTCAAAGGAAATGATGTGCTTGGCAGTGCTCAAACAGGAACCGGGAAAACGGCAGCTTTTGCTATGCCAATTCTGCAACATCTCTTTTACGATTATTTAAAGCATAATAATCCGCACAGGATAAAAGCATTAATTATTACTCCAACAAGGGAGCTGGCCATTCAGATTGGTGAAAGTTTTACTGTTTATGGTAAATATACGGGCATTAAGAATACTGTAATTTTTGGAGGAGTAACCCAGGGCAAACAAACTGAGGCTCTGCGACAAGGAGTAGATATTTTGGTGGCTACACCTGGCAGACTTCTTGACCTGATGGATCAGGGTATAATTCGACTAAAAGATGTAGAGTATTTTGTTCTGGATGAGGCAGATCGCATGCTTGACATGGGCTTTATACATGATATTCGTAAAATTATTGAAAGGCTTCCTGCAAAAAGACAATCCTTGTTTTTCTCTGCAACCATGCCTCCAAAGATTGTCGAACTTTCTAAACGGATATTAAATAATCCACAAAAAGTTGAAGTCAGTCCGGTATCTTCAACTGCCGAAACTATTCAACAGTACTTGTATTATACCAATAAATCTACCAAGAAAGATATTTTGCTCCATATTTTGCAGGATGAAAGTATAGACCAGGTGTTATTGTTTGCCCGTACCAAGCATGGAGCAGATAAAGTGGCCCGGTTTCTTGCGAAAAAGAAAATCAGTGCAGCTTCAATTCATGGCGATAAAGCTCAGAATCAAAGACAAAAGGCTCTTACAAATTTTAAGATCGGCAAAATACGCGTTTTGGTTGCTACCGATATTGCAGCCCGGGGTATCGATATCGATAAATTGAAATACGTAATAAATTACGATATCCCCAACGTGCCGGAAACTTACGTTCACCGGATTGGAAGATCGGGCAGAGCAGGAGAAGATGGAACAGCAATTTCAATATGTGAACCGGAAGAAAACAGTTTTATAAGTGACATTGAAAAACTTATAAAATTGAAAATTCAGTTAGTTTCTGATAATCCTTTTCCGCAGACAGAAAAACCAATGTCCGAAGCTGAAAAAAAAGAATTTGAGAAAGAAAAACAAAAAAGAAAACAAGAATTCTTTGCCACCCGCGATAAAAAACAAAACCGACCTCAATCATCTAAATTTTCAAGGCATAAATAAGCTGTTGTTTAGTTTAATGTCAGTTTTTTGTTTATTCGCTTCATTCAGAACCAGCGAATCATAAAATACACAGAAAGGTTAAAAAAATCTATTCAAATTAGGGGGTATATGTTTTACATTTGTCTTTAATGCAAACCATACAGTTTTGAATTTGGAAAACGATAAACTCTTGTTCCGGCATATTTCCGAAGGCAATAAAAAAGCCTTCGATAAATTGTTCAGGAAATACTATGCACAGCTGGTAAGGTTTTCTATGGGATATTTACACGATGGCGAAAATGCCGAGGAAATGGTTCAGGATGTATTTGTGAAAATATGGGAAAACGCTCCTCGCCTGCAAATCGAAACATCCCTTCTGTCATACCTATACAGCTCTGTTCGCAATGCCTGTTTGAATTATTTAAAACACGAAAAAATAAAAAAGAAACACGAGCAGGAAACTTTGCAGGAAAATAATATTTCGGAAAGTACAGAAAGCCCGGTGAATTTTAACTTTTTCAAAGTCTTGCTTGCACAGACAATTGGTTTATTGCCCGAAAAATGCAGGCAAATATTCGAAATGGCCAAGTTCGAAGGTCTTTCGTACGAAGAAATAGCTGAATATCTGCAGGTTTCAGTGAAAACAGTGGAGAACCAAATGGGTATAGCATTAAAAAAACTTAGAGAAAACATGACTCCCTATATGAATCAGATTTATGAACAGTAAAATTTGAAGAGATGACTAAAGAAATACCATACGATAAAATTGCCCGGTATTTGTCGGGAGTGTGTTCCGAAGCAGAAATAAAGGAACTTGAAATCTGGAAAGCTGAAACGCCCGAAAACAAGCAAATGTTTGAAGAAATGAAGGATACCTGGAACCATGCAACTCCTCCTGAATATGAGCCCGATGTGGAAGCAGCACTCGTAAAAACTTCTGCAAAATTAGGTGAACAGAAAGCCGGTCAATCCGGTTTTAGCTGGATAAAACTGGCAGCAGCTATACTTATTGGAGTAGGATTGTTCGGCACTTACAAAATATTCATTGAAAGTGAAAAGTTGATTGAAGTTAATACAATTGCGCTGGTGGAACCAGTGGAAATAAACTTACCAGATGGCAGTATGGTAACTTTAAATACAGAATCGGTTTTAAAATATCCGCGAAAATTCAGACAGAATATACGTAAAATAGTATTTGAAGGTGAAGCTTATTTTCAGATTGCCCCGGATAAGGTAAAACCTTTCCTAATTGAATCAAACGGGAGCACTACCAAGGTAGTTGGAACTGAATTTAACCTGAAATCGTTTAAGGGCGATTCCGAAATTACATTGAATGTAACAGAGGGTTTAGTATTTTTTAATTACGAAGAACACAAAGAGCAGGAAATTCAGGTTGCAGCAGGCGAAGTAGCCAGGATTAATAAAATTGAAAATACAATCCAAAAATCAGAAAGTCCTGACAGGAATTTTATAGCATGGCGCACAGGCATTTTAGAATTCCGAAATAAAACAATAAAAGATATTTTACCGGAAATATCCCGTTTTTACAAAACTGAATTCGAATGTGATTCAAATTTTAACAAAGAACTTGTAAGTATCACTTTCAATAAACAAACAATTCAGGAAGCCATTGAAGATATGGAGCTGGTTTTTGGCGTTCAAATTATTGACAAGGAAGGAAAGTATATTTTAAAACAGATTGAATAGTTTATCGTTACTTTTGGCTTAATATTAGAATAATATCACGAAAACATTTAGGTATCAGGAAGTATCATTTTATATCATTAATTCTGATTTTTCTGCTTCAAACCAAATTTGTTCAGGCACAGGAGCAGGAACTTTCTGATTCAATAACAATTCAAATAAAGGCTGGTTCCCTGCATGATGCATTGCAATGTGTAAGCGATGAAACAGGTCTTCGGTTTGCTTATCGATTAAGTTTGCTGGATAACAAAAATGTTGCATCTGGGGAGTATTCAATTTCCTTAAATAATCTGCTCGAGAAATTGTTATATCCTTTCAGGTTATGTTTCACTTTCAGAAATCAACAGGTTATTATTCACAAGGGATGCTTCCCTGAACATTATACTTTATCCGGAGCCATTTTTGAAGATAGCAGCTTTGTTTCTATTCCCTATGTATCTGTTAGCATTGCTGGCCGATCCGAAGGTTGTATTGCAGACCACCTTGGACGCTTCGAGCTAAATATTTCCTGGAGTGATGATAAATACGACACGCTGGTTTTTTCCTCAATGGGCTATGTGCGCGATACACTTATCATTGAACCTGAAAAGGCAGAATTTCTGAATTTTTTCATGAAAGAAAAGTTTTTTAAAGTTGAACCTGTTATTATTCTTCCGACGAAATACGATGTATTTGAAGTTGGCAATACGGCAAACAGAACATCCGGAAATCTTTATTTAGACACCCATGGTCAGCAGACAGCACTTTTTATTTCTGCCGAAAAAAACAGGAAAGGATATATTACGAGTGTTTCCTATTATTTATCTGAAAGAGGAAATACAGACGCCCCTTTTCGTGTTAGAATTTACGAAGCTGATTCAACCGGAATGCCAGGAAAAGATTTAATCGAAGATGCCTTGGTTGTTAAGCCCGAGCAGGGCGGCGGCTGGTACACCATAAGCTTGTTAAAATTAGGAATTAATATGCCAGAACAGGGAATATTTGTTGCCATTGAAGGAGTATTTCCCGACGATTTTGATCACTATTACGGCGATACAGAATTTATCGATCTGAGAAAGATGGACAGGAATTCTAATCAGTCGGTTTTAAATTACGGACAACGCCTTGGTTATAATCGCAAATGCAGAAAAGATACCTGGCATTATTCTATTTCGAAAGTTTGGTTTCAACTCGAAAGCCAATCTTTTGGGGTAATGATTTCGGCAGTTGTCAAATATGAAATGGAAAACGAAGAACAAAATACATACAGCCATGAATAAAAAAGCAATCTGGCTCTTTACAATTCTGACTATGTTGCCAATCATTGGATATACGCAGTGTAATCAGCAACTTGTCGAAATTGCTGCTCAGGAAGCTGGCGCCGATGCCATCTATATTCGCGATTTCAAGGTGAAACTTTCAAAGGGTACCATGGATGATCCTTCACCAACAGGTAAATTCCAGGTTTTCCTGAACAAAGGTGTTGCCTATCGGTTTACAATTGCCAATGCCAGGGAATTTGAGGGAAAAGCAATAGTTGAAGTTGAACGCAAGGGGCAGATATACGCTGGCAATTATGCATTCGATCAGCATAGCAGCTATAAACAATCGTTTGATTATTTGTGCGACAGGTCTGCGAGTTATCAGTTAGTAATTAATTATGGAGTTGAAAAAGAAGGATGTTCAGCAGTAGTAATGTCAATGATAATGCAGGATTCTATGGAATTTATTGAACCTGGCGTACCTGTTAAAAGCGATTCTGGTGAAACAATCTATTTGTGGGTTGACAATTTACTTCAAATTGCTTCTTCAGAAGGTCAGGGAGCAGATTTGAAGGTAACAATAAACAATGGAACAATATTCAGAAAAGGAAGTTACTATATTGCCAGACCTGCAAATTCC
The DNA here is from genome assembly GCA_016938235.1 of Bacteroidales bacterium. Classification (GTDB taxonomy): domain Bacteria; phylum Bacteroidota; class Bacteroidia; order Bacteroidales; family UBA10428; genus UBA10428. The sequence goes on along the minus strand of JAFGVA010000193.1, from coordinate 4,525 downwards.
GGAGAGGCCATGGTGATGGTTTCAGTAATAAAAAATTCCGAAATTGTTGACTCAGATACGGTAATTTATCTTGTAAATATTCCTCCTCTGCCAGAAATAGAACTTCCTGGAGAGTCAGGTGGCACACTTGCTATCAGAAACTTCAGACCCTTTGAGGGTATACATCTGAATTATTTTATAAATGGGCTCGAAGATGTTTATCAGTTAGAAGAGTTTATAATTGTTACAAAATCGAATGAACTTAAAGAATATTATTCTGTTGACGGGAAACTATCTTCTGAACAAATAAATCTTATTCGTGACCTGCAAGTTCACGACAGGTTGATTATTTCCAAAGCAGTATATAAAGATCACGAAGGGAATAAACATATTTCCGGTCGAAGAGAGATATTGATTGTTCAGTAGTCCCCTAAGTTTTATTTGTAAATCATAGGCGAATACATATCTTTGTTATTAGCCTGAACAAATTGCTTGTATATAAACATGCCTATCATTACCTCACTCGTTAAGTGGTTCAATATTAAGCGAATATCGCAGATTGATCTCATCAGAAAATACCCGTTTAATGTTCAACACGACATGTTTGATAGTCTTATTTCTAAAGGACTTGAAACAGAATGGGGCAGAATGCACGACTACCAAAATATTCGTTCAATTAAAGATTTCCAGGACAGGGTACCCCTGCAGACCTATGAAGAGGTTAAGCCCTATGTCGATAGGCTTAGAAAAGGAGAGTTGGATTTATTATGGCCGGGAGAAATAAAATGGTTTGCTAAATCATCGGGTACAACGGCCGATAAAAGTAAGTTTATACCTGTGAGCAAAGATTCTCTGGAAAGATGCCATTTCAGGGGAGGTAAAGATGTTTTAGCAATTTACACAAATAATTACCCCGAATCGGGCATATTTAAAGGGAAAGGTTTAACTCTGGGAGGCAGCCATAAAATTGATAATTACAGCAATAAATCCTTTTACGGCGATTTATCCGCAATATTAATTGAGAACCTGCCTTTCTGGACCGAATTTATCCGAACACCCAGTCAGCAGGTTGCTTTGCTCGATAAATGGGAAGAAAAACTGGAAAAAATTGCACTTGAAACAATTCAGGAAAAGGTTACAAGTCTGGCAGGCGTACCTTCCTGGAATCTTGTTATGCTGAAATATATCCTGGAATATACCGGAAAGAACAATGTGCTGGAAATATGGCCCGACCTGGAATTATTTATTCACGGGGGAGTGAGTTTTGGTCCTTACAGAGAACAATTTGAAAAGATAATACCTACAGCAAACATGCATTATCTCGAAGCTTATAATGCTTCAGAAGGCTTTTTTGCCATTCAGGATGATCCGGACGATAGCGGCATGTTGCTTATGCTCGATTATGGCATTTTCTACGAGTTTATACCTATGGTTGAATATGGCAGTGAAAATCCAAAAACACTTACTATTGAAGAGGTGGAAACAGGTGTAAATTATGCTATTGTAATCACCACAAATTCAGGCTTATGGCGCTATATCATTGGTGATACTGTGAAGTTCACTTCTAAGTTTCCACATAAACTGGTTATTACAGGCAGAACCAAACATTTTATTAATGTATTTGGCGAAGAGGTAATCATTGACAATGCTGAAAGAGCTTTGAGTGTGGCTTGTGAGAAAACGGCTTCAGTTATAAATGAGTACAGTGCAGCACCTGTCTTTATGAGTGATGATCAAAAAGGGTCTCACGAATGGGTTATAGAATTTGCTAAAGCACCAAATAATCTTAATGAGTTTACTTACCATCTTGATAATGCACTTCAGAATATCAATTCCGATTACGAAGCCAAGCGTTACAAAAACATAACCCTTGATATTCCCATTGTTCATGCCGTTTCAGAAGGCACTTTTTTTATATGGATGGAAAAAAGAGGAAAACTGGGAGGACAAAATAAAGTTCCTCGTTTATCAAACAGCAGACAATACCTTGAAGAATTGCTAGAAATTTCCGAACTTAAATAGGCTTTTAGTCAAATAAACATTTCAGATTACATATAAATCTGTATTTTTAAGAATCAGAAAGTAATTTTTGGCCGTTATTCTGAATCAAGGTTCAGAATTTTTAAATTGACGAGAAGCTGAATTTAATGAGTAAGTGAGGGGCTTTTTAGGTTCCCCCGGTTGGAAAAATAAAAATTGAAATTTATGCATGTAGCTGTTGCAGGGAATATTGGTTCGGGAAAAACATCGCTTGCCGGACTTCTTAGCAGACACTTTGGATGGAAACCTCATTACGAGGACGTTGACGACAACCCATATCTTGATGATTTTTATAACGATATGCAGCGTTGGTCGTTTAATCTGCAGGTGTACTTTTTAAATACCCGTTTTAACCATATTCTGGAAATAAAAAAGTCGACAGATACTATTATACAGGATCGAACCATTTATGAAGACGCTTATATTTTTGCTCCCAACCTTCATTCTATGGGATTAATGTCGACCCGCGATTTTGAAAATTACTTTACCATATTCAACCTGATATCATCTTTAATTGAACCACCCGATTTAATAATTTATCTTAAAGCTTCGGTACCTACTTTAGTGCGCCAGATAGAAAAACGTGGCAGAAAATACGAAGATAATATTCGCATTGACTACCTTAAAAAGTTAAATGAAAGGTATGATTCCTGGGCCGAAGCATATAATCTTGGAAAAATTATGTATATCGATGTCGATAACTTAAACTTCATCGATAAGCCTGAAGATCTAAGTACAGTTATTGATAAAGTAAATGCTGAAATTCACGGTTTATTTTAGATAATTTTTCTTTTTGTTTCATCCGTTTATTTTTATTTTTTAAGGCTTGTTTCATATGAGATAAACCTGAGATTGTCGCGGTTTCGGCACGAAACCTCGCATAATGTCAAATCAAGGAGTAACAATAAATAAAGCTCTGGCAACATTTTATCCTTAAAATATCACTAGTTGTTTATAATAGCTTTAGCTCTTTCAAGAACTGAAGCTAAATCTTCGGGATAAATTCTTGCTCCATATCTTGCAATTACAGTGCCTGCAAGAAGAGCACCAAGGTCACCGCATTTTTGCATGGGTAGATCAAGGTTCAAACCGTGCAGAAATCCTGCGGCATAAGCATCTCCGGCACCTGTAGTATCAAGTGCAGTGGTTTCAATAATTTCAATTTTAGTGACTTCGTTATTGTGCTTTATGTAAGAACCTTCTTTACCTGTTTTTACAATAGCATATTTACATTGTCCGGCTATTAATTCCAGTGCTTCTTTTGGTTCCTTGCCTGTGTAAGCTTTTGCTTCTTCTTCGTTGGCAAAAACTATATCAATTGACTCCGGAATAATACTCTGCAGGAATTCAAGGTTTTCTTCAACAACATTGAAACTCGCCAGGTCAAGTGAAACCAACATATTGTTTGCCTTAGCAAGTCGTATAGCTTTTTCAATTAAGCCGGTATTGTAAATCAGGTATCCTTCAATATGAACTATATGATAGGGAGCAAATTCCTCAGAACTAATCTCATCAGCTTTCATCTCAACAGCAGCTCCTAAATAGGTTGCAAATGTCCTTTCACTGTCGGGGCTGATAAAAGTGTTTGCATGACCAGTACCGGCATTACCACGATAAAGTTTTGCATCGATTCCGGCCTGCTTCAGGTCATTTTCAAAAAACTTGCCTAATTCATCGTTTTGAACTTTTCCTATATAACCAACCGGGGAACCCAGGCTTGCCAATCCATGAATGGTATTGGCGGCAGAGCCACCGGAAGCTTTTGGCACATTTTGTGATTTGACCATATGAAAAATTTGTTCTGCTTCTTTTTCATTAATTAAAGTCATACTTCCCCTGGGTAAACCAAGTTCCTTTAATAATTTATCATCTTCCATCTGAATGAGCAGGTCAACCAGGGCATGACCTATGCCTAAGACACGTTTCATAGTATTTTTATTATTGAGGCACGAAGTAACAAAAAAATAATCAAAAAAGTAGGAAAGCGCTTGCATAATTGAATTCAAAGATATAGTTTTGCCGACGCATTTTTCCTCAGGCTCGTACCAGAGGGTAGATGCCAAACAGTCCTGAATCCCGATAATTATCGGGAGGGATGATTAAATATACACTCCTCAGTAGCTCTCCCGATAGTTATCGGGATGGTTAGAGAGGTAAATAAAAGGAAAATTCCTCAGTAGCTCAGTTGGTTAGAGCGGCGGACTGTTAATCCGTAGGTCGTAGGTTCAAGTCCTACCTGAGGAGCGAAAAAAGCTGTCCCGAATGATCGGGATGGCTTTTTTTGTTGTACTTATTTAACGTCATTCCCGCGCAGGCGGGAATTCTTTCTTTGTTGGGGATAAACCTTACTCAATGTCATTTCAGAAAGCCTAAAACAAAGTAGCGCCTATCTGAAATCTCGGGATTTTTATAATAGCTTATTCAATGTCGTTTAGTTAGTGAAAAATAGTTAATAACTATCAATAAACAAGTTCTTTGACAAGCTTTATTTTGGAAGATGTTTTAT
>JAFGVA010000192.1 GCA_016938235.1 Bacteroidales bacterium | reverse complement strand
CGTCTAATTTATGCACTAGCCGTGACGATTTTTCTACCAAAAACAGAATTATTGAAAAAATCGACTTTTTAAGGGACGACTAATTAACTGCTTTGATAGGAAGGAGCTTCTAATAGCCAAACCATACCAAATGATGTTTGTTATGAAATTAGCTTGTAAACAATCCCAAATAATTAATCTCACTCTTAATCAATTGACATGCAATAAATTACACCTGGTTTTTGTTACGTAATACCTAAAATGATACATAAAAATTGGAATTCTGGTATTTTTATAAAAACAGAATTTGTTCATACATTATTATACCAGAAAAATACGAAATGATTATATTATGAAACAAGCATTAAAAAGAAGAAGTTTGTATCCAGCTATAATTCTGTTGCTGATGGCTTTCGTATCGTGCGAGGAAGAACACATCTTAAATCCAAAAGAAACATTTGAAGACTCCGATGCCCCTGTCGAATTTATTCACGAAAACCAGGTCTTTCAAAGTCCATGGGGATATGATAAATCCGAAAATGCATCAAGAAAATACCCCTTGCTGGTTTCCGGTATGTGGGGTGAGGGGCAGGCTTATTATAAAACAGTAGCCCAGGATTATCCGGCATTTGTTATCGACTATCAGAAAAGTTCATCATCCGACGGACAGTCACTGGCAAAATGGATTAAGAGTGCAAAAGACGCAGGCTACCGGATTGACATGAATCGTATTTATTTAACCGGCTTTTCGTATGGAGGATCCAGTAGCTATCCACTGGCAAAGGGAATGTATTCCGAAAACACGTATTTTGCGGCCATCATTCGTGTTGCCGGTCAAAGTCAGTCTGACTTAGGAAACGAAATAGCTGAAAAAACTGCTGTTTGGTATCACATTGGGCTTTCAGATACCGAAACCAGGGTAGAAATTGCCCGCACTGCTTTAGAATACATGCGCAACTATGAATGCAACAGCAAGGCTGCTGAAACAAAAATCTCCGATAATTTAACCGGACACGAAAGAACCACAATAACACTTTCCCGCCTGGGTTACCCAATGTTTAAGTACAGCGAATATACCGATATGGGCCATACACCGGGCCCCTGTTATACCGATGAAGCTCTGTTTGCCTGGCTTTTTAACCATTCGTTGGAATTCAAGTAAGTCTGGTAACAATGGGGGAATTCAGTTTGTTTTTACCTTTCTGGTTAGAAGAATTATTGATAAAGAAATAATACCAATAGCAGAATTACAAAAGAGTACATACTGCTTCTATTATTATAAGCAGTGCAAGAAAAAAAAGCATTCAATTTAATTTGTCATAAATAGCTGTATTTTTATATCACAATCATTTTACTATCTCCATTTTGTAATTGGCATTGAAAATATTACGGTGAGTATTTTATAACTATTTTAATGACTGAAAAAAAAGCCTCCCCTGTTATCAGGCCAAATGCCTTTTTATATTTTACCATTGGTTTTCTTGCAGGCATCTATTTCCGATTATTTCTTCGACTCAAGGTAGACCGTTCTGCTATTAAGGGTATCAAACCGCCTTTTTTTGTAGTTTCCGGTCATACCAGCTGGCTGGATTTTCTTATTGTAACTATTGCGCTTTACCCACGAAGAATGAATTACCTGGCTGCCTACAACTTTTTCAGGTATCCTGTATTGAAATCTTTTTTAAGATTAATGGGTGTTATTCCAAAGTACCAGTTTACCAATGATAGTAAGGCAATACTTAAAACAAAGTCTGTTATCGGAAGTGGAGGAATAATTGCTATTTTCCCTCATGGATGTTTATCAAACGAGGGCCGACCCGGGGGATTTGCTGCTCCAAGCACAGCAAAGCTCTTAAAGAATTTTAAAATACCAGTGGTTGCTGTGCAGATAAACGGGGGCTATCTCACCCGTCCCCGCTGGACTAAAAGAGTTCACCGCGGACGAATTGATACTAAAGTTTTCAGGGTATTTTCAACGGAGGATTTATATGCTCTTTCAGTAGATGATATTTACCTCAAATTGCTCAATGCTATCGACTTTAATGACTACCAATGGCAGCGAAAGAATAATGTTACATTTAAAGGCAGACATCTGGCCGAAGGTGCCGAATTGGTGCTGTATAAATGCCCGAAATGTAATGAAGAATTCACCTTACGCTCGAAAGAGAATAAACTTTTCTGCCTTAACTGCAGTAACGAGGCCATACTGAGCAATAAACTGTTTTTTGAACCCGGCAGGCAGGATAGTATTGTTTTTGATGGTTTTGATAACTGGTATGACTTCCAAAAGGCTAGTCTTTTAATGGAAATTCATGAACCAGATTTTAAAATTACTACAAGAACATCGCTCCTTTGGAATGAGCCAGGAAAAAGTGGTTATCAGAAAATGGGTCACGGGAATCTGAGTCTTACCCGACAAGCTGTAACTTATGAGGGGGTGGTTTTTAATAACATTGAAACCCTGCATTTTGATATGAAAGATATTCAAATGGTACCTTTTGCAGCCGGCGAATACTTTGAGATTGCGAATGGAGCAGATATCCGGCGTTTCATTCTGAACGATGTTCGCATGATGATGAAATGGGTGCTTGCAATCCGACTTATCAGGGACGAATACTACGAAAAGAAGATGAACCTATGAAGAACAGAAAAGAACTTTGGAGCAAGATGGCCTATGCCTGCGGCGATATATATGGCGGAGGAGCGTTTATAATTGTTGGGTTGCTGCTTCTGGTTTACCTCACTAATGTTGAGGGATTCTCAGGAACCCTGGCCGGTAGCATTGTATTCATAGGGAAAGCCTGGGATGCCATTACCGACCCTTTTATGGGTCAGCTTTCTGACAGAACAAAATCGCGTTTTGGTCGTCGACGTATATTCTTTCTGCTGGGAAGCTTTCCGGTTTTCGCTTCCTGGGTGATGCTATGGTACGGTTTTGGTATAAGCGGAACTGCTGCCAGATTTATATACTACACCCTGGCATATATCTTCTTTTCTACTGCTTTTACAGTAGTTATGGTGCCTTACAATGCTATTTTATCCGACATGGTCAGGGATTACCACAGGCGGAGTTCATTTACAGGCATGCGTCTTGTGTTTTCTGCTGCTGCTGCCATTATCTGCGCCACAGTTCCGGCACTAATCACTGAAGCATGCATTGACCCCAGGCAGGGTTATCTTTTGATGGGACTGGTCTTCGGTGCTATATTTGCCATAGGCTGGCTGATAGTTTTCTCTGGCACATGGGAGAATGAGATAAAACCAAGCCCTGTACCTCATATAAAAGATTGGTTGTTTGTTCTTAAAAATCGTTCATTCCGAATTTATGTAATAGTTTTCATTCTTTGTCAGATGGCTATTGATACAGTTATGGCGCTGGCTGTTTATTTCCTTACAGTATCCTTGCAAAAAGCGGAACTATTTGTACCTATAATGGCTTCGATTCTTATCACCCAGCTGGTTTTTATAGGAATATTCTCATATGTGGCTCAAAAAACCGACAAGACTATTCCGGCATACATCTCTGCAGGTATTTGGATTACAGCCAGTATAATAATTATGTTTTTTACTCCTTTTACTTCAAATAGTATTGTAATCTCTGTTTGTTCATTAATAGGTGTTGGAGGTGCCGGATGCAATATCTTCTCCTGGTCGGTCTTGCCCGACATTGCTGATGTTGATGAGCTTATAACAGGACGTCGCAGAGAGGGGCTGTACTCAGGCGTATCTACCTTTTTGCGTAAACTGTCAGGTGGATTTGTAATTGGTGCTCTTGGTATTGTTTTGGATGTAATCGGTTACAGTGAGGAGGCATTAGTTGCGGGGAGCATATCAACAACAACCGATTGGGGCATACGAATCATGTTTTGCGCCTTACCAGCGGTTTTCCTGATTTTTGCTTTGCTTTTCCTGATTAATTATAAGCTGGGGAAAAAAGAGTTTGCCGTAATGAGTAATGTCCTCAACCGTTTTAGAGAGGGTGAAAAGAATATATCTTTAGAAGGTGAGGATCTAAGGGTTTGTAAACAGTTAACAGGATTGAATAATAATCGGTTCTATGGGAAGTGATTAATTGAGAAACAGTTTAAAATAAAGACGGCTTTTCACCCCGAAGAACTATACACAAAAAAGATACTGGGTTGATTATAATTTTTTAAATTTAAGATAGACTTAAGATTGAAAAGTGGTTATATTTCAGAATCTTATATTAACTTAGTCTTAATTATAAATTAATATAATATAAATTATGGCCGAAAATGAAATAAACAAGCCGGAGAAATCCACTGAACCTAAACAACAACCCGAAAATAAACCGGCGGCAAAGGCTACAAATGCTGACAAAAATAAAAAATCTACGGACTCGCCAAAGCGAACTTCTTCTAAGGGTACATCAACTACCGGAGCAAAAAAAACTGCAGCTTCAACCCTTACAAATTCATCAGCAAAAAAAACTACCTCTGCAACGAAATCTACACCTTTAAAGGCCGAAAAGCCAACAGTTGCTACTCAAACAGAGGTGAATCAAGAAATACCCAAAACCACGCCGATTAATGCTTTGAAAGACACTAACCCAGCAGGTGAACACAAGCAAAAACAAAGTCCGGAGGTAAAAAAAGAAACCGGGAAAAAGGGAACTAAATCAACTTCCAAAACCGGAAAGGATAAGAAACAAAAAAAGGAAGGTGAAACTTTATTGAAAAAAGAAAAGAAGAAGGTAAAAAAAGCAGAATCAAAGGTTGAAAAACTGGAGAAAGCAATTAAAAAATCAAAGAAAAACAAAGACAAAAAGAAAAAAACAAATAGTCTTAAAGAGATGCTTAAAAAAGCACTGAAAAGACTTAAGAAGGATAAAACGAAACTAAAAAAAGCAAAAAGTTAGTATCCTTTTCCATTTATTCTTCACCGATAGTTTTAATAAACGGCTGTCGGGCTGAACGCATACCGGATGACCAACAATTTTCAGTGCAAACCGGTCTGACCAGGAATCGCCATAAAAATACACATCGGGTAATTCAACCTTATACCGTCTACAATATTCACGAATCTGTATTTCCTTTTCATTATCGACACATACAGGTCCGTTGGGTTTGCCGGTATAATATCCGTTTTCAACTTCCGGATTGGAACAGATATAATCGTCGAAGTTTAAAAATTCAGCAATTGGTTTCACAATGAAGGTAAGTGCTGCCGAAAGCATTACTAATTTGCCACCATTCTTTTGGTGGGTATTTATTTCTTCCCTTATTTCAGGCCGTATAAAAGAAATAAGCAAATCATTTACTACTCTGCCTGTAAAATCCTGCATAAACTTTGCCTCGGTTCCCTTTAACCATTTAATCATCGACAAAGAAGTACTTCTGCTGCTTTTAATTCTGAGTTTAAACAAGATCGATAACCAGTAGGCTTTTAAAAGGTCGCCCCGGGTTATTAAACCTTTACTGTAACAGGCTTTAATAAGTATTCTTCCGCTGTTTACACTCAGTATGGTGTCGTCGAGGTCAAAAAAAGCAATGTATTTTTTATTCATTCAGTGTTAATTTGAATCTCCGAAAAAATGATTCCCCTTAGGATTATAGATGATTGATAATTTTCCTGGTAAAATATCGATCTCGAAACGGGTATCGAAAAACAATTCTCCATCCAGGTGATAGGCCGATTTCTTATTTACCTCAATAATCATTTTATCGGTGGTATAATAGCTTACTTTTTTATGGTCGAGATGAGTTCCTTTAGGTACCTTCATTAAAATATTTAAACGTTGTGGCAGGCTTAGCTTTCCAACCATGCAAACATCAAGCAATCCGTCGTTGGCAATTGCTTTGGGTGTTATAAAAAAATCACCGGCGTACCTCCTCCCAATTGAGATAGTATTCATGAAACCCAGGGTTTTGTGCATTTCGCCATTGGTCGAAGTTTTAAAGATTCTTTCTTTATAAAACAGCAGGTTTTTTAAAATGTGCCACACATACAGGTTTTTGCTTCTTTCTTTTACCTGGTCGGGAGTGATGTAATTTTCCGAGGCCACCTGTGCATCAAATCCAAGTCCCATGCCGTTAAAAAACATATTGCCGTTACAACGGCCAACATCAAGCTTTTGAGTTTTTGCTTCGAAGAAAATATCCCAGTCCTTTTCTGTAAATTTCTCGTTTTGACCGAGAATTTGGGCGAAATCGTTTCCGGTTCCGGCCGGAATCAGTCCCGTAGTTACTTCAGGAAATTCAATTAAAGCACTTCCTGCTTCGTTAAAGGTTCCGTCGCCTCCAATCGCAATAATTGTTTTATAACCCTGTTCAGCAAGTTCTCTGACCAGAGTTTTGGCGTGGTTTTTCCTTTCAGTCCGCACTATATATGCGACTATGTTTCTTTTCTTCAATTCGGCAATTAATTCCTTTTCAACCAGAAGTGAATGACCATTTCCGGCTACAGGATTAACAATAAATGCCCATTGATTATTGTTTTTCATAGTCAGGCTGTTTTAAAGGTTGGTAATACCGATTCAATGCGCGACTGAACCAGGTTTATTATTTCATTGTCGGCTAATTCTTTTAATTCGGAGTAAAACAGAGGTGGGTGAATTTGAACAGTTAATCTTGGACGGTACCTGAAATAGAAGCGGTTTTTGGGTTTAAAATCAAAAAAACCAATAAGAGTAACGGGTAGTATGTCAAGTTCGCTTGCCTTTAAAACATGAAGAAAGCCTTTCCTGAATTTGCTGAGTTCTCCGGTAACGGTTCTTGTACCTTCCGGGAAAATTGCCACCGTCTGATTATTTGTGTTTTTTATCAGCTCATTAACCATTTCTTTGGTATTTCTCAGGTTGGTTGTTTTCATCGGAACATAATTTATTCCTCTCAACAGGGTTCCGAAAACCGGAATTTTTATAAGATATTCTCTGCCAAACCAGGCAACTCCCGGAAATACAGACATAATTCCCATGATATCGAACATGCTTGTGTGGTTTGCCATTAAAATGTATTTTTTTCCTTTCTCGAGGTTTGCCAGGCCTTCGGCATGAAGCCGTTTGCCGATTATTAAAAACGAACCTCTGGCCCAAAAATAAATAACTGTATTCATGGCTTTTTTCCATCTAAGTGTATAGAAAACAAGGCTTAATATGACACTTATTGCTGTGAGAATATGTAAAAACATGTAAGCCAGTATGGTATATATATAATTAGGGGCAATCTTCATTTAAAGCTCAAAATTTTTGCGCTGCAATTTAATATTATATTTCATTTTATTAATTGCCGGGATTTAATTTGCAAAATGTTGCAGTATTGAACACTCTTGTTTTAGATGTTTTTAATAGCCTGCTCCTTGCTCCAAAGGAATAATCCATGAAATGTTTAAATTTACTGCAAAAGCTTAAATTCAATAAACAATATGAAAAGAGGTCGCTATTATTTCTTTCTGTTTCTTGTAGTGCTTTTGCCTCAAAGAAATGTGTTATCTCAGGAGATAGATACCCTGAATATTATTAAAGATATCCGGGAAAAGTTCAGTTTAATATATAACCAACAGATTGAGGGAATGCAGGTGTGCTATTATACACCTGATGAGAATATAGCAGTTGATGAGGAGGAACATGTATCTGGAGCTGCTCACAACTTTACATTTTATTATTCCGACAGCAATATTTATATGATTCGGGAATACAATATGTCTGACGAAGGAGGTCCGATGACATATAGTTCATCTATGGAGGAGACTTATTTTTTTCAAAACGAACCCTTCTTTTATTATCGCAAAGATTTTGGAGGTGATTTTAACTCCGACGTATCAGAAAGTCCGGTATATATCCTATACGAAACCAGGAAATATATTTATAAGGGAGAAATTATAAGAATTCTATCCAAAAATACCAGGAAGAATGGGATATGGCTGTTCGAGGAATCTCAGCTAATCGATGTAAAGACAGATTCTGTTCCAAGCATTAAACAAGCAATAAATAAGCAGCATAACAAATTTTACTGGAATTCTGAGAATATTGAAAGATACCTGGAGATCATTTCAAAGGAGAATCAAAAAGCTAATAACAATAGCTGAGAACAAGAAAGTAGAGTTTATGAAAGTTAAGATTATATTTCTGATAGTCTTTGTTTGGTTTGGTGATAACCTGTTTGCTCAGCAATCTTCTTATAATAATTCATTTATAAAAACCTTTGGTGGTGCAAAAGAAGAATGTGGGCTGGTTGCTGCTGAGACCAGCGATGGCGAATATATTGCCGCAGGCTATTCTGACAGCTTTGGAAATGAGGGATGGACTACCTACCTTTTTAAATTGGACAATAAAGGTGATACCATTTGGACATTTAATTACGGAGCTTCAGGTACAGTTCCTTTCCATATTTCAGAAATTGATAATAACTACCTTCTTGGGGTAAATACCCATATGGAAATTGTTTTATTAGTGATAGATAGTACCGGTAAATTACTCTGGGAAAAAAACTATAGCGGAAAAGGAACCAGTATACAAAAAACTACTGATGATGGATTTATAATTGCCGGTTGTGTTCAAGGAGAAAATGGGGAGGGAATGGATCTTTATATTTTAAAAATTACTTCTGACGGTGAATTTGAATGGGCAAAATCTTATGGTGGTGATGAAGATGAGGACGCAAATGATGTTCAGCAAACTTCCGATGGCGGATACCTTTTGTTTGGTACAACCAGAACCTATGGTGCAGGTTCGTACGATATGTATATGATTAAAACCGATTCACTCGGAAGAGCAAAAGGATTTGGAAGTAATGATAAAACTTTTTGTGTTGAAACATATTTTGAAATTGATGAACCATAAGTTTATTGTGCAAAAATTGATATGAAAACTTTATGAGAAGACGGAGTGTTTCAAATCTCATATATCAGTTTTATTCAGGATTGAATTATTGTTTTTTAGGGGATTAGGCTATTTTTCAATCCATTTTGTATCTTACCGGCAGGAAACAATTGTTACATCATTTTGATAATGCTTTTACCTTGAACTATAGAGCAGACAATAAGGGATTCTTAAAAAACAAAAAGGATTTCAAGGAGTTTTTTAACCTATATTATCCATCATTGCGTTTGTTTGCTGCTGGAATAGTCAACGATTTTTCTGTAGCAGAAGATTTTGTTCAGGATGCATTTATAAAACTTTGGCAAAATGCATTAACGATTGAAAATGAGCCGACTGCCCGCTCGTATCTGTATAAAACTGTAAAAAATTTATGCATCAACCACCTCGAACATTCTAATGTTGTGCATAAGCACGAAGAAGCCACTGTACATGAATATGAAAATACTATGGCAATAAATAACAGTATAATCGAGGAGGAAACACATCGTTTAATTTACAAAGCCATAAATGAGTTGCCTGCACAATGCCGGAATATATTACTGCTGAGCATTAATGGTTTAAAAAACAACGAGATTGCCGAAGAACTAAATATTACAGTCAACACAGTAAAAACCCAAAAGAAAATCGCCTACAAACAACTTAAAATTAAACTGAAAGATATTTATTTTTTGGTGGGCCTAATGTTGATCAATCTCTAAGATATATTACTATATAATCTTACAAACTACCATATCCTACAACAACGGATATCGCTTTGCTCTTCCGAGGATGACGTTACCGGGTCTCGTTACTCACCTGATGACGCTGAATGTCGGTATAGATAAACCAGGGGCTCATACAATATTTTAAATCCTGAATTATACATTCTCCATTCTCCATTCTCCATTTTACATTTTACATTTTTCATTATAAATTCCCAATTCTCAATTCTCAATTCAATGTCGTTTAGTTAGTGAAAAATAGTTAATAACTATCAATAAACAAGTTCTTTGACAAGCTTTATTTTGGAAGATGTTTTAT
>JAFGVA010000191.1 GCA_016938235.1 Bacteroidales bacterium | reverse complement strand
TGAATATTACAATAGTTTGTAAGAGATTCTCTGTTTCAAATTATAATATAAGAGACTGCCAATGGCGGTCTTTTTTTTGTCTCTTTTTTAGATGTTAGTCGCAAAATAAATATACTTAAATTGACCCGATTCCGGACTTGAAAGAGTATTTCACCGTACACCAAACCCAAATTAAAATTAAAAACATGGATTAAAACTCAACTTAAAGAGCTTTAAGCTACAAACAATCTAACTCCTTAAAATAAATCCATCAATTATTTGATTTCAGGGATAGCGAAAACCAAACAGTTACAAAACAGCTTGTTTTTGCGAGTTTTAGTGACCTAAATTAAATACTAGAGTGGGAAGTCCTACACGTGATGTTGTTAATTTAAGTGAGCTCCCTATAGGGGTTCGGTATCTTTTTGATATTAATATCACTAGATAATGAATTCTTAAAGGATTTAATATGCACTCTAACTACCTTTATACAATTCGAAATCATGGCATTGCATTGTTTTACATTTTTGAATTTTTGGTTTGCAAAAAACACTGCTGAATTCATATTCAAAGAATTATCAACACCTTGTCAATTCTTTTACTCAGATAACTTTTCATAAAAAAAGAGGGGCCTCAATAAATTGAGCCCCCTCTTAAAATAGAATTGATTACCTGCAATTACTTCCTGATTATTTTTTTAGGAAGAATCGTACTTTTAATTTCAGCAGATTTTTTACCCGTTAAAGTAACATCAGCCGTCAAGTAAGGTGTATCAAGATATGCTGGAGAATAAGTAAACGCAAGTCCGTTTACATCACCAGGATAATAGATATCATATTGGATTAACAAAGTAGGACTATCACCACAATTGGTCCATTTTCCGGTACCTGCGATTTCATAATCATATGGAGATCCAGCCCAAGTGGTTGTAAATATATATTGTCTTGGAATGGTTACAAAACCATTTGCGGCAACATCCATTGTACAAGTTCCTCCTGAAACAACATTCTCTCCCCACCAATCAGACATAAAATCCTGAGCTAAACCAGTTACTTCAAGCTGTGTAGGAGTATTTAATACAGTTGTAAAACCTGAACCATACCAAGCATCGGTACCAGTCCATGTTCCGACCAAATCTGCGGCACCATTTGCAAGAGGACAGAATTCAATCCGCTTAATATTGTATTTCAACTGAAGGGCAGCTGGGTTTGGGTTATTATGTTCACCAGCATCCATGTTTAAGACAAACTTTAAGGTTTCGCCAACAGGCATATTCTCAGCAACGGTTGAAAAATTAACCGAACCAGAAGTTTGACCAGCAGGAATCGTGATGGTATTAGCAGATAACGTATACATACTGGCATCAAAAGTGCTGGAAGGATCAAGAACAAGGTTTACAGTGATATCCTGGCTCTGAGGTAATCCCATCAATACAACAGCAATAGAGCTTTGTACTTCAACCAATCCTCCGGTAAGCGAAACTCCTGTTTCGAATGTTTTTGATGCATTTATAAATTGCAGATAATAGGTAGCATTTGCATCAGGCGCATGGCTATTCTCTTCAAAATAGGTTAATTTATCGCACGAAGTAAAGAGAGCTCCGGCTGCAATAAAAACAAACAAAAATTTTATTATATTTTTCATAATTTTCTTTTATTTTAATGATTACCAATTATTGATCCCACCATAGTTTATCACTAATTTGTACAGAAGGTACATTAGCTCCATTGTAGGTCATTTCGTCCTGAGCATAAGGAAAACGAGTTGGCATGGCTGGCAATACAGCATCAGGAGGCAGTGCAATTACTGGCAATCCAGTTCTTCTGTAGTCAGAATATGCTTGATTCGTTCCTGTTGTTGCAATGTACTTTTGAGTCATAATGAGCTCATGAGTAACAGGAACACCATTAATATTATCGTCTAACCATGCCTGATTAGCATCACCTGTAATTTGAAGTACAGAAGCAGCCACAGCAGCTTCATAAGTTGATTGTGCATCCTGACCCAACATGAATTTTGCTTCGGCCTCAATAAATAAAAGCTCAGCATAAGACATAATAACAGATGGAGCGGTTGCGCCTGCAAGATAAGCACCAGGTTTAGATGCGCTTTCATTTAAAGAACCAATGATACTACCTGTATATTCGCCATTAGCATCTTCAGCAACAAGAAAAGGCAAACGAGGATCGTCATTAAGTTTCATCAAATCAACCAAAGGAGCACCCATACGAATATCGGTACGTTGTTCCATAAATTGGAAAATAGGGTTGTTATTGCTTGATTCCCAAGGAACCATATAATCATCGGCAACTGATGAAAATCCATTAGCAGCAGCAGCAAGGGCAGCGGTATAAGCAGCTGAGCCATTTACTCCGGCTAATTGTAATTCATGACGAGCTTTTATTGAATAAGCTGCTTTTTTCCATTTTGCGATATCACCATGATAAACAACATCACCACTTACAGCTACTGCATTTTCTGTTGCATTGAAATCACTGATAGCTGCATCAAGAATAATAAACAACGTATCATACAATTGCTCTTGTGTATCAAAAGCAGGTGTTAAGATGTTTTCAGTACCTCTAAATGCTTCGCTAAAAGGCATATCTCCAAATAAATCGGTGGAAATTCCCAATGTAGTAGCTACAAGTACACGACCAATACCAGCATAATAAGGAGAAACTTTTCCCTCTGTATTTTCAGCCTTTTCAATCAATACTTTTGCATTCATGAAAATTTCGGTATAGAACGTATTCCAAAGATTATTTACATCAGCAGGTAAATAAGTGTATTGAGCTTGATTTAAGGATTGACGAACAACCCCATCAAACTGCTGCATCCACATGTTGGTAACGCGAACATCATCGTTACCTGCCATATTGTAACCCAATGATTGTTGAATAGCAGGAACCATCAAGCTCATTGGTACATCAGCTGGAGAATCCGGATCGGTATTGATTTTGGTATCGATCCATTTTGAACAAGAAGAAAGTATCAGGACAAACACAAATGCCAATCCCAAGACTTTGAAAATATTATAAATGTATTTTTTCATAATGATTTAATTTTTAAGGTTAATTAAAAGGTTACTTTCAAACCAAACATATAGGTCTTTGAGCCTGGGTTATTAAAGTAATCCATACCTTGTCCATTCTGAGCTCCTTCAAGGTTGGTCTCAGGATCGATCCCTGTATAAGGGGTAAATAATAATAAATTCTTGCCTGTAAAGTAAATTTGGGCATTTTTAATGAATGTATTTTTCACTGGTAAGTCATAGCTCAAAGTTATGTCTCTTAATCTAAGCCAACTAGCATCTTGCATAGCAGCAACCGAAGGTCCACTTGCGAAGTTACTACCACCACCAGAAGTATACCAGGCTTGGTCAAGTACAACAGGAGTTGTATTAGTAACACCAGTACCAACCGGGTTTCCGTTTGCATCTAAATGGCCATAAACACCATCAAGGACTACGATATTCTCTGCAGGAGTCAAATCAAAATCAATTGTTCCTTCAGGAGTATAATAAACTTCACGAGTTGCTGTAGCAGCAGAAGTACCAAAATAATTCATAGCAAAACCAGTACCGTTGTACATCATTCCACCACTCTTGATATCCCACATAAATGAGAAGCTTAATTTTTTATAGGTTAAAGTATTGGTAATGTTTGCAGTCCAATCAGGATTAACATTTCCAATAGGCACCATAGAACGGGTGTCTTGCCAAGGGTAACCATCACGATAACTATCAGTTGGATCATCATTGATTAAGACATTTCCATTCTCATCTCTGTACCAGTCGTTACCAAAAATACTTCCATATTCCTGACCTGCAACTGCACGAACCTGAGGCACTGTAAATCCACCTAAGAACAGGTTATCAACACCTTCGGCCAAAGATACAACTGTATTGGTCATTTTGGTGAAGTTTGCAACAATATTCCATTGGAAGTTAGTAGTTTTAACAGCATCAAGATCCAAGCTAAGCTCAATACCTTTAGACTCCATGGTTGCAGCATTCATGAAAACAGACGTAAATCCGGTTGATGCAGCAATTGGAACAGGCATTAAAAGATCTTTGTTCAAGTTATTGAAATATGAAAAGTCAATTCCTAATCTATTTTGGAATAAACGGGCATCTATACCAACTTCCCAGGAATCCATAGTCTCATGTTTCAGATCAGGGTTACCTAATCCAGCACCAAGCGCAAATCCGGTATAAGTCTGGTAAGGGAATTGAACACCATTTGTCCAGCCGTCAGCAGTACTTGCAGCATAAAAATAATTTGAAGTATTGTATGCTCCTGCAATATTAGCTGTACGTGCAGCAGATGCTCTAATCTTTCCATAAGACAAGATATTGTTTCCCTTAAGTGCTTCAAGTTCTGTAAAGACAAAACCAAAGCTTACTGATGGATAGAAGGCTGATAAATTTGCCTCAGGCATGGTAGTTGACCAGTCGTTACGTCCGGTAACTCCCAAATAAAGCATATTATTATAAGCTAAATGGACATCTGCAAAAACGGCCATTGTGCGGTAATTGGAAATAGCTGTACTTACTGTATTATTAGCTGAGTTAGATAGCTGATAAAAATCCGGGATTTGCAATACAGTAGCATCTCCATACAAATATTTACTAAATGAAGAATACATATTGTTACCAAGGGTAACCTTAATATTCAACTTTTCGCTTAGATCTTTTTGGAAGTTCAATAAAAGATCAGAGTTAAAAATACCTGCATAGTTCTGGTATTCATCCATATATCCTGTAGGATATGCTCTGGAATTTATAGCAAATCTGTTTTGATATCTTCTTGTATACCAGTCAACTCCGGCATTGTATGACAAGCTAACGAAATCGTTGAAGCGAACATTAACATTTCCGCTACCCGTAAAACGGTTTACATTTTCATCGTAAGCAATTCTGTTTGCAGTCCAATAGGGGTTGTCATATCCACCACCATTCCGGTAGTTCCTTTGTGTTCCGTCAGGGAACATATATCCTGCACTATTATCAAAGGTTGATGCAGTTCTGAGCAAACCTAACATGATACCGGATACGTTGGATCCTTTTTGAATTTGAGTAGCAACTGAATTCGTATAGGCAAAGTCAGCACCCATTGTAATTTTTTCCGTCAATTTATTAGAAGCATTTAAACGCAAGGTTGTTCTACCATAATGGTTGTTTGGAACCACACCGTCTTGCTCTAAATTAGACATTGAGAAGTAAAAACTTCCTTGCTCGTTGCCATTGCTAACACTTAATCGGTTATTCGTAGAAATTCCTGTTTGGAAAAATTCATACGGATCGTAATATTGTGCAGGCATTCCGTTACCAGTTCCTTTAGCAACCAAACGTCCGAATGGATCCCACTTATAGTTAGCATCACCATCGTATTCCAAATCGGCAATTTTTGCTCCAAAAGACATGGAGTTACCACCAGCCCAAGCACCATTGTAACCTTGTGAATAAATTTTCTGACGTGCTGGCAATTGAGAAACCTGATCAAAACCAACCGAAGTATGGAATTCAATTTTTCGGGCCTCTAATTTTTTTCCAGATTTGGTAGTAATAACCAAAGCTCCATTGGCTGCTCTAACACCATAAAGAGCTGTGGCAGCACCTCCTTTAAGAACAGTAATGGATTCAATATCTTCAGGGTTTAAGTCGATAGAACGGCTTGATGTAGAAACTCCACCAACACCACTATCACCACCACCGGAGATGATTGGCATCCCATTAACAACAAACAAAGGTTGGTTATTTCCAGTAATAGAAGCTGCACCACGAATTGTAATGTAAGTGGAAGCACCAGCATCACCGGCAGAGCTTGTAATTTGAACACCGGATGTACGTCCGGCCAAGCTATTTACAACATCAGCATTTGGTTTGCTGGCAATCTGGTCAGCATTTACCGTTTGCACATTGTATCCGAGCTCTTTCTTCTCTCTGGAAATACCGATTGCCGTTACTACTACTTCGTCTAAAGCTAAAGAAGAAGATTGCATTACAACATCAATTACACTCTGTCCTGTGTAAGGAATAGTTTGTTTTTCCATTCCAACAAAGGAGAAGACAAGTGCGGTTGAGCCATCTGGGACAGATATAACATATTTACCGTCCATATCGGTTGTTGTACCAAGACTGGTGCCTTGGATAACAACTGACACTCCTGGAAGTGTACTCCCGTCGTCGGCACTCTTAACAGTCCCCGAAACAGAATTTTGTGCATTAGCTAGATTTAGGCTTGTAATAAAGAACAAACCCATCAGCCAAATTGAAAATTTTCTCATAATTTCAAAAATTTGATTAGTAATAAAATTAAAATTTCCCATATAATAAAAGTACTGA
>JAFGVA010000036.1 GCA_016938235.1 Bacteroidales bacterium | reverse complement strand
TTGTCAATTACTCTTACAACTCCTTCTACAATATCATCGATATAAGTAAAATCTCTGCGCATGTTTCCTTCATTGAAAACATTAATGGGGTTTCCTTCAAGAATTGCCTTTGTAAACAGGAATAATGCCATATCTGGCCTGCCCCATGGACCATATACCGTAAAAAACCTTAATCCGGTTGTTGGTAAAGCAAATAAATGACTGTATGTATGTGCCATTAGCTCGTTGCTTTTTTTACTGGCAGCATAAAGGCTTATGGGATGATCCACATTGTTATGGGTCGAGAAAGGCATGGTTTCGTTTAACCCATAAACACTTGAGCTACTGGCGTAGGCTAAATGTTTTACATTATTGTGACGGCATGCTTCAAGAATATTTACAAAGCCAACAATATTGCTGTTCACATAAGCCATTGGGTTTTCTATACTATACCTTACTCCTGCTTGTGCTGCCAGGTTGCAAACTTTGTCAAACTTTTCTTCTGTAAATAATTTGTCAATCTGTTCCTTATCTTCCAAATTAAGTTTTACAAATTTATATTTTGAATAACTGATTGATTGAACCAGTTTTCCATACTCAATCTTTTCTTTCTCAATACCTGTTTCTTTAAGTCTGGCATATTTCAGATTCACATCGTAATAATCGTTTATGTTGTCTAATCCAACAACCTCATCTCCTCTTTCCAATAAACGTTTTGCCAGATGAAATCCAATAAATCCGGCCGTTCCGGTGACTAAAATTTTCATTATTCAGAATTGTTATATTTTTTATTTAATTATCAAAATCTCATGCTTACTCTTTTTTCCTCAAGGGATCTCCTCATTAGACTATATTATTCCCCTCTAAAAAAGTCAGAAGCATACATATAGGTTGATGGTATGCCGTTGAACGAGATTATAAATCAACTTCCTATCGATATATATCAACCTTTTTTTACGAGCCACAAAACTTCGAAAACTCCTGAAACACTTTTGCTATTTGTTGCTATTTAATTATTTATTCTAATTTTTGTTTATTTTCAATATAAATGTCATCTGATACCTTTTTTAAGGTTTTTATAAAATCCTGTCCATCAAGTGATTTTATTTGCATCTGAACTATTTCTCTCAGTTGTCTAAAACGCTCGGGTTTATCTATCTGATTACGAATGAGAATCGAATTTATGTTCTCAAGATTTAACAAAACAACAAGTTCATTTATACTTGCAAAATCACGAATGTTTAATCCTTTTTTAGCTTTATCTGAATTTGCATCGCGCCAGTCTTTTGCAGTACAATTAAATAATACGACATTTAGCAAATCAGCCTCTTCGGCATAAATCAACCACTCCTTATCTTTGTCGTAATTTTTTTCTGGTAGAATACAATCCCTTACAGCATCAGTATGAATAAGGTAGTTTGTTTTTGTCAAAATACGTTTAACATTCCATTCAAGATTATATTGATTACTTTCGATTTCCTTTAATCGTTGATATTCCTTAATCAACAATAGTTTAAACATTGGACTAATCCACGAACCAAACTCAAATGCCAAATCTTTGTGAGCATAAGTCCCTCCATATCTGCCAGATTTTGAAATCAACCCAATTGCATTTGTTGCTTCACTCCACTTTTTTGGTGTCAGATTGAAACTGTTTAATCCGGCATGTTTTCTAAAGGTGTCGAATTCGACATGTTTAAAATTCGGGTTATTCAAAGTCTCCCATAATCCAATGAATTCAACAGTATTCCGATTTCTCATCCAATTGCGAATGTGGTCTGTCCCTTCTTTATCTCTTACCATATCGGTCAGGCAGATATAATCTTGCTCACCTTGTTTTACTATTGAAATGAGTTTATTTTCAACTTCTATTCGAGTATTACTTGTCATATTCTCAAATCATATTACAATCTCTATAAATAAACGATTCTAATCCAATTTTTCATGCGACACATTAGTTCTTAAAATGATTGGCAACTGCTTATATTATAGCCAAAGATAAATGATAAAACCGAAGTCTATCAAAAGAAAACTATTCTGTTTTGACAAAAAACCCTAATTCAGTCGGGTGATCTTCAATTATTGTATTGCCCGGGTATTTCCTTAAAGCCCATAAAGCATTTATATCTCCAAAAGCAGCCATGGTAAAGAAGTACCCAAAAAACCAAATCTTAAAATTGCCATCAATGTATGAATATACAAGAGGAAATATACCTAAAACAAGCAAAGGCATAACAGCTCCGGCAACAAAATATTTCTTTTTAAGAGCTTTACTGCAGTGACAATAAGGAGTTAGATATTCCCATTTTATGCCAAAGCTAATTGATTTCCACCCGGCAAAGACTGCCCAGGTAATACCATGTAACAATTCATGAACAATTGCTCCGGCAATAAAAATTAAAAGAGTAAGTATTACTCCACTTACAAGGTTATTTATCGTAATAATCTTTAAACTTACTTCAGTAAATCCATGAATTATTGTATAAGGTATTCCGGTAAACAAAGCAAGCGGTATTATCATTAATAAAGCGTTCCGGTTAACCTTATCTATGGGAATTACTATTTCCTTTTTCATTCTATACTATTTTTTTTGCAGTATAAGCCTGATACCTTTTGTCCTACTTAAGAAATATTACTAAAATATAAATAAACCGGATTCCTGCCTGCGCAGCTATGACAATTTAGTTAATTTCTTATTTTTTCTGGTATTTTGTGTTTTTCTCATCCATATTTCAGCAACTAAAAACCTTCTGGTGCTATTAAATAACTAAAACTATAATTTTGGGACCAAAGCGTGTATTTATTCCATGATCTGGCTCCCCAGCTATTATCCCCTCCTACTCCTGTTTGTCCGAGATCAATATTTAAACTTATAAAATCCGATTTTTGAATTTCAAAATCATGTTGTTGGTTTTTCGCCTCTCCCGGATCGATTGCTTCACGAGTATAATCATGGGCTGAAAATGAGAATAACGGAACTCCAATAATTTTCAGCCCTTTACCTTCCCTGTTTGTCAAAGTCATCCAGCGGGAATCCGTCCGGTATCCGTTTTCCTGGGGCCTGATATAGGGAGTATGAAGTTCGGAAACATCAAAGCTATAAATTCCAATAAATGCTGAAGATTTTTTATCCGAATAGTTTTCGTGCGGGCCACGACCATACCACCTGATTTCTGAGAATTCTTTTGACACCATCATTCTTGTACCAACCCGAGGTAGCTCTGGCAATTCATCTGAATGCACAATCAGTTTACTTTGCACCTGTATGGTTCCTGTATCACTAATAGAATAAGTAAGTATGGTGTTTGCAAGTATATCAAAAGAATAATCAGCCTCAACAACAACTTTATGGCTATCTGAATCAATAATCCGTATATCTTTTAATGTTGATTTAGCAGAAACATCCTTCCAAAGCTTGCATCTCTTTTGCATCTGATTTCCAAAATCATTATCGGTAGGTGCCCTCCAATAATCGGCCTCCGGACCTTCAATTAACAGGTCAGTTCCTTTGAAACGATATTCCGAAATCGTTCCGGTACTTTTATTAAACCGAATACTAAAATGCGGGGAGCTAATAACAATTTCTGAATCCGTTTCATTTGCTTCTACCTTATTTTCACCCTGAAGATTATTCTTAGAAATTACCTCCGAAAATGGCTTTACCAACATCTGTTCAGCTGCAACAATGTGTCCCGAAGGAATTCCACTAACATCTTCCTTTGCCAGCGCTTCAACAGTTAAAAACAATTCACCCTGAAGATCAACATTAATATTTAGATCTTTAATGAGCTTCTCTCCCGGTGGTATACTTAAATCAGGAATATTGCCACTGCTAACAATCTCTCCATTTCGGTAGAGGTAGTATTTGAAATAAAACTGATCAAGATTAATGAAATTATAATTGTTCAATATTTCGATTTTCACATTTGAAGAATCAACTAAGCGAAAATCTATGTTTTGATATACTTTTTTAACCTCCAACGCCCCGGGATGTATAGTCCTATCAGGAAAAACAATGCCATTCAGGCAAAAATTACCATCGTTATAAACGCCTTCGGGTTCAAAGTCTCCTCCATACCCCCAGTAAATAGTAGAATCGTTAAATTGCTTCATTAAGCCCTGGTCAACCCAATCCCAAATAAAACCGCCCTGCATCCTGGGGTGACTTTTTACAAATTCCCACAAATCCGATAAATTTCCGTTACTATTTCCCATTGCATGCGTGTATTCTATCCAGATAAAAGGCCTTGTGGAATCACCATCCAAATAATCTCTTTTTACATGATCAACAGATGCATACATCCAGCCATGAATGTCGGTATGCCTTACCGATGAATACCGGGGATGACCATCGGCTCTCTCGTACCAAACCAGGCGGGTATTATCTCTTTCTTTTATCCAATGATAGGCATTTATGAAATTAGGACCGGTTCCGGATTCGTTGCCCATTGACCAGATAATAACTGATGGATGATTCTTATCCCTCTCAACAACATTACTTATTCTATCCAGGTGAGCCTTTTCCCATCGCACATCTTCAGCTAAAGGATTCTCTAACCATCCGTAATGATGCGATTCAATATTGGCTTCATCAACCACATACAAACCATACTTGTCACAAAGTGAATAGAAATAAGGATCGTTGGGATAATGTGATGTTCTTACCGCATTAATATTCAGCTGCTTCATTATCAAAACATCCTGAAGCATGCTTTCGCGACTTACAACATGACCTGTAAATTGGTCGTGCTCGTGCCTGTTTACCCCTTTAAATAATACTACCTGACCATTAACCAGTAATTGTCCGTTTTTTATTTCAACTGTTCTGAATCCAATCTTTAATGGTATAATTTCCAGAATAGTACCGGCTTCATTAAAGAGCTTAATTTCAAGATGATATAAATTTGGTATTTCAGCAGACCAGGGGTTTACTGATAAATTCCGGCTTTGTAGTTTTATTTTGCCCGATACAGAATTAAGCTCATAGTTATGTACTACTTCAGAGTACAGGGTATCTCCTGATTCATCTGTAAGATTTACCATAATATCTACCGGAGAAGCTTCTTTTTCTTCGTTTCCTATTTCAAGTTCTACCTCAAGAATACCTGATTTATAATCATTTCCCAGAGTAGATTTAGTGAAAATATCTTTCACATAAATTCGTGGAGTAGAATAGATATATACATCACGCTCAATACCAGACAAACGCCAAAAATCCTGGTCTTCCAGGTAGCTTCCATCACACCACCGGAATACCTGAACAGCCAGTAAATTTTCCTCACCCGGTTTCACGAACTCGGTAATATCAAATTCTGCCGGAGTTTTGCTGTCCTGACTATAACCAACTTCTTTTCCATTTATATAAATATAGAACGCTGAATTAACAGCTCCAAAATGAATAACAATGCGCCTCTCAGCAAAGTTTTCCGGTACAAGAAAAATATGTCTGTAAGTGCCTACAGGATTAAAATCTCCCCGAATATATGGTTCATCTCTTTCAAATGGATAAATAACATTGGTATAAATCGGATAATCATATCCATGCATTTGCCAATCAGATGGTACAGGAATTGAGTCCCAGCCGGCATCGTTAAAATCTGTTTTATAAAAATCTATTGGCCTTATCTCCGGATTCTTTGACCATATAAATTTCCAGTTCCCATTTAGCATAATGTAATTTTCAGAACTGCTGAAATCAACAGGATTAATGATTAAATCATTGGCGGAGAATCTGTTGAAAGAAGCTTTGGCATATAACTTATTCTTTCTGAAAACCGAAGGATTTTCCCAATCGTTTTGAGCCATTAGAGTGGCTGATAAGCAAAGACCTATTAACAGGAAATCTATTCTTTTCATCCGTTTGTTTTTATTTTTTAAGGTCGTATGCCTGTCTGCCGAACAGGCAGGGAACCGCCTTAAAATATTAACTATATTTATTTGTGAAAATAATGATGAATTTTTTAATGCTTGTTTCATATCAAGAGAATTGTTAATAAATGTAACAAGTAAAATTTATTTTAAAAGTAAAAATAACTTTTAAAGAATGTGCATTTTAATAAAATTTATCTGATAACAACACCAATAATGTTTACTATTTCTGAAGATTAAGTACGGCAGATTCTTGTATAAGCTACATAAAATTTTAAACTTTGGCCGATTGAAACAAAATTATCTTATATGATTGATGAAATTATTGCTGCTGTAAAAAACGCTCGCATTGATGAACCCATCAATGAGTTATTGTTTAACGAAACTCATTTTGATTGCACAAATGATTTAATATTCTTTATAAAGCCTGAGATAACTCTTGCCGACGATAAAATCAAGCTTGAGGAAATTCTTGAAATGATATTCGAAAAGATTGAGTGCTACAACTTTAAGATTAAGAATATAAGGATAATTAATGCAGCGTACCTTGAGAAACACAATATTATTGCTCAACATTATGGCGTAATAAATAAGCTTTCTAAGGATATTAATAACAGCATCACAGCGGAAGGAAGAGCAAAATTTGAAACGATTTTCGGCATAAATTTTAATAAGGCTGAAGTTTTGGGCAGCCTTGAATTTATCGAAAAATACCCGCATTTTACTGCTACCGGGCTATCTTATTTATGGCAAAACGCAGCTACCGAGAAACTTGCAGGAGGCACCTATGC
>JAFGVA010000035.1 GCA_016938235.1 Bacteroidales bacterium | reverse complement strand
TGCAGTTGTAATTTCGGTTAAGTGACATAGTAATTTGGGTTTTGATTTGTAAAAAATGAGATACTTATTGTTTTAAAATACAGCAATTTAGTAATTTCCAGTCAATCTTGAAAGTAATCTTAAATCTTCTGGCTGGGTTGGATTAGAATTTCCTACGATTATCGAAACAAACAATAAAAAAAAATACTTACTGGGGTACGAATACAGGTAATACGTCATCAATGGTGTAAGACTGAACATACTACCGACAGTTTAACAACAACGACTGCAGCACCTGTACATCCGGAAAGCTGTTCAGCTTTATACTCACCCCGTTGGGATAACTTATCTCGCACAAAGCAGATGGGCGTTGTGTGCTCTGGTTCCCGGTGAAGGCGTCCCCGGTGTTTGGTGACGATACCTGGCACAATGGCTGATATTGTCCCTTTCCAAAAACAACCGGCACAAAGCCTCGTTTGGGAGGAAGTTGTCCTTTTAGCTTGTTTTGCCAGTAAAAGAACTTAGCCTGGTTCATCTGGTGGTTGGCACAATAGTCTCGAATGGTCAGACCAGACTTCAGGTACCCGGAGTAAATCTCCCTGAATTTTTTCTCGTTGAGCATGTTGATTCTGTTTTTTCAAACCAACAAACCTACATGCTCAAATTCAAAACCGAAATACGCGGTTGCGCGAATGGTTACCCTCTTTTTTACTTTTTGATATTGATGTAAATCAAAATACTATTAATTCAATATCTTCAATAATTTTGTCTTTGAAGAGATTCGAATACGTGCTATTCCAATATTCAGTTCCATCATATACATCTTCATATATCTTAAGCGCGTCATTTATTTCTTGGGTTGGATATTTATTTTTCAACTTAATGTTGAAATAAAAACCTTTATATCCCATCTTTTCCATTTGTACTAACTTTAAAAGATTAACAGGGTGGATCTGAATAGCGTCATAATAATTTATGTCATCGGAAACATTACTATAGTAAAAAGATTCTACGTTAATTGAATATTTGCTAAGATCTTGAAAAAAATATAAACACTTATTATTGAGGTATTTCTGTTTATTGGTCATTATTATCGTTTTGACATAATCAACACTATCTTGAAAGTTTTTAAATGCGCCATCTGGCATATTATAATAAGATAGTTTAATGCGGGACTCTCCACTTGTGGTACAATAATCGCTAGGCGGACCAATAAACTCAATGTACAAACCACTTGATTTATCAACAGGCCTAAATACATAAGAACTATCTTTTTGCCAATTAAAAGGAAAGTAATTACTGCCCGAAAGGACACAAAGTCCAGCCTCTGGATCTAATTGAATGACATCCATTCTAATTGCAAAATCACTACCTGGATTGATATTAAAATCCACATCTATCCATTCTGAACAAATAGTGCCAAAAACGACAGGGGTATTCTCACACATAAGCTTTGCATTCCAATAGTACGTTCCACCGCAATAGATGTCTGTAGCAATGGTAGAAAGACAATTTTGTGAATTTGAAACGCATATGTTAAATAAAAAACATAAAGCCCAAATTGCATTTTTAATATATTTCATTACATTTCTTTTTAAAGAATTTACTAAATAATATTTAATAACTCATTTTTTACCGTTACGAGCTTCAACATTCTTTTTAATCTTTGCCTGTTGGTCTTTCGTTAACTTAGAATTAATATGTTCTGATAAGGCTTTGATCTCCTTTCTAGTTTCAAATTTCAATTTTGTACTATCGGCAGGTAACGATCTATATAATTTAACGAGCTCATTTTGTTTAGAAAATAGCTTAATAAGATCATCAGTTTGAGAATCGCTTAAGTTTAATTCTTTTATTAATTTACTCTCCAAAAAAACAGATTTTGATTCATTGTTTTGCGTGCTAGCATATATTGAAATAAATGCTAGGATTAAAATATAAATAATCTTTTTCATAATTATATTTATTATTTTCAATAGCAATCTTTAAGTGTTAATTTTTTTGTCTTCTCGAAATTATTACTATAAACTGGATCAACGCCTACTTGATGAAAAGTATTTTCACCAGCGTTTCTTTTTAGTAATCTTATACCGCTGCAATTTTCATTTAATATGTGAGCTAAAGCATATTCATGTTTGAGTTGTTCATCGTATACGCCCTTTAATTGTAGCTTTGCGGCAGCTAGTTGCATTCCTAACGGAGAAGTTGGACTAAAACCTTTGGTGGTGGGATCTAAATTGCTTGCTGATGTATATGTTTGATAAAATGCACCGGCAGCAGCGACATCTTCTACGACAAAAGCATAATCAGTATCCAAATCAGTTATTACGAGACAAACAGGAGCTGATTTCCAATACTGATTTATTGATTTTGAAAATTCAAACAAATCGCCAGCAGACAAACAAGCAAGCTTTTGTCCATTATTTGTAGGGTGATTGTGCATCATTAGAGGTGTCGTCTTTATTGTACCATCATTATTACCATATTCCGCGCCAACTATATTCACAGAACCATTATTTCCATCTTGACGTACAGAAGTAGTATTTATTATTTCTCCTTCAGGAGTTACTTCTTGGTAAAATGTGTAAGAATGCTCATTTGCATCCTTTCGCAGTTTTTCCATATCTTCTCTAGCATATTTCCATTCAGGGGTAATATCACTTAGCAGAACACCAACTCTTTGTGCATTTGCTGTTGCGGATGGTGGGCACGGAGAAGCAGTTCCAGTTCCACCAGTTCCCCCGGTACCCCCAGTTCCTCC
>JAFGVA010000034.1 GCA_016938235.1 Bacteroidales bacterium | reverse complement strand
TATCCGCAATCCAAAACTGTAATGTTTGGTGTAAAAATCGATTTTTAACATTTAAAACGTGAAAAATGAAAAAAATTATATGCATTTTATTAATACTAATACCTGTATCACTATTCAATTCATGTAGCGATTTTCTCGAAGAAAACCCTGTTGACAGGTATGTTGTAAGCAATGTGTACACTGATCAATCAGGAGCCATTGCATCGGTTACCTCTGTATATAATAGTTTATATAGCTTATATTCTAGATTAATGTTTTTGGTTTTCGATCTACCAGTAGACGATGAAAAAAACGGGAGAGGCATGCCAAACCAGTATTTGCAAAACCTGGAGTACATGCGTTATACGCCAAACAATACTTTTATTCGAGACTTTTGGAGTAATAGTTATGCTGGAATCTTTAGAGCAAATAATGCGCTGGAACAAATTCCAAATATAGAAATGGATGAGACCCTGAAAACCAGGTTGATGAACGAGGCTAAGTTTTTAAGAGCACTGTATTATTTCAATCTGGTACAGGCATTTGGTGACGTTCCTTTACCATTAGGCACATCTGTTGAAGAAACAGTTACAGAACGAAAGCCTGCCGCAGATGTTTATGCTCAAATTATTGCTGACCTCAAAGAGGCAAAAGCTTTACCCAAAAGTTATAGTGGTTCGGATGTTGGCAGGGCAACCTCGGGTGCTGCTTCTGTACTGCTTGGATATGTGTATGTAACCATGAAAAATTGGGGAGATGCTGCAACCGAGCTTGGTGCAGTTGTCAATAATGAGTCAAGTTACGGTTATGGTCTTTGGGATGACGTAAAAGACAACTATCGGGTTGCAACAGAAAACGGTAAAGAATGTGTTTTTTCCGTACAATATGCTTCGCCACCGTCGCAAGGTAATGGCGATATGCAGCTTTCCGGCCCCAAATATGCACTTCAAGCCAGGTATAAAACGCAACAAATTCCCGGACGTAATCAAATGAACGAAGCAGATATTCCGGTTGAAGAACTATATGCACAATTTAGCGATAAAGACCAACGGAAATTTGTTTACTTCAGCAAAGAGTTTACAAGTCCAATTGATACAACTATTTATCGGGTGGATCTTCCAATTTTCACTAAGGCATGGGACGAAAATGAATACAATGCGCCTAACTCGGCAGTAAACAGGTTTGTACTTCGTTACGTGGATGCACTTCTACTTTATGCTGAAGCTTTAAACGAAAGTGGCGATCAAAACGGAGCCTATACGCATCTTCAACGCGTTCGCAGCAGGGCTTATCATAATGATCCTGAGGGGATTCTGACGGGAGAAAAGACAAAAGCGAACCTTACCGAATGGATTAGAAGAGAAAGATGGATGGAACTTGTTCACGAAGGCAAACGCTGGTTTGATCTGGTGCGTTGGGGAATTTTAAAAGAAAGAATGTTCGAACATGCCGATAATGAAAGCAGTTTTACAAACTCTTTTGAAGCAGCCCAGAAAGTACAAATTAAGACTAACTTTAAAGATGCTATGACTTTAATGCCAATACCACAGCCGGAGTTGGATGCCAATAAATTATTGGTTCAGAATCCGGGATGGTAGTTTGCAATTAACAATTTTGCAGCTCATATTCAGGATAGCTTTCGGAATTTTCTGAAAGCTATCCTAATTCGTATCTTTATTGTCAACCTGATAAATCAAATTTTTTTAAGATGAATCGTACAATTTTCCTTTTTGTTGCAGCATTTGCAACCGTATTTGGTTTGTTTTCCTGTAAATCAGAAAAATCAAAAACCAGTCAAAGACCCAATATCATTTACATCATGAGCGACGACCATGCCTACCAGGCAGTCAGCGCTTATGGTTATGGTTTGAACAAGACACCAAATATCGACAGGATTGCAACCGAAGGAGCAATTTTTACACGTGCCTGCGTAACCAACTCGCTATGTGCGCCAAGCCGGGCTGTACTTTTAACCGGGAAACACAGTTTTATTAACGGTAAAGTCGACAATGTTCAGGCATTTAACTGGGATCAGCCCAACTTCCCGAAAATTCTTCAGGCCAACGGATATCAAACCGCGATGATCGGGAAGATTCACATGGATGGGATTCCTCAGGGTTTCGATTTTTCCATGGTACTTCCCGGGCAGGGGAATTATTATAATCCTGATTTCCTGATAAATGGGGAAACAGTGAGAAAAGAAGGTTATGTAACGGAAATTATCACCAAAACGGCTCTTGACTGGTTAAAAAACAAACGCGACCAGAACAAACCATTTTGTTTGTTATATCATCAGAAAGCGCCTCACAGGGAGTGGATGCCGGCAGAAAAATATTATAAGGAATATACCAAAATGAAGTTCCGAGAGCCTTCAACACTTTTTGATGATTATGAAGGCAGGGGAACAGCCGCTAAAACTCAGGAAATGAACATTCTTCTGAATCAAAACTGGGCAGGAGATTCAAAAATATATCCCGATGTTATGGAAGAACTGGGTATTAAGGAAACTTCCAACTGGGGGATTAATGCTTTTAATAACAACACCGGAAGAATGAACGCTGAACAAAAAGCAGCCTGGGATTCAGTATACCGACCATTAAACGAAGAATTCAAAAAAATATATCCAACCCTTGATCAAAAGGAATTAATGGAATGGCGTTACCAACGTTATATGCAGGATTACATGGCCTGTATTGCTTCGGTTGACGAGGGGGTCGGACAGGTTCT
>JAFGVA010000190.1 GCA_016938235.1 Bacteroidales bacterium | reverse complement strand
TCGTTGCCGGTTTTCATTATAGCATCCCACATCCACATTCCGGCTTTTATATTTTTACTTTCCATGTAATCCCACATTTCCTTCCGGTTTGGATACGAAATGGTATCGGCAACAAAGTCCATATATTTTTTAGGGCCCTGCCCCTGGTTTTCCCAGTCCCAAATCCACGAATCAATCCAAAACGCATCGATGGGGTAGTCGTGTTCGATAATCTCGTCGATTAACTCAATCGATTGCTGTTGATTGGTATATGCCCCGTAAACAATTCCGAAAGCCCATGCCGGAGGCAAGACCAAATTTGTATCTGCCACTTCAGCCTGATGATTAGGTTCTATCGATCCACGCTTGGGATTAGTGCATGAAAAGAAAAACCCGGAAAGAATAACCACCAGGGGAATGATATGTATGATCCGCTTCATTTCTATTCTGAAAGAAGGTTTTTATAAACTCGTACGTAATCCACCTCCATCGACTGGGGGAAAATGCTTTCATCAACTCCCTGCTTGCCTCCCCAGGCTCCACCTACAGCGAAATTCATGATTAAACAGAAGGGTTGGTCAAACGGCCAGTTATCCTTTGTTTTAACTTCTGGGGCATAAATGTTTGTAATATTATCCGGTGTGTCGAGATAGAATTTAATGGAGTCCTGGTTCCAGATGATTCCGTAATTATGGAATTCTTCCTCGGCTGTAAGAAGAGGTGTAACTGCATGAAAATCGGTGTTTCCATGCTGGTACTGGGTGTGAACGTTGCTATGCGTGGTATCGGGCTGAAAACCGACATATTCCATCACGTCTATTTCGCCACATTTTGGCCAGCCAACTCCATCGCGGTCAGAACCCAACATCCATAAAGCAGGCCAAGTTCCTCTTCCATGCGAATCAGGCATTTTGGCTCTGAATTCAATTCTACCGTACTGAAATTCATGTTTGCCTTTGCTGTTCAAACGGGTGGATGTGTATCCGCCTTTTTCATTATTCCCGGTTTTGATGGCGGTGAGGTGCAGTATGCCGTTTTTCACTTTATAGTTGGCAGTATCTTCCACATATTTTTGCCATTCGTTATTTACACGGCCGGCATCCCACAAAACAAAGCTCCAGTTATCCAGGTTTACTCCGGGTCCGTCGAAATCGTCGCTCCACGTAAGTTCCCAATTATCCTGACTTGCTGATTTGTTTTCAGCATTTTTATTGTTGCTGTTTCCACACTGTGTGAACAGCAAAACTATCGATAGTGATAACAGTAAATTTCTCATAATTGAAATAAAGAAAGGAACGGGAAAGTTACCCATTCCTTTCGAACTAAACTAAACTATTAATAACCTGGTAAATTTCTTATTTAAGATACCAAGGTACCTGCATCGTATTATCAACGCCGCCAAATTGTTCGTCAACAGCTTTTTGATAATTTTCAGGATTTGTGGTTACCTCATTATTTGGGTAATACCAACGTTTTGGAAATTGGTTTGGATTGTCCTGATTTAAACTGGTTACCGGATTCAATATGTATTCAGGATAACCCGTACGTAAAAATTGATAATAATACGTGCTGTTAGGTTGAAAGAAATCGATCAACCAACGCTGTATCCAAATTTGTTCCAATCTATCTTGTTTTGAACCACCTGTTTTATAAGCAGCTTCACCCGTGAAGTAATTATCAATATACGATTGAGTAATTTCCATTCCATGCACCAAACCTGCTGTATGTGGCAAATTCATGTAATACGACAATTGAGCCTTTACCCCTTTCTCATAATAATCTTTGGCGTTGCCGCTTACCCAGCCTTCCTCAATGGCTTCAGCAATAATAAAACATTGTTCGGCATAGGTAAAATACAACAAAGGATCGTTATCCCTAAATTGCACATAACGCTGGTTCAATATTGAATAATGCCCGGCATCATTATTGATCGATAATGTATTCGCATCAATTTCATAGGGAGCTCCTACATATGCTTCAAAATCTGATTCGGTTAAACCTTCACTAATTTTTACCTGAGCAGGTTCTGCAAAATAGAACAATCTATTGTCATTGTTCTTTTTTAAAGCCTCAACAGTTATCGTCGAAGGTGCTTCATCCAGTCGTTGATTATTCCCATTATAAAAAGGATAAGTTGCATTGGTATTTTCGGTATAAACCAATTTTAAATCATCGTCGTAGCTAGTCATTAAATTACCGGCATTAACAATTGCTGCAAAACGTGCTTTTTGATCGGCGGTAGCTTTTTTACTCATGGTTTGAATTACTTTTAATTGTAATGCATTACAGAGTTTTTGCCATTTGCCTGCATCGCCATTGAACATGATATCGCCACCAAAGCCAATGCCTTGTGCAAAATATGATTCTGCTTCTTTTAAATCGTCGAGAATGTGCGCAAACACATCAGCCTGTTTATCATAACCCGGCTGTGTAATACCATCACTGGCCTGGCCTGCTTCTGAATAAGGAATATCGCCCATACTTAAGGTTGCGTTAAACCCGTACCACGCTTTCATAAATAAAGCTAAACCCTTGTATGAAGGTTCTGCTACGCTTCCTTCGGCAAATTTGACCATGTCGCTGAGGTCGGTTAGATACTTGAAGTTTCCAAAGCTACCATATACCCAGTACGCCCAGTAGTACTGGCCTGGGTCTGGTGTAGAAGCCAATTTCGTAACATGGTGGTCGAACAAAGTAATTTGCGTATAAACATCAGGGCTGTTGTTCGACAGCTTGAACGTTTTCATTAATGTATAAGATGCGAGCATATCCGGGGTAGCGGACGTTGATTTATCTGGGTTTGTATTTATTTCCTCAAAATTACTGCATGATGCTGTAATAAGGATAAGTGCGGCTATTACTATATATTTTAAATTTTTCATAGTTCTAATTCTTAAAATGAAACTTTAATATTAGCTCCAATATATCTTGATGATGGATCTGCAAAATTTTCGCTGCCACCATCAGGATCGGAATATCTGAATTCTTTTGCCCAGAACAATACGTTTTGTCCGACAAAGCTTATTGATGCACCTTTAACGGGACCCATGTTTGCAAGAATTTGCTTCGGGAACGTGTAGGTTAACGACACTTCACGAAGTTTTAAGAAGGTCCTGTCTAAAATGTCTTCTTCGTTTCCGGTACCACCCCACGCGGTGCCTCCGTGTACCGAGCGGATGTAATCTTTGTAGGTAACATACACGTCATTGGTCGCAAAAACACGGGTATCTTCAAGAATTTCACCAGTATTACTATCAGTGGTGTATGTTCCTGAAACTACCATAACACCAGACCCGAGATAATTTTTAGATCCGGGAGTAGCTACATCCAATGCTCTCTCTGGAGTTACCGTTTCGGGGTGTACCCCTTGTAGCCACATATAAGCTTCAGTGGTTGAAGACATCATGCCTCCAACAACTCCGTCAAACGATGCAAATAAACTCCAGTTTTTATATTGCAAGGTTGTATTGACACCCCAAATCCAGTCGGGGCTTCGGTATCCAATTACTGAAGAAAAGTTTTCTCTTTGCAATAAACCTGATTTATAAATACGCTGGCCTGCAAATTCTCCGGAAGGAACTGTTTGGTATGTTTTAATTGTATAAGCGTCAATTCGTTCGCCTACCTTTACCCATGGTTTATTGGCTGAATATGTGGGATCTAATTTCGAATAAACCTCTTTATATGTCGACCAGTTAATCCCCATATCCCAACGCAGGTTTGCCGTTTTAACCGGAGTTCCTGTTAAGGCAACAATCCAACCTTTTCTATTGGTTTCCTCTTCGGTATTAATATACATGTAATTATAACCGGATGCAGAGGTTAAAGGCCCTTTTGTTAAGGCGTCGTACTTTCGTCGGTTAAAATAGGAAACATCAGCCGTTATGCGTTTATTGAAGAAAATTCCCTGTACCCCTGCTTCATAGGTTTCTGAACTTGACGGAAGTATATTTTCGAGATCGTACAATACATCAGGTGAATATGTTCCACTAACATCGTTCCATATACTCGATACCGAAGTATACACGCTGTTGATAGCATAAATGCCTGCAGGATCTTTTGCCTGTGTCCATGAACCTCTTACTTTCAACAAATCTAACCAATCCTTTGATGGTTCACCGAATAATTCTGATACAATAAAACTTCCGGATACTGAAGGATAAAAATAAGATCTGCTTGATTTTGCAACACCGGGCCCTGCCAAAGTTGAACTCCAATCGTTACGCCCAGTAACATCTAAATAGATTAATTTATTCCACGAGAGTGCTAAACGTCCGTATGCTGAATTGACTTGTTGTTCGCGTCTTTCTTCGGCAACTGTTGCGGGATTAACCGATGCAGCTAATGAGAAAAAGCCGGGAACCGAAATACCACCCACAGTAACCGCGTTAATATTTTCGTCTTCCTGATAAAAAATGGTTCCCCCAGCCAAATATTCTACCTCAAGTTTATCATTAATAAAACTTTTCATCCCTGTTAATAATAAATCACTGTTAGAACTCATCCCGGATGTTTTACCTACGAGGTACGCTCCTGTTCTTGCTCCGTTAAATGTTAATCCTGATCTGTAGGTGAAATACGGAATTCCGGTATCGCCAAGTGAGGTATAAGAACCTTTCGACATACTTAATTGCCCTACATCCCCATAGAAATCTAAACCTGAGCGCAATGTAGCTCTTAGCCAGTTTGTCAAATCATAACTTACAGTTAAGTCGGCATTAAAAATATCGCGGGTTACTTCATTCAGTCTTTCATATCTGTCGTAATAAGGGTTGTTCTGGTTTTTCCCGCTATATAAGTTATTTGCTACATCGTACCCAAAATGGTTGTTTTGGAGAATACCCGGATTTAACCAGTAATCTTTATAGTCCCGCACATCAAAATCGGCTGAACTATTGACTAATAAGGTATACATTGGATCATAGGAAGTATAGCCATTTGATCCCATATTTGGAGTATGCCTTCGGGTATAGGATAAATTGGATGTTAAATGAAACCTGTCCAGATTAATATCGCCTCCCAAAGTATAGGTATATTTATCTAACTTGGCATTTGGATAGCGGCCTTTGTTTTGGGTCCAGTTTAACGAGCTTCTGAGTGCAATGCCATTTTGGTTAAAAGCAACATTTACATTGTTGTTTGTGATGTAACCTTGCTCCAAAAAGTTTTTAAAATTGTCTTTGCCTACCGGTAAATATGGATAATCCCTAAATTCTTTTGCTACAGGGTCCCATTGTGTTTGAATAGTACCATCCAATGCACCACCCCACGATTGGTCTTTAGTTTGTTGATAGGTATTGTTTTCGCCACGGCCATAAACACTTTGTTTTTCGGGGATGGCTAAATATCCGGCAGTAAACATGGTATTGGTAGATAGGTCAACACTAACACCTGTACCACTACTACTTCCATTCTTAGTGGTAATTAAAATGGCACCGGTTCTCCCTCTGAACCCGTACAAAGCTGAAGCAGTTGGCCCTTTAAGTACGTTTAACGACTCGATATCTTCAGAGGAAATATCGTTTAACGTTTTATTGGCATAAGCAATACCATCTATTACGATCAATGGAGTTTCGCCAAGAATGGTGATCTTGGGAGTGGCATTAAAATCTGTTGGGTTCTCGATCAAAACTCCGGCAATTTTACCGGTTAGCGAGGTTGTTACGTCTGTCCCCTGTACTCTTTGTAAATCTTCACCTTTTACTGACTGTACCGAATAACCCAGTGACTTTTGCTCCCTTTTAATACCGAGGGCTGTTACCACTACTTCTTCCAGACCTATAGCATCCGAATTCATCTGAATGTTGATTGTTGTTTGGTTTCCCACAATCATTTCAACTGTTTCCATTCCGATAAAAGAGAATACCAGTACCGCATTTTGCTCCAGATCACTTATCGTAAAAGTCCCATCAATATTGGTAACTGTACCATGAGTGGTTCCTTTCTCGATTACTGTAACACCCACCAGCGGATCGCCGTTTTGATCGGTAACTTTTCCTGTAACTGATTTTTGATCGGCTTCGTTTACTGTTTTTGGGGTTAAAATTATGTACTTGTCTTTTATCAGAACTCCAACATCGTTCTTATCGAACAGTTGATCGAGAACTGAATTCACGGTTTGGTTTTCAACCGAAACACTTACTTTTTTATCAACGTCTATCAGTTCGCTGTTGTACAAAAAATAGAACTCTGATTGTTCTTCAACAGCAGCGAGAACCTGCTTAACCGTTACTTCTTCGAGATTAACGCTCAACTTTTTGGTTTGGGAGTAGCCGCTCGATGCAACAACCTGGAAAGCAGAGAGTAGAATTAGTAACAATGCATTTCGCATAATCATAAGTTTTTTCTCGTGGCGCCTAATCAGCAACCACAAGGGTTTAACAAAATTTTTCATAACTTCGAATGTTTTTTTATTAGTTTAATTAAACACCATTATTGGTTAAGGAGGGAGTGTTGGCGCACTTCCTTCTTTATTTTTAGCAGATAGCTACGTTATTGTTTCATAGGCAATTTTATTTTTTTGAAAT
>JAFGVA010000189.1 GCA_016938235.1 Bacteroidales bacterium | reverse complement strand
CCCGCCATTTAGACTGTATTCTACTCGTGTACCATTGGTAGGTACTGCGGTAAAGGTCACATTGCCATCGCCACAACGTTCTTCGTCGCCTATGGTTCCGGTGGGTACCGGATTTACAACCTGAGGTTGTGATGCCGAATCAGTACATGTATTAGCTGCAATAAATGTATACAATATGGTATGAGTTCCTATGCCTTCTGCAGCAGGATTAAAGTTCACTGCCGGAATTCCATTTATTTTGTAGGTCCCTCCAGCAGGCGAGCCACCACTTAAAGCAAATGCCGGTTCATCTTCACAGACATCGGGAAATACACCCAGACTGACATTTGGAGCATTTAATACTCTAAGATTTTCATTGTCGCTGGCTGAACAACCATTTCCATCTGTATATGTGTATGTTATTGTATGGTTTCCGTTTCCAGCAGCAGCTGCATCAAAAGTTATACCATCTACCTGAACACCATCACCACTATATGTGCCACCTACAGGTGTACCTCCTGATAAAGCGTAAGGAGGCACATTACTACATACATCATCAAAAGCTGCAAGTGTAACTGCAGGTAAGGGATTCACTGTTACCGTTGCAATGTCAGAGTAATTAATTCCACAGGTATTATGTACCACTCTTCTGTAGCACCTTGTATTAGGTATAGTAGCTAAAAAGGTAAGAGTTGAATTTGTTGCTCCAACAATTGTAGTCCAACCTCCCGAACAATTCTCCTGGTATTCCCAGGTATAGGTATAGCCATCACTTTCGGCACCACCTGAAGGTAAAACGTCATTGCCCAGCATAGCAGGGATTTCGCCTTCACAAATTGCCTGATCCCCATTTATCTCACCTCCATTAAGTGAATCTGGAAAATAAGGGGCATAAGCAGGTACTGCTTTATAGAAAAAGAAAGTACGGGGATTACCCGTTATGCTATCCCCACAATTATTTTGATCGTTAACAAAAACCTGGTAAGTTCCTTCGCCTAATCCTGTAGCAACAGAATTGGTTTGACCGTCAGCATCGCCTCCACTCCATAGGAATGTATAGGGTTTATTTCCTCCGGTTACATAAACACCCAACTCTGCATCATTTGAATTAATACAAGTTGGACCGCTAACTACTCCTGTAGAGTCTATTGTTAAAGCTTTAACTAAACCTGAAGCAAGATTGGCATTCAATCCGTCAAGTCCGCCGGTACCATTATCTGTAGCAATAATATAGTAATTGCCTGGTAATAAATGATTAAAAACAGCTGTATCTTCAGAAGAATCTAAAATAGGATCACCAAGCAGATTTGCTGCGGGTGGCGGATTAAAAGGATTGTTATCATACAAAAAATAATTATAGGCTGGGCCTCCACCCGAAGTATAAACTATCAGCTGTCCGTATCCTACCTGGCAGGCAACAGGCTTCCCAACAATTGAATCAATTTTAAACTGTCCAAATGAAGAAGCCGATAACACTAATCCGCCAACAATGGTAAGTAACTTGATATATCTTGCAATACTTTTCATATTGTTTTTTTCTTTTTACCTGGTTGAAACTTCAACTTTTTTACAGCTAGTATTATTTTCGCTATCTATAATACAAACCAAATAATCTCCTTTTGAAATATTCGAAAAAGTATAGGAGCTTTCATACAGACTTATAGAAGAATATTGCTCGCTGCCACCATTCCATGGTTCTTTGTCAAATATTTTATAGATGTAAGGTGCCGTACTGCTATTATTCACTAGTATTGTTATTTCTCCATCAGCAGCCTTTTTGGAAGTAACACCTTTTACTTCAAGACTAAAATCATTTAATCCATCCTGTGAGAATAAACTAGATGACAAGGCTATAAAAGCAATACATAAAAAAATAAATCTGACTGTTTGTTTAACATTATTTTTTTCCATCCTGGGTAGATTAATCATTTTTTTCTCTCTCGTTATATAAAAACACCGTAGCACTAACAGTATCACAATTTTTTACATCTGTTATTTCGCAACGATATGTGCCTTCACAAAGGTTCTTTAACTTATCTTCTTTAGATTCATTTGCATTTTTACTCCAAACAAATGAATATGGTTGATTTCCTCCGGAAGGCTTCACTTCAACAATTCCATTACATTCACCTTCATCGGGATATTTTTCAACAACAATTACATTGGCTTTCAATTTCTCCGGTTCATCAATCATTACTTCCAGGTTCGTTACTTCGCCCTTTGAAACAAGCTGTACAATATATTGTCCTGATGAAAGCTTTGTTAAATTAATTATTGAATCTTCGGGATTTTTAATTGTTTTTAGTAGCCGATTATTCATAGCTTCCATTAAACGAATAGTTTCAATCGCCTGATTAATGCCAATATTCACTGTGATTTCTCCATCGTTTTGTCCATTACAACTAACTGCCACAGTGGATACTGAAACCTCCTGTGCATTCAGATATAGTATATGCATTAAGCATACTAAAGAAATTGAGAATACTTTAATCATACTAGTCCGGACACAATTGTTAACAATATTTACGTTTTGTTAATAATTAAAGTTTCAATTTGCGAAACTTCGTGAATAATCAGCAAAGGCTTAAAAATAGAGTAAATTCAGGCTGTTGTAAACGAGGGTTTTAGAGCAATATAAAATAAAAAATCTGGCTTATAGGCTTAACTCTTTGTTTTACTGACTCTTACGTCTATTGTTCGATGATTCCAACTTGTTAATAAATAATTGAAAATCAGTACAGGAATAGACTTTCTGTTGTGAAATTAATTAAGGGAAGTTATTTAAGAATAATTAAAAAACCCCCTTTCAGAAAATTAAACCTGGTTAACATTTTGAAAATTTCTTTTTAACAATAACCTAACCGGGTACCAGGAAGAAAATGCTCCGATCAAAAGAACTGTTGATGCTACAACAAACACATCAAATAATTGAAGGTCTACGGGATAAGCATCGATAATAAACCCCCCATGTAACTTAACCAGTCCAAAGTTTTCCTGTAACAAACAAATAATTGAACCTGTAAATAAGCCAATCAGCAAACCGGTTGTGGTTATAAGAAATCCTTCACTGAAAAATATTTTTTGCAAAAGACTACGGTTTGCCCCTAAACTATTCAAAATGCTTATATCTTTTTTCTTCTCAATTATGAGCATGCTGATTGAACCTACCAGGCTAAACAGTAAAATAATAAGAACCAGCGCCAGAATTAAAAATATTGCCCATTTTTCGGTTCTCATCGTCTTATACAGTACTTCGTTTTGCATGTATCTGTCTTTTACCAGGAAATTATCTCCCAAAATATTCAAAAGTTTTTCAATCACTTTTTTCTCATTTGCTCCATCGTTAAGCTTAATTTCAAGTGACGAAAGCATTCCCGGATAATCAAACAGGTTTCTGGCAAATTCAATAGGAACAATAGCGTACTTACCGTCAATATCGGGCTGCGATGAAAAAATGCCTGTTACCAGGGTGTATTTCTGGTTCAGTGCTTTGTTTGGGTCCATGGTGTTCCCTGCTGTTCTGCTCGGAACATATATCTTCAACAGTTCAAAAGCATTGATATGTAAACCAAGATTATAAGATAAGCCCCTTCCTATGACCGCCCTGGGCATAGATTGATAATACAACTTATATTCTCCATCCCAGATTAATGAATCTATACCGGTTACCTGGTTAAAATTGTCGCTTACTCCTTTTATACGACTTACCGTTTGTTTTTCGTTGTAAACCAATAAGGCGTTATCTTCAATAACTTCAGAAATAACAGCAACACCGTCGATCGCCTTTAGCAGATTCATTGTATCCTCTGTAATCGAAAATACCTTGCCTTTTGCCGGAACTACCTTAACATCGGAATAAAAAGAATTGTACATGCCTCGTACCAGTTCATCAAAACCATTAAAAACCGATAGAATTAAGATAAAGGCTATAGTACCTACAATTACTCCGGCAACCGAAATTGCTGAAACAATGTTTATGGCATTGTGCGATTTTTTGCCAAGTATATACCTTTTCGCTATG
Source organism: Bacteroidales bacterium (assembly GCA_016938235.1). Lineage (GTDB taxonomy): Bacteria > Bacteroidota > Bacteroidia > Bacteroidales > UBA10428 > UBA10428. The sequence goes on along the minus strand of JAFGVA010000189.1, from coordinate 67,727 downwards.
AAAAACGGGAAATTCAAGCCATTTACTTTAAAAGATTGTCAATGTTATCGAGGTAATCAAGGGAGTCGTCTAAAAAGAATTTTAGTTCAGGTATTTTTTTTACCTGGTGACGCAATTTTTGTCCTAATTCATATCTTATCTGTCCGGCATGGGTGTTAAAAATGCTAACAATATTTTCTGAATCGTCAGATGGAAATACACTTATATAAGCTTTTGCCTGCCCTAAGTCAGGAGTCATACGAACGCGTGTTACAGTAAGCATTTTACCGGATGCCAGTTGTTTCGACATAGGTATAATAATATCCGATAGATCTTTCTGTATCTGTTTTGCTAATTTACTCTGGCGACTAGATTCCATTTAATTTCCCTCGTTGTTTTAATGATGTAAAAATACGTGCAAAATCCCTGCATTTCAAAATATTAATGAACTTTTGGATTGATGCTCCATAAGTTATTCAGTCTAAACTTATTCCGGTTTTGTATAGGAGCAACAATTAACCGAAAAAGTTAAAAACCTGCTCCTGTTGAAATATTTTTCTGAATTAATCAACATTTGTTAGTTTTGTGGCTCAATATTTACTTGGAAAAAGAAAGATTCAATGAGCAAGAAAAGGGTATTATCATGCATACAGCCAACAGGCCAGATTCATTTAGGAAATTACTTTGGTGCAGTTAAAAACTGGGTTGACATTCAGGACAAGTACGAATGCGTTTACGGAGTTGTGGATTTGCATGCTATGACAATGCCATATAACCCCAAAGACCTTAAAGAGAATACCCTGCAAATGATTACAGATTTGCTTGCCTGCGGAATTGACCCCGATAAATCTGTCTTATTTATCCAATCTATGGTTCCCCAGCATACAGAATTAACCTGGATTTTTAATTGTGTAACATCATATGGCGAATTGTCGAGAATGACACAGTTTAAAGACAAATCTGAACAACTTGCCTCTAAATCGAAAAAAACTGTTGTTTCAACCGGCTTGTTCACCTACCCGGTGTTACAGGCTGCCGATATATTAGTGTATAACGCTAACTACGTACCCGTTGGAAAAGACCAGGAACAACACCTTGAACTAACCAGAAATATTGCAGTACGTTTTAATAATCAGTTTGGTGAATTTTTCAATGAACCGGAACCTCTTTTCACAGAAATTCCCAAGCTAATGTCTCTTGCTGATCCGACAAAAAAAATGAGCAAAAGTCTCGGCGAAAAACATTATATAGGTGTATTTGACGACGAAGCTGTGACACGCAAGAAAATCCGTTCTGCAGTTACCGATACCGGCGAAACTCAAGGCAATGAAATGAGTGCCGGTGTTGCAAACCTTATTACTTTGCTAAAAGCCTGCGGTAAAAATAATGCGGTTGAAGATTTCACAAATGCATTTCATTCGGGAGAGCTTAAATACAAAGATTTGAAAGATGCTACTGCCGATGCTGTACTTGAACTTACAACCCCTTTTAAACAAAAGAAAACCGAATTGTTAAACGACAGAGCCTACTTGGATAAGTTAATAAGGGAGCATGCCGGGAAAGCACGTGCAATGGCAGAGAAAACTCTTGAAAAAGTGAAAAAGCTAACAGGAATATACAGCTAACAAAGGCTTTCTGCATTTGATTTTGGTCAATTACAGCTTATTTCAGAATTTTTATGTGATCAACACAAAAAGATTTTTATTTTTACATCGGATTTTTTTAGCGACAATATTCAGAGAATAGTATTCCCGGATTTTCATTCGGGGTAGTTAATTAAAATTAATCATTTTAGCCATGAAAAGAAAAAATCTACTTGTCGCATTTGTCTCAATTTTTACCCTTCTTATGTTTTTTAGTACCAACGAAATTAAAGCACAGAAAGAAAGAAGTGATATCCCTGAAAAATATAAATGGGATTTAACCGATTTATTCCCCTCTGATGAAGCCTGGGAGAAAGCCAAAGAAGAGCTGAAACCGGAGCTCAATAAAATTGAAAGTTTTAAAGGAAAATTAACCAGCTCTGCTGCTGACTTATTAGCCTGCCTTGAGTTCTCATCAGGAATTTCGAAACAGGCAACATTGCTCTATATCTATGCCAGTATGAACTCTGACCTTGACACCAGGGTTATGAAATATTCTGGAATGGAAAAAGAATTACAGCAGCTGTTTTCAGATTTTTCGGCCAAAGCTGCATTTGTAAATCCTGAAATTCTGTCTGTAGAATGGTCAGTTATTGAAGGTTTTATAAAAGAAGAACCTAAGCTTGAAGTGTACCGCCAATCCCTGAAAGATCTTTTTAGGGGTAAAGAACATACTTTGGGCGAGAAAGAAGAACGCATCATGGCCTTAACCGGATTAATTTCTGGTGCACCAGCTTCGATTTACAGCACATTCAGTGATGCAGAAATGCCAAATCCAAAAGTTACCCTCAGTACCGGTGAAGAAGTAACACTTTCAAGTGCTGGTTACAGCAAGCACCGTGCTGCTCCCAACCGTGAGGACAGAATTTTAGTTTTCGAAACATTTTGGGAAAACTACAAGAAATACGAAGCATCATTTGGCGAGATGCTATACGGAAACGTAAAAACCGATGTTTTTTCCGCCAAAGCCAGAAATTACGAATCTTCGCTGGAAGCTGCATTGTTTCAAAATAACATTCCGGTTGATGTATATTACTCACTGGTTGAAAATGTAAACAAAAACCTGCCTGCTTTCCATCGTTATCTCGAAATAAAAAAACGCATGCTGGGTGTTGATACATTAAAATACCTTGATCTTTACGCACCAGTTGTTAAAGACGTTGATCTTAACTACACTTACGATGAGGGTAAAGCACTTATCTTAAAAGCATTTAAACCACTTGGCGAAGAATATATTTCAACAGTACAAAAAGGCTTTGATGAACGTTGGATTGATGTTTACCCAACTACCGGTAAACGTTCGGGAGCCTACTCAAACGGAGCGGCATACGACAAGCATCCATACATACTTTTAAACTATAACGATAAGTATGACGATGTAAGCACACTGGCACACGAACTGGGACACACCATGCACAGTTATTTCTCAAACAAAACCCAGCCTTATCCAACATCTGATTATCCTATATTTGTTGCGGAAGTAGCATCAACTTTCAACGAAGTTTTACTTTTCAACGAGACAATGAAAACCGTTAAGGATGATGATGTTAGATTATCACTACTTATGAATTGGCTTGATGGATTCAAAGGAACACTTTTCCGACAGACACAGTTTGCCGAATTTGAATTACGCATTCATGAAGCTGCCGAGAAGGGAGAACCATTAACAGGCGAGTTTTTATCTAAAACATATAAGGGAATTGTTGACAGCTATTACGGCCACAAAGAGAATATTTGCTTTGTTGATGATTACATTGAAATGGAGTGGGCTTACATTCCTCATTTCTATTACAACTTTTATGTTTATCAGTACAGCACTTCTTTCACTGCATCAATGTCGCTGGCCAAATCTGTTATGGACGGCAAAGAAGGAGCCCTTGAAAGCTATATGAAGTTTATCTCTTCTGGTGGATCGGACTACCCCATTGAACTGTTAAAAAAAGCCGGCGTTGATATGACAACATCAGATCCTTTTGATAATTGCATTAAGTCAATGAATGCGGTTATGGATGAAATTGAGAAAATCTTGGATAAAAAAGGAAAATAATATTTTAACATTTTAATTATAAAAGGAGTAACAAGCACATGAATTGTTACTCCTTTTATTTTGTGACTAATCCAGATTAAAGTCCAGCATTTCCTGTGCCAAAGTATCGTTGGTTCGACTCGAGGAATTAACATGCCATAAAAACCCATAAACAAAAAATATAAATATGCTTAGAAGGTGGAAAATGTCATTAAAGCCAACAGAAACCTGCTATTGCTAGGATCGATTCATGTTTTCTGTTGTTAGAGGATTTTTTAAATACGGCTTGCGCATTTAAAGCTAATTTTGTTATCAGATAATTCAAACTTTGCACCCAAAAAGATTTAAGAAATAAATAATATACCTTACGGAATCTTACAAATTGCGCATGATTCGCTCTTTTGAAATAGAACCAGCAGGACCTTTTCTTGCTGAACATTTAGCGTTATTACATTGTTTATACCTATATTTGCGGCTCATTTTCAGACCGTAGTGCGATTTTTCATTTGATAATAAATAATTAAAAATAAGATTTCATGAATAAAGCTATTTTAATCATTCTTGATGGATGGGGAAATGGAAATAAAGGAAAAGGTGATATTGTAACACAGGCAAATACTCCAAATATGGATAGTCTGGAAGCAAACTACCCAACGTCACAATTACTTACCTCAGGAGAAAATGTTGGTTTACCGGATGGCCAGATGGGTAACTCTGAAGTTGGTCACCTGAATATTGGAGCCGGCCGTGTTGTTTACCAGGATCTCGTAAAAATTAACAAAGCAATAAGGGAAAACACCATTGCTTCAAACGAGACTCTCGTTAATGCATACAAATACGCTAAAGAAAACAATAAAGCTGTACATTTTATTGGACTGATAGGTTCCGGAGGTGTTCATGCCATGAGCCATCATTTATTTAAACTTGGTGATATCACGGCAGATTATGGACTGGATAAGGTTTTTGTGCACTGTCTTACCGATGGACGGGACACAGACCCAAAAAGCGGACTGGGCTTCATGAAGGAAGTAGTGAATCACTTTAATGGTTCAAATGTAAAAATTGCTTCGCTTATTGGTCGCTACTACTCAATGGATCGCGACAAAAGATGGGAAAGAGTTAAACTCGGATACGACCTTATGGTAAAAGGCGAAGGAAAAGCAACAACCAACATTATCAAGAGCATTGAAGATTCATATGCCGAAGGTGTAACTGATGAATTTATTAAACCTCTTGTGATGGTAGACGCCGACAACAAACCTGTTGGCACCATTCGGGAAGGCGATGTTGTTATTTGTTTCAACTTCCGTACCGACAGGTTACGCCAGATTACCACTGTTTTAACACAACAGGATATGCCGGAACACGGTATGAAAACCATTCCACTGCATTATCTTACAATGACAACTTATGATGAAAGCTTTAAGGGTGTCAATGTAATTTTCAAAAAAGATAACGTTCAAAATACCCTTGGCGAAATTGTTTCGAAAGCCGGTAAAAAGCAAATCAGAATTGCCGAAACTGAAAAATACGCTCACGTTACCTTCTTTATGAATGGCGGACGCGAACAGGAATTCCCCGGTGAAAAACGTATTCTCATTCAATCGCCAAAAATAGCCACATACGATTTACAACCCGAAATGAGTGCCCCTGAAGTTCGTGATGCTATTGTTGCCGAATTAAACAAAGGAGAAGTTGACTTTGTAGCGCTTAACTTTGCCAACGGCGATATGGTGGGACATACCGGTATATACGAAGCAATTTGGAAAGCTGTTGAAACCGTTGACAGTTGTGTTGGCGATGTTGTTAATGCTGCAAAAAACAACGGGTACACTGCAATGATAATTGCCGACCACGGTAATGCCGACAATGCGTTAAACGAAGACGGTTCGCCAAATACAGCACACTCATTAAATCCTGTGCCTTGTGTTCTTGTTTCAGATAAATACAAGTCAATCAAGAACGGCATTTTAGCAGATGTTGCTCCAACACTTCTTAAAATAATGGATTTAGAGATCCCGAAAGATATGACCGGAAAAGTTTTAGTTTAAGACATTCCGCTAACATTCTCTAAGGCTGTTCAAATTGAGCAGCCTTTTTCATTGATATTCAACACTTTGATTATACATAAATTTTCCTTACTTTGCTAACGATTTAAATATTCGCTTTCATAGCTTTTATTTTGACCAGCAAGCCTTTATCCAACGCAACCTTTTACACCGTAAAAACATCATTAGTATTGAGCAAAGTCACATTCAGCTCCTGCATAAAATGAAATACAAGGCATTCTCATATTATCTGGCACTATTTTTATCGTTATTTATCGGCAAAATAGCGTATTCGCAACATTATGACCCCTTAAGAATTTGGGAAGAGGTACCGCGAAACTGGTCTTCAGATGTAATTCTCGATGGTGTTGATGATGAATGCTTTTGGTCGGAAGCAACAGATTTGGGCGAACCAGTTATTGAAACCGATGACTGGACTGGTGAACAAGACCTTTCTGCCTATATCAAATTATGCTGGGACCTTGATAATCTCTATTTCTTTGCTCATGTTGAAGATGACATAAATAGTGCATTTGATGGCAGTACAGAAGATTGGTGGTTATATGATAATGTTGAAATCTATTTCGATCTCGATACTGCCTCGAACAAAGGTGAATACGATTATTTCTCATTCCAGATTCGGTATAACAGGGGATTAGACACCCTTATTAATACAACTGGCTGTAACGGTAAAAACCTAAACAATTTTGTTGTTGCTGAAGGTGAAAACAGTTGGCAAATAGAGGCAATAATTCCATGGCATGGCCTTATAAGCGATGCGCTATTTGCCGAAGAGTTGTGGAATTATGTAAATAAAAATGCCATTGGGTTCGATGTTATTGTAAATGACAATGATGGAGAACAAGGATCTCGTGAATGTCAATTAACATGGGATGCTGACGGCGAAGATGATGATGAACTTGAAGATAATGCCTGGTACGATACCCGAACATTTGGAATATTAAAACTCTCTAATAAAAGTAATTGTGTAGCATACACCCAAGCGAATGATTACAAAGCAGATGATAATTATATATTTCCAAACCCGGCAAACGAATACCTGTTCATTAAAAACAATTCCGAAATTGAAAGCATAGAAATCTATTCAATACAAGGGCAGTTAATTAAAAAAGTTAACAGGAATATTCTGGCAACCGGTATAGATTTAAGTGGTATTTTACAGGGCGAGTATATTATAAAAATCCATACCCGGAATACAACTATCAATGAAAAGTTAGTTGTTTTATAATTCTATAGAGTCCCTTTCAATACTCCCCCATCAACTGCATACACCTGTCCGGTAACATATTCCGACATGGGCGAAAGCAGCCAGATAGCCAGGGAAGCAAAATTCTTTGTATCTCCTGTTTTTTTCATGGGAATATTGGCTTCAAGCAGTTTTTGTGCCTGCTTCTTCGAAATTTTTTCGTCTTTGGCTTTTTTATCAATCAGCCTTTCAACCGCAGCTGTATAATGATAACCTGGCGCCAGAATATTAAAAGTAATACCTTTATCGGGTAATTCCTGTGCCAGGGTTTTTACCATACCTACAACCGATAATCGCAACGAAGTGCTCAAAACCAGATTTTCAAGCGGCTGTTTTACCGATGAACTTTCAATGTAAATAAACCTGCCATAAGCCTGATTCAGGAATAGTGGTAAAAGAGCCTGTGTTAATTCAATTTTCCAACGCAAAACCTGCTGATAAGCATTATCCCAGTCTTTAATCTTCGATTCGGCAAACTTCATAGCCGGGGGGCCTCCGGCATTTACCACAATACCTTCAATCTTCCTTTTTTCAATATGCTTCAACAATAAACTTATTGATTTGCTTTGTGTAATATCAGCCTGTAAGGTTTCAATTTTATCGTTATAAGCATCCTTAAGTTCTTTGAGTTTTTCTTCGCCTCGGGCAATAGCAATAACTTTTGCTCCCTCTTCAATTAGCAAACTTGTAATTGCAAGGCCAAAACCACTTGTTGCACCACATACTATAAATGTCGAATCTGAAATTTTTAAATTCATATGTAAAAAGCCTATGAGGGTTTAACAGTAATTGCTAACTTTAGTTTTACCAGAATGTTTAAATTTAAAGCAAAATTCCGGTTATGCGACTAAAGCTGCTAAATTGTTTTATACTTATTCCTCTTGCATTTCAGGTTCACGGTATTAGCGATAATCCGGCATTTCTATCTTTACCCAAAGGCTTGCCAAGCAATTCTGTAACCTCCATAATTCAGGATAAACAAGGATTTATGTGGCTGGGAACTTTTACAGGATTAAGTAAATACGACGGATACAATTACGAAACTTTTGAATATAACCTGCTTGATATTAACACCATAACCAATAGCAGGATAAACGATTTGGAAATAGGTCCGAATGGTAAAATATATATTGGCACCTACGGCGGAGGTGTAAATATTTATAACCCCGAAACCCGCAAATTCAGTTACATATACCTTGGCCAGGGAGCCGATGATTTGGCCTCAAACAACATTACCAAGATACTTCTTACATCAAAAGGCAAAATATATGCTGGTACCGAAAATGGTTTATACCAGATATTATCAGACACCAGCAGGTTTATCGAACTTAAACCTGTTAAAAACTTAATAGTTTCGAGTCTTGCAGAAGACAATGAAGGCAACATCTGGATCGGAACTTTTAACCACGGACTCTTTAGAATTCTTAAAAATACAGATAATGAAACAGAACCTGTAAGCATTCCGGGAAAATCAAAAAACATCAGAACATTAAGTACCGATTATAATGGCAATATCTGGTTAAGTTATTACGAAAATGGTTTCTCTGAATTAATTCTTGAAAACGGAGAAATTAAGAGTTTTGTGCACTCCTCAAACTTCCCAATATTTAAAAAGATCGATTTCCTGCCAATACAAACTATTTTTTGTAATTCAAATGGTGAAATATGGCTTGGCTCAGAGAATCATGGATTAGCAGTTATCGAACCCGGCAACAGTTATTGCCACCACTTTTTAAAAGCCGATGAAGACCCCTTCTCAATACCTGATAATTCAATATGGACAATTTTCAAAGACAATTCTGGAATATTCTGGCTTGGCACCTATGGGCACGGAGCCTGCCGTATTGATCCCTTCTGGAATAAATTCGGTCAGTATAATACGGAAAATTACTTTATAAATAATAAACTTGGACGTTCAACTGTAACCTCTTTCTGCATGACTGATAATGAGTCTATGCTTATTTCAACAGATGGCGAAGGCCTGTTTCTATATAATAAAAATGAAATTAAGCACATCGGAATTGAGCCTTTAAACCAGATGGAAGTCAGAGCATTTGAAGATGAATACTGGGTAAGTTCATGGTCGGGGGGAATAAAAATAGTAGATAAGGATCTGAAAGTTAAATCACAAATTTTTGGTAATACAAGTGTTTTCAGGGTTATTGAAGACAGGTTTAACAATAAATGGATAACAACCTGGGGCAATGGTGTATACAAATTTTCACCGGAAAATAAAATAAGTAAAACGTTTAGTTCGTTTGATGAGGAAAATACCATCATCAGCTCCAATATTTTTACAATTTTTGAAGATTCAGAATCTCGAATCTGGATTGGCACACTTAACGGTCTGTGTGTTCTCTCTAATACAGGCAACAACAGTCATAAAATAGAAAATTTCATTAGTAATCCGGCAGATTCTTCAACTTTAACTTCAAATATTGTCCTTTCAATATTCCAGGATAGCGACGAGAATATCTGGATTGGAACAAGCAACGGTTTAAACAAATATATCCCCGGAGAAAACAATTTTAAGCGGATACATAATTTCATGCCTGGTAAAAGCTTCGAAATAAGGTCTATTCTCGAAGGGTCCAATCATAATTTATGGCTGGGAACAAACAAAGGATTAATCCGGTTTAACATTTACTCAGAAAATTCGCGGATATATGAAGAAAGTGACGGATTACCATTTATGGAGTTCAGAATAAATGCTGCTCATCGCATTAATGACGACAAGCTGATTTTTGGAGGAAATGGAGGAGTTGTAATGTTTGATCCTAAAAGAATTGAAGAAAATCCCAGGCCGCCTAATACCATAATAACCGATATCAGGCTGTTTAACAAGGAGGTTAATATTGGCGAAAGGCCCATTCCTGATAAAGCATTAAGCTTCATGAATTCGATTAAACTTTCTCCGAAAATGAATGTGTTTACTCTTGAATTCACAGCTATTAATTATACTCGCCCCGAGAATAATAGTTTTGAGTATATGCTTGAAGGACTTGAAAGCAGCTGGAATGCTGTTGGCAATCAGCGAAATGCTACGTATTCGAACCTCGACCCCGGTGAATACACTTTTAAAGTACGCTCCACTAACAACGATGGCGTATATGATGAAACTCCTGCAACACTTAAAATTATCGTTACTCCGCCCTTTTATAAAACATGGTTTTTCAGAATATTAGTAATATTAGCAATCGGACTGCTTATATACATTGGGGTTAGTTTCAGAATGAATGAGCTACACCGGCGGGTGGCTTTGAACGAAAACCTGGCTAAACTTGAAAAGTGGAAACGCATGCAGATTGAGATAGAACAGGAAAGACAACATCTTGGTTCTCAGCTCGATGAGAAAACTCATGAACTTGCCGAAATAAACCTGCAGGTGGCTCAAAAAAACGAAAAACTGTTTACGGTTCATCAGCAAATTCTTGATATTCTACCAAACGCTTCCAGAGAAAATTACAAAAAACTGGTTCAGTTGCGCAGGTCGCTCGAAGAAGACATCAATCAGAAAGAAAACTGGAAAGCTCTTGAAACAGGCATAAATCTAACCCACGATAATTTTCTTCAGCGATTTACAGAGAAATACCCGAAAATCACGCATAAAGATTTAAAGCTTGTAGCTTATATAAGAATGAATCTTTCGAATAAAGAAATTGCCAATTTGCTGAATATTACTCTGCGAAGTGTTGAATCCGGCAGGTACAGACTACGAAAACGTTTAGATATTCTGAAAGATATTAATCTGAACGACTTTATTATGAGGTTTTAAATTTTTCCATACAAGCCTGCTTCAAATACCATGAAGATTATTAAACTCTTGTTTCCCGAAAAGACAGAATATTTGCTAATCGATATTCATTTGTTGTGCCGCAGCTACAAAATATTACTTTAGCTTAATTCACTTAAGTTCCTTAAAAATATAATTCGGATTATAGTTAAGGTTTAATTTATCTGTAATTACTGTATACTCTTCAGCAAAGTTCATTTTTTTTATAAATTCCAACTTGTCTGTTTTAGGGTTTGTTATACCTCAATGACTTACTAAATAAAAAAGCGCTTTAAACTATTCACCTGAAATTATACTCAGAACACCCACTTTTCATTTTAGGCACAATTTTTGCGTCATATTAAGATTCATCAAATTTAAGCCAGAAATCATTCAAATCTTTTTAATTACCTGTTTTTCTGTTAATTAGATTAATATTTCGGTCATTTTTGAATCAACTAAAAACTAAAATCTCACATGTTACGCAAAAAAGCAAGTTCAATTCTTCTTCTGCTCCTGTTATTAGCAATTAATCCGGGAATGCTTCTTTCGCAAATTATTACCGTTGTTGACAGTGAAACAAACAAGCCCTTAGAGTTAGCCACCTTGTATAGTGATAAGCCAATAGCTTCAACATTAACAAATATAAAAGGGCAGGCCGATATATCGATTTTCAGAAATGCTGATAGAATTGAGATCAGGATTCTTGGATATAAACCGTACTTTTTAAGCTATGCCAATGCTGAAATTCTTAACTATATTATTCCTCTCGAAAAGGCAGGCCTGTCGCTTGATGAGGTGGTGGTTTCCACAAACAGGTGGAATCAACTTAAGAAGGAAAGCCCGGTAATGATATCAATAATCACACCCAAAGATGTAAAACTCTTTAACCCGCAAACAGCTGCCGACCTTCTTGAAATCTCCGGAGATGTTTATATTCAAAAAAGCCAACTTGGAGGGGGAAGTCCAATGATTAGAGGATTTTCAACAAACAGGGTGCTAATAGCTGTCGACGGAATACGAATGAATAACGCGATCTTTCGTAGCGGCAACCTGCAAAATGTAATATCGCTCGACCCCTTTTCAATTGAAAAAACAGAAATAATATTCGGCCCAGGTTCTGTTATTTATGGAAGTGATGCAATTGGTGGGGTTATGAGTTTTCAAACCCTAAATCCACAACTTTCATACAACAATAAAACGGAGGTGTCTGGTAAAACTGGTTTCAGATATTCAACTGTAAATAATGAAAAAACAGGTCATTTAAGCCTGAATTTTGGCTGGAAAAAATGGGCCCTGGTGTCAGGAGTAAGTTTTTCCGACTTTGACGACCTAAAAATGGGATCCAACGGCCCCGACGAATACCTAAGAACATTTTATGTTAAAAGTGAGGATACTGCTGATGTAGTAAAATCGAATGGCGATGGCCTGGTTCAGAAACCAACCGGCTACAGCCAGGTTAATATAATGCAGAAAGTATATTTCAAACCCAACAAAAGTTGGGATTATACCTATGGTTTTCATTATTCTGTCACCTCAGACTATTCAAGGTACGACAGGCTTATCCGAACCAAAAACGATTTGCCGCGAAGCGCCGAATGGAATTATGGACCACAACTCTGGATGATGAATAATTTCATGGCCAACAATCATAATTCAACAAAACAATATGATCAAATGGCTGTAAGATTAGCTCACCAGTTATTCAAAGAAAGCCGGATCGACAGAGACTTCAATGATGCCGAAAAACGCACGCGTATCGAAACTGTAAATGCAATTTCGCTAAATATTGATTTAATTAAGAACATAAACAATAGAAACAAAATTTTATACGGTTTTGAAACCGTTTTTAACCTGGTTGATTCTTACGGTAGAAATGAGGACATTTTAAACAAGACCAGCGAAAAAGGTCCTTCAAGATACCCACAGGCCAACTGGTTTTCGAATGCAATTTACCTGAACTGGCAAAACAAGCTTAGCGAAAAACTTATTTTACAGGGAGGTGCCAGATACAATTATTTTAATCTGAATGCTGAATTTGATACCAGCTTTTACCCTTTACCTTTCACCACGGCAAATTTAAACAAAGGAGCGCTAACAGGTAGTTTGGGTATTACCTGGAATTTAAATGAAACATGGGTAATGAATGCTGCTCTTTCAACAGGCTTCCGATCGCCAAATGTGGATGATATAGGAAAAATATTCGATTCTGAACCCGGTTCTGTAATTGTTCCGAATCCTGAACTTGAAGCTGAGTACGCCTATAATGCTGAGGCCGGAATCTCAAAAACATGCTTTGAAATACTTAAACTCGACATTTCTGGTTTTTACACTATACTAAACAATGCCTTGGTACGCAGAGATTACACATTTAATGGCTTGGATAGTATTATTTACAATGGTGAAATAAGCCAGGTTCAGGCCATTCAAAATGCTGCTAAAGCAAATGTATATGGTTTTTCTACCGGAATAGACATCAGAATTATAAATGGACTTGATATTCTTAGTAAATTCAATTTTCAAAAAGGAACCGAAGAACTGGATGATGGCTCAGAAAGTCCTTTAAGACATGCCGCCCCGTGGTTTGGCAGAACCCATGTAACCTACTCTGTTAAAAAATTGCAGCTTGATCTCTATGCTGTGTATAACGGAAAGGTGAGTTTCAAGGATATGCCCGAAAGTGAGATCACTAAAACGTACATGTATGCTGAAGACGAAAACGGAAATCCATATTCTCCTGCCTGGTATACTGTAAATCTAAAAGCTGTTTATCAGATTAAAGACAGAATTTCAATAAGTACAGGAATCGAAAACATTACCGACCAGAGATACCGCCCATACAGCTCAGGAATTGTTGCTCCGGGCAGGAATTTTATCGTGTCTCTGAATATGATTTTATAATACAACTTTTTTTACCCTGTATTAACATAAAGGGGCTGCATTTATAAGAAACTGCAACCCCTTTTGTTACTAATACCCACTAATAATTACTCAGTATCGCCAACAAACTGCTTATGTCTGTCTTTGAAAATATCGGTAAATCGTATCCATTTTTTAGTGGCTATGGTTGTCATTCTGTACATTACCGGAACAATAATAAGCGTAAGGAATGTTGAGAAAGTTAATCCAAAAATAACTGTCCACGACATTGGGCTCCACATAGCAGACATATCGCCACCAAAATAAATATTAGGATCATAATTCTTAAATAATCCTACAAAGTCGAAGTTTAGTCCGACTGCCATTGGCAAAAGACCAAGTACGGTGGTAATTGCTGTTAATAATACCGGTCTTAACCTGGTTTTACCTGCCTCAATAATACATTCGGTAGCAATATCTATAGGTAAGAATGTGTCTTCAGCCAGTCCGAGTTCTTTTCGCTTGCGGGCTTTTAAAAGTTCGATATAATCAATCAGCACAATGGCGTTATTCACTACAATTCCGGCCAGTGAAATTATACCCACACCCGTCATTATAATTATGAAATCCATTTTAAATGTCCATAGGCCGCCAAATACACCAATAGTGCTAAACAGCACACTACCCATAATAATGAGGGTACGTATTATTGAATTAAACTGTGTAACCAGAATCAGCATAATAAGAGCAAGTGCAATAAGCATTGCATTTTTCAGAAATGCCATAGACTCATCTGCTTCCTGCTGTTCTCCTGTAAATTCGTATGCATAACCTGCAGGCATCTCAAACGATTCCAGCTCAGACCGCATTTGTTCGATAATAGTATTCGCGTTATAACCGGCAACAACATTTGAATAAAGCGTTATCACCCGATCCATATCCTTTCTTCTTACTGAACTAAAAGTTGTTGAATACTCTATTGTTGCAACAGATGATAGGGGCACGTAAGCAGGTGGTCCGTCACCAAACACAGGGATTTTTATATTCGAAAGAACCGACAAATCGTACCTGTACTCGTCTTTGAGTCTCACTACAATGGGATACTCGTCTTCGCCAACTTTGAAGTCTGAAATATCATTTCCAAACAAGGCCTGACGAAGAGTCCAGGAAATAAACTGAGTGCTAAGACCAAATCGCTGAGCCTTGTCTCTGTCTATATGAATTATGAGTTCAGGTTTTTGTGTACTGATATTCATTTTCAGCCCTTCAATTCCATCAATGTTTGCACTTTCAAGATATTCTTTGATTCTATCTGTAAGAAGTACAAGCTCATCAAAATCCCGACCGATAATCTCAAGATTAATAGGTTTACCCGTGGGCGGCCCCATATCGTCCTGCGATATTTCAAACTCTACACCAGGATAATTTCCCAAAAGTTTATCGCTTAAATTACGCATTATCTCCGAAGTTTTAATGCCATCGCGCAAATCATAATCGATAAAAGTGATTGTAACTATTGACTGATTTGGTTTTACTCCTGCGGAAAAATCCATGGGATCACCTTTACCAACTGTTGATAATACAGACTCAACTATTGGATCTCCTTCTTCGGTTTTGTATGGCTTAACAAATTCAGTAATATCGTCTTCGAGCTCCTGCATAAAATCATTGGTTCTTGTAATATCGGTACCTACAGGCAGTTCACAAACTATATTTACATAATTTGGGTCGGCAGTTGGAAATAGCTTCACATCGGGCATGCTCCCAAAGAAAAGCATTATAGTAATCACCAGCAGAACCATTGTGCTTCCGAAGAATATTAAAAGGTTTTTGCCCCTTAAGGCATATTTTAAAGCCCTGCTATAGAAACGTTCAAGCTTAACCAGAAATATTGCCTGGAACCAAGACTCCATTCTGCGAAGAAACAATTGATGTAACAATCCAATAATACCAAAAAGTATAAGAAGGTTAGGAAACATTCTCCACCCCGGTATAAGCAGAAAAGCTCCTGTAACCAACATTCCGGAGGCTATTAAAATTGACATTTTTCGCTTTCTTGCGGAATCTCCATTGCCGTTTTCAGTTTTAACTTTTATGAAGGTTGCCGAAACAACTGGTATAATAACCAAAGCGACAAACAACGAAGAGGTTAATACAATTATAAGGGTTATAGGAAGGTATTTCATAAATTCTCCCATAATTCCTTCCCACATAGCCAGTGGAAAAAAAGCTGCCAGGGTTGTTGCCGTAGAGGCTATAATTGGTCCTGCTATTTCACCCGTAGCTTTTTTTGCAGCTTCCCAGGGTTCATAGCCCATATCAACAAAGCGGTAAATATTCTCAACTACAACAATGGCATTGTCGACTAACATTCCAAGTGCCAAAATCAGAGAGAACAAAACAATCATGTTTATTCTGAAATCGATAACCCCGATTACAACAAATGAGATGAACATCGACATGGGAATTGCCAGACCAACAAACAATGCATTTCTTGTTCCAAGAAAAAAGAATAAAATCAAAACAACAAAGATAATACCCATTATCATGCTGTTTTCCAGGTTGTTTAACTGCATATCAACCAATTCGCTCTGATCGTTGGTGATAGAAACCTGAACACTTTCGGGAAGCATTTTTTGTTCCTTAGCCAGATCAAGAACATCATAAATTTTATCGGTAGTGCTTAAAAGGTTTTCTCCTCCTTTTTTTACAATCTGTACCGAAACCACCGGATTTTTATCTAAACGGGCATAACTGGTAGGTTCAGTATAACCATCAATTACATCGGCTACATCTTTCAAATAAACAATCTTGTCTCCATCCTTTTTAATGATGATGTTCTTCAGCTGATCAATCTTCTCAAATTCACCCACAATACTTACACTTCTGCGGGTTTGTCCAAGAAGTATCTCTCCACTCGACATACTTATATTCTCGGCAGAAATTGCATTTGTAATATCGTAGAAAGAAATCTCGTAAGCTTCGAGCTTCATTAAATCAACATTAACCTTTATTTCTCTTTCGTTTACACCTTCAATAAGTACTTTCGATACTTCTTTGATATTCTCCAACTCATCCTGAAGGTATTCGGCATAGTATTTTAATTCTTCAACACTATAGTCGCCCGACAGGTTAATATTAAGAATGGCAAACTCAGAAAAATCGATATCAAATACAAGCGGATCGTTAAAATCTGATCCTGTTGGCAAATCTTTACTTGAATTATCAACTGCATCTTTTACTCTGCGCAGGGCGTCTTCAATATCCACATCGGTGTTAAACTCAACGAATATCATAGATGCATCCTGTGCCGAAATAGAGGTTAATTCTTTCAACCCCCTGACATTCTCAACTTCCTTTTCTATAGGTCTGGTTACCAGGTTTTCGATATCCTCGGGAGAATTTCCGGGGTAAACAGTCTGCACCATTATCTGGGGCCAGACTATCTCGGGGAACAATTCTTTGGGGAGGTTCCGGTAAGAATATACTCCAAAGAAAAGAAGTATAAGGGTTAATAAGTAAACCGTATTTTTGTTCTTCAGGGCTAAAGAGGTCAGTTTAAAATCTCTTATAACCTGTTCTGATAATTGCTTTGCACTCATAACTTAGAGTTTGTCTTATTTAACAATTTTAACTTCTTCTCCGTTACTTACAAGGTGATAACCCTCAATAACAACCTTGTCACCTTTTACTAATCCGGAATTAACAAGTGTTTTTTCCTCGTAAGAAAGAGAAGTTTCAATTGGTTTCTTGGCAATTCTGCTTTTACCATCCTCTTCGGTTACTACATAAACATAATCGCCTGAAATATCTTTTCTGATAACCAGCGATGGAACAACCATGGCATTTTCTGAGGAAAAGTCATTGACTTTTATGGTCGAAACCATATTCGGACGAATTTTATCTGCTTTATTGTTTAATTCTATTTCTATTTTAAAAGTCCTGCTTTGTGGATCAATAATTTTCGAAATAAATTTTATTGGAGCAATTTGCTTAAAACCAGGCAACGCAGCAAACGTAATCTCAACATTGTCTCCCGTTTTAACTTCACCAATATAGGATTCAGAAATGTCGGAACGAATAGTAATTTTATCAAGATTAATAAAATCAACTGCCGGATACATTGGGCTCGTCATTTCTCCTTTCTTGGCATATATCTGGTCAACAACCCCATCGAAAGGAGCTCTTAACTGCGACATTCGCATTTGCGCCTGCAATGCATCTAGCTGAGCTTCCAAACTTTCTTTGTTTGTTTTTGAACCCAGGTATTCAATTTCGGAACCAATACCCTGTTTATATAAAGTACTTTGTTTCTCATAGGTTGTTTTTGCAAGTTCCAGGCTGGTTTCAACAGATTTTATCTGGTTTTCGATTGCCGAAGTATTAAGAGAAAGAATTAACTCCCCTTTTTTAATTTTTTGACCCTCTGTAACATAAATTTGCTCTACCCTGCCATTCATCTCCGGGCTAAGCTTTGCATATTTCGAAGCGTCAACATCGCCATACGATATTAAATAATGATCAAAAGGCTCTCCAACCATTTCTTTTACAGCAACAGCCCTGACATCATCCTTATTATGTGCACTCGAAAGCTTGTCTTCAAGTTTACGTATTTTAACCTGAATCGCCGAAATTCGGTTTTTCTGGGCTGTAATTTTTTTAATTGTTGTTATATCGTCATCAGATAAATTAGTATCCAGCAGAGCTATTTGTTCATCTATCTTAATTAGTTCTTTATTAATACCGGCCTGCACTGCCTGCAATGAATCTCTCCTCTCAGTAAGTTCGACCAGTTCTTTATCTGGTTTATTCGGATTACAGGCAAAAATTAGAATTACCGGTAATAAACGTACAAGTGTTTTCATATCTGTTGATTAATATTTTAAGATTTATAGTTTGCTGTATGCTTTATCGAGTTTGGTTTTGGCGTTCATTAATTCAAGAATCGCACCAGATAAGGATAACTGAGCTTGTAAAAATTGGTTATTTGCCAAGGTCAGATCCATACTGGATACCATCCCGTTCGAATATTTTATAGTGGTATTATTAAATATCTTTTCAGACAGGGTAAAATTCGACTTTTCGTTTTGATATGTGTCTAATGCAGATAAATAGTCAAATTGAGCTTGCTCAGCCATCATTTTAATCTTTTCAGATTCCTGCTCTTTTTTTAAATGGATTTTTTCTAATTCTATCCTCGCCTTACTGACACGTGCTGTTTTCATGCCACTACTGAAAATAGGCACACTCAAACTTACTCCTACCATATGCTTCATTGTAAAATCAAGAGCTGCCTTTTCCATTTTATCTTCATACTTATAAAAAGCAGATATGGTTGGAAGGTAAGTCGATTTTTCCCTGTTCAGGCTTAAAGAGTTTATCTTCTCCTGAGTGTCTAACATCTTATAATCAATATGATTGTCAAGTTTAAATTCATATAAATCAGTGGCAGGTATAAGATTCCTCAAAATTAAGTCATCAATATCTTCCGTTAACTGGATTTCCGTTTCAACCGGTAATCCTAATTGATATTTAAACATATTATACATAAACTCAATCTGTCGATCAATCGATTTTAAAGAATTTTCTGTACGAGTAACATTAACCAAAAGCTGATCGGCATCGGTTGATTCCATTAACCCTACCTCGGTTGTTTTCTTTGCCTCGTTGTATAAGTCTTTCAGATTCTCTAAAGATTCTCCCAGGAGTTCTTTATTTTTCTCCAAAATGAGAATGGAATAATAACTACCGGAAACCATATCTTTTACCTCAATAAGCGTTTTTTCATAGGCTTCTTCAGAAAGTTGCTTAAAGGTTTTGGATGCCTGCAAACCAACGATGTATTCACCACTGAAAAGCAGCTGGTTAACCATTACATTATAAGAAACATTGTGTTCTACACCAAGAGCAACAGGCTCTCCTGGAATAAAGCCTAAGCCAACAGAATTGGGATTGTTTAAATCTGCTGCTGTAATAACATGATCGTTTGGTAGCGTGCTAAATATATAATTATAACCTCCAAAAACCACTTCGGGTACTTCGGGTATATAGGTATAATCAACACCCCCACTAACTTGTGGTAAACCTATTGCCGTTGTCTCCAGCACCTGCTTTTTAGCAGACTCTACATCTAATTGCGCATTTTTACTCATGTAAAAATTATCACTGGCAAAATTTTGTGCTTCAACCAATGAAAAGCTAAAAACAGAATCGCTCTGCGAAAATAGAGTAACCGAAAAAAGTGAAAGTAAAAATGCGATGTTAACTACTTTTATCTCCTTCATAAAATGTTTGTTTGATTTCTAATTTGGTTTTGTTAAATATTTTTCAATTTTTGATTCCCATTTATCCGTTAAAAGTCCTTTCAAATGAAGCCGGCAAACTTCATTTAAATAAACAGGAGAACAATGCTCCTCTTTTGTTAATATCTGATCATCAGAAAAATGTTTTGCATTAGACACATGAATTTTTGCAAAAATTTTCTCATCTATATCCTTTCTGTACACCCCCGTTTTTTTTCCAAAAATGATATTTTCCACAACAGTATCAATCAACAATACAATGTATTTTTCCTTTATAAAACTGAATATTTGCGGATAATACTTGTTTAAATCATATTCAATAACATAACTGTAATCATGAGAAAACTCATTCATCACTTTTGTGTACTGAACAAATTGATGTATCGGATCATCCGAAGAGTCTTTTGCTTTGTTTAGTTTATCTTTTAATTGATTAAGTTCCTGCTCAACCACCAACTGCACCAACTCTGTCTTATCGGGTATATGCTGATAAATAGTTTTTTTTGATACCCCCATTGCTCTTGAGATATCATCCATAGTGATACTTTTAATCCCGTACTTCTTAAAAAGATCTCCGGTTTGACTTATTATAGCTCTTTTTTCAATCATTTAACATTAAACTATTGACACTTTTTACACTTTTTTAGTTTCCCTGGTTTTTAAAAAATATCATACTGTACAAGTATGACAATGGTTAATTACTTTCTAATGATTATAGCTTAAAGTAGTTGTTGATTTATTATCTTGTAATCATTGGTAATCAAAAGTAAATTCATTCTTAATAATGAAACAGAAAAAATCGGTAAACAGATTCAAGTAATCGGTAAAGCTAAGGTATAATAAGCCATAATTCATAATGATGCAAATCACCGGTAAACATTAAGGTATATCATATATAAAACGATATCATATGGGCAAATTCCTTTTATTTTTACAAAAACTAAAAGAATCAGACATGCTTACGTTTAGAATTGAAGCCAGAAAAACCTCACCAGAGGTTATTATTGACAAAAAAAACCACAGCATTGATATTTCAGGCAGCTCTACCTTCCAGAATACCAGTTGGTTTTACAGTAATGTTCTTAAATGGGCCATTGCATTTAACCAGGAAGGAGCTAAAACAACAACGATAAACCTCCGATTAAAAAAAATAAACGATAACTCCACGAAATGGATTATGTTAATCATGAGAAAAATGGCAACGATTATACCAGGTCATAATGTGGTAGTTAACTGGTATTACCAGCCCGAAAATGTAAATATGCAAATTAGCGGAGAAAGGCTAAAACTAAACTCTCTGATCCCTGTTAATTTAATTGCTGCTTAACAGGAATTATTATCAACTTTCGAGTCAGGACCGTAAACTGTTCTCAATGAATTTTTTCACAGGACACAAGACAATAGATTTATTTCAGCCGGCGATTGAGGTGAAGAAGAGGCTGAAAAAAGTAAAAATCTCCGGGGTCTCCCGTATGCCAGACCCTGTAGATTTTTATTTTAATATGGCAGAAAAACTGACTGACCTGTTTCACGACTTCAGAAATACGCTTTTTATAGAATTCGAACTTGAATATGTAAATACAGGCTCATCAAAATGGATTTTTCATATGCTCCATCAACTTGAAAAATTAGCCAATGAAAAAGGCATGATCGAGGTTTCATGGCTATATGAAAAAGATGATGAAACAATTCTTGAAACCGGACAGTTATTAAAATCTGAACTTAAGATACCTCTTACGCTTAAGGAAATTTAACACTACATAACTTACTATTATATTCAATTAAAAAGTCCCGAAAAATTTCGGGACTTGCCTTGATGTGTTATCAAGTATATCATCGAAGAACTGTTATTATCAATATTTCAAATTGCGTGCCAAACCTATGTCATTTTATATTTTCTGCAAATAATATTTTATCCCCCCTTCTTTAGCCTTAAATAAACAGCCGTTCCCTTTGCATTTTATTATTCAGTAGTCTATCTTTGAGCACTTTTTTTAATAGCAATTCAAGTATAAATGAGAAGCAAATTTGCACAATATAATTTCAATTTATCGGAGATAAATAAAGAATATGCTCAAAAATGGGCCAAAGAAAAAACATTCGAAAAAAGCATTGAGCTGCGCAAGCAAAAGAACAGTAAATCGTTTGTTTTCTTCGAAGGTCCGCCCTCTGCCAATGGTATGCCCGGAATTCATCATGTAATATCCAGAACCATTAAAGATATTGTTTGCCGCTATAAAACCCAGAAAGGATTTGTTGTTGAACGTAAAGCCGGTTGGGATACACATGGACTGCCGGTAGAGTTAAGCGTTGAAAAGAGCCTGAACATAACCAAGGAAGATATTGGCAGGAAAATCAGTGTTGAAGAATACAACAAGACCTGCAGAAAAGAGGTTATGAAATATACCCGCGAATGGGAAGACCTTACAGAACGTATGGGCTATTGGGTTAATATGGATGACCCCTATATAACCTACGATAACCGGTACATTGAAAGTGTCTGGTTTCTGCTTAAAAAACTATACGATAAAAAACTGCTTTACAAAGGATATACAATCCAGCCATATTCGCCTGCAGCCGGTACAGGACTTAGTTCACACGAGCTGAATCAGCCGGGATGTTATCGCGATGTAAAAGATACCACCTGCGTTGCCCAGTTTAAGGTAATTAGAAACGAACGTTCCGAATCACTGTTCACTTCAAACGACGAAACACTTTACTTCCTGGCCTGGACAACTACTCCATGGACATTGCCATCAAATACTGCTTTAGCAGTAGGAGGTAATATAAACTATGTAAAAGTTAAATCTTTCAATCCGTATACAGGAGAACCCATAAATGTGATCCTTGCCAAGGATTTAATGAATACTTATTTCAACCCAAATCATGCAGAGCTGGATCTAGAATCATTTGACCCCAATAAAAAAGAAATCCCGTTTAAGGTTTTAGGCGAATGTAAGGGTAGTGAATTGGAAGGTATTCAATACGAACAACTTATTGACTGGGTGCGGCCAAAAGGCAAGGCGTTTGAAGTACTGATTGGCGATTTTGTAACTACCGAAGACGGTACCGGGATTGTTCACATTGCACCCACTTTTGGTGCTGATGATTACCGTGTTGCTGCCAAATACAATGTCGCAGCTTTGCTGGTAACCGACAAAGATGGTAACATTGCTCCGCTGGTTGATAGAAAAGGTAGATTCTTTAGAATTGAAGACCTGGATGACAAATTCATTAAAGAACAGGTTAAGCTTGAGACTTATAAAGTTTTTGCCGGAAAATATGTTAAAAACAGCTACGACGAAACTTTAAGTGAAAGCGATACCACTATTGATGTTGACATTGTTGTAATGCTAAAAAAAGACAACAAGGCATTCCGCATCGAAAAACATACACACAACTATCCGCATTGCTGGAGAACCGACAAACCGGTACTTTACTATCCGCTGGATTCCTGGTTTATTAAAACCACCGCATTAAAAGACAAACTTATATCGCTGAATAAAACCATAAACTGGAAACCGGAAGCTACCGGAAGTGGCCGTTTCGGCATGTGGCTCGAAAACCTTGTAGACTGGAACCTTTCACGCTCACGCTATTGGGGTACCCCATTACCAATCTGGCGCACCGAAGATGGAGCAGAAGAAAAATGCATTGGTTCTGTTGAAGAACTAAGTTGCGAAATTGATAAAGCAATAAAAGCAGGTGTTATGGATGAAAATCCACTGACAAAAAATGGATTTGTTGTTGGCAACTACACCAAAGCAAATTACGAAAAAATTGACCTGCACAAAAACACCTTTGATAAAGATGCAATAACCAAAAAACATCATGTTGTTCTGGTTTCTGAATCGGGAAAACCAATGTTTCGCGAAGAAGACCTTATTGATGTATGGTTCGACTCTGGCGCAATGCCCTACGCACAGTTTCATTATCCGTTCTCGATTAACGAAGAAGAATTTAACAAAAAATTCCCTGCCGATTTTATTGCTGAAGGTGTTGACCAGACCCGGGGATGGTTCTTTACCCTGCATGCAATTGCCACCATGCTTTTTGATTCCGTTGCCTACAAGAACATAATCAGCAATGGGCTTGTGCTGGATAAAAATGGCAACAAAATGTCGAAACGTTTAGGAAATGCTGTTGACCCGTTTGAAACCATTGAAAAATATGGCTCGGATCCTTTACGCTGGTATATGATTACCAATGCTCAACCCTGGGACAACCTTAAATTTGATGTTGAAGGTATCGAAGAAGTGAGGCGTAAATTCTTCGGCACATTATACAATACCTATTCGTTCTTTGCACTATATGCAAATGTTGATGGCTTTGACAACAAACAGCCCCAGGTGCCAGTAAAGGACCGCCCTGAAATTGACCGCTGGATCATGAGCCTGCTGAATTCATTGGTAAAAGAGGTTGAAGATCATCTCGAAAATTACGAACCTACACGAGCAGGAAGAGCTATTCAGAACTTTGTTACAGAAAATCTTAGTAACTGGTATGTTCGTTTGAACAGGAAGCGGTTCTGGGGAGGCGAATTTGACTCAGATAAGCTGGCCGCTTACCAGACATTATACAGTTGCCTCGAAACAATATCGATGTTAATGGCGCCCATAGCACCATTTTATTCCGACAAGATTTTTACTGACCTGAATAATCTATCGGAAAACTATACCGAAAAATCTGTGCATTATACAAATTTCCCCTCATACGATTTAAGCCTGATAGACAAAGATCTTGAAGAGCGAATGGAAATTGCACAACAAATGTCTTCGATGATACTTGGCTTAAGAAGAAAAGTTAACCTGAAAGTGCGTCAGCCATTAAGTAAAATTATGGTTCCGGTGCTTAACGAAAAGTTTGAAAATCAACTTCGGGCTGTTTCTTCATTAATTCTTTCAGAGGTGAATGTGAAAGAAATTGAATACCTTGCCGACAGCTCCGATGTATTGGTAAAGAGTATAAAACCAAACTTCAAGTCTCTTGGTCCGCGCTATGGTAAACTGATGAAGCAAATTGCTGCTGCTGTAAGTAAGTTTGAGCAACATGACATAAGTGCAATTGAGCAGGAAGGTAAATATACCCTGGATATTGAAGGACAAACAGTGGAACTGACTTCTGAAGATGTTGAAATAGTATCACAAGACATTCCGGGCTGGTTAGTATCAACAGAGAATAAACTTACGGTTGCACTTGATATAACACTTACTGAAGAATTAAAACAGGAAGGCATTGCCAGGGAGCTGATTAACCGAATTCAGAATATACGAAAAGAAAGTGGCTTTGAGGTTACCGATAAAATTAATGTTCAGGTTGAAAATTCAGAAACCGTTGGAATAGCTGTTGATAACTTCAGGGATTACATAAGCTCACAGGTGTTGGCAAAAAACATTGAACTTGTTGAAAATTTTGGTGGTAAGGATGCTATTGAACTAGCAATCAGCGATGAACTGGTAGCTAGAATAACAATTTATAAGATTTAAGCTTATTTGGTAGCTTGAATTGATTATTTTTATATATTTAACTGATACAAATATTACGGCTATGGCTGAAAAGACAAGATATTCAGATGAAGAATTAGCTGAGTTTAAAGAACTAATTCTGGAAAAACTCGATAAGGCAAAAAAAGATTTTGAGTTATTAAAAAGCGCAATAACCCAAAGCGAAAGTAATGATACACAGGATACCTCACCAACTTTTAAAGTTTTAGAAGAAGGTGCTGCTACTCTATCAAAAGAAGAGTCGGGAAAACTGGCTCAGCGTCAGCAAAAATTTATTCAACACTTGCAGGCAGCATTAATACGCATCGAAAATAAAACTTATGGTATTTGTCGTGAAACCGGAAAATTAATCTCAAAAGAACGACTCCGCGCTGTACCACATGCCACTCTTTCGATTGATGCAAAACAAAAACAAAAATAATATCAAGTATTAGATATGTAATTGAATGATTGGAAGTTTTATCCAATCATTTTTTTTATTTTTGCCCCTCGATTTTTTAATAATAATAATATGTCGAAAGCATTAAAAACTATTCTGGTTGTAATTATTATACTTCTATTCGATCAGACATTAAAAATCTGGGTTAAAACACATATGTACCTGGGAGAGTCAATTCCTGTTATGGGTAATTGGTTTTCAATACGCTATATCGAAAATCCGGGAATGGCATTTGGCCTGGATATACCAGGTAAATTCGGAAAACTTGCGTTGACTCTTTTCCGACTTGTGGCAATTGGAGGAATAATATGGTATTTGAGGCAGCTTATTCAAAAAAACGCAAAAATATTTTTGCTCATTAGTGTTTCAATGATTCTGGCAGGTGCAATTGGTAATATTTTAGACAGTCTTTTTTATGGCTTAATATTCGATAAAGGTACAATATACGATCCCCAATTCGGACGATGGGTTGGATACGCAGGAATAGCGCAGGCTAATTTTCAGGGTTATACTGCTCCCTTAAAAGGTTGTGTTGTTGATATGCTTTATTTTCCACTCATTGAGGGCCGTTTTCCTGCATGGTTCCCCATTCGTGGTGGTGAAAATTTTGTATTCTTCCGGCCAATTTTTAACATTGCCGATTCAGCAATTTCAGTTGGGGTGGCTTTTATCCTGATTTTTCAACGAAGGCTATTCCAAGGACTTTAGCAAAAACTTTTGCACCGGTAACAGAATTAATATTTGCGCTGTAAATTCATAAAGACTCAAATAAATAAACTATATATTAAAGATTCATGACAGAAGTAGTTATAGGAATAGACATAGGAGGTACATTTACCAAATTTGGTATAGTAGATAAGAATGGAAACTGCCTGGCTGAAAACTTTACAAGTACCGACAAATTCATAGATTTTGAAGTATACCTTGAACATCTGCACACAGAAATAGAAGAGCTTCTCAACACAATAACTACCGAAATAAAAATTAAAGGAATTGGTATTGGAGCACCTAATGGTAATTATTACCATGGGACTATTGAGCATGCCCCAAACCTTAACTGGAAAGGTATTGTTCCCTTTATTGAAAACTTTAAACCCTATTTCCCCGGCATACCAATGGTTCTGACCAACGATGCCAATGCTGCAGCAATAGGCGAAATGATTTATGGTGGCGCCAAAGACATAAAAGATTTCATTGTTATTACCCTGGGAACTGGATTAGGTAGCGGTATTGTTGTTAATGGTGAGCTTGTTTACGGTCACGATGGATTTGCCGGTGAGCTTGGTCATATTAATGTAAAACACCGGGGACGAAAATGTGGTTGCGGCAAAAGCGGTTGCCTCGAAACTTATGTTTCTGCCACAGGTATTAAACGTACAGTTTTTAAATTATTAGCCGAACGAGTCGATAAAACAGAACTTAGAGATATTAGCTATAATGATTTAACTGCAAAAATGGTTTCTGAAGCAGCTAAGAAGGGTGATAAAATTGCGCTTGAAGCTTTTGAAATTACAGGACGAATTCTTGGGGTTAAACTTGCCGATGCCGTTGCTTGTACAAGTCCCAAAGCAATTTTTGTATTCGGAGGCTTAGCTAAAGCCGGTGATCTTATTTTCAACCCGACTCAAAAATATATGGAAGAAAACTTATTCCCGATTTACAGAGGAAAAGTTAAATTATTACCATCGCAACTACAGGAGACTAACGCCGCTGTACTTGGCGCCAGCGCTTTGGCCTGGAAAGAATTGGAAAAATAATTTCTAATTAAAAAACTTTTTAAAGCCTGTTACGTAAATGATTAAAGTAACAGGCTTTTTTTATGCAAAACACAAAACTACAAAATCTGACAATACTGGTTGTTGAAGATGAAGATCGCAACTGGTATCTTCTGCGCGAACTTATTGAAATGTGGGAGGGCAATGCTATCTGGGCCGAATCCGGAATGCAAGCCATTGAAATTGTAAAAAATAACCCCTCTGTTGATATCGTGCTGATGGATCTCAATCTACCATTTATGAGTGGCATAGAAACTACAAAAAGAATAAAATCTATTCGTGAGGATCTACCGGTAATTGCTCAAACAGCCTATGCCGAACACAACTTGTTAAACAATTGTATGAATGCCGGTTGTTCATCGTATATTCTTAAGCCTATAGAGATACCCTTTTTAAAAAAGGTGCTTTTACGCGAGGCTTCTGCAATTATGAAAGCTCCGCAACAGCTTGATTAAGGAAACGATTCAGAGGATAAATACTTTCGAAATACATCATTAATTCATTGAAGAATTCAGGCGATTGAGTTTGCTTGTCCGAAATATTGCGGGAAACAATATAATGTTTAAAACGCAGGTACTCCATGCCTTCAAAATCATCGGGGAAACCTTGTGGTTTTGTTTTTAACTTTTCTCCGGTTAAACCCGAAAAGTGTTTAACAAAATCTTCCTCCGTAACAATAGATTCAAACTCTTCAAGATTATTATAAACTTCGTTACGAATAGTTTTTAATACAGGTCCCGAAGGCATATAAATGCCCCCTGCTATCATGGATAAACCGGGTTCGATGTGCAGGTAGTAGCCACCTTTGCCTGAATTTCTGCCTCCGGGAGCCATAAATGCGCCAAAATTTGTTTTATAGGGTCGTTTATCATTTGAAAACCTTATGTCTCTGTTAATTCGAAAAATACAATTCTTAGGTTGTAATCCGGCAATTGATTTATCAAACTCAGAAATTCCCCGAATCATTAATTCCACAGAATATATAAAAGACTCCCTGCAGGTATTGTATGTTTTCCTGTTTTCCTGAAACCATTCTTTGTTATTGTTCTTACTGAGGTCAGTCAAAAAACGATATAACAATGCATTAATCATATTTGTAACTAATTAGTTGGATCAATCCAGTCTCCCTTTTCTTTAATTAATTCTACAAGTTCGTTTACGGCATCTGCTTCAGCAATACCTCTTTTAACCAGTTCTTTATTGAAATAAAGGTTAACCTTTCCTTTTCCGGAACCTATATACCCATAATCGGCATCAGCCATTTCGCCCAACCCGTTTACAATACAACCCATTATTCCTATTTTCAAGCCTTTTAGATGTGAAGTGCGCTCCCTGATCTCACGGGTAGTTTTTTGCAAATCGAACATGGTACGCCCGCATGAGGGACAAGAAATATAATCAGGTTTAGTCATTCTCAACCTGCAAGCCTGGAGAATTCCGAATGCTACTGATACAACTTCAGCCTGGGTAATGTTGCCCATGTTTTCAATCCAAACACCATCGGCTAAGCCATCAATAAAAAGTCCGCCCAGGTCTGCTGCTGCTTTAACCTGCAAAGTTTCCAAATCGTTTTCGGAATAGGTACGTTTTAAAATTACAGGTGCCTGAATTCCGGAATTTATTAAACGAATAACAGCAGCTCTTTGATCTGCGAAACCATTTTTATTGCTGGTTTGCAAAACCAGAACAACTTTTTCTTCCTCCTTAAGCAGGTTGATATAGGAAGAATCTAATTGTTTACAATCGACAATTAAAAATGAAACCTTGTCTCCGCCAGGCAACTTATCGTTCGAATAAAATACCGGATAAGTTTTCTTTTGATCAGAATCTTTCTCGTTAAATAAAAAGGCGGAAGTATCTTTAATAATTATATCCGGAATCAAGTCTTTAGGATAGGCCTCGGTTTCATTAGCTGCTAAAACAACCGGCAAATTATTGCCACCAACAATTCCTAAATCAGCAGTTTTCCTTTTTGTATAAACAAATGGATTTACTGGGTTTTTATCGATTGCCGGAATTGACTCATGATTGTTTCTTTCAGCATAATAATCTGCCAGTTTTTTTGCTACCGGAATTTCATTTTCAGGTTGCTCGGTTAACGACACTCTAATGGTATCTCCGATTCCGTCGTTTAAAAGTGCTCCTATTCCAACGGCTGATTTTATACGTCCGTCTTCCCCTTCGCCAGCTTCAGTTACTCCCAAATGCAAAGGATAATTCATCGATTCTTCCATCATTCGTGAAACAAGTAATCGAGTAGCCTGAACCATAATGAGGGTATTACTTGCCTTCATAGAAATTACCACCCGATTAAAATTTTCTCTCTTGCAAATTCTAAGAAATTCCATTGCCGATTCAACCATACCTTCGGGTGTATCGCCAAACCGACTCATGATTCTGTCGGAAAGCGAACCATGATTTGTTCCTATTCTTAGAGAGGTGTTGTAATCCTTACAAATATGAATCAGTGGAATAAAATCTTTCTCTACCCTTCTAAGCTCAGTCTGGTATTCGTCTTCGGTGTAATCATGCTTATCGAATTTTTTTGAATCGGCAAAGTTTCCGGGATTAATTCGAACTTTCTCAACCACTTTTGCAGCTTCGAAAGCTATTTTCTGGTTAAAATGTATGTCAGCGACAAGAGGAATAGCGTATGAAAGTTTAGCTAATTCTTCTTTAACCATACGAAGATAATCTACATCGTGAATTGAAGGTGCTGTTATTCTCACCAGCTCAGACCCGGCTTTATAAGCCCTGATTACCTGTTCAACGGTAGCTTTGATGTCTGAAGTCCGGGTATTGGTCATTGTTTGCAGGCAAATCCTGGCATTCCCGCCTATTTTTATACTACCTACATTTACCTCGTATGTATTTAATCGTGAGTATTTTGTCAGACTATTACAGTATTTATTCATTGTTATAAAAAGAATTAGTCCTGCCGCTATTGACAGGACTAACAAAAATACAAACAATCAGCAATTTCTCTTACTTCACCAATCTACCCTTCTAATAAAATTTCTTAACCAAATACATAAATGTATAGTTAAATATACGATTTTATAAGGCTGTTGTCAGTAAAAACAAAGTGCGTGAAATCATTGTTTACCAATGATTTTGCTCACCGAAAGGGGGTAAATCAGAATGAATATTCTATGGCGAGAGCTTTCTCTAAAGTTTCTCTGCAAATTTCATCTTTAATGATGTAACTTCTTGCTCCTGCTTCGATCATCTGAACAATGTACTTCATCTCTGAATGAAAAGATACTGCAATGACAATCAGGTTTCTGTAGTGTTGAGTTGCTTCACGGGTGGCTTCAATACCATTAACTTTAGGCATATTAATATCCATAAAAACGGTATCGTAGATCTTGCTGTTAAGCTCATTTAAACATTCATCGCCATCTTTAACGATATTTATTTCCTCAACTTGTTCCTGGAAAGAATCTAGAAGCATGAATTTCAACGCTTTTGCAAAGTGTGGATTATCGTCAGCAATAAGTATTTTCTGCTTCTTCATACCTGAAATCTTTTATGTAAATCTACTTCTTTACAACTTTTTAACAAATAGAATATTTACGAAGACTGCCTGCAATTATACCTATTTTGTTGTGGGTATTTTCCGTCAAAAAAGAACAGGGCGACAAAAACGAATCTGCCACCCTGTCGTCTACCTAAATCCAACCAAACCCTACATCAAATATTAACCATGAAACGACCAATTAGACTTTAAACAGCTAATCGGATTCGTGTATCGTTCAGTGCAAATATAAGAGTACGTACAGAATACAGGGATCGTAATTATACCTAATTTCTGTGCATTTTTACCCATTTTAATTTGGGTAAAAACCGACACTCTCAAATGCAAAGTATTCTATATCGTGCAATTTAACTTTAGGCATGCGGGCAAGAGCACCAATAGATTTTATTCTTCCTGCACCTAAAGTGGTAAATATTCTGTTAAAATTACTGTGTATACTATTTTGGTCATCAACACTTGTGTGCATTCCATCTAAATCAAGAATAACTTCGAATCCCGGATTTAGTTTTTTACTTTCTTTCCGGGCCAGATAATAAGTTAACTCTAATTCTGACTTCATAAAATAACCCCTCAACTGAATGAGTAAATTATTCTTTTTAACATCTGCTTGTACTTTAAATGAATCAATCATTCGGTTGTTGTATTTAGTTATACAAATTTAACGAACCTAAACGGCTGATTCCATAGATGTTTCTACCCAAAATACCGATATAAACCACCATTTTGAATAGTGTATTATCTGATACTTATTGTCATAAAAGCGACAAAATATACAAGAATAAAATGTTATTGCAGGATAAAATAATAAACCTCCGGAGTTTTGGTTTTCATGAATTGTTCAGAAAAAATTAGAGATTAAATAGTTTTCACAATATGATTTCCATAATTTTCGGATATAACAGAAACATCGATAGGTATTCTATGTGGCATTTTAAGACAAAATATAAAACAAAAAACATCAACAGACAATACCTTACCGGGATGCTCATTATTTGTCTGATGCAATGCATCAGACCATATTATTTATGTTCTCAGGACACTGTTTTTATTGATATAAACAAGGCATTGGAAATAGCCTTCGGCAATAATAACAATTTTAATTATTTAGCAAATAAGACTCTTGCAAATAAGTATACTTCAGAATACCCGACCGATCTAAACATAGATTACGGACAACTTTATACGGAGAATCCGGTATTAAAACTTGAATTGATTCAGAACTTAGGCACTCCCGGTCATAATAAAAATGAGCGGAACTCAAGAGCAATTCTCGAAGACTTTGAGAAGCAAAAGCTGGCTCTTTCAAAAAAACAGGTTGAAATAGAGATTAAATCGCTTTACCTGCACTGGTTATACCAAATGAATGTTTTACAAAATATTGAACTAAAAAAAGAATATTCTCAAAAGCTGATACATGTTGCTAATGTCAGAAACGAACTGGGAGACACAGAGTTTGTTGAATTAGCTAAGTCTCAGAATCAGTTATCAGCACTGGAATTCGAATACCAGGCTTACCTAATAGACATAGATATAACCGAAAATAAACTCAGAAAATATCTTGGTATTACAGAAAAACTAGTTCCCCGAAATACAAAACTTGAACTTTATATGATCTCAAAAGTATCAGATACTTCAGATTTTAATTCCAACTATTTTACAGATATATCGGGTACAAATTATAAACTGGCAGAAAACAATACTAAACTTATTAGAACAGAAAAATTGCCAAAATTTGAAGTTGGGATGACCTATCAGAAAGAATATTCTCCCAACAGCTTTAACCTTTTGAGTATACATGCCGGCATAAGTATGCCAATTTTCGATAAAGCACTGAAAGAATCAGAAGAAAAGGCACAAATACAAGCCGATTTTGCCCTGCAAAAACTTCAGCACGAAAAGTTTGGTTATGCACTTGAGATTCAAAACACGATATTAGAACTCGATAAAATCTTTTTACAAACCCGACACTTTGAGAATTATGAAATCCCGGCTGCCAATCTTATCTTAAGCACAACTACCAGTCAATATCAAAAAGAAGCCATTGATTTCGAAGAATATATGGAAAAAGTTAACGAAGCTTTGAAGATAAAACGCGCCTACCTTGATGTTATTAATTCATACAACCAAACGGCTTTAAAACTTGAATTATTTACAAAACCTTATCCGAATGATGAGATGTAAAAAAAATAAAATTCTGTATTTATTTTACTTTTTTACTGCTTCGCTATTATTGAGTTGTAATAGTGAAATTAAAGACAAGACAGATTATTCCGTTTTACTTGAAAAATCATTCAATTTAAACCAGGAGATAGATGAATCGGGTTTTTTAGCATTAAATGAATGTGTGTTTTTTACTGAAACAGAGGCATTTTATGAAGGAATTGCAAAAATAAACTACACCACTGTATATGAACTTGGAATGCCCTACGGTGGTGCACTTAAAAAAATATTTCTAAAAGAAGGTTCTTTTTTGAACCCAGTTGACACAATTGCCGTTTTAGAAAACCAAACCTTCCTTGAAATTAAGCAGGAATATCTCTTGGCTCGTGCCAGTTATAATTTTGCAAAAAAGAAATTTACGCGTCAGGGTGAATTGACCATTGAAAATGCCTCTTCAATAAAGAAAATGGAAGAAGCAGAACTTGAGTATCAACTTGCCGAAACCAACTATTATAGCTGTAAAGCAAAACTCAAAACAATTGGTATTTCTTCTGAAAACCTCAATCCCAAAAATATTGATAACACCGGATATCTTGTCAGCCCGGTCTCTGGCTATTTAAAATACCGGAACATAATTCGCGGAAGTTTTTATTCCGAAACAGAATCAATATTTTGTGTTGTTTCCGATCCTGAAACCCTGGTAGCATTTTCAGTTTCCACAGAACAGGCTAAATACATCAGAGACAGTCTGAAAATCGCGTTTAGTAACACTATTCAGGCAAGCTATTTAATAAAAGAAATATCTGCAAATAACTTAACCTCAAAAATTGTTGTCGCTGCAGGTAATAAAAGTTTCCGGGATGGTGAAATTTTGCCCTCTGCCTTATTCATTCCACATAAAAAATTAAAAATACCGGCTAATTCATTAATTGAAAACAAATATATTATACTTCAGAAACCGGATAAGAGCCTTTTTCTGCACCAGCTTTCGAATTATATTATTGACAGTGAATATTTACTGATTTCATGGGCCAAGGCTTTTGATGGCAACAAAATTCTCATTAAAAAACCTTATGAAGTTTTTTCCAAATTGCAAAATCAAGTCAGAAAATACTAACCGTATTTCTCAATTATATCTGAAAGTTTTGGGTAAGATTGCATCAATTCATCTTTCGGAAACATTTCAAAATCTTCGAATTCAAAGCCAGGAGCTACTACACAGCTCATAAGACAGTAACTATCCTGTTCAACAGGCTCAGCTGCAAAAATATTTCCAGCAGAAATGAGAATGCAGGGTTCTTCGGCTTTCTCGATATTGCATCCAAGAAACTTTTTATGTTTATGACCCTCCTTATCAATATAGACGATTTTAACAGGCCCGCCTGTATGGTAATACCATATTTCATCGGAACGCAAACGATGCAATCGCGAAATATCTCCTGAACGCAGCAAAAAATAAATACTTGTAGCTACTCTTCTTGAACTTTTGTATCCTATAGGAAGTTCCTCTTTCGGTATTTTTACACTCGAACGAAAAATTTCATTATAAAACCCTCCTTCAGGATGAGGCTTTAATCCCAGATGAGATATCCAATATTCGGCATTTACCATTCTAAAATTTTTATTTAAAGTAAAAAAAAAGATGCTACTTTACAAGCCTTTAAGCTAAAATTAAGTACAGATTTTGTTCGGGGATTTGAATATTATGCCGAATATTCGTATATTTAGTTAAGTCAGTCATAAACTTATTGTTCTATGGAATTTGATTTGCTTAAATACATGTCAAACAGGCTTAAAGAAGATGAAGGCGGTTCGGAAGAATCTGGTCCGATAGTCACCATATCAAGGCTTTATGGCTGTCCGGCTAAAAAGGTTGCAATAGGATTATCAGAAAAGCTCAATCAAAAAAACCTTGCAGCAGGCAAAATTACTCAAAAATGGAAGTTCATTACTAAAGAAATATTGAGCGAATCGGCTCGTGAACTTGAAATGGCTCCAAAGCAAATTAAATATATTTTTGATTACGAGCAGAAAAGCATAATAGACGACATTTTATCGTCGCATTCTTTAAAATATTATAAAAGCGACCGAAAAATAAGGAATACCATAGCAAAAGTAATTCGCAATATGGCTTACGAAGGTCGTATAATAGTTGTTGGGCGAGGTGGAGTTGCTATTACGAGAGACATTCCGAAATCGCTGCATATTAATCTTGAAGCCCCAATGGAGTGGAGGAAAGTGCAAGTGGCACAAAAAGATAACCTTTCTCTCGAAGAAGCTGAAAAACATATTATTGACATTGATAAAAAAAGAAAGCAATTCAGGGAATATTTTGAAGGAAAAAATACTGATTATACCTGGTTTGATATAACATTTAACTGTATGACACAATCAGTTGAAGAAATTGTGAGTATCATAACAAAAGCCGTTGAAGTAAGAAAATTACTCTAACGAACAAAGTTTGGTTTGCGTTGTTCTTCCAGCAAAATGAAATGTGCTCAAATTATTCCTTATGCCTTTAATATTGAATTATTTAATAATCATTATTGTTTTGTTGTTGTAAGTTTCTAAATTTAAAATAAAAAGTAAGTCTCAGGATGGAAAGTCTGATAATTGAAGGATCTGAAACATTGCCATATGTTGAATTGCAAACCAATGGTAATATCAAGATTGAAGGTCGTGCTTTGCTGGAAGATGCCTACCAGTTTTTTCAACCCATATTAAACTGGGTAAAAGATTATAATGGCGAAAAACTGATTCTCAATATTAACCTCGAATATTTCAATACAAGCGTATCAAAGCAACTCCACGATTTTTTTACCTTATTGAATTCCAAGCCAAAGTCTATAAAAATAAGCATTACCTGGCATTATGAGGAAGGTGATGATGAGATGAAAGAATCGGGTGAAATTTATAAGGATCTTTTCCCTCGTTTTGATTTTATATTCAATGAGTTTGAAGAAGTTGTCGGTTAATTAACCCATGTTTTATTTACACCTTCTCCTTATAGAATTTTGTTAATAGCAATTCGGAATAATGAATACGGATTGTAACACAATTTGCTAATTTTGCTGCAAACAAAAGCATCAGGCATAATGCGCTACCTTTTCAGTTCGTTAGTTTTCGTTATATTCTGGCAGATTTCATACTCGCAGGAAGATGATATGATGTCGAAAAAGGAAATAAGGATGCTTGAGAGGGAACAAAAAATAGCTCAACAGGAAGTCTTAAAGGAAAAACAGAACAACCTGACCTGGAAAATGCTTAACGACAGAAAATTTGTTCTTGAAGCCGATTTCTTAAGCGACGGTTATGGTAACAGGATAAGTGTTAGTCCAACGCTCAATTTTATTACTATTGATTCAACAAGAGGCGTTATTCAAATAGGTACTCTTACAGGAATGGGTTACAATGGACTGGGAGGTGTTACCACCGAAGGGAAAATCTCAAGTTATGAAATTAAAGTGGCAGAAAGAAAACACAGCACCTCATACATGCTGTCGACCATAATACTAACTCCTTTAGGTATATTTGACATTAATTTTACAGTATCTGAAAGTGGATATGCTACCGCAACAATTAAATCATCGGTAAGGGGTCAGCTTACTTATTCAGGCAGCGTTATCGAGCCTGCAAAATCGAGAGTTTTTAAAGGCAGCCAGAGCTACTAATTTTGAAATTATTATATACAAACTACAAAAAATAAACTAAAATGAAAAAGACAATTTTAATTGTATTATTTGCTTGTTTTGCGGCTATCAGTTTTAGCCAGGATAAAAAGCTGGGGCTAGGTGTAATACTATATGAACCAACCGGAATTAGCGGAAAAATGTGGACAGGAGAAACCACTGCTTTTGATGCTGCCGCAGGCTGGTCATTAGGTTCAGTTGACGTATTGCATTTGCATGCCGATTTTTTAGCACACCGATTCGATTTAATCAATGTTAATAAAGGACGTTTACCTCTGTATTTTGGAATAGGAGCAAAACTGGTTTTAGCTGATGATCCCCGTATAGGTATCAGGGTTCCTGTTGGATTAAGCTATTTGTTTTCCGACGCTCCTCTTGATGCATTTCTTGAAATAGTTCCAACTTTAGATTTAATACCAAGCACAGATTTTGATATTGATGGAGCCTTGGGTCTCCGTTATTATTTTTAGCATATAATTAATCTTTAGATATTCCGTTTGAATGGTAATAACTAAAAACATATATTCGTTATAAATTATAAAACCACAAAATTGATGGAACCCAATACACCACAAAAACCAATGTATCAGCCACCAGCTAAGCCAAAGGTATCAATGCCACTGGTTTTTGTTATAATAACCCTTTCGGTTATTGCAACAACTTTAGGTATTTTATATTTCAGAAGCATTAATCAACTGGGAGATACAAAAGAAGAAGTTCTTTTTGTTGAAGAGCAAAAACAAAAGCTTGAAGGCGAATTGAATAACCTGATTTTTGCTTATGATTCACTTAAAACTGAAAATGACAGTATAAATACAAAGCTTGCCGGTGAACAACAAAAAATTAAAAAACTACTTGGCTATCAGGCTTCAAACGCGCAGAAAATAAGGATGTATCAAAACGAACTTGAAACTTTGCGCAAAGTAATGAGAAGTTACATTGTTCAGATTGATTCGTTGAATACCCGTAATCGCGAACTTACCGAAGAAAATGTGAAAGTGCGTACCCAACTGCGCCGGACTGAGACCGATTACAAGAAACTAAGCGATGTAAAAGAAGAACTAAGTTCAAAGGTTGAGTTTGCTCAAAAACTTTCGGCAAAAAATATCATACCGATGGGTCTGAATGACCGTTCGAAAGAAAAAGACAAAATCGACAAAATAGCAAAACTACGCATTTGCTTTACCGTTCGTGAAAACCGCGTTGCCGATGCAGGGAAAAAAATGATCTATCTTCAGCTAATCAGGCCTGACAATATCATACTGTCGTCGCCTGAGTCCGGAACAACTGAATTTGAAGGTGAACAAATTGTTTATTCTGCCAAACGTGAACTGGAATATGATAATATGGATATTGATATGTGTATTTTCTGGGATAAAACAGAAGAACTTATTCCCGGTGAATATACAATCAAACTTTTCTGTGAAGGTTTCGAAATAGGGGTTTCAAGCTTAATCCTGAAATAGCTGAAATTTAAATCCCTTGTAATGCAAAAAAGCCGGTGAATAAAATTACCGGCTTTTTATTTTGTGCTTATACAGATTTGTTATTTAAAAATTATTGAATGAATGTTTTTAACATCGATTACTGTTTCGCCACGCTGCTCTGTAATGGGGTTTTCAATCTGAACAATTAACTGGTTGTATTTATCTCCTACTCCATAGCACGATAAAGTGATCTCGGCATTTTCGAGTGTGAAAGTCTTACCATTTTTCTTTTGCACATAGATAGTACTTTTTTCGTTCCCTATTGAATTAACGGGGTCGGCATTAAAACCTTCGAGTATCAACTTTTCAATATCTGCATAGTCTTTAATCTCGGTAACATTATCAAGAAACATTCCACGAATGATTACAAAGTTATTCAGAAAACTCGATTGTGTACCACACTTAAGTTGGCCAAAGTGAACAGCCTCAATGCTTCCTCCATCTTTTAAGTTTATCTGAACGGGAACATCTTTATTTTGTCCGAAAGAAAACAGATTTAGAATTAAAAAGGCGGCAGTTAGTAGTGTTTTCATAATAAAAATATGTTTTGGTTTTATTAATTAATATTCCATGCTTACATAAAACGAAACAGCAAGTTAATTATTTTTCACTGCTTTTTTTATGCTGATTTTCCAAAATTTCCTTTTAAATATCAATATTCGTACCAAATAAGACTAGATACTTATGCCCGCATAGCGGAACACAATATGAATATCTAATCCGGGTTTCAGGTATAATGCATTAATACCTAAAGATGCGGCAGTATCGATATGCATTTCAGTATCATCAATAAACAAAGTTTCGCCGGGTTTTAAATTACTGTCATCTAAAACATATTCAAAAACATCGGCATTGGGTTTTCTTTTACCCACCTGGTGCGAATAGTATGATTTCTCGAACAGGGCCGGGTAATCAATATTGAGTGCTTCTTTCAACAGTTTATTATAATACGGCACATGAATATCGTTGGTATTACTTAAGAGGAAAATCCTGAACTTTTCAGACACTTTCCTTATCAAATCAATATTCTTCGAAGGGGTATCGAGCAACATGGCACACCAGGCTTCATCTATTTGTTTGTCGGTAACCGGCTTACCTATAGCTTTACGAATTTCATTTCTAAGCTCTTCATTAGATAATTCTCCAACCTCAAAGCTTCTGAACAAACTGTTTTGTTGTTCCTGTGTAAAATAACTGTTAAAATCTTTCAAACCCAATTCAACAAAGGCATTTACTGTTGCATGGTAATTTATATTCGTAATTACTCCGCCCCAGTCGAATATTATATTGCGTATACTTTGAAAATCAATTTTTTCAGGATGTGATATTTTCATTATTTTTACACGTATTAAAATGTAAAGATATTATCAGAAAGTAAAAGCACCAACCCGATGGTAAAAATTGCACTCATTATAGGTTACGGGCCTCAACAACTTCCCGAATTAAATTTATGTGAATCTCTGACCATCGATACTCCTTACGGTAACACAAGTAGCCCTGTTTTTGTTGACAGGCAAAAGAATAAAGAAATATATGTAATTTACCGTCATGGCGTTGATAAAAGAATTCCATCGTTCAAGGTAAATTATAAAGCCAATATTTACGCACTTTACGAACTGGGTATTGAAAATATTCTGGCTACATCGGTCTGTGGAAGCCTGCAGGAAGAAATCTGTCCTGGTGAGTTTGTAGCATTCGACCAGTTTATAAATCTTTCGACACATCGCGAGCTTACTTTCTCCGATAAAATTGATATTTCGCAGTTGAACCACTCATCGTTACATAAACCCTTTTCTGATGATATGCGAAACAGCCTTATTGAGGCCAGTATAGTTAATGGTTTTACTACGCATACCAAAGGAATTGTGCTGGCTGTTGACGGACCAAGGCAGTCGACCCGGGCCGAATCGAATCTTTACCGCAGATGGGGTGCCGATGTTGTAAACACCACAACAGTTCCTGAAGCAATTCTAGCACATGAACTGAATCTGAAATACGGAGCAATATCTTTATGCACTTATTACGATTCGTGGAGAACCGATATTCCACCGGCTTCGCATACCGAAAAAATGGATGTTGCAGAGCGTAACAAAGATAAGCTGCACCGAGTGCTCATGTCAGGCATCAGTAATATTGAGATTGATGAACAGAAATAGAAATTAAGTATTGTAAAATTCAATACAAATCATTAATATTGCACCCGCTTTAGAATAATGTAAAATGAATAATTAATAATGTATAGTTGTTCAAATTATTAATTTTTAATTATACATTTTAACATTTGCAAAGCAGCAAGTCCCATAGCTCTCCCGATAATTATCGGGATGGTTACCTGACATGAGTCAGGAAGTGGGAAAGAAGCAGAAAGAAACGTTCTTAACATATTATTAGGTCCCATAGCTCAGCTGGTTAGAGCACCTGACTCATAATCAGGGGGTCCATGGTTCGAGCCCATGTGGGACCACTGGCAGAAATGCTTCAAAGCCTTGTTGAACATAAGTTCTGACAAGGCTTTTTTCTTTTCTATTGAAACTTTGAGGTTAGATCTGTTATTGTAAAAAAGAATCGGCTTACTTGTCTGGCTAAGCTAGTTTCCGCAGTTCGGTTGTGAAGATTGGGGAGTATGAAATTCAATAAAAATAATATTCTTTTTCATTTCACTGCTTCAAATATGTATTTTTGTCGTTTATTGTTTAAATGAAAAAAGGTAAAATACTCGTAATCGATGATGAAGACCAGCTTCGGAAAGCACTTTCAAGAATTATTGAACTTGAAGGTTACGAGGTATTTCAGGCTGAAACCGCAACCAAAGGACTGAAAATATTTGAAAAAGAAAACGATTTTTCGCTCGTTATTTGTGATGTTAAACTTCCGGATATTAATGGACTGGAAGTTTTAAAGAAAATTAAATTTTCCAATACAATTACCGAGGTAATTCTCATTACAGCTTATGGAACAATCCACGACGGTGTTTTTGCCATGAAACAGGGTGCTTTTGATTACATTACCAAAGGCGATGGCGATGAACAAATTCTGGTAACAGTAGAAAAGGCAATCGAAAAATCACTCATGCAAAAGCGTATCTTAGAGCTTGAAAATAAGCTGGAGACAAGGTATAGTTTCGACAGGATTATTGGTAAATCTCAAATCATAAAAAATACTATTAACCTCGCCGAAAAAGTTGCCCCCACCGATTCAACTGTATTACTCGAAGGTGAAACAGGGACTGGA
The DNA here is from genome assembly GCA_016938235.1 of Bacteroidales bacterium. Taxonomy (GTDB): domain Bacteria; phylum Bacteroidota; class Bacteroidia; order Bacteroidales; family UBA10428; genus UBA10428. Next base: position 26,008 of record JAFGVA010000189.1, on the reverse strand, counting down.
AAAGAACTCTTTGCCCAATCCATTCACAATGCCAGCCCACGGAAAAACAAACCGTTTATTGCTGTCAATTGCAGTGCTTTCCCAAAAGAATTATTGGAATCAGAAATTTTCGGACATAAAAAAGGGGCATTTACCGGGGCAACTCTTGATAAAAAAGGATTGTTTGAGGAAGCCAACGATGGCACTTTATTTCTGGATGAGATAGGAGAAATGCACCCTGACTTACAGTCAAAATTATTGAGAGTTCTGGAAGAACAGACTTTTACGAAAATTGGTGATACCCGACCAATCAAAGTAAATGTAAGGATTATTGCTGCTACCAACAGAATCTTATTGGAAGAAATCCTAAGTGAAAATTTTCGTAGTGACCTGTATTACAGGTTATCTGTATTTAAAATACAAATACCTGCACTGCGGGATAGAAAAGAGGATATCCCACTATTGGTTAAAAATTTCATTTCAATTTATGCCAGTAAAACCAATAAGAAAATAGATAAAATCACACCTGAATTCTATGATAAGCTTTCTGATTTTAACTGGCCCGGAAACACAAGGGAGCTTAAAAACATGATAGAAAGGGCAGTTATCCTTTCTGAGAATAATGAAATAACAAAGGAAGCGCTTCCGCTTGAAGTTCTTTATCCAGATGTCAATACACTTTCAGATAATTACGGAACCCTTGAAGAAATGGAAAAAATTCATATCCAAAAAATATTGAGGTTTACCAAGGGAAATAAAACAAAAACGGCTGAGAAACTTGGTATTGGAGTTCCAACATTATACCGAAAACTAGAAAAGTACGGGTTAAAATAAAATCCTTCTGTTTTAGAACACCGCCCTATCAAAACAGAATAGAAAATTTTCGCATTAAACCAGACCTAAATATTTCTTTTCAGCTTATCAGTTTCATTTTCTGAATACTAAATCATGCACATCTGTTTTTAAGAAATTCTGGTACACGCTTTGGCTATACAATTTTAAAACAAAGAAATGGTATTAAATTTAGTAGCCATCATAATATTAATTTTAGCTATTACTACGCTCTATTTTATTGGCAGATTTGCTTTAAACGCATTGGATGGAATATTTAAACATAAAAACGAAAGACCATATTAATAGGAACCCGTAATTTGCTTTTAAATTAAGAATTAAAATATGATACGCGTAAACCTGAAAAGTAAATTGTTTCTGGGATTTGGTTTTCTGTTTTTTATGATAATCCTTATCTGGATTATTGGCGGATTTTTTATATATGATTTATCTAATCGTTCGGCTGCAATGCTCCGGGAAAACTATCAAACAGTTGAATCCACGAAATTTTTAATTACCTCAATTGATGAAATTAAAAATCAACAGTTTAAATTCTTCTTTGGAGAAACAGAAATGTTTGATGATAGTGTTTTTAATAAAAACCACGAAATTTTTGCGGAACATATAGTAGCCGTTGAGAATAATATTACAGAGGATGGAGAACAGTTAATCATTGAACAAATAAAAGTAAACTATCAACAATATTCGAAATCATTTAACCGATTAAGACAGGATACCGGAACCGATTCTAAATTATTTATTGAGGAATTGATACCCGAGTACACAGTTACCAGAAACCTTATAGTGAATTTGTGGGACATGAACATGAATGCCATTAGTTTTAAAAATGCGCTGCTTAAGAGTACTGCACACAGAGCTTTTGTTTTTATTTCTATTCTAGGTACGGTATGTTTTATTATTTCAGCATTGTTTTTCTTCCGCTACCCTCAAAATATTGCACGCCCAATTGGTGAACTCATCAGGGGTATAACGGAAATCGCTAATCGTAATTATTCCAAACGTCTTAGTTTTCACTCGAATGATGAATTGGGTGAGCTGGCTAAAGCTTTTAACACAATGGCTGCCAAGTTAGATGAATTTGAACATAGCAACTTATCGGAGATATTATTTGAAAAAAAGCGCATTGACACAATCATCAACAATATGAATGATGGTATCATTGGCTTAAATGATAAAAAGCAGGTGATATTCTCAAATACTTATGCTTGTGAAATAATAGATTTAAAAGAATCTTCTATTCTTGGAAAATATGCTCCCGATATTGCACTAAACAATGGCACTTTTCAAACCATAATCAGCGATATTATAGACAAACCAACTTACGAACTAAAAGAATTTAAACCCCTAAGAATTATTCATAAATCAAAAGTCAGGTATTTTGCCCGCGAGGTTCTTGAAGTAAACCTGACTAAAACCGGCGAAGACGAACCAATTCGGGCAGGGATGGTAATTGTTTTAAAAAACATCACGCATTTTCTGGAACAGGACGAAGCTAAAACCAATTTCATGGCTACTATTTCTCATGAGTTGAAAACGCCAATATCGTCATTACGGTTAAACCTAAAGCTATTGGACGATTCAAGGATTGGCCAACTCAATGGGGAACAACAGGAAATAGTAAAAGCTTTAATATTAGAGACCAACAAAATGCTGACTATAACTACTGAACTATTAGACATAGCGCAATTAGAATCCGGTAATATTCAACTGAATTCTCAACCGGTAAAAACCACAACAATTTTCGACTATATAAAAGAAACATCAGAAAACCATGCCAAGTCTAAACAAATTAAAATTGATTTTATAATTAAACCGGATTTGCCTGCCATTTATGCTGATTCCGAAAAAACCGCATGGGTTCTTATTAATCTGATAAATAATGCCATCCAGTATTCTGAAAATGGAAGCCGTATAAAAGTAGTAGCATCGCAAAACAGAAATGAAGTCATATTTATGGTTCAGGACTTTGGGAAGGGAATAGAAGCTCAATATCTCGAACTTATATTTCAGAAATTTTTCAGGGTTCCTAACTCAACTGAAAAAGGTACAGGTTTGGGGCTTGCTATTTCAAAAGAATTCATAAGCAAACAAAACGGCCGGATTTGGGCTGAAAGCAGTCCCGGCAGCGGAAGCCGTTTTTATATTAGTTTACCGGTATATAATTAAACCAACAGTGCCATGAAACGCATAAAAAAAATTAAATCAAAAATGATGGCCGGGATATTCCTGGTTTTTATGGTATCTTTCATTGTTCTCATGATAAACATTGGTGCAAACCAGAGAGTGGTTATAGAATCCCAATCCTTATTAAAAGATAATTTCCCTTCGGTAAAATATGCCTTCCAAATGTTACGGGCATTAGATGAATTAAATATTTTGCTCATTTCACCCGATACTACAGTTTCTAAAAGCGTTACTGTTGACAGCTTCAATCAGACAGCAAACAATTACCTTAAAGAACTTAAAAACTACCTTATACTTCAGGAGAAAAATATCACCGAACCGGGTGAAAAGGAATTGACTGAATCACTTCGCAAGGGGTATGAAAATTATCAAAAGAGTATTGCCAAAAATGAGTATAATAAAAATTTTGAGGCATACCGGGTAAAATACTTACACTTTCGTGAAAATATTTTGAGCATCCATAACATAAATATAGGCTTGCTCGAAAGTAAAAATGAAGAAATCAAAAATTCGGCAACACGGATATTAAATGTACAGGAAAAAGTTGGGATAATAGGTTTGACCCTATTGTCCATCCTAATTTTTACGCTGCCACTTCTTTTGATAAACCCTATTGATAAACTTACAGAAAGGATGATGAACTTTTACAAGACCAATTTTAACAAAGAGATTGAAATTAAGACAAATCACGAATTAGAGAAGCTGGAAGAGATTTTTAAGAAAATAGTATTGGAAACCAAATCGGGAAAAGCAGAAACAGAATCGAAAAAGTTATGACAAGCATAATCCATTACGGAATAGTTTTTAAGGTACTTAGCAGGAATTTGTATATTATAACCTTTGCATTATTGAGTTGTGTAGCAGTTGCTTTTATATATTCAGAGACATTTATGCCGTTTGCATGGTCGGCACTTATTGCAATTATTATAGCTATCATTTTGTCGTTAATAACAAAAAAACAAAACGAAGATGTTATCATCGGAAAAAGAGAAGCTTATATTGCTGTAACCCTTTCATGGGCTGTAATTGGTTTAATAGGGAGCTTACCCTATCTTTTCTCTCATTCTATACCTTCTTTTAATAATGCTTTATTCGAATCCGTTTCGGGATTTACGACAACCGGGTCTTCTATACTTACAGATATTGAAAGTTTGCCAAAATCCATCCTTTTCTGGCGCAGCTTGACCCACTGGATCGGTGGTATTGGTATCATTGTTTTATTTATCATTATCATGCCTACATTACAAATTGGTGGTTATAACTTATTTACGTTAGAATCTTCATTACAGGAAAAAATAAAACCAAAAATTAAATCTGTTGGATATCGTCTGCTATTTATATACCTGACATTAACTTGTGCTGAGGTAGTACTTTTGTTATTAGGTAAAATGAATAGCTTTGAAAGCATTTGCCATGCGTTCGGAACAATTGCCACTGGTGGGTTTTCTCCAAAAAATACAAGTATTGCAGACTATTCTCCTTATATTCAGTATGTAATTATGATATTTATGCTTCTGGCAGGAACTAACTTTTTAATTCATTACTACATTCTAAAAAGAAAGTTCAATAATGTTAAACACAACGATGAAATTAAATTCTACCTGGGAACTACAGTTATTGTAGGTCTTATCCTCACCTTTGCACTTTATTTTTACATAAACAAACCTTTTGAAGAAGCCTTTAGGGAATCATTCTTTCAGCTAATTTCAATAGTTACCTGTACAGGATATGCTACAGCTGATTATCTGCAATGGCCGGTTTTTGCATGGACAATTATTTTCTTTGCCATGTTTCTTGGAGGAAGCACCGGTTCTACTGCGGGAGGAATTAAGATGGCCAGACATCTGATACTAATTAAAAACATTAAACGAATATTCAGACAATTGTTGTCACCTCATGCGGTTATTCCCATTCGCTTAAACGGCAATCCCGTTAATGAAGACACCAATAGTTCAATTCTGACTTTTATTTCAATTTACTTTTTAGTATTTTTATTTGGTACTATTTTAATGGTACTATTGGGAATTGATGCAAAAACAGCATCCAGTTCCGTAGCCACTTGTATGGCAGGGATTGGGCCGGGAATTGGCACAGTAGGCCCCGCCAGTAACTTTGCACATTTACCTGAAGTGGGAAAAGCACTTCTAACGTTTTTAATGCTGGTCGGAAGGCTTGAAATATATACAGTGATTATGCTTTTCACCCGTAGCTTTTGGAGTAAATAAACTAAACAGTTATGAATTTATACATAACCATAATAAGTCTAGGCGTACTCATTTTCTTATCGCACGTGTTTAACGAACTATTCGATAAGACGAAAATCCCCAATGTACTCTTATTACTACTGATAGGTATCATTATCGGCCCTGTAAGCGGTATAGTCACAACAGATTTCTTTGGTAAACTCGGTAATGTTTTTACTACCATTACGCTAATTGTCATTTTATTTGAGAGTGGTTCAGGGTTGAATTTCAAAGAGATTAAAAAAGCAATTGGTTCTGCCACCCTGCTTACCCTGTTAAATTTTATCATAACTGTATTATTAACATCATATCTTTCACGTTGGCTGCTTTCCATAGATGTGATGAGTTCTGTTTTTATTGGATCTATCGTTGGCGGCACATCTTCAGCTGTGGTTATACCAATGGTAAAACAATTAAAGATGGGCGAGAAAAGCACATCTGTTTTAATTCTCGAATCGGCATTGAGCGATGTACTGTGCCTTGTTGTTGGCCTTGCCTTACTTGACGGAATAACACAAGGTGTGGTTACTGTTGGAATGGTACTTTCAAAAATGTGGAAAGCTTTTGTTTTTGCGATTACCCTGGGGCTGCTCAGTGGGTTTGTGTGGTCTGCTGTAATTGGCAAAATACGTAGTGTGAAAAATTCCATGTTCACGACACTCGCTTTTGTTTTTATTCTTTACGGAGTGGTCGAGTTGTTGGGCTTGAACGGGGGAATTGCCGTTTTATCATTTGGGATTCTTTTAGGTAATGTAGAAGGATTCGGTAAAACAAGGAAATTCAAAAAGTTGTTTGCCTTTGAAAGTTCGGGGTTCAACCCACATGAACGGGACTTTTTTTCCGAAGTCGTATTTATTATGCAAACCTATTTTTTTGTATATGTAGGTATTTCAATACAGTTTGGTTCCATTTCCATCTATGCTGCCGGCTTGTTAATTGTTTTATTAATTATTTTGTTGCGGGTTCCAGGAGTTATCTTCCTTACCGGTAGTGGAATTACAAGACCCGAAAAAACCATTATGTCGGTAATGACACCTAAAGGTTTGGTGCCTGCAGTGTTGGCATCCCTGCCCTTACAGAGAGGCCTGGCTCATGGTGAAATCATTCTTGACCTGGGTTATTCTATAGTGTTGTTTAGCATTATTATTTGTTCATTACTGGTTATCCTTCTCAGCGTCAAGCCTAATCTTTTTGGTAATATTTTTAAGCTATCAAAAGACAATAAGACTGAGATCTCTTTAACTAATTCGGATGAAATAAAAGCTGATTGATGAGGCAAGAAAGGTATTTTTACCGTTTTTTTGCCAATGTTAAGGCTGTATTACCATTGTAAAAATTACTATCTTTCACCATAGATAGCTATAAATGTTTTTACAAAAAGGGAATATAAGATGGCTAAAAAAGAACATCTAAAAAAAGATTTAGGCTTATTTGATGTGTTTGCAATAAGCACCGGGGCAATGTTCAGTTCCGGCTTCTTTTTATTGCCGGGTATAGCATCGCATTATACCGGTCCGTCGGTATTTCTGGCTTACCTGGTTGCCGGCCTGTTAATATTGCCAGCTATGTTTAGCATTGCCGAAATATCTACTGCTTTGCCCAGGTCGGGCGGTGCCTATTTTTTTCTTGACCGTAGTCTGGGGCCATTAATGGGTACAATAGGTGGACTAGGTACGTATTTTGCACTTATGTTTAAAACGGCATTTGCAATTATTGGTATTGGTGCTTATGCAGCCCTTTTTTGGGAAGTCCCTGTAAAAACTGTCGCCATTATTGCCACATTTTTTTTTATGGTATTAAATCTGGTGGGTACAAAAAAAACATCGGCTCTTCAAAAGGTCTTTGTTGCTTTTTTGATAATTATTCTCACTGCATTTATTGCAGATGGGTTTTATGCCATTTTTTTTACAGAACAAGTTGACATTCTGTCTGAAAATAACCATTTTACCCCGTTCCTGACTGATGGGCTCAAAGGCTTGTTCACCACGGCAGGTTTTGTTTTTGTTTCTTACTTAGGCTTAACCCAGATTGCCAGTGTAGCCGAAGAAATTAAAAATCCTGAAAGAAACATTCCTTTGGGAATGATATTATCCTTAATTGTAACCGCAATAATATATGGATTGGGGGTTTTTATTATGGTGGCAGTAATAGATCCCTTAACCTTTTCCAAAGAACTTGCCCCGGCTGCGATTGCGGCAGAACAAATTTTTAAATGGCTGCCTGACAAAGCCGGAGCCGTTCTCATGTCGGTTGCAGCTCTTGCAGCATTTGCCTCTACCGGTAATGCCGGCCTTTTATCCTCATCGCGATACCCTTTTGCTATGGGGCGCGATAACTTGTTCCCTCCTTTTTTCTCAAAAATTGGAAAAAAAGGCACCCCTGTTATTGCAATACTACTCACAACAATATTTATAATAATATTTATACTGGTATTATCAGAGGAAGGTATTGTTAAACTGGCAAGTACCTTTCAATTACTCATTTTTATGTTTATTAATTTTTCTGTTATTGTTTTCAGAAAAAGTAAAATTGAATCATACGACCCTGGGTACTTATCGCCCTTATATCCCTTTATGCAAATTGCAGGCATTTTTATTTCCATCGTTCTCATTATTTATTTGGGTTGGATGCCTGTTTTGTTTACTATGGGTATCGTATTCATTGGCTGGTTATGGTATCATTTCCATGCACGCTTAAAAGTTAAGCGTGAAGGTGCAATCTACCACTGGTTTGCCTTACTGGGAAAATACCAGTATGACGAGCTTGAGAATGAGTTTATGACCATTTTAAAAGAAAAAGGATTAAGACAAGGCGACCCTTTCGATGAAACAGTTGTAAAGGCGAGGATAAGCATCCTGGAAAAAAAGATAGGGTTAAATAAACTCATCGAAAACATTTCTGGTTTTTTTGCAACAGAGATTGGAGTAAACAAAGAAATTATAATGCATAGCCTGGCTAGCTCATCACCACTCAGTTCTCTGGTTTCTGCTCCAAATATCCTGATTATGTATGCAAAGCACGAACACATTCATCACCCTTCGATGCATATTGTAGTCTCAAAAAACGGAATACAGGGAAAAGCTAATTTAAAAGCCTCGGAAAAAACAGATGGTATTAATATCTGTTTCTTTCTTATAAATTCTGATAATGACCCTAAACAGCAACTTAGAATGCTTTCAAGGTTAGTAGATATTGTTGAACGTGAAAATTTTACTGAAGATGTGCTTCAATTTAAAAGTCATAGGGAAATTAAAGAGTATATGTTGCAAAACGAGCGGTTTGTTACTGTTAAACTCATTAATGGAACAACTCAGGGTAATATGATAGGACGTCAGCTAAAAGACATACAACTGCCCCGCGATGTTTTAGTAGCCCTTGTTGAAAGGGAAAACAATACTTTTCCTCCAAATGGGTCAACACTCCTGCTGGAAAATGATATTCTGACCATTATTGGAGAAACAAAATCAATTGCTAAACTTTTCCGTGAATATGTGAGTATTTCTGATGTAAATAATCAATAATTTTTTTTGTATTTAATCTCCTTTGTCAACCATTGAATAAAAATTAAAAAATGAAGCAATTGCTTACACTTAATATCCATTTCCCTTTCGAGGAACCGGTAATTATAATAACCCTGGTTTTGGTTATTTTACTTATTGGCCCGGTATTTTTCGAGCGGGTGCGTATTCCTTCCATTGTAGGCTTGTTAATAAGTGGAGCAATAATCGGTCCGCATGGATTTAATCTGGTATCCCCCGATCTGGAGTTCAGCTTACTGGGAACTATGGGCTTATTATACCTGATGTTTTTAGCCGGATTGGAAATTGACCTCGTAGATTTTATTGAAAACAAAGTAAAAAGTATTTTTATAGGTCTGGCTACCTTTGTATTGCCATTTATTCTGGGCTATCTGGCGTGCAGGTATTTATTAAATTACGAAGTAATTGCTTCATGGCTGATTGCAGCCATGCTGTCTTCCCATACCCTCATTTCATATCCATTATTGGGGAGGTTGGGTATTGTCGGCAAACCCATTGTTACCGTTATTGTGGGTGCCACAATAATTGCCGATATACTTGCCCTGGTAGCAATGGAACTCATAACCAATTTTGCCGATAAGGGTTTTGAAATGGACAGCTTGCTGTTGTTAGGCTTGCATTTTTCACTGTTGTTTTTTGTTGTTTTTTTGGTTATACCCCGTCTTTCAAGGGTCTTTTTAAACAAGTATGAAGGGGATTTGGGTGTGCAATATATTTTTGTGTTGGTTATACTCTTTGCTTCGGCGATGGTTGCCTATCTGTTGGATATTGAGCCCATACTGGGTGCTTTTTTTAGCGGACTGGTTTTAAACCGCTTGATTATCAACTCATCACCCTTGTATAAACGCATAGAGTTTATTGGTAATAACCTTTTTATACCGTTCTTTTTGATATCAATAGGTATTTTGGCCGATTTTAAAGTTTATTTAAATCATCCTATTCAGATTGTTTTCCTGATAACACTTGTGATAACCGCCTTTGCAGGTAAATATATTGCTGCTCTTTTTACAAGGCTGATTTTTAAAACATCGAAAACAGAAACCAACCTGATTTTCGGCCTTAGTGTTTCCAGGGCGGCATCTGCCATTGCAATTATTCTTATTGGTTTTAATATGGGATTTATTCCCGAAGCCGTATTAAATAATACGGTAATACTCATTCTGGTTACAAGTATTAGCAGCTCATACATTACACAGCGGTCAGGAAAGAAGCTGCTGTTCGAAGAAGATACTATTGAGGGAGGAAGCAAAGTAAAGCAAAAAATACTGGTGCCGGTGGCGAATCCCTCCAATATGGAAAACCTGCTTGAATTTGCCAGCTTAATAAAAGTAGACGGCAGCAATATTCCTGTATATCCTCTCACTATTTTCACAAACCGAAATGAAGTAAGAGACAGAATTGACGAAAACCGGGAAAGAATTACAAAGGTTATAAATTCTATGCAGTCCGATGTTTCCTTCGAAGCCAGTTCCAGAATTGATAATAATGTTACTAACGGAATAGTGAGAGCTGCTGAAGAAGTTGTTGCAACCACAATTATTATGGGGTGGAACAAAAGCAAAACCCCTTTTCATATTCTGTTTGGCAGTGTATTGAATAACCTGTTGGATAAAACCGAGCGTATGGTAATGGTATTGAAAACACCTTCGAGTTTTAGTCAGGTTCGAAAGATGCACCTGCTGTGTCCGGAAAATGCCCAGTATGAAAAAGGATTTTACCTGTGGATAGATACATTGAATTATCTTATTAAAAAGTTACAGATAAAAGCCTTTGTTGATTGTAACTCAACTCAAACCCTAGAGGCTATTAAGCATTATACAAGCCTTACCGGTACAATAAAATATTATGATTTACAACAACAAGAAGTAAATCAACACATCAACAAACACATTCAGAACTCAATTTCAGAGTTGGTGGTATTTGTTCATTCCAGGAAAAGAACCATATCTTACAACAAATCCTTTGAACAGATAATGAATGCTTCGATGGATTGGCTGAATAAAAATAACATAGTAATTATATATCCAGAGCAATAGTGAACAAGCATACTTTAAAATATGGTGCTCTTTTTATCAGCATCATGGCAATGCTTACCATGCTGTTTGATGTTGGATTTTACCAGGACGCAAAAACTTTAAAGGTTCTGAATTATTCCTATTTCATTTACCTCTTGGGAATCATCGTTTTTATCCCCATTAAATATATTGTTGATTTTAAAGACTATCCAAAACTAAGGATATGGATAAATGAGCTGGTTTTATGGGGTTTTTACAATTATCTATTGGTTACAATTCCCTTCGGTGAACTATCGAATGGGGCTGCAAATTATAAAATCTGGTTATTCATAGCAATTACAACGAGCCTCGTTCGGGAGTTTTCGGGCATGAGGTTGAACTGGCGCTATAAACATGCTAATCCAGCAGCTATTTTTATCTTTAGTTTTGCTTTACTGGTTGTAGCGGGAACAGTTATGCTTATGCTGCCACGGGCAAGCTACTCAGGAATTTCATTTATTGATGCCCTGTTTACTTCAACCAGTGCGGTTTGTGTAACCGGTTTAATTGTGGTTGATACAGGTTCCTGTTTTACAGTTTTCGGGCAGTCAATAATACTGGTGCTGATTCAACTGGGAGGCATTGGAATAATGACCTTCACCAGCTTTTTTGCTTATTTTTTTATGGGAGGTGTCTCCTATCAAAATCTTGTCTTAGTGGGCAACCTTACAAATGAAAATAAAATAGCAGAGGTTATCGGTACTTTGAAAAAGATACTTTTTTTTACCTTTTTTGTAGAATTGATTGGGGTTGTTCTCATATACATAAATATCCGTTACCTATCCGGTTATGAACAATCAGAAACCTTATTTTTTTCAGTTTTTCATGCCATTTCAGCTTTTTGTAATGCTGGTTTTTCAACGCTAGCAGACAGTTTTTATGACATAAATTTCAGATTTAACTATTTTTTGCATGTAACCATAGCATTGCTATTTATTGTTGGCGGACTGGGTTTTCCGGTTATTATAAATCTGTTTAGCTGGCTTAAACATTGGTTTATAAATCACCTACACCCTTTACACAAACATAGAAAAACAATTCACCAGGCCCATGTATTTTCACTGAACACCAGGCTGGTTCTTTATACTACGCTCATTCTCTTAATTGTTGGTACAGTTATGTTCTTTTTACTGGAGTATAACAATACCTTAGCTGAACATAAAGGACTTGGGAAATTTATAACTGCTTTTTTTTGTGCAGCAACCCCACGTACAGCAGGATTCAATACAGTTGACACCTCAGCAATCTACATTCCAACAGCAATGTTTATTATTCTGCTTATGTGGATAGGGGCATCACCCGCATCAACAGGAGGAGGTATAAAAACCAGCACAATTGCCCTGGCTATTCTTAATATTGCAAGTCTCGCAAGAGGAAAACAGAAAGTGGAACTAAATCGCAGGCAAATCCCTGAAACATCTATCCGACGTTCCTTTGCTTTTATGTTTTTAGCTTTGTTAATTATTGGCCTGGTCATAATTATCTTATTAAAATCGGAACCCGATAAAAATGCCACCGACCTGATGTTTGAGGTCTTTTCGGCATTTAGTACAGTAGGTTTGAGCCGTGGTATTACCGGCGATTTATCGGTTACCGGTAAATACATAATTTCGTTTACAATGTTTATTGGAAGGGTAGGTGCTTTAACTTTCTTATCGGCATTTATCAGAAAATCAAAGGGGAAATTGTTTCAATATCCATCCGAAAGTATTTTAATAAATTAAAAATTTATACTATGAACTTTTTAGTAGTTGGTCTCGGTAATTTTGGCGCTGCGCTGGCAGTAAGACTTACGCAACTCGGTCATGAAGTTATAGGTGTTGATAGCAGTATGTCAAAAGTTGAAATGCTTAAAAATGATATTACCCATACCATTTGCGCAAACTGTGCAGATATTCATTCAGCCAAAGAATTACCCGTAAAAGATGCAGATGTGGTTATAATCAGTATTGGAGAGCATGAAGGAAATTCAATTATGGCCACAGCAATTATGAAACAACTGAATGCCAAGAGAATAATTGGCAGGGCTGTATCTGAAACACAGGAAACAGTGCTTAATGCAATGGGTATAGATGAAATTGTTCACCCTGAACAAGACTCGGCAGAGAAACTTGCAAAGAGTATTACTACCGAAGGTTTGATAGACTCTTTCGAACTCTCTGATGAATATAGCATAGTAAAAGTCGATGTGCCTGAAAGATATGAAGGGATGATCTTAAACGAAACAGACATTCGATCAGGTTACAACATTACTGTTTTAGCTATGATATCAAAAGCGTATAAAAGAAACTTTCTGGGGATAAAGCAGTCCAGAATGGAAGTTAAAGGTATTGCAAAAGCAGATACGGTGTTAAGCAAGGATGCAATTATGGTAATTTTTGGCAATGTAATGGATATTGAGAAGTTTTTGGAGTAAAAAAATTACAAATACTACAAGGCTAAATACTTTAAAATATCATTCCCTCCTGTTTTCATTTATCATTAATCCGGAAATATATTTGTCTCCATACGCTTTGATGGCAAAAGCAAAAAATATACCCGATAAAACATCGATACTATAATGGCCACGGGATAAGAACAAGGCTGCAATAATTACCAACACACTAAACAAGAGAACCAACCTGTATCGCCTGTCTTTTGCCAGGATAAAGTACATGTATGCGATTCCGGTATGTCCTGATGGGTAAACCCCCAACTCGTATTTCGAAAAACCATTAAACGGCCCCTCGGTTCCATCGAACAGTGGAGGATTTCCAAAAGGCGTAAGAACTATAAAAATTGCCCGTATAGTATGAAAAATACCGCATAACAACAGGAAATAAGGAACTTTATTATATTCACGTTTATGCAAAACATATACAATAAAAACAAACACAGAAACCAGACTGAAGATATCGTACAAATAATCCACATCCCAATAGGGTAAATTATCCAGAATAAGGTCAGAAAGAACCGGAAGCGCTTTACCCTCCACCATATAATTATGAAGATAGGTTTGGGATACGAAATTCAGTTGAATTCCACCAAACAGGAATGCTATTCCAATATAAAATTTCTTGTTGCGTAATAAACTGATTAATTCATCAATTACTTCAATAAACTTCAATAACCATTTTTTTTTAATTGCCGGTGTTTTAAAATTCTCCATAATTGTATGTAATTTCTCCTTTTTTGATTTCTTTTTTTGTGAATATTCTTCTTAAGTGAATTTTTATGTATTTAAGCATAAAGCTCAATCCACCCTCATTTTTAGCCCTGCGGTCGGAAGTATAAAACAAGGGGGTTAATATCCTGAATTTATAGTGATGCAATCGTCGTGCCCGCTTTACATAGTTGCAATCTTCGCATACAGCAAGATCTTCTCTAAAACCATTCAATTCAGCATGAATTGTTCGTGTAGAGATAAAACATGCTCCATACGCTGAAGAATAAACTGGTTTTAAACCAATCATAAAAAAGTTCAGAAATACTGCTCCCATGTTGGAGACAAGACTCCCCTCTGCAATTCGGATTGGACAGGTTGCAACATCTGCCTTATTTCTTTTCAGGCTTTTCAATATCCGTTCAATAAAATTGGGCTTTAAACTCGTGTCTGCATCCAAAAATAACAGGCGTTCGTATTTTGCTACTAAAGCCCCTTGGTTTCTTCCAAATGCCGGACCATTGGGCTCATCAAGCACTAGTATTTTAATTTGTTGAAATCTGTGCTGATAGTCTTTGGCCTTTTGAATTGTATTATCCGTTGAGTTGCTGTCAACAATAATAATTTCAAAATTTTGATTGGTCTGTTTAGCAAGGGTATCTAAGAGTCTGGGAAGGTATTTTTCTTCGTTATATGCTATTATAATGATGCTTAAAAATTCGTTTTCTGTATTATTCACCAGGTATTAAATTAAATTCGTTGATATTTTCCAATTAAAATTAACACATTACCGATAGTTTCAATCTTCTTTTGTTCTTCATGGGAGATGGAGATTTTAAACTTCCATTCTATATCAATCACAAGATCAACTATTTCAAGAGAAGGCTTATTAACTATATATGGAAATTGATTTGTTATGCCATACAGATTAAATGCAATTGAAAAAACGATAAATGCCGATACCATTAATTTTAACAAGATATTTTTAACTACCATGACACGATATTTTCCCTGTTCAACAGATAAACAATATATAGCAAATAGCTTCCTGCCAGAACGATACCCCCCGATTTGTGCAATGTTCTGGATTTATTGGCAATTACAAATACAATAATTAAAATAGCCGATAAGGCAACAATTAGCATATCGGAATAATTTAAACTGTTTATCCCAATTGGTTTTATAAACGATGTAAATCCAATAATCCAAAGGATATTAAAAATGTTTGAGCCAATGATATTTCCGATTGCAATTCCGTTGTTTTTTTTGAGTGCTGCAATAACAGAGGTAACCAGCTCGGGTAAAGAAGTGCCGAAAGCAACCACGGTTAACCCAATAAATGTCTGGCTGATTCCAAAATGTCCCGCAATAATTACGGAACTGCCTACTATCCATTTACCGCCAAAAAATAGACCAGCAACCCCCAATACAACTAAAATAACAAAAGGGACTATTTTTGTCTGCTTATCTTTTTTGAAATCCTTCTCTTCTTCTCTGGAATCTTTAAAACTTCTTCGGATAAAATAAAAGAATACAACCAGAAGTACAAATCCCTCCCAGGCCACAATGGAATCAACATATTTTCCAAAAAAATTAATATATGAAAACAAGCCCAGCAAAAGGACGGACACTATTGAGAGCGGAATTTCAAACCTGAGGGTACTCTTTTTTACGGGAACAGCAATTAAAAGGGCACAAACGCCGGTAATAAGCAAGGTGTTGGCAATATTGCTCCCCAAAACATTCCCCACTGCAATCTGGTTATTGCCATTCAAGGCAGCTATAAAACTTACTATAAATTCGGGCATGGATGTACCAAAAGAAACAATGGTTAGTCCAATGAAATGCTCGGATAAACCAAAACGTTTGGCGACACCAACCCCACCCTTTATAAGTAAGTCGGCCCCTTTTATTAAAATTAAAAATCCTGCCAAAAACAGCAGGTATGTATATATTGAATATGTACCCATCAATGCATTATTTGAAATGCAAATGTATTTTCAAAATCTAAAGTGAATCTAAAGCCCAACTTGAACAAATCCAAAACCAAACAAATAAACTAACCATTTTTGGGTTATTCCTGTTTAGGTTATATCTAAGTTAACGAACAAAATCAATTTGTATGGTATGTACATTTTTATTGTTTGTATAAATTACTGTAAAACCATACCTGTTACATATTTCTTTAACGATTGACAATCCCAGCCCCGTTGATGCAGCAGAATTTCCTGAGTAAGTGTATTTATTAAATAGCAGCATTGGATCCGTTGCCAGTTCATTCCCTGTGTTTGAAATATATAAACTGTGTTGTGTAATCGTAATTTTTATTTCGCCATTTTCAATATTGTGCCTTACAGAATTACTCAACAGGTTCCCGATCAGTATTTCTGCCAGGGTAAGATTCATATTCACACTAAGCTTGTTTATATTATTGGTTTCAATATGAATATTCCTGACTTTAAATTGTTCTTCATGACTTGATATAAAATGCTTAATTATGCTATCCAAATCAACCTCCTGGGCTGACAGGAACTGTTCATTTTCAATTTTAGAAAGAAGCAACAATGCCTTGTTTACCCTTTTCATTTTGTATAGGGTTTCTTCAATGATACTAATAATACCTGCCGAACTTTCTTTCAGCTCAATTTCCTGGATAAGCAGTTCAATCTGCGCACTTAGCACAGATATTGGCGTTTGCAGTTCATGCGAAACATTATCAATGAATTTTTTTTGAAGTTCGAAGTCGGTATTAATACGGTCAATCATTTTTGAAAGGGCTTCGTTAAGCAATGTAAATTCGGCAATTGGGGTTTTTTCAAATTCAGGTATTCCCTTTAAACCAGGCTTAAAACGACTGATTTTCCGTAAGGTTTTTTTGAAAGGTTTCCAGATTTGCCTGGCAATAAATACCTGAACTAATGAAATCCCCAAGGTCAGAATAATAAACAAAATCAAGGCAAAAGATGCAATGCTGTATATAAGGGAATCACTTTCAACGAAAGATTCCTGCAAGATAATAGCGTAATTTTTCCCTTTAATCATTAACGAGGAACGTAATTCTCTGATGGGTTCGTATTCCTGCTCAACACTATCGTAAACTGCAATAAACCGGCTTTTGTCAAAAACAATACTATCCTTTGGTATTTTTTTTAAATAGTAGCTGCAGGATATGTTCTTGTAAAGTTCGGTAACATCGTTCTTGTTATTATTTACAAATTCGGTAATTTCCTGCTTGTCTTGTTTGAGCGATGCATCAACTTGTTGGGTGATTAGGTATTTCAGAAAAAAATAAAATCCACCCATACTAATAACAAAAACGGGCAAGGCAACCAAAATGTAGGCTCCAAAAGTTTTCCTTAATAGCTTCATGTTGCCGGCCTCCATATTCTTTTTACGGTTTTAAAAAGTGCGTGGTTAGTCCCTTTCAATATAGTTCCCATCCTATTTTTCATCCGAAAATTTATAGCCTATTCCATAAACAGTATTTATATAATCCCTGCAACCTTTTTTTGTGAGTTTTTTTCTGAGGTTTGTAACATGAGTATACAAAAAATCATACGAGTGAAAATCGTATTCATCCGGCCAGAGATGTTCTACTATGGATTGTTTCCGAACTATCCTGTCTTTGTTTACAATAAGGTAGTGCAGTAATTGAAATTCCTTAATAGTCAGACCCACATTTTCCTCATTTACAGAAGCATTGAAACCATCAAGGTCTAACGAAATTTCATTTTCCCGGAGTATTTTTGAACCTTTTGAATATTTTCTGCGTAGAAGGGCTTTAATCCTTGCATTCAGTTCCGATAAATGGAAAGGTTTTGTGATATAATCGTCTGAACCAGAATTCAGGCCGGCAATTTTATCGTCCAGAGAGTTTTTAGCTGAAATAATAACAATTCCCGCTTCGCTATTCTTTTCCCTCACTTTTGAAACAAGATCCAATCCGTTGCCATCGGGAAGCATAATGTCAATGATAAATACATCGTATTCATTGACATATATTTTGTCCTCTGCCAATTGAAAGCCGGAGGTCCCTTCACAGATATAATTTTCCCCTGAAAGATATTTCAGCATGCTCTCCAGGAGGTTCTTTTCATCTTCTACGATTAATATTTTCATCCGTCATGTTGTACTGCAAATGTATTTGCAAATTCTAAAGTAATACTAAAGAATCGACTCTCATAAATTTGCCAGTCAATTAAAAACTTTAGAATTGCTTTAGTATTGGGTTTTACTTTTATCCTCGATTATAGTTTTTTGGCACAATAAACATAAAATAAACGTAGTATGAAAAAAGTAGTCATCCCCATCGTATTTTTATTTGCTATTGCATTGAGTTCGTGTAAAACAGGGACTACCAGCGAGAATCAGGAAAATGTCGATTCTCTTAAACAAGTTGAAGATGTTATTCAGGAAGTGAATATTGACACCGTCTCAACAGAAGCTGATACCTTGGAAGTAAAATCGGACAGCAGTTTGGCTAATTAATCGTGGCTCATTGAGGTAAGAGTTAGTTAAAAAGAACCCGGCTTAGGCAGGGTTTTTTTGTTAATAAACAGAAAATTAAATTTTGCCATAGTGAGACTTTAAAGAGGAATGGCAAAAAAGAAAAGTATAGAAGAAGAAAATGGTAAATAATTAGGACACTATTGCAAAATATGTGGTTGCAAAAAACCTATTGAGAAGTTTACCGGGAAAGGCTACAAAACTAATATGTGCAAAGAAGATTAAAAGAAACAGGATTCATAATAGCTTGTTAAGGCCCTTGAAAAAAATATCAACTCACTTTTGGACTCCTTATCTCAAGAAAGAAACACTTAAAAACTCACGAATTAATTTAACTTTCTTTTTTCCCAAACCTTCAATTTCAAGTAATTCTTCATCATCAGCTAAAATAACATTTTCAATTGTATCGAATTTTTCCAGCAATGCTTTGGCTAAAACCGGCCCAACAGATGGTAAACCCTGTAGAAAACAGATTGCTTTTTTCTTCAAATTCTTTGAATTCCCGGATCTTTTAAAATATGTAAAATTTTCTTTTAATAGCTGTTTGGCTGCCATAATTATTGTATGAGCTGAGTCTTTAACATCAGTTGAATAAATAATGGGTATTTGCCAGCATAAAGAAACTGATATTAGTGCTCCTTTTATGGCCTGCCTGTCAATATCATGTTTTGTATTATATGGATTTCCTTCTATTAATAGAATGATATGTTTATCTGTTTTTTTCATTTTTGCACATTGCGAGAAAAGCCTTCCCTGTATTATCGATAAAACAAAATCATCCCGCGATTTTCTTTCGATTATAATTTCATTGTTTATAATATAATCCCCTGTTTTTAGCTGACTTTTTTTTACATTCACACCTATGTTTTCCAGAATTTCAGGCAATTTTGATGGGACTTCCCTATAATCAGCAATAATATTTATTTGATTATACATTTTCTTATTTCTGTATTTACAATTTTTTAAGTCAAAATAAAAGATTTAAGAAAACAACAATATAGCTAATTAATTCCATATCAGTTGACTTTCGCTTTTTCAGGCAGTAGTTTCACTTGTTCTTAATCCACAAACCTATGAATTAATTATTGGAGCAACAGGTATGCTTGGTAGTGAGATCTGCCGGATATTAAGAAAAAAATGTAGCCATCAGAGCAATGGTTCGCGAAACTTCCGACCCCGCAAAAGTAAAGCACTGAAAGAAGCAGGTGTTAAAATCGTTATTGGAGATTTACGAAACAAACCAAGTTTAAGAAATGCTGTTAAAGGTGTTCAAGCTATTATTGCTACTACATCCTCAATACCATTTTCATAAGTGCCAGGCGAGAACGATATTGAACTTAAACCATTACGGAATTGTGGTTCTAACCTGGTTCCGATTATTTAAAACTAAATGTTATTGTGCAAGTTTCGTATATGAGACTTGCACCTGTTTATCACCAAAAGTTAGCCGATAAGTCAATCCCAATATTTTATACGATTTGTTTTCTATGGTTCGTGAAATTTTATTGTTCACAAAATAAATTTTATGGGATTATGTGAGTTATTGTGAGGTGATTTACCCTCGGGTTACGGATTTCTTTTCGTAACTACTATTCTTTTTCTTTTTATAAAACTTAATCCCAATTAAGCCATGAGAAACCTGTTTTTAAACTTTAAAATTGCAATTTATATTTTAGGAATTGCCGGATTCAATTTAATCGGTCTGAAAGGCCAAACGGATATTGATCCGATAACTAATGTGTATAAAATAGGAGGTGAATCAGAGCTATTTCTTTCCTACACAAATGCTGCAAATACTTTTTCTTACAACGGAATATTGGATATTCCTGTGACATTAAACGATATTACTACAAGTGAGGCTCCTGATCAAAGGCAATTTCTCAATCGGAATAAAACGGCATCAACAACGGGTGATTTTAACGGGGACGGCATTGCCGATGTAGTAACTATTACCGATAATACTTCGGGTGGAATAAAAATAAGTATTCCACTATTTAATCAAGATTTAGAAATAACCGAATTTAAAGAATACTCCGATGAAGAACTGATAAACTCAGGTTATGAGCGCATAAGAATCTGTGCCGGAAATTTCGACACTGATCACGAGGATGAGTTTGCACTTTGCTATGGAAAACCCGGCCAAACTTTCTGTATTTCGATGTTCGAAACCGATGATGATTTAAATATTACTCATCTCGACTCGTATAAAGAGATTGTTTACCAGGATATTAATTTCGATTTTAATTCGGGTGATGTTGATGGCGATGGAACCGATGAAATGGTTATGGTTAAAAATATCTCTATGCCTTATGAAACAAATAGTGATGTTGATCCTCCAATTTTTAATTCGAAATACGACCTGTATGTGCTAAAATACGATACACTTACAGATGAAATTGTTTCCAAACAAACCAGCAAGGATATTATTTTGGCAAATCAAGCTCCTTCGGATAATTACGCCGCTTCAAAAGGAATGCACCTAAACGAGATACGGTTGGCTTGTGGTGATTTTGATGCTGATAATAAGGATGAAATTGCTGTAGCCTGGTCGAATTACTACTGCTATTACTGGGTTAAGGTATGGGATGTCTGGCCCTTTACATCTCATTGGGATTACTATTATAAAGATGCCCTGTTTTTAAATACCTTCGGCCTTAACCTCGAAAGTAATATAGAGAACATTGAGAACCATTTTGTAGCCCAGGAATATTATGCCCGGCGAACGGCTCCGGCCAATCAGCATATTGCCCTCAGCCTAAAATGCGAAAATCTCGATAACACAGGTTACGATGAAATACTTTTAAATAGTGCTTTGCATTTCTGTATTTATGCTTCAAATACGGAGCATACCGGTATTACAAAAAAAGTCGGCCTTACTGTAACCGGTAATATGGATATCAGGGGAAACGAAACCTTTGTTGTAGCTGATTTAAACCCGGATACTGCAAATCTTGATTTTAATAAAGAAATAATACTACTAAAATCTGAACAGAACTATATAAATCAGCTAAACGGTGTAGCAACAAATACCAACATAGAAATCTACGAACTGGATTCGATTAGTCCGGAGGTAATTATACTTAAACAACCCGGCCCCGCCCATGATATACCTTTTGACAATACAAGCAATATTACCATTACAGGATTAACTACCGGCGATTTCGATTTAGAAAACAGCCAGGTTTATTATGTTGGAATTCCCGATATATTTTCAGTTTCTGATCTTCAACAACCCCTGGTAATTTTAAATGCACCACCCGTGCATTTCGACGTTTTTAACAATGTATCATATGATTTGTGCAGTGCTTTTAATAGCAATGAGAATCCGCCATTTTATTCAACATACAACACCGAAATTGGTGGAGAAACCACAACAAGTGTAGAAGTTGATAATGCCTTTGGTTTTTCATCAGACCTTAGAGTTTATGCAGAAGCAGGAGGCACAGGATTCGAAGCTTCAGTAAAAAACAATTTTGATGCCGGAAAGTCATTCTATCACGCCGTTAGCCAGAGTAAAACCATCGAAGAAGGTAAAAGCGTATATACCGAAGATTTTGTGTTGTATTCAAGTCTTGATTATAGTTATTACCGCTACCCGGTGTATAATTTTAACTTGGAAAAGCTTGGCTATATTGGTGTGTTAAATCCAAAGTCTGAAAAATTTGTTTCTTCATGGGGCAGTGGTAATACCTGGGAACACCCGGGATACATCTTCAACCATGAATCGGGGAATCTTCTTTCATATAAATCCTGTAAAAATAACAAAGACATGGTTAACGGAACAAGCGAATTTATTTCATGCGATTATTCAAAAGTTCCTGTTTCGCATACCGGAGATGGTAGTTTTAAATTCACTTTTGAGAATATTGCAGAAGAAGGAAACAGTGTTTCATTTGCATGTGGAGTTGGAGCCGATTTGTTTACAAAGATTGGCATTGAAGGTACGGCAACCATCAATATAGGAGCATTTGGTATTGGAGGTTCAATTTCAACCGATTTCAGGGCAGGGGTTTCCAGCGAATTGTCATCCTATTTCTCAAGTTCAACACTTAAAACACACAACACCATGCTCAAAAACTCATTCCAGATTGATGGTGTAATTGGAAGACTTAACGCAGAATACGACAATAATGCACGCTATTTCATTACTCCATACATCTATCGCTCGCAATGCGGTGCACTTGTTTTAGACTATATGATCGAATTTGATGAGGCCAATATGGATTGGTGGGAAAATAAATACGGCCAGAAACCCGATTTGGCTTTTATACTTCCATGGCGGTACGCTACCGAAAAAGGTGGGCAAAATGTAAAACTTTCGAAAAAACAAAAAACAAACGATATACAGTTTATCAAACCCCTTGCAGAAACAGGCGATACAGTTTGTATTGCTGTAAGAATACACAATTACAGTCTTAAAACATTCAACGAAAGAATACACCTTAACTTATACCTGGGTGATCCGGAAAGCAACGGAATTCTGCTTGAAGATATCTATGGAAACTCTGATATATCTAAAGATGTGGTGATGATGTTTGATGCAACTGAGGAAAATCTGGATAAAGAAGAATACTTTACATTCAACTGGAAAGTACCCGACACCATTACATGTTCGCCAAGAATTTATGCTAAAATTGACCCAGACAACGAATTTGAAGAAATACATGAAAACAATAACCTGGGTTGGAATAAACTGCTGATTGCCGGATGCAGGGAGTGCTCCTATGCCGAAAGGACTGCTCAATATAAAGTGCTTGACAACAATTCACTGAAGCTACATGTTTATCCAAATCCTGTGCAAACAGAATGTAATATTGAGTTTTTTTCTGATAAAGAAGAACATATAAACATTGATTTATATAATCTGTCGGGTACGCTGGTTCAAAATATTGCCAACAACATTTACTCCATCGGAAAACACTCGATAATACTAAAAGCAGATCATCTTGATGCAGGTATGTACTTTTTAAAAGTCTCTGCAAATAAAAGCTCAAGTACATTGAAACTTCTAATTACAAATTAATAATTCTGGCAGATGTAAAACACCTAAGTGGTTAATGTTTCATATTATATATCAATCAAATACAGGTCAATATCATTGACTTTGGCTCATTGATATCCTATCTTTATATGGCTGTTCAAACAACATATTTATGAGGTATTTAGCCTGTATTCTAATTATACTCCATAGTTTTCATAAAATTACGGGCCAGGAATTAATGAATGGTTTTAATATCCTGGTTTTTCAGGATTCTACAGAATTGTTGAAAGCTACAGATGTTGCAGATATGCTCAATAAAAATGAGGTAATATTGTCGCTTCCAGATAAAATTCCTGAAAAGTTAAGCTCTAAGATAAACTACTGGTTAATACTGAAACCTCAATTGGTTGATACTTCACAGGATTATTTGTTTACCATAAACGATCGGCTATCCAGGGTTGAAGCATATAATTACCCCTATACAGAGCTTTCAGCCATCGCTGGTATTTCAGTTCCAGGTAGCGAAAAAGATTTGTTTGGCGATAAATTAATTCTTAAACACAGTAGCCATCCCCAACTTGTTAAAATCGAAAATAAACTTCAAAGTCTAGTTTATTTTAAAACATTGAAAGTTGTCCCTTATTCAAATTACTTATCTGGCCGGGCTAAGAAAATTTTTTTCTACGGAATTATCCAGGGATTTTTCATACTTATCCTGATATACAACATCCTGCTTTTTATCGTGGCAAAACAAAGAATTTATTTGTACTTCGTTATTTACATTTTGCTAAATGCTCTTTTACTAACATCGTACCACGAATTCAGCGAAAAATTTCTTTTTCCAAACACCCCTTACCTAAACCAGATGCTTTTAAGCCTTCAGATAATCGGAGTGTTTTTTTACCTTCTGTTTTTACGAAATTCAATGCTAAACCATTGTTCAGACTATACGAAACAAAAAGACAAATATATATTGTTACCCATGGCATACACAGCATTGGTGCTTAATTTACTAATTAGTAGTACGCTGTTTTTTCGGTTAGATCTATTTTCAATTTTATCAAGGCTGAGTAATCTAATTGTATCTGTTATCTGTATAGTTCTGTTTTCAGTATTTTATAAAAAATCAGACAAATTTCTGCGAATTGTAATGCACGGTTCACTCCTTCTCATACTTATGGGCTATATAAATATTGTACTTACACTTTTTAAATATCAAACAGAAATGTTCTATGTTTCAGGTCTTTTAATTGAACTTATCTTGTTTACCTATGCACTAAATGACCACTACTTCAAAGAAATTTTTATTGCAAAATATCGAAATCATGTATTGGAAAACGAACTGGAAATCAAAAACCGTGAACTTCTGAATCAAGCTTTACAGCTAACATCAAGAGAAACTGTACTATCGTCAGTTAAGAATAAATTAAAAGCCTTTAACACTGAAAAGAACAAACACCAAATTTATTCTGAACTGGAAATGACTGATAGAATTGATAAGGTAATGTGGAGTGATTTCAATAAGCATTTCAATTCCATTCATCCTGAGTTCTATAGAAATATAGTTTCAAATTATCCCCTGCTTTCACAAAATGAGATCAGGTTATGTGCATTTTTAAAACTAAATCTAAATACAAAAGAAATTGCTGCTATTACCCAGAAATCGATTCATAGCATTGAAACAATGCGTAGTCGGATACGTCATAAATTAAACCTGCAACGCGATAATAGTCTGAGCAATTTTTTACTTCAACAATAGAAATTAACTCTTTATTTCAGAAACATTTTAGCTGTATTATAGTTTAAACTGCTTTTATATGTTCGAAGAAGTGCAAATCGAATTAAGCTCAAAAAATAATTGGCAAAAAAACAATGCAACGAAACATATCCTAAATAATTCAAGTATAAATAGTTTGTTTAAGTATTAAATGATAAGCATAAATTCATTGCCGGGTATGCAAACTAAAATAATAAACGACAAGATTAAAATGGTGCAGGGAGATGATCAGATATACAAGTATATCGCCATTAATAACTGTACCATTGATATGGATACAATTGAAAAAATGACCAAACAGGGTGATGAATGGAACGGTACAAAGTTATGTGCCAACCTTATTGATCTGCGCGATATGTTTTTTGTCGATTCTAAAACCAGGGAATACGCTGCTGCACAATACCGTGAACATGTTGCCGGACAGGCCATTGTTATCGAATCAAAAGTATCGAGCTATTTTGCCAATCTTTTTCTAACATTTAGCCGGCCAAAGGTGCCTACAAGACTGTTTACCAATGAAACTGAAGCTGAAAAATGGTTGAAGTTGCAAATGGTTAATAGATAGTAGACCACAATTCCTCTTCTTTTTCAAGCCAGCAGGCTCGAACATTATGCTATTGATTTAATAGTATATTTCTCATAGTACTAAAACTTTTATATAAAATAATGAACAACCCCGGGGCAGAGCCCCGAGGTATCAGAAGTCAAGCGTTAGTTGACTGCCATAAACCTTTTTATATTCTTTCTGTTT
>JAFGVA010000033.1 GCA_016938235.1 Bacteroidales bacterium | reverse complement strand
GCCTTGTTGTTTACTGAAATAGCAAGACCCCCACTAGCGCAAGCAAAAAATAACATATAATAGACTGGCCTCCCCACTGGCGAGCTTAAACTGGCGCGCGCATATTGCGCGTGACCAACCCCAACACCTAACCTCCGACTTCCAACTTCCATCGCCCAACCCAACTAACACACCCGTACTTACCCATATATAATCGTTGAATAAAACGAGCCTCAGTGTTTACTAATTATTCGAATCAAGGGTTAAATTACTAAAGTAATAAAAGCAGCTGACAGCCTACCGAAAGCATGTACCATTAACCCTTTGGTCGACCGAACCTTGTTTGCTCTTTGAATATCTACCTTCTCAATCAGCCAGTTAAAGATTGCTTCAATAGGTTGTCTTACGCGAGACACAGCAATAGAGTACAGGTCATCGGCAGCCTTTAATCTCTTTTTAATTATGTTAGTCGTACCTTTAACTCCTTTAATAGGGGTATACATTTTTTTTATCATTTGTTGATTTAGGTCTTGATCCATATAAATCTTATCCTCAAAGAATGTCCTGTTTTCAATAGATGACCAGGCTTGTTTATAGACTGTGATATCATTGACAGAAGCTGGTGTAAAAAGAATTTCTTCGGGATGCGGCAATTTACCCTCACGCCTGAACTCAAGCATATGTAACTTCATTCCATGGTAATACATGCCTTTAGTTGAACAAAAACCTTTATCGGTTACTTCTGGGGCAACTTTTCCGGAACGCTTGCCAGAGCATGTTATAATAGGCATTGAGACCAATACACTTTGCTCAATAATGCAATCGTCTGGAATACTGCTTGTTAGGAGCATTTCAACAAGCCGGTTGAATGCACCGGTTAAGCGATTGAGCCGATTATTGAACGCTTGATAGCTCCTGAGCTTTGGAAACCAGCTCCTTAGATACTCAGAGGCAAACCTGTGAATATGTTTAATCTTTGTATGACCTTCATGTTGCATTACATAAAGATATATTGTCATAATCTCTGCATCGCTAAGCTCAGGCTGGTTATTATTACTAAAACGATCACAATAATATTGTAATTCTTTAAAATAGTCGCAGATAAGAAAATAAATTCTTATTAACTTGTTGTCCTTGTCTTTGAGAATCATATGTAAAGTCAATTCGTAACCGACCTTAATACACTTATGTTCAAGGATATAAACAATTTTACCCACTTATTTCCAGCTATATATATCACTTTTTTTCGACATATTTCAACTCTTGATTGACATTATCTATTAGTAAATACCAACATTGTTTGTTAAAACAGACGGTAATGACGGTTTTTTCCAACACTAAAATTTGTTTTTATAAATTCAATTAATATATTTGTTGGTATATGCAAACATTAAATCTTATTAAAACGATTAAGGATGGGAAAAACAAACATGGATTGGGTAAAAATGTCTGATGCAGCCATTGTAAAACAATTGGGAGCTTTCATTAAGCATACCCGAATACATCAAGATGTAACACAAGCAAAATTGGCAGAGATGGCAGGATTAAACCGCTGGACAATTAGCCAAATTGAAAATGGCGAATCGGTAACTTTAACCACATTAATACAAGTGTTACGGGCATTAGATGTATTGTATGTGCTCAATCCATTTGAAATAAACAATGAAATTAGCCCAATTGAATATGCAAAGTTACAAGAGAAAAAACGTCAACGGGCAAGTTCAAAACGAAAAGAAAAAGACCAAAAAGAAGAATTAGGATGGTAGATTATGCTTATGTTAAAGTATGGGGGCAATTAGTTGGAGTGGTTCGTTGGATTCCTGAACGAAATCTGGCTTTATTTCAATACGATAAAAGTTTTCTATCAAAGAATTGGGATTTATCACCAATTAAAATGCCTATAAGTAATGGTGACCGTGTTTATAGCTTTCCTGAATTATTAAAAGAGAAAGATAGTGCCAATGATACTTTCAATGGATTACCTGGTCTATTGGCAGATTCGTTGCCAGATAAATATGGGAACAAACTGATAGACCAATGGCTGGCTCAAAATGGTCGTCCTATTGGCAGTATGAATCCTGTAGAAAAACTCTGCTTTATTGGCAGCCGAGGAATGGGTGCACTTGAATTTGAACCAGCACAACTAAAAGAAGGAAAAAACACCTTTGCTATTGAAATATCTGGTTTGGTAGATATCGCAAAAAAAATGCTTTCAAAACGAGAAACATTTGAAGCGAATTTCAACAAAGATGAACAACGTGCCATGAAGGAAATCCTAAAGATTGGTACTTCTGCTGGTGGAGCTCGTCCAAAAGCACTTGTTGCTTATAATAAA
Source organism: Bacteroidales bacterium (assembly GCA_016938235.1). GTDB lineage: Bacteria > Bacteroidota > Bacteroidia > Bacteroidales > UBA10428 > UBA10428. The sequence continues at coordinate 22,165 of JAFGVA010000033.1, read as the reverse complement.
AAAACAGGTGAGATACGTTCCGGACAAACCAAAGCACCTCAGGGATTTGAACACTGGTTACTTAAATTGGATGGCGTTAGCGGAGTTCAGTTTGGTGAAAGCCATGGATGGGGACGAGTGGAATATGCATACTATCTGATGGCTAAAGAGTGTCAAATTGAGATGATGGATAGTGAACTACTTGAAGAAAATGGCAGAGCACACTTTATTACCAAACGATTCGACAGGGAAGGAAACGAAATTAAACACCACATTCAAACACTTTGTGGTATTCAGCACTTTGAATACAGCGATATGTTTGCTTATAGCTACGAACAAGTATTTCAAACAATGCGTCAACTAAAACTGAAATACCCTGAAGCAGAACAAATGTTTCGAAGAATGGTTTTTAATGTATTTGCCACCAATTATGATGACCATACAAAAAACTTTGCATTTCGATTAAAAAAGGATGGAAATTGGGAGTTAGCACCAGCATACGACCTTTGCTATTCTTACGACCCTACGAATCATTGGGTAAGTAAACAAACTTTAAGTGTAAACGGAAAAAGAGAGGATATAACTCAATCTGATTTAATGGCTATTGCTAAAGCTAACAACATTAAAAAAGGAGAAAGAATTATCAACGAAATCAATATAGTTGTAAAAAAATGGGGAGATTTTGCAAGTAAAACAAATGTGCGAGATGATATTCGCGAACAAATAGAAAGTACTCACAATACTATTTAGCAAACATGTCAATAGCAGATAAAATTCAAAATATAATCAATCAGGATAAAAAGAAATAACTTGTCTTTTACTTTGATTCAGATGCTTCATTTCAGGAAGAACTGAATGAATTATCTGAAGCAGGTATAAGGGTGATTGAAGTTAAGAATAACTATTTCGAGCCGAAGTATCGACTTGTAAGGAAGTCGAATAGAATTATTCTAAATAGCTGATATTGAAACATTTTGAAAGATTTGGTTTCAAAATGTTTCAATTCTGGGTGGAGCTGCCGGGAGTCGAACCCGGGTCCAAACAAGCAACCCATAAGCTTTCTACATGTTTATTCTGAACTTAATTTTCGACCGGACCTGGCAACAGACAACCGAGCTTTGGCTTATCCCCTTTAATTTCGCAAGGCATTAAGGGAGTTTGCATTGCTATCTCCAACTCACGTGTGCCCCGGACTCCAAAACCGCAGAGAAAGGTTTTGGCGGAACAGCTTGTCCCGATATCTAATATCGGGAAGGTGCTAATCTACTATACTTCGATTAAGCAGCAAGCGCAAAGTTTGATTCGCCAACTAAAATTTTGCACAATAGTTTAACGGGTTAACGTGCGATGCCCGACATGCTTACTTACCAGTTCAACCTGCTGTCAAAACCAAAATCAGCCCCGGTAAATACCAAGCAAAAGTAATATTTTTATTTCAGTATTTTAAGATTGATGCAATGCATTTTCCATATTGTAGAAAACACAATATTTAGTCCGAACTTTTAAGAAAGTCAGGCTTCAAGCAATAGTTCAATCGTTCTTTTAGGGTCTTCCGATTTAAAGATTGTGGTTCCGGCAACAATGTTATTTACACCCGCCTCAAAAAGCTGCCTGGCATTTTCCAGGGTAACTCCGCCGTCAACCTGTATCATTGCATTAGAGTTCTTTTTCTCAATGAGCTCTTTTAATCGTTCAATTTTCGAAAAGCTGTTTTGAATAAGCTTTTGGCCTCCAAACCCCGGATTTACACTCATGATTAACACCAGGTCAACATCGGTAATTATTTCTTCTAAAAAATGAACAGGAGTATGCGGGTTTAATGATATGCCTGCATTTATACCCAGCGATTTAATCAGATGTACTGTACGGTGCAAATGACGGCATGCTTCGTAATGAATGGTAATGTTTTTTGCACCGGCTTTATAAAAATCTGCAATGTGATTTTGAGGTTCAATAGTCATAAGGTGCACATCAAGTGGTTTTTCAGAAAGCTTGCCAACCATACTCACAACCGGTAAACCAAAAGAAATATTTGGCACAAATACACCGTCCATTACATCACAATGAAGCCACTGTGCCGAACTTTTATTAATGAGTTCAATTTCTTCTCTCAGGTTCATGAAGTCAGCAGCTAGTATCGAAGGGCTTATAATGCGTTCCATGGAATTATTGTCAGTTTAAGCTGCAAAAATAGCATTATTCAGTAGAAAAAAGAATCATAAATGTATCTTACAAGAATTAGTGTTCGATTCTTTTGTCCGAAAAAATAAAGAGGTCAGGAAATTATGTGATGTTGAAAACCATTTTTTACCCCAGATAAGCTTTCAGGTTTTTACAACGGGTGGCATTTTTAAGTCGTTTAATGGCTTTTTCTTTAATTTGCCGCACTCTTTCCCTTGTCAGGTTGAATTCTTCTCCTATTTCTTCAAGTGTATGAGCATGTTTGCCATTGAGACCAAAATACAATCTTATTATGTTTGCCTCACGGTGGGTTAAAGTTGAAAGAGCCCGTTCAATTTCCTTCCTGAGCGAGTCTGTAATTAAACCTTTATCGGGGCTGGGAGTATCCTTATTATCCATAACATCATACATCGATCCTTCTTCTTCTGATGTAATTGGTGCATCCATAGATACATGGCGTCCCGAACTTTTTAATGATTCTTTTACTTCATCAGGAGCCATTTCCAAAGCTTGCGCTATTTCCTGAACCGAAGGTTCACGTTCATATTTTTGTTCCAGTTCAGAGAATGTCCGGTTAATTTTATTTATCGAACCAATTTTGTTCAGTGGTAAACGAACAATTCTGGCCTGTTCAGCAAGTGCCTGAAGAATTGATTGCCTTATCCACCATACAGCATAAGAAATAAATTTGAATCCACGCGTTTCATCGAATCGCTGTGCCGCCTTTATAAGGCCTAAGTTTCCTTCATTTATTAAATCGGGTAAACTTAATCCCTGGTTTTGGTATTGTTTTGAAACTGACACCACAAACCTGAGGTTAGCTTTAATTAGTTTATCAAGAGCTACAGCATCTCCAACTCTTATCCGACGAGCCAATTCCACCTCTTCCTCGGCGGTTATTAGCTCTTCTTTACCAATTTCGTGCAAGTATTTATCAAGCGAAGGAGTGTCGCGGTTGGTTACTTGTTTGATGATCTTGAGTTGTCTCATAAAGAGGGGTGGTTTTATTTGTGATTCAGGTCATTAATCTATATCAATAAATTTTGGAATGAATAAAGATCATCTTTAATGTTTTTTATTTAAGCCATTCATTGTTTAATCCATGTTAAAAATAATAAAATTTCTTTTTGTGAGCTTATAAACAAAATATTTTATCGGAAATTTTGGTTATTGATGGTTATTTATTTATTATTGCAGTGGATTTTCCAATTCAGACCGAATCCTTTAAATCAAGCTCAATCCGGAAATATTCCCAATCATTTCACAAAAAACGATGTATTTAAAAGCAAATTTTTCTTAATTACTTATGTACGACATACTTGAATTAAACAAGATGCTGGTGGCTGATCTCCGCCAGATTGCTAAAGATTTGAAAATTAAGCGCGTAGATTCTCTAAAAAAACAAGATCTTATTTACAAAATTCTCGATCAACAGGCAATTTCTGCTTCAGAAAAGAAGAAGGAACCAAAAAAGGAATTTAAAAAAGTAGTTCCTGAAATAGATAAAACTCAAAATCCTGAGAGAAAAACGGAGGATTCTAAGGTTGATGACGATCAGAAACGTGCTCGCCGAAAAAGAGTTGATAAAGCTACTTTAGTTAAAGAATCTAAAAGAATTACCGAAGCTGTTGCGGCAGTTGAAGCATCACTTAATAAAGGTGCTGAAGAAAAAAAAGCAGACGAACCGCTACCTAAGGAGCAAAATTCAGAAGCCAAAATTATTCAAAGACCAACCCCCAACCAGGAAAAACCTAAAAGAGATTTTCCTGAGAAACAGCAGGAGAGCCAAAATCATGCCAGAAGAAGAGAAGATCAAAACAGACCCGAACGAATCGTTACAACAGAAAGCGACATAAAGGTTCGTTTTGCCGATAATAAAAGAGGAGAGGCTATAACCGATTTTGACGGACTAATCAGTAACTCAGGTGTGTTGGAAATTATGCCTGATGGCTATGGATTCCTTCGCTCTGCTGATTATAACTTCCTTAACTCACCCGATGATATTTATGTTTCTCAATCGCAGATAAAGTTATTCGGACTAAAGACTGGTGATACTGTGAGAGGTGCAATTCGTCCTCCGAAAGAAGGTGAGAAATACTTTCCACTTATTAAAGTTGAAGAAATCAACGGTCGTGATCCTTCTTTTATCAGGGACAGAGTACCTTTCGATTATCTTACCCCTTTATTTCCACAGGAGAAGTTTAACCTTTTAGGCAACGCATCCACTAGCAACCTGTCCGTGAGAATAGTTGATATGTTTTCTCCAATAGGTAAGGGGCAACGTGGACTAATTGTTGCACAACCAAAAACTGGTAAAACTATTTTACTGCAGGATATCGCTAATGCAATTGCTGCTAACCATCCTGAAGTTTACCTTATGATTCTTCTTATCGATGAACGACCCGAAGAGGTTACCGATATGGCTCGTAACGTAAACGGAGAGGTTATTTCATCAACCTTCGATGAACCAGCAGAAAGACATGTGCGGGTTTCTAACATTGTTCTTGAAAAAGCAAAGAGAATGGTTGAATGTGGTCACGATGTTGTTATTCTGTTGGATTCAATAACCCGTTTGGCGCGGGCTTACAACACTACTGCACCTGCCTCAGGTAAGGTGTTGTCTGGAGGTGTTGATGCCAATGCGCTGCATAAACCTAAAAGATTTTTTGGAGCTGCACGAAATATCGAAAACGGTGGTTCACTTACAATTATTGCAACAGCACTTACCGAAACCGGCTCAAAAATGGACGAAGTGATTTTTGAAGAATTTAAAGGTACCGGTAACATGGAATTACAGCTTGATCGTAAGCTCTCAAATCGTCGTGTTTACCCGGCGGTCGATATTACAGCTTCCAGTACCCGTCGTGAAGACTTACTTGTAAGCAAAGAAGCTTTGACCCGCATTTGGATAATGCGTAAGTACCTGACTGACATGAACTCAGTCGAAGCCATGGAATTCTTGCGCGATCGTATGGTGAAAACACAATCGAACGAAGAATTTCTCTTAACAATGAACGGAGATTAAGATATTAAGCGGGGAAAATTCCCGCTTTTTTTTGTATCTTCTTTTTCCGTTTAAGTAATAGTATAGCTTATTTGTAATAAAAATGAATAAGCCTTAGGTATAGTATAAAAATGGAAGTTACAGGATTTTATATTAATTTTGTGCTTCTTTTAAAATAGATTCGTTAAAACATTAATAATAAGCGTATTAGTATGGCTAAGAACAAGAACTTTGTAACATGTGATGGTAATTATGCTGCATCGCATATTGCATACATGTTTAGCGAGGTTTCGGCTATTTATCCAATTACCCCATCTTCAACGATGGCAGAATATATCGATGAGTGGTCGGCCCAGGGTAGAAAAAACATATTTGGTGAAGTTGTTAAAGTAACCGAAATGCAATCTGAAGGTGGAGCAGCAGGTGCTGTTCACGGATCCTTGCAGGCAGGTGCACTTACTTCGACATATACAGCTTCGCAGGGATTATTGCTTATGATTCCAAATATGTATAAAATAGCTGGTGAATTATTACCGGGAGTATTTCATGTGTCAGCTCGTAGTCTGGCTGCTCAGGCACTTTCGATCTTTGGAGATCATAGTGATGTTATGAGTACCAGACAAACTGGTTTTGCCATGTTAGCTTCAGGTAGTGTTCAGGAAATAATGGATATTGGCGCTGTTGCTCACCTTACAGCTATTAAGTCCAGAGTTCCTTTCCTTCACTTCTTTGATGGATTCCGTACTTCGCACGAAATACAAAAGGTTGAAGCTCCCACTACTGAGCAAATGGCTCAGTTAATGGATTGGAAAGCCCTTAAGGATTTCCGTAACCGGGCTTTAAATCCTGAGCACCCTGTAACAAGAGGTACCGCTCAGAACCCTGATATTTATTTCCAGTCGCGCGAGGCTGCAAATAAATTTTACCTCGCAATTCCTGATATGGTTGAAGAATACATGCAGGAAATGTCAAAAATTACCGGCCGGGAATATCATCCATTCTCTTATTATGGTGCTCCCGATGCTGAAAATATTATTGTTGCAATGGGTTCTGTTACTTCAACAATTCAGGAAACCATTGACTATCTTGCAAAACAAGGTAAAAAAGTAGGATTGGTATCTGTACACTTATACCGTCCATTCTCAACAAAATATTTCTTAAAAGTTCTGCCAAAATCAGCAAAAAGAATTGTTGTTCTCGACAGAACCAAAGAACCTGGTTCTAATGGTGAACCATTGTATCTCGATATTTGTGAGGTATTTAAAGGACAGAAAGATGCACCAATGATTATTGGCGGACGCTATGGCTTGAGTTCTAAAGATACTACTCCGTCGCAGATTATATCTGTAGTTGAAAACCTTGAGCAAAAAGAACCCAAAAATTATTTCACTTTAGGTATTGTTGATGATGTTACATTTACTTCATTGCCGCTTAAAGAAGAAATTGCTATTTCCAGCAAAGGAACTTTCGAAGGTAAATTCTATGGTATTGGTGCAGACGGAACTGTAGGGGCAAATAAAAACTCCATCAAAATTATCGGCGACAGTACCGACAAATATGCACAAGCATACTTTGCATATGACTCAAAAAAATCAGGTGGTGTTACAATATCACACCTCCGTTTTGGCGATAAACCAATTTTATCATCATACCTGGTAAATACTCCTGATTTTGTTGCTTGTCACGTACCTTCATATCTCGATAAATATGATATGCTTAAAGGCATCAAAGAAGGCGGAACTTTCTTACTTAACAGTATTTGGGATGCTGACGAAACAGTAGAAAAACTTCCAAATTCTGTAAAACGTGTATTAGCTAAAAAGAAAATCAATTTCTATATTATAAATGCAACAAAAGTTGCTACAGAAATTGGTCTTGGAAACAGGACTAATACTATCATGCAGTCTGCTTTCTTCAAAATTGCCAATGTAATTCCTTATGATAGTGCAGTTGAACAAATGAAGAAAGCTATCACAAAAACATTCTCTTTAAAAGGTGAAGAAATTGTAAAGATGAATCACAAGGCGGTTGAACGTGGCGGCCAGGTCGAGAAAGTTGAAGTGAAAGCTGAATGGGCAACACTTGAAGTTGAGAAAACGGTTGATAACCGCAAAAATATACCGGATTTCATCAAAAACGTTGTTGAACCTATTAACTTACTTAAAGGCGATGATCTTCCTGTAAGTGCATTTTTAGACCGTGAAGATGGTACATTCCCTGCCGGAACAACTCAGTACGAGAAACGTGGTATTGCTGTAAATGTGCCCGAGTGGCAGGCAGAAAACTGTATTCAGTGTAACCAGTGTGCATATGTTTGTCCTCATGCTTGTATTCGCCCAATTCTTTTAGACGAAAAAGAAGCTGCAGGAATGCCTAAAGATGCTGTTTTGGTTGACGCAAAAGGGAAAGGACTGGAAGGATTAAAATACAGAATTCAGGTAAGCCCGCTTGATTGCACAGGATGTAATGTTTGTGTCGAAGTTTGTCCATCTAAAGAGAAGTCCTTAGTAATGAAACCTCTTGATGATATGATGGTTGAAACTGAAAACTGGAATTATGTATCGTCGAATGTTGCTTATAAAACTGAACTTGTAGATCCACAGGCATCTATAAAAAACAGTCAGTTTGCTCAACCATTATTTGAGTTCTCAGGCGCATGTGCAGGTTGCGGTGAAACAGCATACGTAAAACTTATCACACAACTGTTTGGCGACAGAATGATGGTAGCCAACGCTACAGGTTGTAGTTCTATTTATGGCGGTTCTGCTCCATCAACCCCATACTGTACAAATGCAAAAGGACATGGTCCTGCATGGGCAAACTCATTATTCGAAGATAATGCAGAGTTTGGTTTAGGTATGGCTAATGGAGTAAGCAAACTTCGCGATAGGATTCAGTTAAAAATGGAAGCTGCAATAGAATCAAAAGAAGTATCTGCAGCTACAATAGATATTTTTAAAGAGTGGATTGAAAATAAAGCCAATGCTGAAGGTTCTAAAACGGCTTCAGCTAAAGTAAAGGAGGCTCTTAAAAAAGAAAGCGCACCGCTTGCAAAAGAAATTGCTGATCTTGAGCAGTATCTTGTTAAGAAATCGCAATGGATATTCGGTGGTGACGGCTGGGCATACGATATCGGATACGGTGGTTTAGACCATGTGCTGGCATCTGGTGAAGATGTTAATGTTTTGGTTGTTGATACCGAGGTATATTCAAATACCGGAGGTCAGGCATCGAAATCAACTTCGGTAGGTGCTGTAGCTAAATTTGCTGCTGCCGGAAAGCAAATCAGGAAAAAAGATCTTGGCGCAATGGCTATGACTTATGGTTATGTTTATGTTGCCCAGGTTGCTATTGGTTCTAATATGAACCAGTACCTGAAAGCGCTGAAAGAAGCTGAAGCATATCCGGGACCATCACTTATTATCGCTTATGCACCATGCATTAACCACGGATTAAGAGCTGGTATGGGTAAATCAGTTGAACAGGAGAAAAAAGCTGTTGAGGCAGGTTACTGGCATCTGTATCGATACAATCCTACTCTCGAGCTTGAAGGAAAGAATCCATTTCAATTAGATTCTAAAGAGCCTGATTATTCTAAATTCCAGGATTTCCTTAAGAGCGAGGTACGCTACACTTCATTAGTGAAATCATTTCCTGCTGAGGCTGCTAAATTATTTACAGTGGCTGAAGAGAATGCTAAATGGCGTTATGAATCATACAAGCGCAGAGCAGAAATGAATTATGGTGAATAATTGAAACACATGTTTTATCATATAAAAAGCAGTTCAAACGGACTGCTTTTTTTGTTATCCTTTTTGCCTTGCCATTAAACAAAATGGCAGATTTTATAAATTGTAAACAGAAAAGAGAATTATTACTAAATTTGCAATCAATACATGGGTAGAATACTAGCTTTAGATTATGGTAGAAAACGTACAGGTATTGCCGTCACAGATAATCTTCAACTGATTGCAAATGGCCTTGATACTGTGCCAACCTACCAGCTTTTCAGTTTTCTTGAGAGCTATTTTAAAGCCGAGAAAGTAGAAAAAGTAATCATTGGTTACCCTATTCAAATGAACAACAAACCCTCGGAATCTGTTGTATTTGTCGATAGTTTTTTAAAGAAGTTCCGGAAACAATTTCCTGATATTTCGATTGAGACTGTTGATGAACGATTTACATCGAAAATGGCTTTTCAGGCCATGATTGATGGAGGACTTAAAAAGAAACAAAGGCAGGATAAGGCTATGGTAGATAAAATAAGTGCTGTAATAATTCTGCAAACATTTTTAGAGTCGAAACAAAACTTTTTATAACAAATAATGATTTATCCGATTGTGATTTATGGTTCGCCAATGTTGCGAAAAGTGTCTGAAAAAATAGCTAAAGAGTACAATAATCTTGATGTTCTTATAAAAGACATGTTTGAAACTATGGAAGTTTCTGATGGTGTAGGACTGGCTGCTCCCCAAATTGGTAAATCGATTCGTCTGTTTGTTATAGATGCAAATCCTATGGCCGAAGACGATCCTTCATTGGAGGGATTCAAGAAAGCTTTTATTAATCCTAAAATTATCGAACAAACGGGAGATAAATGGGGATTTTCTGAAGGATGCCTGAGTCTTCCTGAAATTAGGGAAGAAGTTGAAAGACCGGCTAAAATAAGAATTCAGTATTACGATGAGGATTTCAATTTCTATGATGAAACTTACGATGGAATAAAAGCCAGGATTATTCAACATGAATACGATCATCTGGATGGAGTGTTATTTGTTGATCACCTTTCTCCGCTAAAAAAGAAATTACTAAAAGGGAAACTTAACAATATTGCAAAGGGAAAGGTTGCTGCAGCGTATAGCACCAAAATAATCAAGTAGTTTTAAAAGCGTTTATCTTGAAGAATATTTTACATAAAGCCCTTTTGCTTGCGGAAAAACGCAATAACCCGGTTTAGTAGTATCAGATGGGCTTCATCAAGGTGGGAAGATACATAAATTGGTGAAAAATGACTCCGTCGTTATTTATGAATAAGCTCATATATTTTACTATAAAGCATACTCTTTTTAATTGGTTTAGTTAAATATGAATCAAAACTGGCCTGTTTAATCTTATTAATATCGTTTTCTAAGGCATATGCTGTTTGAGCTATAATTGGTATTTCAGGGTGTTTTTCTTTAATAATTCTGGTTGTCTGAAAACCATCCAACCCTGGCATTTTAATATCCATCAATATTAATTGAATATTGTGTCTATGATTATTTTTTAGAAATTCGCAAATCTCTATACCATTATAAAAACTTATTGTTTTAAACCCTTTAATCGATAGCAATTGTTTAAGCAAGTTCTGGTTATCTTGCTCATCTTCAACAATTGCAATCAGAGTTTCCTTATCGTAAATTTGCTTATCTATTGCACTATCCAGGTTTTTATCTTTTGTTGTTCTAAGAATTGGTTTTTTTATGCTTTGATCCTCAAGGGGATGTGTAAAGTAAAAAGTAGTTCCAAGGTCTGTTTTTGAATCGAACCAAATATGGCCACCCAGTTTTTCACAAATAAGTTTTGCGATGGACAAACCTAAACCTGTACCCGGATATAAACTAGTTTTACTGTCTTCAATGCGCCAAAACCTGTCAAAAACTTTATCGTGGTGTGACTTATCAATTCCTATTCCGGTATCCTTTACATAAAAAGTAGCCTCGTTGGGGTTCTTTAGTTTGTATCCAAATTCAACATATCCTTTATTTGTAAATTTTATTGCATTCTGAATTAAATTTGTAAGAACCTGTTTAAACCTCACTGGATCAGAATAAATTACTAAATTAGTATTCATTGAGTCTTCATCAATGCGAATCTCAACTTCATTTTTTTTATTGTTTACCTGAAAACTGTTTTTGAGTTCTATAAAGACGTCCTGAACTAAAATGGACTTTTTTTCAAAAGCAATTTCTCCGGTTTCAGTTCTTGAAATATCCAGGATATCATTAATTAATCGTAGGAGCTGTTCGCTATTCGACTTTATTAGTTTAGCAAACCTCTCCTGCTCTTCTTTTGTAGTTTCTCTCTCAGCAATAAGATCAGAAAAACCAACGACCGAATTTAACGGGGTGCGTATTTCATGCGACATATTCGATAAAAAAGCAGATTTTAATCGGTCAGACTCATCCGATTTTCTTTTGGCAATTTCAAGTTCTTTATTTATTGTAGTAAGTGCCCTATTTTTGTCTTCAAGTCGCGCGTTCATATCTGCTTCTAACTGGTTCGCTTTTATTAGTTGCGTGTTTATTTCTTGTATCTCATTGAGTTTTTGAGTGACCAGGTTTTCTGCTTTTTTCCTTTTTCGGATATTAAAACTTAAAATAAGTATAATAGAAATAAGTAATCCCATCACGACAAACAGAATTAAAAAATACAACAGGTACTTTGTTATGATAGAATCGGGCTTGTTTATTAGTATTGAATTACTGGGTAGAAGATTAATATCAATATTGAATTTCTTTAAAACTCTATAGTCGAAATAGTATTTATATTCAGGCTGTAAAACTCTTTTTTCAGGCTTGTAATCTGGGTTGTCAAGAAACTCCAGTGCTAATCTGGCAGCTTCGTTTCCATGTTCTGTTCCCTTATTTATTATTCCTCCCGCCATACCTTTTCCAACAGAGGTCTCACTATCCATAAACAAAGGTATTGGTGCAGTATTTGCAATTTTGTCAAATACAATATCAGAATTAACAGGGGTATTGTCGATATCCTGAAATACGTTCACCAGAACTATAGCCCCTTTCTTATTAAACTGCTTTACTATTGATGGAAGTGAATCAACAGCAAATCCTGTAACATATTTAAATTTTACCCGATTGGAATATTCTGGTTCAATTTCTTTTACATAGTTAATATTCAGAAGACTTGTGGTAGTGCTGTCGTAAATATAATATAAGAATTCAGCATCAGGAAGGATTTTTAGAACCAGTTTATTCACAGAATCCTGATCTATGCTTTCTGAAATTCCATAAAATCTGGATTCTTCTAATTCATAGTCTTCAGGATTATTGATGCCGCAAAAAATAACCGGTATATCAGGTACTAACTCATTACCATATTGAAAGAGAAACTCAAGTGCATCATTATCGCTGGTGATGCAGATATCGAACTCAAGGCTGTTATACTTCTCTGCTAGCATTTTATATGACTGAAGAAAAAAGGTTTGGCCAAACCTTTTAGCATCAAGATATTCAACATAAAGTGTGATGTCGTTTCTTTCTTTAAAGGTGTTAATGATACCCTTCGAGACACTATCGCCCCATGAATAAGTAGGGGCATATGAGTTTATAAATAAAACATTTTTTGTTTGCCGGAGAACTTCCTGGGCATATGTTTTGCAACACAATAGCACAAAAATGAATAATATAAAAAGTTTTATCAGGCGATTCATATAAACCTCTTAATACTCTAAATATAGTATAAATTAATATTGCACCTTAATGAATCTTGCTATTTCATATTAAGTATTAGGTAATCTGAATAATACAATTTCCTCAAAAACCTTTTTTTTATATATCTATTCTATCAATTGTCATTTTTTTTATGTTTTGTAAAACATAACTTAATAGTTATCAATTAAAATCTACCCTCATGGCTAAAATTACCAAAGAAGAAGCTTTGCGTTATCATTCAGATGGCAGAGCCGGCAAAATAGAAGTAATACCTACAAAACCATACAGTACTCAATACGATTTATCATTAGCCTATACCCCGGGGGTTGCTGAACCTTGTCTTGAAATTGAAAAAAATCCTAAAGACGCTTATAGGTATACCGCCAAAAACAACCTTGTTGCAGTAATGTCGAATGGGACAGCCGTTTTGGGCCTGGGTAATATCGGAGCTCTTGCCGGTAAACCGGTAATGGAGGGTAAAGGTTTATTGTTTAAAGTTTTTGCCGATGTTGATGTGTTTGATATTGAGATTGATAAAACCGGCATTGAAGAATTTATTGATGTTGCAAAAGCCATAGCACCAACCTTTGGTGGCATAAACCTTGAAGATATTAAAGCCCCCGAATGTTTTGAAATTGAAGAAAGGCTAAAAGCAGAACTCGATATACCGGTTTTTCACGATGATCAGCATGGAACAGCCATAATTTCCGGAGCTGGACTTATAAATGCCCTTGAAATTATCGGAAAAGATATTTCAAAGATTAAAGTGGTGGTGAATGGAGCTGGTGCATCGGGTATATCCTGCACAAAATTATACCTAAACCTGGGAGTAAAAAGAGAAAATATTTACATGCTCGATAGCAAAGGGCTTATTACAACCAGAAGGAAAGATTTAAATAAATACAAACAGCTTTTTGCACAAGATTCAGACCTCGTTACTCTGAAAGACGTAATTAAAGGGGCAGATGTGTTTCTTGGTCTTTCAAAAGGAAATATTCTGAGTCAGGATATGGTTCGTTCTATGGCTAAAGATCCAATAGTTTTTGCAATGGCAAATCCAACTCCCGAAATCTCTTATGAAGATGCCATGGCCGCACGTCCAGATATTATTATGGCTACAGGCCGATCTGATTATCCTAACCAGATAAATAATGTTTTAGGTTTTCCGTTTATTTTTCGGGGAGCTTTAGACGTCAAGGCCACGAATATAAACGAAGAAATGAAAATGGCAGCCTCAAAGGCATTAGCGCAACTTGCCAAACAACATGTGCCCGAAAAAGTAAATGCTGCCTATAAAACAAAAAATCTGGAATTTGGAAGAGAATACATAATCCCTAAGCCCCTGGACCCCAGGTTAATTACTGAAGTCGCACCCGCTGTGGCGAAAGCCGCAATGGATTCCGGAGTTGCCAGAGAGACTATTGATGACTGGGATAAGTACAAAATTGAGCTCCTGAAGCGTATGGGTCTGTATAATAAACTGATTAATGATGTTCATATTAAAGCTAAACACTATCCGAAAAGAATTCTATTCAGCGATGCCGAACATTATAAAGTACTGAAAGCAGTGCAGATAGTGCGCGATGAAAAAATTGCTGAACCTATACTTTTAGGCAGAAAACAAGCGATACGTGAAACAGCAGAAAAGAACCACCTGAATATTGAAGGCCTTACCATAATTGATTTTTGTTGTGACATGGAACTTGCAAGAAGGGAACGATTTGCAGCTCAGTTTTTTGAAATACGTAAACGAAAAGGAATTACCTATGAAGAAGCTTTTGAGAAAATGAGTGATCCTACCTATTTTGGAATGATGATGGTTGAATACGGCGAAGCTGACGGATTCTTAACCGGATTCTCCACAAAATACGCTAATACATTGAGGCCTGCCCTGCAGATTATTGGTTCAAACAATAGTCTGGGGCATATTGCAGGAATGTATATTGTTCAAACTAAGCGCGGTCCAATATTCTTTGCCGATACAACAGTTAACATACAGCCATCGGGAAGAACCATTGCCGATACAACAATACTTACTGCAAATGAGGTACGAAAATTCAATATTGATCCGGTGGTAGCGCTTATTTCATATTCAAACTTCGGAACTATTCGCGATGGCAGTCCGCAAAGAGTGCGCGAAGCCATTGAAATACTTCACAGAGATTATCCTGATTTATTAGTCGATGGCGAAATGCAGGCGAACTATGCTTTTGATAAAGAGCTGCGGAAAGCAAAATATCCATTTACCAAAATTGGCGATCACGATGTGAATACCATTATTTTTCCTAACCTCAGTTCAGGCAATATTGCTTATAAAATGATGCATGAACTTGCTGACTGTGAAGTAATCGGACCAATTCTTCTTGGTATAAGAAAGCCAGTTCATATTTTACAAATGGAAAGTTCTGTTAGACAGATAGTGGATATGGCTGCCATTACAGCAGTTGATGCACAAGAAAATAAAGAGGAGATAATATAGCTTTAATAAAGAAAGCCTTTACCGGATTAATGAGAATGTGCCTGACTTCTCATCAGTAGCACCGTTCCATAATTCTACTTTTATAGTATATGCATAAGAGTCAATAGGTTGTGGATTGCCATCCAGCTTGCCATCCCAGCCTGTATTGATGTCGTCAGAAAAGAACATTTCCTTACCCCAGCGGTTATAAACTCTGAATTCAAGAAGATTTTTAATACCCCAACCGTCTACTTTTATTATATCATTTTTTCCATCACCGTTTGGCGTAAATGCTTTGGGCAAACCAAAAGTGTATTCTTCGCGCAAATACACCTGAAAAGATTCCTGGTGAGAGAAGCATTCCCTGCGATCAGATAAATCAAGATAGTAGGTTGCATAGTCATTTCTTGAAACCATGGGCTGAATAACAATATATATACTGTTATAGCTCTTTATGGTGTCATCAGAAGACCACGAATATAAATAATTGCCATTCACGCTATATCTTATGGTATCAATTTCTCCAATAATTAATGTATCACGAAGCTGATTGAATATCACTTCCCAATCTGGCAACGGTTCAACAGCAACCTGAATAATACCAAAACTGGTGCAGTTTGTATTGGTGTCGGTAACCGTTGCACTATATCCAACTGTTGAACTTGGTGTGGCAACCGGAGTGTAACTGGTCGGATCGTCAAGACCGGTTGAGGGTGTCCAGAAAATTGTATGACCCCCCGATGCTGAAAGAGTTACTGATTCTCCCTCGCAGGCAAACCAGTCGTTTCCAAGCTGTATATCAGGGTTAGCTTTAATAACTATGGTATTTGTATCAGTGTCAGAGCATCCTTTTGTATTGGATACTGTTAATTCTACGGTATAAGTACCCTCATCAAACTGAATATTATTAGGTATTATGTCCGAACTGGTTTGCCCATTGCCAAAATCCCACGAGTTATAATCGTTTCCATAGGAATAATTCTGAAAAAGTATTAGTTTTTGATCGCAAAACTTAGTTCCCTCATTATAACCTATTCCGGCTTCAACATGATAAATATAAAGGGTATCAATAAGTGTACATGTTCTTGACCCAATTACTTCAAGCTTGGGTATTTTATTTCCATGGGTTGAATATGAATGATTTACAGTTGCAATGTTGGCAGAGTCTTTATTATCACCAAACTTCCAGGTGTAACTGTCAACGTCTGTTTGCTCAGTTATGGTAAAGCTTATCTCTTCTCCTAAACAGGCCGAATCTTTTGAAATTGTAAAATCGGCAATTGGGCCGGCTATGGTTATTGTTTTTTGAGCATTATGTGTGCAGCTTTGATACCCGGTTGTAATACTGATTGTGTAAGTGCCATTTGCTGAGTATTCATGTTTTTTGGTTGGGGCAACATGATTATCAATGGGTGATCCATCACCAAAATCAATAGTCATATTGTCTTTAGCAAATTGCGGATATTTTAATGCTGTAATTATATTTTCATTTGCACAAGCTGTAGTTATCTGATTTACATTAACATCATAAATTAAAAAATCTGCTAATGGAGTTTGAATGGCATTTATTTCAATTGTAGCTGTGTCTTTATCGTTTACTCCGTTTGTGTTTTCAATTATTAATTCAACAGTATATACTCCACCATCAAAAAAAGTGTAACTGTCAGCAGCTAAAGTTGATTTATCTCCTGTTCTGAAAGTCCATTCATATTGTATTGAATCTCCCTGGGTACCCGAATTGCTAAAATTTACAGTTAATGGGGTACAGCCTTCTGTAACATCAGCTTCGATCACAGCATTAACCTGGTTAAATGCCAGCAT
This sequence comes from Bacteroidales bacterium, assembly GCA_016938235.1. Taxonomy (GTDB): domain Bacteria; phylum Bacteroidota; class Bacteroidia; order Bacteroidales; family UBA10428; genus UBA10428. The sequence continues at coordinate 5,289 of JAFGVA010000033.1, read as the reverse complement.
AGTATTCAATAAAACTGTTGCTGCAATAAAAAACAATTTTGGAAAAGAATTACCGGTATTATTTTTTTTTCTTTTCATAACATGCAGGTTTTAAATCTGGCAATTAATGGTATTAAAGCCGGTTCTGTAATTAATTTAATTCGCATAAAATGAACCGGGACTATTTTTTTTTAAAATTAGGGTAAATGAATTTATTAAAACTTACCAATCTAAAAGTATAATATTTAACTTTAAATAAAAACAAAAGATTTACACTTAATTTACTATTGTCAATAAATCTATTTCTTTTTAAAATAAATTATGTGTACTTTTTGGCTATTAATACATTCTGATGCCTATGAATAAACATTACTTCAGGAAAAGCTTAGTGTTGAAATGCCTGTTTTTTGTTTTTGTTTCATTGGGACTGGTTGTTGGATCTGTGGCTCATATACATGCACAGGAGGTACATTTCACACAGTTCGATTATAATCCGCTTTTCGTTAATCCGGCAAACACGGGTAATTTTAAAGGTGATTTTCGTGTGGCTGCAAACTATAGAAACATTTCTGAGCAATACAGAACAGCCAGTTTTAGCATTGAAAACCAGTTTTATGTCCTTAATCAGAATATTGGAGCAGGTTTATTTGTTTTAAATGATGAATCCGGAATTTTGGGCATGAATCATAATAAAATATATGGCTCTGTAGGTTATGGAAAGGTAATCAGTAATAATTATATTGGTTTAGGAATACAGGCAGGTTTTGTTTTTGGAGGTGTGAACGATTACAAAATATTCGATTACAGTACCGGTGGGTTTACATTGCCAAGTGGTGAACCTACTTCATTGAAAGCCAGTTACCTGGATATAAACCTTGGTTTAGTATACAAAAGGAGTATCAGTATTTTTGAGCCAGAGGTTGGGATTTCTTTTGGCCATTTAAACAGGCCAAATCCATCGTTTTATGACTCAGGTGATGAAAAACTCGATTTATTAAGCCTTGGATACACCACAATTAAAACAAATATTAGCGATAAAATATATATTACTCCAAAAATTCTGGTTTTAGCTAAACCTGCCGATCTTTCAACTGTTTATGGTGCCGAGCTTGGGTATAATGTAATCGGAAATCGTTCAACAGTAAAAAGAATTTTTGCCGGAATGTATATAAGCAGTGGTGATCTAACAACTATGAACTTTATTTCAGTACAGGCAGGTGCTACTGTTAGTCGTTTCGACCTGGCAATAAATTACGATGTGCTTTCAACTCTGCCGTCATCGAACAGTAAAATCGGTACTATTGAAATAGCGTTTATTTTCAGGAGCATAAGTACAGTGTTAAATAGTTATTCTATACCTTGTGAGAGATTTTAAAAAATACATAACAGGCTTATTGTTTCTTGTGTTTGCAGTCTCTATGCAGGCACAGGTGGCCAGTATACAGGAATTAACACCTTTCCAGTTGCAAAAATTCGCTAAAAATTCTATACGCGCAGGAGATAAGCTAACTGCAATTTATTATTATGAGAGATACAGGGAAATTAAACCCAATAATTCTAAAGTAAATTATGAGTTGGCAAACCTTCATAGAGACGTGAGAAATTATGAGCAGGCTCTTGAACTTTACCAACAGGTAGTTAAACGAGCATCAAATAAATATCCGCTTTCTCAGTTTTATTATGCTCAGATGCTGAAGTCAACCGGAAAGTATGATGAAGCAATTGAGGAGTTCGATCAGTTCAGAAGGTCATATAAGGGTTCAAAAGATAGTCGATCTTACAGCAAACTGGCGCGAAACGAAGTTGAGGGTTGTGATTCAGCAAAAAAAATAATTCAAAATCCGCTGAACATTAATATTGAGAACCTGAATAATACAGTAAATAGTCCGCATATTGAATTATCACCTATACCAATCGATGATAATAACTTTATCTATGCCTCACTCAGGGTAGATTCCTTAATTTATTTTACAGATCAAATGGTTGATTCGGTCTTCCCGGTAAGACAGTTTTATATGGCTCACAAAGAGGGAATGGATTGGATTGGTGGAGAATTGCTTCCCGGGAGTATAAATATACCCGGAGTGGAAACCGGAAATGGTGTGTTATCGAGAGATGGAAGGCGGTTTTATTTTACACGCTGTGTTGAAAACTGGCAGGGCAAGGTAATTTGCAGTATTTACCGTAGTATATTGGTGGGCAACCGCTGGAGTGAGCCCGAAAAGCTTCCTGCCATAATTAATGATCCGAATTATACCACAACCCAACCGGCATTGGGGCGAACTGCTCAATCAGACAGGGAGATAATTTTCTTTGTGTCGGATCGATCCGAAGGAAAGGGAGGCCTGGATATCTGGTATACTGTCTGGAATGAAAAACGAGATGCCTACAGTAAACCAAGAAATCTGGGAAGTCGTATAAATACTCCCGGTGATGAAATGACTCCATTTTACGATTTATCTACACGGAACATGTATTTTAGCTCTACAGGTTTGCCGGGTATTGGTGGGCTGGATGTATTTTCAGCTTTTGGAGAGCGTACTAAATGGACAGAAATACAAAATGTAGGTTATCCTATAAATTCAAGTTATGACGACTTGTATTTTACTGTGAGCAAAGGGGGTGGCGATGGTTTTTTTGTTTCGAACAGACCCGATTCATTAGACCCGCAGACTTGTTGCGACGATATTTTTTATTACAGCAGGAACGATTATGTAAGGATAACAGTTACCGGAACAATATATCCGTTCGAGAAGGACAGATTTGGCAGAAAGCGCGATTTGTCGGGATTTGATTTTATGAATCCGGATGCCAGTATAAAGCCTCTTACGGGAGCAAAAATGGCACTATATAAACTCGATAATGAGCTGAACGAATTTGTGTTTATTGACAGGTACACAACTGCTGAAGATGGTAAATATTATTTCAATCTTCAACCAAACGAAGAGTATGAATTTAAAATGGAAGGGTTTCAGTATTTCGATGAGAAAAACTATATGAGTACAGAATTTTTCAATTTTTCTGATACTATTGAGATGCCTCCTACATGGGTGAATGTTTTAACCGATAAACCTATTGTTCTTGAGAATGTTTATTATGATTTCAATAGCGCCGAACTTTCCCAGAGAGCTAAAAATGTTTTAGATACCACTCTGCTGGTGCTGTTAAAAGAAGCACCGGAATTTATCATTGAGATTGGTTCTCATACCGACAGTGTTGGTGATGCCCAATATAACCTCGAATTATCTCATGAAAGGGCAAATAACGTTGTTCAACACCTGATTTCAAAAGGTATCCCGGCTGGCAGACTTGTACCTAAGGGTTATGGTTCTACAATGCCTGTAGCTCCAAATTATCTTCCCGATGGCAGTGATAATCCACAAGGAAGAGAAAAGAACCGAAGAACTGAGTTCAGAATTGTTGGTTCCATTGGCGGGGAAGATGAAGACGAAGAATACATTTATGATTAGTATAAGTGATTAAGCATGAAAAAAGGGAGCAAATTTGCTCCCTTTTCTTTTTTTTGGTTTTCCTTTTATTATAAAACCGGATATTTTTTAATTACTTCATCTGATTTTAGTAACAGGTCGATGTATTGAGCACGCCTGTAAACAAATGGATCGTTTATTGATTTTTGAGAAAGTTTACCTTTAAAATCATCTATCGAAGCATAACCTTTCTTGTCCATCCATGCTTCAATATCTTTTAAAATGGTTTCGATATAATCAATTTTGTTTTTGTAAACTGTGCTTACAACTTGCGTGCAGTCAGCACCGGCCAATATCATTTTTATTACATCTGATCCAGTATAAATACCGGTATTACTACAAATATTTGCTTTAAGATTACCATATAGCAGCCCGGCAAATCTTAGTGCCAATTTGTTGTCTGACTGATTACTTAAATCATACGGAGCATAATGTTCTTCTTTTTCAATATCTATTTCGGGCTGAAATAACCTGTTGAATAAAACCAGGCCATCGGCGCCGGCTTTTTCCATAGTAGCAGCTACCTGAAGAGGATTGGCATAAAAAGGACTAAGTTTAACACTTACCGGAATTTTAACACTTTCTTTTACTGCCTGCAGAATACTAACCTGGTCTTTAATTACTTTGCCACCATCGAGACTTAAATCTTTTGGTACATAAAAGAAATTTATCTCTAATGCATCAACACCTACTTTTTCAATTTGCTTTGCATATTCAACCCATGAGTCTTTAAGTATTGCGTTAAGACTCGCAATAACAGGAATTTTCACACTTTGCTTAACTCTGGCAAGGTTAAATAAATGTTCCTCAGGGCCTGAGTGTTCGATATTCGGGAAAAGGCTGGTCATCTCAGCATTTCTGTCAGCATATTCTTCTAACTGATCGTCTAACTGAGCGCGTTCTAATTGTATTTGTTCTTCAAAAAGTGATTTATAGACTATTGCGGCCACGCCTTTATCTTCGGCGCGTTTTACATTGTCAAGATTGTTTACCAGGTTGCATGCTCCCAGTATAACAGGGTTTTTTAATTCAATTCCAAGATACTTTGTTTTCAGATTTGCCATGTTCTATTTATTTTAATATATAAGTTACTTTATTTTTTATTTCTATGCTAGCAGAAAATTGGTATTTTAGTTAATATTCAGTTTAAAGAATGGATGCATATTCACAATTGCGCAAGAATCCTTTTGTTCGGCTGCTGATAATTTTTATATCTGCAATTTTATTATCATACAAATATCAGGATATTTTATTTTATCAGGAAAACAAGATGCTATTTTTTTCGATTGTTTCTTTTGTTCTGCTGGTTATTTTGGTTGTATTAAAGCAGGAACTAAAGATAGTTAACATTCTGCTTCTGATAACGCTGTTCAATTTTTCCTTAGCAATTTGTTTGCTTTCACTTCCTGGAAAGACTGCTTATGATGCTTATAAAACGTATTCCGGAGCTATTCTTGATTATCCGACTGAAAAACAGAACAGTATATTGCTTCATGTTAAACTTGATGCTGACCCCGGGAAAATACGCCGGTTTAAAGCAATGCTATATACCAACAAGGATGATTCAGTTAAACAAAGTGAGTTGGTTCCGGGCACTAAAATTTATTTTCATGCAAAACTTAATCCTATAAAAAATTATGGTAATCCTTTTGAATTTGATTATCGAAGGTATCTTTCTGTTCAGGGAACTTATTTTCAGGGCTGGCTAAATACAGATCAATACAGGCTTATAAAAAGTGATAATTTTTATAGCAGGTATAGGATCACCTTAGAACATATTCGTGGCTATGTTCAGCTAAAAACTTCAGAATATATTAAGGGG
>JAFGVA010000032.1 GCA_016938235.1 Bacteroidales bacterium | reverse complement strand
TTTCGACTACTATTTCGGAATTCCGTACAGTAACGACATGGATCATGCTTTCCCAGATAGTGTAAATTATTTTGAAGCCTGTAAAAATCCTCAACCGGGCTATTTCAATGTTCCATTAAGGCGAAATAGAGAAATAATTGAGCAACCTGCCGACCAAACTACTATTACCAAAAGATATACAGATGAGGTCATTAACTTTATGAAGGAAAAGAAAGACGAGCCTTTCTTTATTTATCTGGCTCATTCCATGCCGCATGTGCCGCTTTTTCCCTCCAAAGATTTTCAGGGGAAGAGTTTGAGAGGAACTTATGGCGATGTTATCGAAGAAATTGATTGGAGTGTTGGACAGGTAATTTCAGCTTTGAAAGAAAATGGGTTGGAAGAGAATACATTGGTTGTTTTTACTTCAGATAACGGGCCGTGGTTGCTCTTTAATGAAAAAGGTGGAAGTGCCGGGTTGCTGAGGGGCGGAAAAGGAGGAACGTATGAAGGTGGTATGCGCGAACCCACTGTGATATGGGGACCTGGGTTGGTGAAGCCGCGCGTGGTGAGCGATCTTGGTTCAACAATGGATTTGCTCCCGACTTTTTGTAATCTCGCTGGAACCAAACTCCCAAACGAAAGGGTTTATGACGGTTACGATTTAACCCAAACAATTGCAGGCATAGCGAAATCACCCCGGGAGGAAGTGATTTTTTATCGCGGACAAAAAGTTTTTGCGATCCGGAAAGGTGCTTACAAAGCGCATTTTATAATTCAATCAGAATATGGAAATGATGGGCCAAAAGAACTTGAATCGCCCGAACTTTACAATTTGAATGTCGATCCATCAGAAAAATACAATTTAGCGAACCAAAATCCTGATATGATTGCAGAAATCAGGGAGATTTTAAAAGAACATCTGGCCACAGTTGTCCCGGTTGAGAATCAATTGGAAAAGTATTAACAGAATTGCATAAATGATTTAGTGTGCAATTCATCATGAATCGATCTAAGTTTAAAACCTTAATGTTAAACTTGATGATGAAAGTAAATACTAAATAAGACATGATAATATCAAATCATTATATAGTCATAAATTTCTACATTTGACCGTAATTTCATCGTTATGAAGGTTGTAAAATCAAATACTGAACTTTTGATTCTGCTACAACGGGATGACAAGGTAGCGTTCTATCATATTTATGAACGTTACAGTAAACGCTTATATGGTTTTGCATATCGTTTTGTCAAACAAGAGTCCGATGCAGAGGAACTCGTTCAGGAAGTTTTTCTGAGAATCTGGGAAACCCGACACAAAATTGACGCTTACTCTTCTTTTGAATCTCTCCTTTTCGCCATTGCATACAATGCAACCATGAGTCTCTTTCGAAAGCGTTTGTCTGAAAAAAAATATGTAGAACACATTCAGTCTTTGCAACAGTTTAAAAAAGCCCCTGATCTTATTGAAGAGGTTCAGTTTAATGAATTGAATGAAAAGGTTCAGAGTTTGATAAACAAACTTACGCCACGGCAACAAGAGATTTATCAGTTAAGTCGTGAATCGGGACTTTCTCATCAGGAGATTGCACAAAAATTGAATATCTCTCCTGGTACTGTGAAGAAACACATTTCAAACATTCTTTCCTATTTGAAGGCTAATTTGGATAGTAGCCTTATGATCAATCTTTTATTCCTTTCTTTATTTTTATAAAAAAGTTGTGTTTTGCCTACTCCCTTTTTACTAGTTAGGCGTAGTACTTAATATAAAAGTTAAAATAATACCTGACGCAGAGTTAGTTTAGTTAGTAGATTTTGTGCTTCCCATTTTAGGGAAGCACTTTATTAGTGAAAAGAATGAATCAAGATATATTTCAGAAATACCTTAAAAATCAATGTTCTCAAGTTGAGTTGGAAGAAGTAATTCGATGGGCAAAACAGGATACGCATGACTTAAAAAATAAAAAGCAGCTTGAAGATATTTGGTTGAACTCAGTTGAACTGGAAGATATTCAGGATGAGAAATTAAGTCAGCTTTTTGATAAAATTATGCTGAAAGTAAATTCTGAAGAAAGTAAGGAACAAAAAGAATTGAAGGGTGGATCACCGGTAAAAGATATTTTTACTTGGGTAACCCGGGTGGCAGCAATACTTTTATTACCTGTCTTGTTGTTTTTATTTTACACGCTTTCTGAAAAAGATCAATTATCGCATGAATTTGCAGCATTATCGGTTGATTCGCTTGAAATTGAAGCACCATTTGGTTCAAGAACCAGGTTTCAGCTTTCGGATGGAACGAAGGTACATTTAAATTATGGAAGTAAATTAAAGTATCCTCTGGTGTTTGTTGGAGAAACAAGAGAGGTCACACTTTCCGGTGAAGGATATTTTGATGTAGCATACAATCCGGACATGCCGTTTATTGTAAAAACTGGTGATTTAAATGTAAAAGTACTGGGAACGGCTTTTAATGTATTTGCTTATCCTACAGAAAATTACATTGAAACTACTTTGGTACATGGGAAAGTGAATCTGGAACGAGGCGATCAGATGAAACCACTTTGCGAAATGGTGCCGGGGCAGCACACCCGATATTGTAAAATTGATGGTACAACAGTGAGTACTTATGGCGGTGTTGATAAATACATTTCGTGGAAAGATGGGAAATTTATTTTCGAAGATACCCCTATTACTGAAGTGGCTGACAGGTTAAGTAAAATGTTCAACGTCGACATTCAGGTAAGTAATGATATCAAAGACTTTAATTATACCGTAACCATCATCGATGAACCATTGTTTCAGATACTCGACCTAATGATAATAGCTGCACCGGTTAAATACTCTGTTCTGCCAAGAGTCAGAAAAGCGGACGGCACATTTTCACGACAAAAAATTATACTAGAGAAAAGAAAATAAATAAGAAAATACCTAACTAAAACAAAGTGCCTATGAAATGAATGGAAAAACAGGGAAATGCGCCAACACTTCCCTGCTGAGATTAAATTTTTTCCCTGTATAATGGTACAGGGTAGTAACAAACTAATCATTGCAAATTTATGAAAAAAATGACGTGTACGTCCGGGAATGCGATATATCCTGGATTTATGAAACTTATGATGATCATGAAACTAACTATCTTTCTTATTCTGATTTCTATGGTCAGCGC
>JAFGVA010000188.1 GCA_016938235.1 Bacteroidales bacterium | reverse complement strand
TCGAAACTGATAAATACCAATTCGTACCAGAAAGCAAGCTGGTTTTTGCATATGTTGCGCCACCAACTGGGCGACGAAGCCTTTTTCGATGGATTGCGAAATTATTATGCTCTTTATCGAGATTCAACAGCATTAACGGCTGATTTCCGGAATTGTATGGAAAACACTTCGAGCCAGGATTTAAAAGCATTTTTCGATCAGTGGTTGCGTCAGGCCGGGCACCCGGTATTGAAATGGAGCTGGGAACAAAACTCTGACACCACTGTAAACTTGAAAATTACGCAAAAACAGGAAACAGCCTTTTTTACATTTCAGCTCGATGTGGAAGTTTTTTATAAAGATGGAAGCCACGAAACATTCAGGACCAACATCGATCACAGAACAACCTCCATTGTTTTACCCACACAAGAAAAAGTAAAAAAGGTGGAGTTGGATCCTGGCGTCAATTTGTTGTTTGAACAAATTTAGTATGAAAAGTAACTTCCGAAAAAAAGATTTTGTGAACCGCCAGTTATAAGTAAAATACTGTTTCCCTTTCATGAACCCAGATCAATTAAACTGATCCAAGATTTTGATTTACGTCGTTATTGTATTTCTATCTGAAACCACGGATAAAAGAATTAGATTCTTTTATATGATACAATTTGGGTTCTATTTCCCCTATTCGTCGGGAATCATATTATTACTACCTGGTTTGTCAATTTGAAAGTGAAAATCTAAGGCCACCATATATACATCACTTTCATAAGTATCGTCTGAATCGGTTTCTGCATTTCTTTCTAAGGAACAAAGTAGTACAGAACTTCCTTTTTTACCAGTTCCGTCAATGAGTCCGAAGTCGCCAATATCATGCTTGTCAGTAACTCCAGAAGAAGCGATTAGAGCTTCTATTTGTGATTCATTAGAAAACGTGCTTCCAATATTAGCCCATGAATAAGTAAAGCTCCATTTCATGTTACCTGAATTTCCATTTGGAAAAGCCAAATGAATATGAAATTCAATATCAGATCCATGCTTATAGCTGTGGGGTAATTGTGCGGTAAAGTAAACTGCATCCTGATCGTCGTCTTTGAAACGCAAAATATAACCCCCTTTGTATTCTATCCAATCGGGTTCATAATTACTTTTTAAATTAACGGAGGAAAGATTCACCTGTAAATCGTCCCAGTAGGTATCTGAAAATACCATTGAATCAAGTGTAAGAGAATGTATATTTAAGTCTTCAGTTCCATCATTAATATCAGCCTTTGTGGCAATGATTGTTGTATCAACCTTTAGCACACTCCCAGAAGTGCCACTGCCGTTTAGTGTTGCATCGGTGATTACTATATCACTGCCCCAATCATCACCAGTTCCAGCATTTGCAATCTCTTTGTAATCAACATCTAAAGTCAAATCTGAGATTGAGTTTGTTCCTGCAACTGCTTTTAGAATTAGGTAACTTTTATCAACATCCATATCAATAAGCATATTGCCTTCGGAAAGGGATTCTGAGAAAGTAGTTGTTGAATTTGCAACGCGAACCACTTTCGCATTTGAAATCTGACCCGATGAAACTATTGAAATCAACAATAAAACTAAAACAAATAGGTATCTCATATCGATGCTTGCTAAGGTAAATTATCTCATATCAGATTAGTATTGCGTCAACCGCATATTTATTAGTCTGTCAATTTTCAGATTATCTAATAAGAGTAGGTTATTACTACCTGATCGTACTGATACACAGGCACTTCAATCGTAATGGTACTTGAAGTAAAAGTATAATCGGAAGGTGCTAAAACAGAACCGTTTAAAGAGACTCTGCATCCCTGGGCGATACTTGCACTATGTGACAGTGAATGGTCTGTTGCGGTTCCGTCATCTTCTTCAAACTTTTCGGTGATCATTGTTAAATTCACTTGCGCTCCTGTTTCTATTCCTTCAAGCTTTGTTACTTGTGCAGCAGTCATTACACCAGCTGCAGAATTAGTTGCTGCGGCCAGAACAACATCATCAGTTCCTCCATCGGAAGTTATACCGTAAGTTGTTCCATTAACAGTTCCTGTACTTAACTGTGTTGAAACGTTTGAAGTAATTCCGGCTATTGCTGTTGCGTTATCACTAATATTACTTGCATTCGCATCAATATCTCCTTGTAACTCAACTAATGCAGATTGAACATCGGTTGAAGACAAATTTCCAGATGCGCTAACTCCAACTTCTGAAGCATCCTGATCGTCAGTACCAGTACCGTCCTGTAAACTTGAAAGATCAATTTGTTTGGTAGCCTCGCCATCAGACGAAAGACTTAATTCCAGGGTCGTCCCGTTTAATTGGGCAACGTCAAGTGTCTGGATCTCATTGGTTGTAGAACCATCAACCTCGGATGTGAGATATCCTGCATTTGCAATTTCTGCAAGAGCTGCTTCAACCGTGGTTCCGGTATAATTATCTCCTGCATCTGTTATATTAACTTCAGCTGCAGTCTGATCATCCGTATCAGAAATTCCATCAATGTCGCCCTGTAGTTCTTCTAAAGCCGATTGAACATCTGTTGATGTCAGATTTCCTGCTGCCGTTACCGCAACTTCAATGGCATTCTGATCATCAGTTCCTGCATCGTTTAATAATGAAAAGGAAGCTGATGCTGTTGTTAAAGTTGCTGTTGAAGCAACACCGGCAGTTACAACGTAATATTTGTTGTTGGCAATGTCGTATACTTTTGTTCCTATTGGAAGATTTACGCCAAATGCAGTTGTTGCATTTGCAATTCTGAATTCACCAACATTGGTAACCTGCGAGTAGCCCAATAAACTTATCAGGACAATGCTCATCGTAATGACAATTTTTCTCATTTTTTTACTTTTAGTTCATCGTATTGTTCTATTGATATTTCTAAGGTTATTATATGTGTACCAATACCCGTCCATTTATTGGATGGAAGAGTAATGCCGTTAATAAATACAATTGATGTTGCCTGTAAATCGAAACCTACATCAATGTTGTTTTCATCATCGCTTAGTTCCTTTTCAAAAACTTCGAACGACAAATCCGAGATCTGACTTTTGCTGATAACAATTCCGGTACTTTTATCCCAGGCTGTAAACTCAGGATCCGTCTCAACATAAGCACCCACAGAAGCCGAATTCCAGTTTGCAATGTCACTGGCGGTTATTCCATACGCTACGGAGGCTTGAAAAACCGGGTCATTTTCGTTATTAATGTAACCGGCGTCATTTGTAAATGAGCTCAGTCTTGTTGGAGTCCCTGTTAAATCGTTATATTTTCCGCTAAAATCATCCGATGCATTTATATCCCATCCATAAAAGACACTTTCTGTCCCGCTTAACGATTCGAGTTTATTGTTCCATCGCGCAGTATCCGAAGGAGAAAGCTGCAAAACATTATTTAAGTCCAGCGCATCACTGATGAGATCGTTTAAGCCTGAAACTCTTTCGGCTGTTTTTGCATGAAAAGCAAAGGGGACAGTTAAAAGCTGACTGGTTCCTACCAGTGTAAAATCGAAGTTCCCTTTCGGATCAGTTTCTGTCTTTATAAAATATATTCCGTCCGACCAATCAATGCTGGTAAAATCGCCTATTTCGGCTTGGCCATTCCCGATTTCAAGGGTTACAAGACCATTTTCGTTTGATTGCGGACTATGCAGTTCCATAAAAACCGGTTCAGATAAAATGGATTCATGTAGAATGCTGACTCTTATAGTAACAGTTGAATTAAGCACCAACTGCTTATTTTCATCTCGAATAACAGCCTGATAACTCATCATTTCGGGCACCTGTGCTATTAAATCTTCTGTGAAACAAAAAATGCTCAACCCTGCAACAATTATTATATAAATAAATT
>JAFGVA010000187.1 GCA_016938235.1 Bacteroidales bacterium | reverse complement strand
CTACGCTACTAAAGAATTAAGACTGGGGAAAGTAAGTGGTATACTTTTGATGATTATTTGTGGTATACTTCTAATGATTATTAACACGGGGTTTTTTCGTGAGCCCGTCTTTAGCGCAAGTTTTGGTGTTTGTTAGATAAAGTCACGCGCAACATGCGTGCGCCAGTATAATGTTTGCTAGATCAAGTCACGCGCAATATGCGCGCGCCAGTAGAAGCTGGTTTTGGTGTTTGTTAGATCAAATCACGTGCAATATGTGCGCGCCAGTAGAGTGCGCCAGTATAACAAACTGGTACAAGGTTTTAAGGCGTGACTGCCCTTATTTATTTTTAAAATTCCGATTAAATAGACATATATGAATGCCTTTGTTCGATAAACTTTTAATAATTTTACTTTTTGAAGTGCATAGTGTGACTCTTTTTTACATTGTTGATCTATAACTCAGGAATACGTATATTCATATAAACTATAAAAAATGAAACTAAGTCTAAAATTGTTAATCTTTTGGGTATTAACCGGTATGGCTATCAGCTGTCAGAATGCTCCGAAACCTATGTTTCAGAATCCTGTTGTCGAAAAAGTATGGGATGGATTTATCTTTGTCGAAGGTCCTGTGTGGGTCGAAGGAAAAGGTGTTCTGTTTAGCGATATTCCTGCAAACAAGGTATATCTTTTTGGAATTGATTCATCACTTTCGGTTTACCTCGATACTTCAGGAAATTCAAATGGTCTTGTTCTCGATGCTGAAGGAAACCTTATTTTATGCCAGCATGGCTACCGACAGGTTGCTCAATTAATGGAAAATGGCGAATTTAAGTCACTTGCTGCTAAATATAACGGTATGCAACTCAATAGCCCAAACGATATTGCCATAAAATCAGATGGTTCCATGTTTTTTACCGATCCTCCTTACGGTTTGTACGACAAGAGACTCACCAGCGATTTAGGTTTCAATGGTATTTATCGTCTCAGTCCTGAGGGAGAAGTGCAGTTGCTCGATAAAACACTGAACAGACCTAATGGCATTGCATTTTCACCCGACGAAAGTAAGCTCTATGTAGGCGATTCAGAAGGAAATGCTATTTACATGTGGGATGTAATCGACGATACAAGTATAGCCAATAAAACGGTATTCGACTCCATTGCTGCACCAGGATTCGATGGCATGAAGGTCGATGCCAATGGTTTTATTTATTCATCCGGTCCGGAAGGCATATGGATTTGGGCACCCGATGGAACGCATCAGCTTACAATTCCAATTCCGGGGCAAACTACAAACTGCGCCTTTGGCGATCCTGACGGAAAAACTTTGTATGTTACCTCAGGAAATGCCTTATACAGGATTCGGGAAGGAGAGTAGGTACCTATTATTCATTATCAGCGTCATTTCTTCGTAGGAAGGAACCGAGCTTGTGAGCTCACTGAAAGTGATCGGTTATTATATATAAAATTGAACGTATACCTGTCGTCACAGGTATGACGGCAAATTAAAAACCATGATACACTGGATAAACAAAGCAACAATCTACCACATCTTCATCGACAGGTTTGCCGGTTATCGTGTTGATGCACAACCCGAAAAACCCGAATTCTGTGGGGGTAATTTAAAAGGTGTAACAGATAAAATTTCCTACTTCAAAGATTTGGGAGTTAACACCCTTTGGATTTCTCCTTTTTACAAAACCTCAGCCTATCATGGCTATCATATAACCGATTTCGATCAGGTTGATTCACGCTTTGGCTCAAAGAATAATTTAATACAACTTATTGAAAAATGTCATGAAAATGGTCTGAGAATTATTGCCGATATTGTACCTAATCACTGCTCTGACCAGCACAGATGGTTTATCGAAGCACAGCAGAATAAACAAAGTAAATACCATAACTGGTTTTATTTCAGAAGTTGGCCCGATGATTATCTGCAGTTCCTGGGGTTTAGTGTATTGCCAAAGCTTAATCTTGAAAATTCGGAAACTTCAGCCTACATGGTAAATTCATTAATGGATTGGGCAAAACTGGGCTTCGATGGATTCAGAATTGATCATGTCTTAGGCATTCCGGAAGCCTTTCTTAAGCAATTAAGTAAAGAGGTAAAAAACCTTAATCCTGAATTTGTGCTAATTGGAGAAGCCTGGGGCGATGGCATGAAATACAAATACCTTCCAACTCTCAGATTAAAAGGCCGCTACAAAATATGGAAAAATGGGTTCAAACAGACCGATTTGCAAAAGGCTTATGTTGGTATTCTCGATGGAGTACTTGATTTTGGGTGGCGAGATATGCTTATTGAAAGTTTAAAGCAAAACAAACCCTTTTCAAAACTTCATTTTAAGCATTACAACAAACAATATCCCAGCGATTTTATTCTGCCCCGTTTTCCCGACAATCACGACACAAGCAGAATTATGTACGATTGCAGGCAGGATGCGGAATTGTTCAGGCAAACATTAAAAATATTGTTTGCACAAAATAATTTCCCTATTGTTCTCTATCATGGAACCGAATACGGACTTACCCACAACCACGAAGTTTCACCCGATACAGGATTTTCTGATTTGCAGGCGCGTGCTTTAATACCCTGGGATACTACTCCGGTTTATTTCCAGGAAATAAAGCAACTAATACTGAAGAAGGATATTGTATAAAATGAGTCTAAGAAATCAGTAATAATTTCCTCAAAAACAACGGCTTCGGTATTCCGTAACCTTTAGCCCGGCACCAATTTTATTCGTCATATAATAAAACGAATATTAAAATGCTAAAAGTTACTGCACACTAAGTATCCCAAATACAAAGTTCAGCTCAAAGTAAAACTTAGGCCGGAAAAGCCATCAAAAGCAAACATTTATCTCTTGCCAACAATGTAATCTTCGAGTTGAGAAATGGTTTTTTTCTGATCTTCAATGGTCTTATTAACCACATCACCAATAGAAACAATTCCAAGAAGTTCATCGTTCTCCAAAACAGGCAAATGCCTCACACGCTGTTCGGTCATCAACCTCATACAATCGTTTACAGTTGTTGTTGTTTTAACAGCAAACATGCGGTCGGTCATCAATTCACCAACTTTCGAATCGCGCGAAGTTTTCCCCATGAGAATTATCTTCCGTGCATAATCGCGTTCCGAGAAAATTCCCATAAGTTTTCTCTCTTTCGTAACCACTAAAGCGCCAATATTATGCCCGGCCATTTTTTTTAGTGCTTCGTAAACTGTCGATTCAGGATCAATCGATACAACTTCAGAACCTTTCTTTTTCAGTATGTCTTTTACCGTGTACATGAGTTAAAATTTAAATTGAAACTTTCTATAAATTACTAAAATATAATGTTTTGTGCAAATAATTAATAAGGTTATTTTCGTTAAAATGTGATATAATACAAGGGCAGGCTGCATGGCTGCATAGTTTCCTTACTTTTTATGATGATACCCTATACTTTTTGCTTTTTTTAATAATGAACTGGATTCAATGAATTTTCAATTATAACAAATCATTGTTCGATTTCCTTTCAGGAAAAATTCAAAAAAAATATTGAAAATTCCGACAAGAATCCATCTCCAAAATAAACAAACTATCCATCAGAATTATCCCTCACCTGATGGAAGATTTCCTACCCTAAACAGCTACTAAGAGTTTCATGGGCGGGAGGTTTCCGGATCCCTTTCTGCATCTGTTATAGTGGTTCGAACAGCAGCATACTGGCAAACTCCAGATAGTTAGTCTGTTAATCAAATTATTATTCAGCATGTTACGCATATACAATTATGTGTTACTACAGTATAAGTGTTTGTTACGCATAGGAAATAATCTGATACGCATTAACAAACGTTTTGCACTCTAATTCCAATACATTTGTTATAATATAGATTTAATATTAAATCTTGTTTACCGGCTACCCTTACAAATACTAAATAGAAATTAACAAGGCTATTTAATTATTATGTAACATACTACTCAAATCCAACCCCCGAGAAACTACTGTTTTCAAACAATTAAATAATAGTTCGATAAATGGACTCATTGCGATTGATGGAGAAAAGAATAAATACTGATGCAAATAAAAAATATCCTAACTAATCTTAAAAAAAAATGAAGAAAAAGTCTAACAAAATGTTTCGGCAATCTAATCCGTTTGTGAACCGGATCGGATTGTTGATCAGGCAGTTATTGTTTTCAATGCTCTTACTATTCGCATCGAATAGTTTTGCGCAGGAAAGCAAGACTGTTAAAGGTGTCGTTACCGATCCCGACAGTGAACCAATAATTGGGGCAACTGTGATCATTAAGGGAACAACTATCGGAACCGTAACCGATGCAAATGGAGAGTTTTCAATTAATATTCCGGCGTCAGAAAATAACACTTTAGTTATTTCCTTTCTTGGAATGTTAACAGCTGAAATCGATGTTTCATCGACAAGTAATATTAAAGTAGAATTAAAAAATGATATTACGGTACTTGAAGATGTAGTTGTAGTAGGTTATGGAACGCAGAAAAAAGAAAGCATCGTAGGTGCAATCACACAGACAAAAGGTGAAACACTTGAAAAAACCGGTGGTGTATCAAGTGTAGGTGCCGCTTTAACAGGTAATCTGCCTGGGGTAATAACTGTTTCAACAAGAGGTACTCCCGGCGACGAAGATCCCAAAATCTACATCCGTGGACAAAGCACCTGGAACAATAGCGATCCCTTAATATTGGTTGATGGAATAGAAAGACCCATGAATTCTGTTGATATTGGTTCGATAGAATCTATATCTGTGTTGAAAGATGCTTCTGCTACCGCAGTTTTTGGGGTAAAAGGAGCAAACGGCGTAATCCTGATTACCACTAAACGCGGGCACGAAGGAAAAGCTCAAATTAAATTCACCATGAACTCTACGGTTAAGATGCCTTCTGCCCTTGCTTCAAAATACGATTCATACGAAGCTTTGCAGGTGCGAAATGCAGTTATTGAACGTGAATTAGCGCTAAATCCCGATGGTTGGGCGGAATACTGGCCAGCAGAAGAATTGGAAAAATTCAGAAACCCGGCTACACCCGAAGAAGCTGAAAGATACCCCAATGTTGATTGGGCCGATGTTTTAGTGAAAGATTATACCATGTCGTACAACGCAAACCTTAGTGCTACAGGTGGAAATGAAATGGCCAAATATTTTACTTCGGTAGATTTCTTAAATGAAGGCGATATGCTTAACCATTTCGATAATAATAAAGGTTACGAAGCAGGTTATGGCTTTAATCGCATAAATGTTAGGAGTAACCTCGATTTCTCAATTACGAAAACTACCACGCTTTCTTCAAACTTATCGGGTTCATACGGAGTAAGGCAAAACAGCTGGGGACAAGATTCATGGGAATACAGAATATGGCAAAGTATTTACAGCACTCCCCCCGATGGATATCTTCCCTATTATCCCGATGGTACCTGGGGGTATATCGAAGATTATGAAGTAGATGCCATAAATTCAGCATCTACCCTGGCAAATAATGGTATTCGTAAACAAACTTCACAGCAATTGAATACCGACTTCTCCTTAAAACAGGACTTAAGTAAAATTTTAGACGGCTGGTCGGTAAAAGGAATTTTATCGTTTGACAATTCCTTTAGATCAGAAGGGGGTATTTATGATAACGGAAACACAAACCAGAAATATATAAACCCTGTAACAGGCGAAATAACCTATACACAATACCTGGGAACAAACCAGTTTGACTGGATACCTTCGCGATGGTCACCCAGGGACGAATCTGGTTTGGACTGGGCAACAAACCGTAAGTTGTTTTATCAATTGCAAACAGATTATGCCAAAAAATTCGGAAAGCATGATGTTACCGCAATGGGTTTGTTTAGCCGTGAGAAATATGCCGGGGGAAGTGAATTTGAACATTTTCGCGAGGACTGGGTATTCCGTACAACCTACAACTATTCATCGAGGTATTATGCTGAATTTAATGGTGCTTATAATGGCTCAGAAAAATTTGGACCAAACAACAGGTTCGATTTCTTTCCATCAGGCGCAATTGGATGGATGATTAGTGAAGAAAAATTCATGGAAAATGTGAATTTTCTGGGAATGTTAAAATTAAGATCTTCATACGGTAAGGTAGGTAACGATAATATTTATGCGAACGGTAATCGTTGGTTATACCAAACAAACTGGGCTTTTGGTGGCACTTCGCCACTTGGTTCTCAAGCGGGCAACAGGAGTCCTTACGAATGGTGGCGCGAAGATAAAATCGGAAATATTGACATTCACTGGGAAGTAGTTACCAAGGCAAATCTCGGGGCCGATTTCTCATTGTTGCAAGGTTTATTTGCCGGTAGCGTTGACCTGTTTCAGGATCACCGAACCGATATCCTGTTAGATGGCGGTTCTCGTGCCATACCTTCTTATTTTGGTGGTGAACCTCCTGTGGCAAACCTTGGCGAAGTTATCGTTAAAGGTTATGAACTTGAACTAAGAATAAACAAAAAATTCGATAATGAAATACGCGTATGGAGTAACCTGGCCATGTCGCATGCGAAAGATGAAGTTTTAGACGCAGACGATCCTTTATTGTTAGACGATTATCAGAAAGATGAAGGAAAGCAAATAGGTCAAACCTATGCTCATGTTGACAATGGCTACTACGAAACCTGGGATGAACTCTACGGAAGTGTTGAGCTGAATACAAATGATGCCTATAAGTTACCCGGTAACCTGTATATCATGGACTATAATGGAGATGGTGTAATTGATGATTATGACCGGGTTCCATATGGTTATCCTGAAAGACCCCAAAACACTTACAGCGCAACACTTGGTGTTGAATATAAAGGTTTTAGTGCTTTTGTACAGTTTTATGGCGTCGAAAATGCCCACAGATCTGTTTGGCTTGAGAGTTTCTCGGGTCACCTGGACAGGGTTTATGATCTGGGTACATTCTGGACTCCAAATGATACCGATGCAGATTCTCCAATGCCAAGATGGAATACAAGAAACGATTTTTGGGGTACTACTTTCCTTTACGACGCATCCTATCTTCGATTAAAAAATGTAGAAATTGCTTATTCATTTAACAGTGAAAAAATTAAAAGTGTAATAGGCATTAGTTCTCTGAGAATATACTTAAATGCTAACAACTTACTTATGTGGTCTAAGATGCCTGATGATCGGGAAGTTAATATGGGATCAAACTCTGCATACCCAACAGTAAGACGTGTCAACTTAGGACTTAATGTAACGCTTTAATACCAGACACCATGAGAAAAAAATTAAATATATTACGAATTGCTTTTATCCTGGTAATATCTCTTGGGATGACAGCATGTACCGAATATCTCGACAAAGAGCCCGAAGCTGAGATATCTTCAACTGAGGCTTTTATAAACTTTACTAATTTTCAGGGATTTACCGAAGAATTATATTCCCTGGTACCCGATTTTACAAGCGCTGTATGGGCCTGTAACTGGCTCTTTGGCGACGAAGCCTTAAACAGTGTTGGAGGTATTTGGGTAAACGATCAATTTGACAAAGGTAATTTCTGGGGTTGGACCGGTGGAAGCGCCTGGATATCGTATCTTGATGCAGGAAGTGTTAGCAATAATCCCGAATCAACCTTCGATAAGGGGCTATGGCCTAATTCGTGGTACGCCATCAGAAAAGCGAATGTTGGTTTAGAAAATCTCGAATACCTGGTTGATGCTACCGATGAAGAAAGAAATCTAATTGAAGGTCAATTATTGTTTTTCAGGGCCTGGTACCATTTTCAATTAATGATGTATTGGGGTGGAATGCCTTATGTTGACCATGTTCTGCCTTCAGGTGAACCTGTTGATTTACCTCGATTGACTTATCAAGAATGTGCGGAACGCGCAGCACAGGATTTTCGTACAGCGGCCGATCTTTTACCGGTTGATTGGGATGCTACCACAGCAGGTCAGCTAACACAGGGCAAAAATCAACTGCGTATTACTAAAATCATGGCATTGGCCTATTTAGGTAAAAATTACCTGTATGCCGGAAGTCCATTAATGAATAAAGTTTCAACCGGTAGTGCAACATACGATGCTGAATACTGCCAGCAAGCTGCTGCTGCCTTTGCCGAAATGTTACAATACATCGACAGTGGTGAATCTTTTGTTCAACTGGTTGACTCAACACAATATCAAAATTTGTTCTTTACTGATGGAGGCAGCGAAATTCCAGGCTGGCAAGAAGCTGTTTTTATGGCTCCTGTGTACAGTTCATGGTTTAAAGGTTGCCCATGGGGCCCCAGCTCGATTTTCTGCGATGCAAATATCGGCGGCGGTTATGTCTCTCCAAATGCAAGGTATGTTGAGAATTATGGTATGGCCAACGGCCTTCCCATTGACGATCCTGCATCGGGATATGATCCTGCTGACCCATGGTCAAACCGCGACCCTCGTTTTTACAACGATATTGTTATTGACGGTGAGCAGGTAATTGCAGGCTCTGCACCTGCCGATAAAGAAAAATACAGGTATGTTCACCTGCATAATTTCAATAACGAAACTCAATTAGGAAAATCAAGCCTTAAGTCAGGCCGTACCGGGTATCTCATTAAAAAACTTACCCCTATGACTGCTAACGATGTTGATGGATTCCCTAATAACTACATGCACGTAGCTTATATGCGCTTGCCTGATGTGTATCTGATGTATGCCGAAGCTGTTTTGCATGGATACGGATCAGCAACAGCCAGTCACCCCGGATATATTACAGCAGAAGAAGCCTTTAATGTTGTTCGGACTCGCATGGGTGCTGGAGCTATCGATTCGAAGTTCGTAGCTGATATGAACTTGTTTATGAGTGAAATCATTCGCGAAAGGGCGGTTGAGCTTGCTTTTGAAGCTAATTTCAGGTTTCATGATCTGCGGCGCTGGATGTTGGCCGGAGAAAAGAAATATCTTGAAAAAACGGCTCATGACTTCGACAGGGATCCGAATACCGGTAAACCAATAAACATGAAAGAAAGGGTTCTAGTTACGCGACCGTTTGAAGCTAAACATTATTGGTTGCCACTAAAAATTAGTGATGTTACCATTAGTGAATCCTTCCAACAAAACCCTGGTTGGTAAATGCCTGATTCTAAATCTTAAATTGAAATTATAATGAAAAAAATATATATAGGAATTTTTATTTTGGGGTTGATACTGTGTTTCTCCAAACAGGCGAATGCACAAACTGATACCAACCCTGAGGTGATAAGTTCAGAAGAAGATTCAGTAACATCTCTACCCAACGACAACGATACATGGGTAAATGTTGCTTACAAAAAAATCAATAAAAGGGATATATCAAATTCCGTTTCAGTAATCAATACCTCTGAGTTTATAGATAAAAATTATAATACCTATGCCTTTGAAGGTATTGAAGCTCTTGTTGGTGGTGCTAACCTTTGGAATATTGGAGACCGTTTGGTTCTGGTTGATGGTGTTCCGCGTTCAATATACGAACTAACCACCAATGAGATAGAGCAAATTACTTACCTGAAAGGGATAAATGCAATAGCTCTTTATGGCAGCCGGGCAGCGAACGGTGTAATTCTTATCACAACCAAAAGAGGAAAGGCTGGAGAAAGAAGCAGCAATGTATATGTCAATACAGGCATTAATACCCCAAAATCTTATCCTGAATATTTGGGATCAGCCGAGTTTATGACCTATTACAATCAGGCAAGATTAAACGATGGATTAACTGAATTATATGCCGAGGAAACGATTGAAAACTACTCCGGTGTATCAAATTCTTACCAATATCCCAATGTTGATTATTATTCGCAGGATTATTTGCGAAAATTCTACAACTCATATAGTGCAAATGCCGATTTTACTGGCGGAAACGACAAAGCCCGGTTTTATGCCCTGGCAGGTTTTTCTAAATCGAACTCTTTGTTGAATTTTGGAGAGGGAGAAAACGAGGGTATTTCCAGGTTAAATATCAGAGGTAGTATCGATCTTAATCTGAATGATTATATCAAGTCTTACGTAACCATGTCGAATGTTTTTTATGATAGCCGGGTAGCTAATGGCGATTACTGGGAACAAGCCACCGTGATTCACCCACACCGGTTTGCACCTTTAATTCCTGTAGATTTAGTTGAAGGGGGTGAAAAAATGCAAAGTCTATTGGGTAGTTACCGTAAATTTAACGGAAATTATCTCTTAGGCGGCAACAGGCAATATCTTACAAACCCAATAGCTGATGCTTATGCCGCAGGTTATAACACATATACAAGCAGGCAATTTCAGTATACAAACGGCTTAGATATCGATCTCAGGCCATTGTTAGAAGGTCTGTCATTCCACGGACAGGTTAGTATCGATTATTCTAATAATTACAGGCAGTCAATCGATAACGAATATGCTGTATATATTCCTGTTTGGGATACAACCGAAGATGGTACTAGCTTTATAGATACACTTGAGGTTGAAAACCGCGACCGCAGACCGGGAACCCAGAATTTAGGTGGTACATATAATAATCAGCTCGTTGACTTTAATTTACATCTGGATTATGTGAAAAGCTTTCAAGGTATACACAATATCTCTGCAATGCTGCTTGCTGCCGGTTTTCGCCAACGAGTGACCGGAGAATATCAAAGCAGAACATTCTCAAACCTGGGAATTCAGTTTAACTATAATTACGACCATCGTTACTATTTTGACTTTAGTGGCGCAGTAGTTAATTCTACAAAACTATCAGAAGTTAATCGGGTTGCCTTTTCACCTACCTTTAGTTTAGGATGGCTGTTAAGCGAAGAAGGATTTCTTAGTGGCTCAAGTGCTTTCGACCATTTAAAACTAACAGCTTCAGCCGGGGTGGTAAATACCGACCTCGATATTGATAATTATTTTCTTGCTAATGAAAGCTATGCTTCAACAGCATGGTATTCATGGGGCGATGGCACCTACACAAGTCGTGCAACAACCGCTGCCAGAGGCGAAAACCTGGCACTAACCTATGCAAAAAGAAAAGAAGCCAATATCGGAATCGATGGTGCAATTCTGAGTAATAAAATAAACTTTAAAACCAGTTTATTCCTCATTAAAAAAGATGGAATTCCAGTTCAGAGTTACACCCAATACCCGGTTTACTTTCGTACCTACTGGCCCGAAACTTCTTTTGTTCCGTATACCAACTTTGAGGAGAACCTCTATAAAGGACTTGATTTCCAGTTAAATTATAATGCAAAACTGGGAGATCTTGAATTAGTGGTGGGAGTTGCAGGTACGTATGTTACTACCGAAGCCCTGGTTCGCGACGAGCTTTACGAAGACGATTACCGAAATCGGGCTGGTAAGCCGGTCGATGCAGTTTGGGGTCTTGAGAACGATGGTTTCTTTATTGATCAGAATGATATTGATAACCATGCCGAACAAAGATTTGGCGAGGTGAAACCCGGTGATATAAAATATATTGACCAGAATGGCGACGGTATAATTGATGAACGCGATGAAGTAATGATTGGACGCGGAGCATGGGGAAGTCCGTTTACCGGAGGAATCCACTTTACTGCCAAATACAAGAACCTGACCATGTTTGTATTAGGAACCGGCCAATTTGGTGGTTCCAGGGTGTTTGATAATGAGTACTATTGGGTATATGGCGACAGAAAATACTCAGCAGTGGTAAGGGATAGCTGGACCGAAGAAACGAAGAACACAGCTACATATCCCAGGTTAACAACACTTAGTGGAGACAATAACTTCCGCAGCTCTGATTTTTGGCTGAAAAGCACAGACCAAATTAATCTTTCAAAAATACAACTTACTTATACAGTGCCAGACAGGGTCTTCTCAGGTAAAGTATTTGAAGGATTAAATATTTATTTAAGTGCTACAGATTTGATTAAGATAGCAAAGAATAAGGAAATCTTAGAACTTAATATTGGACAAACACCACAAACAAGGTTCTATAATCTGGGTGTTAAAGCGATGTTTTAGTTCGTACCGTAAAAAATGAAAATGAAAATGAAAACAAAATTAAGTATATTAATAGTCCTGGCACTTATTTTTAGCGGTTGTGAAGATATACTGTCACCAGCCAGCGAAAATAACCGGGAACTTACCGATATCTACGACGATGCAGCCTTTGCAGAGGGACTCTTATTAAACGGATACCTCAGGTTACCGGTTAACGGATACTCCTTCAACGATGTAGCAACCGATGATGCTGTCTCTAATGATAATACCAATAATTATCGTTTAATGGCTACCGGAAAATGGTCAGCATTGAATAATCCTGTTGATCAATGGACAGGAGCCTATGCCTCCATTCAATACCTGAATACCATTCTTGCTGAAACAGATAAGGTAAATTGGGCCACTACAGGAGACAATGTGAATGAAATGTTTAATGACAGAGCCAAAGGCGAAGCTTATGGTTTACGTGCTATCTTTATGTACTATTTACTGCAGGCACATGCAGGATATGGTTCGGGGGGCGAATTGTTGGGTGTACCTATTATTACAGAGCCACTTACAAGTGAATCTGATTTTAGTATACCCAGGAATACTTTTGAAGAATGTATTCAACAAATTTATTCCGATATAGCCCTGGCAGAAAGTTATCTTCCTCTTGACTTTGAAGATGTTGCTGATTCAATGCTTATTCCTGAAAAATACAGGAGCATAACAACCCTATCAGATTACAATCGCGTATTTGGTGAATTTAATCGTCAAAGGCTTACCCGACGTATCATTAAAGGATACAAAGCAATGGCTTCATTATTGGCTGCCAGTCCTGCTTATAGCGAAGGCTCAACAGTTACATGGGCCGATGCGGCAAATCATGCCGGAGAAGTACTGGATTTAATAGGCGGCATTAATGGCCTGGCACAAAGAGGAAACACCTGGTATTCGCGAGCTAATGCAAGTGAAATTAATGGACTGGCCCTGGGTTCAAATCCATCGGAGATTTTATGGAGAACAAATGTTTCAGAAAATACCGATTGGGAATCGGATAATTACCCGCCAACATTATATGGTAAAGGACGTGTCAATCCAACCCAGAATTTAGTTGATGCATTTCCAATGGCTAACGGTCTACCTATTAATGATCCTGCCAGTGGTTACGATCCGAGCAATCCTTATGAAAACCGCGATCCCAGATTAAATCTGTACATTGTTGTTAATGGAGCAGGCATGGGACCCGGTAATTCAACCATTTATACTAGTGTCGGGCGCACAGACGATGGTATAAACAACATCGCAACATCGACCCGTACAGGGTATTATATGCGTAAGTTGTTGCGCGAAGATGTTAACCTTAATCCAGCCAGTACAACGGCACAAAAACATTACAGAGCCAGAGTGCGATACACCGAATTATTCCTTGCCTATGCCGAGGCAGCAAACGAAGCCTGGGGACCTGATGGTTCTGGAATCCATGGCTTTACAGCAAGAGAAGTGATTGCTGCTATCCGACAAAGAGCCGGTATCAGCCAGCCCGATACCTACCTGCAATCTATTTCGGGTACGGAGCAAATGAGAGCTCTCATTCAAAATGAAAGACGACTTGAACTATGTTTCGAAGGTTTTCGTTTCTGGGATTTGCGCCGATGGAAGAAAGATATTTCAGCGCCGGCAAAGGGTGTTACTATTACAGCTGACAATCAATACAATGTTAGTAGCGTAGAAAACCGCCAATACCAGAATTACATGTATTATGGACCTCTGCCTTACAACGAGGTTTTAAATTGGGGTATAACACAAAATGCCGGATGGTAATTTATAATGTTTAAAAGATTTAGATGATGAAAAAATTAATTTATAGTTCACTGATAGTATTAGGGCTGTTTACTTCATGTGAAAATCAGGATTGGGAGTTTCCCGATTACGACTACACAACGGTATATTTCCCCTACCAAACACCTGTAAGAACAATTGTTCTTGGCGAGGATTTATACGACAACACCCTCGATAATGAGCATAAATGCCTTATCATGGCCGCAATGGGTGGGGTATACGAAAATAAAACAGATAGAATTTTAGATGTTGTTGTTGACAATGATATGTTCGATTCGCTTTTGTTTAACGGAGATTCGGGCAGTTATATAATTCCAATGCCTGCCAATTATTATTCTTTGGAGAGCACTATGCAGATCGTTATTCCTGCAGGATCAACCTCAGGAGGCATAGAAGTTCAGTTATCCGATGCTTTTTTCAATGATCCCAGATCGGTTGAAAATACCTATGTAATACCTTTAAGAATCGAATCTGTAACTAATGCCGATTCTATCCTGCGGGGAGAAGCTCTTATTCCGAATCCCGATGTTTTTAATCCGGATAACTGGTCTGTTGCACCCAAAGACTATATTTTATATTGTGTTAAGTATATAAATCCCTACAGTGGTTCGTATCTCAGAAGAGGACAGGATATTTGCACAGGCACTGCAGGAAACTCAGCACTTGATACAAATATTATCTACCACAACGAGTATGTTGAGAGAAATCAGGTTGTAAATCTATCAACTGTTTCTATGAATGAAGTTGCCGTATCGCTTACTACTCGTGAAGCAGGAAATTCATCCGACCTGGCTTTTGAATTAAGTCTGAATATAGATGCTAATGGTTCGTGTTCTGTTAAGGCACCCCAAGGAGCTTCTTATACAGTTTCCGGAAGTGGTAACCTGGTGAAAGATGGCGACTCGTGGGGTGGAGAAGAAAGAGATGTTTTTCATCTTCAATATGTTGTGAGTTTCAGCTCTTCTGTACATACGATTACCGATACCCTGGTTATACGTGACAGAGGTGTTGCTTTTGAAACATTTGAAGCTGTAGGTTTATAATATATCTGTTTAGATTAGTTGTTTTATTACAAACTTGGTTTTCCTTAAGAGGGGTTATTGCTAACCCCTCTTTTTTTATTTAGCCAGTTAATTTATTTAGCGGAGAGTTCTGATAAGGTGTGTAATAAAAAATGATGTGCCATAAGAATTTCGATATTTCGATACCTGTTATTTCAAAATAAAAAGGGTCACGGAATACCGAAACCGGTGTTTTTGAGCAGATTATTACTGATTCCTGAAACTCTTTTAATAAAAATTAAATTCCTAGCCCTTGCTAAAAGCTGTTTTTATAATATTTATCAAATTGGGCTTTTTACCCTGAATAAGAATCATTGTTCTGAAAATCTTACTTCCTAACCAGATAGAAAGTATAGTGAATAAAACAACCCCAATCAATCCAACAATGGGTTGCCACATGGGTATAGAAACCGGGGTGGCTTGTCTGACCAGCATGAGCATTGGAGTGAATGGAGGAAACAAGGATAGTCCGGTAGCAAAACTACCCAAAGGTTCTCTGAGTACAGGCATCATGACAAACATGGGCAGAATAATTGGCAACATAGCAGGGAATTGCAATGCCTGAGCATCCTTCGAATCATTACAAGCCGAACCCAGTGCAGCCATAATTGAACCAAACATTACAACACTTAGCAGCATGTACACAAAAAACCAGGGTAATAAATCAAAAGGTACATACGAGCTATAATCGAGTTGGTTTACAACTAAAATACCACCTACAACATAAATCAAAGCACCGGTAAGAGAAACGCTTAGACTTCCTATTACTTTCCCCATCATAAACTGGAAAGGAGTAACCGAACCTAATAAAACTTCAGCAATTCTTTCTGTTTTTTCTTCCATTACCGAAGTGAGTAGAGGTACAGCACTCATAATTATCATCATGAAAATCAACATCAGGAAAACATAAGGTATCAGAATGGTTTCAATCGGATTACTTTCTTTGGCATCATTATCTCCCTGACCGATAGACTCAGCTGTTAAGAGCCCCATTCCTGAAACTTCCACCCAGTCAAACATATTCTTAACTTCTTGCTGGTCAAGTCCCAATTCAGCAATTCTCAGTTGCCTTATCTTGTTGTTTAATGGCCAATTCATCCAGCCTCTGATATCGTCCATAAAAGAGTTTTCTGAATAATACTTTACCTTGGCTTTTTCCGGATCATTTTTTGGAAAAACCACATCGGGGCCGATTTCAACAAAGGCGTGCAATTGCTTATTTTTTACCCGTTCCGATAAAGCCAGCCTCTGTGCAAGCAAATCTGAACTGTCTGGTGCAACAACTTCTAAATTATATTCCGGTTTGGTCTTTTTGCCCCTGGCAGAATCGAAAACCTCGTGCTTGTTGTGATATTCAGCAGCTTCAACAAGAGCCGAACTTAACATGTTTGTATGATCGATAACAACAATTTCTTTTGAATCAACGTCGACCCGATCCTGGAAAAATGCCATTACAAATAAGCTGCCGCCCATAAAAATGGGAGTAATTACAAGGCCAATTATAAACGCCTTGGTTCGTATTGCTGTTTTATATTCTCTTAATGCTAGAATTAATATTTTATACATGGTATGTTGTTTTTCTGGTTTGATTGATTTTTAATTTTGATTCGGGTTTATATCTTCAGCTTCAGGTTTTGCTATTCTGATAAAGATATCGTGCAGGGAAGGTCTTGTTAATTCAAACCGGTTAACCCTTGTTTTACTGATTATTTGCTTTAAAACATCTTGTGAATCAGTGCCATCAGTAAGTTTTATCTCCTGGTACTGGCCATAATCATTAATTTTATCAATTCCTGTAATATCTTTCAAAACCGAAGAAGCTTTTTCAGCATTGATACGAATGGTATCCGTTCCAAATTTGTCCTGAATTTCATCTAAAGTACCATCAAGTACTTTTTTACCTTTGTAAATCATAAATATGTAATCACACATCCGTTCTGCCATGCTCATATCGTGTGTACTGAAGATCACTGTTTTTCCTTTTTCCTTCAGGCTAAGAATAGCAGATTTTACAACTTCTGAGTTCACAGGATCAAGCCCTGAAAATGGTTCATCAAGAATAATGATATCAGGTTCGTGTATGATTGTAGTAATAAACTGAATTTTCTGGCTCATACCCTTGCTCAGAGCTTCGATTTTTTTATCGGCCCATTCGCTTATTTCAAGCTTCTTTAACCAATAGTCAATTTTATTGTTTAAATCACTGGTTTTTCTGAGCTGTCCATAAAACTGAAGAATCTCTCTAACCTTCATCTTCTTATATAAACCACGTTCCTCAGGAAGGTATCCGATGTTATCATGTGAGCTGCCAATGTGTTCTTCACCAAGGATTTCAATGTTTCCGTTGTCCGGGTAAAAAATATTCATAATCATCCGGATAGTGGTTGTTTTTCCGGAACCGTTTGGTCCTATAAAACCATAAATACTTCCCCGGGGTACTGTTAACGAGAGATTGTCAACAGCTGTAAACTTGTTAAAGGTCTTTGTAACCTTGTCAATTATTATTGCATGCATAATGATGTAGAATTTTGGTTGCGACCAATTTACCTAAAAAAAACTATTCATGAAATAAAATTAGGTAAAGAGACTTAAAATATCGGTTGAGCGTATATTTAGAATAATTCTTTATGAAAACATTTGTAGTTTTGGAGGTAAATAGTATTAATCAAAACCCTTACAAAAAATGACTTATAATTTTTTAAAATCACTCTGTCTTAGTTTTATAGCCATTGTTTTATTTTCGGTAAAACCTTTACTTGCAACCCAGGACGATACCGTATTTGTTCATCACATTACCGATTTACCAACAATTGATGGAAACGGGAACGACGCTTGTTGGGAACTCTGTGAATGGCAGGAAATTGACCAGGTATGGATTACCTGGGGAGATGATATCCCCGAAGGCGATTTTGCCGGAGCATACAAAGTATTGTGGTCGTCTGAAACCAATTTGTTGTATTTTCTTGTTAAAGCAGGCGACGATGTCAGGGTCGATGGCTATGTAAAAGGACAAACAGCCGATAATTATCATTTTGATATAATTGAAGTTTTCCTGGATGAAAACAATTCGCGGGGCAATCACTTGTTTGACGATGGTACTAATAATGCCGAAAATGCTTTTGCATTTCATATTTATGCCGATTATCCGGCTGAAGGTGAAACCAATACCGTATTTGATGTTTCGGATTTAGCAGGTACCAATTGGGGAACCAGATGGGATCCTGATTACAGCAATCATTTTGGGGACTTCACACTTGCAATGGCCGAAGATACTGCCTATTGGGAATTTTCATTACAAGTTCACAACGATACCTATATCCATACCAGTCCCGATAATTCAAGGGTAAACTTAACCAATAACAAAGTAATGGGACTATCATTAGCATACTGCGATAATGATGGAGCCGATGAAGATCCAAATTCTGCAACCCGAGATAACTTTTACGGTTCGGTTGTAGTACCCCAATCTGCCTATAACGATCATTATATGGATGCTACCTATTTTGGATTGGCAAAACTTGTTGACGGGCCAAATGTACCTTTAGAACCCGTAGAACCAGGTGAGACTGCAATTCATAATACAGCAGACTATGGCGATGTTTTAAATGTTTACCCTGTTCCAGCAACAAATGAGGTCTCTGTTGAATTCTTAGCAGAAAACAGTAGTAACTATGTTTTGTTGTTGTTTGATTTAAATGGCAAAGAAATACAAAGGATTAACGGAGTTGCTTCAGCAGGCTTAAATTCAATTGATTTGAATCTTCACAATATAGAAAGAGGTATTTATACTATCCAGATTCAAAACAATAATACTCTGCTACAATCTAAAATTTCAGTATTATAACTATCTGTTGGACTTATTAACTGATTCAAGTTAAAAACTTGAATCTGGCTGTTGGTTGGACTTATTAACCGATTCAAGTTTTAAACTTGAATCTGGCTGCAGGATAACTGATTCAAGTTTTTAACTTGAATCAGACCATTATCAGGCCACAGTGATGTTACTTTTTTACTTTGATATGCGGATTTTAGTTTTAAAAGCTACCCAGGATTCAAGTTTAAAACTTGAATCTGAGTTTGATTTTAAACTTGAATCTGAGTTTGACACAGTGAAAGCTTGAATCAGCTATAAATTTAATATAATTCGTAATTATTTACCAGCTAAGTTAGCGAGTAATAAAGTTATACCCCTCAAAGGTAGTGCATAATTCGGAAAAGACATTTTGGTTG
>JAFGVA010000186.1 GCA_016938235.1 Bacteroidales bacterium | reverse complement strand
TAATTTATTTTGACGCAGAACAAAACCATAAACTTGTTGTTTTTGGATTATAACTTTCAAAAAAAAACATTGATGATGAAAAAAATGACTTATTTGCTCGGTTTTGTTTTTGTGCTTTTTTTGGCTGGCCATACACAGGCGCAAATCAATATTCCCAAAAACCTTACTGCGCCTGCAGCTGCTGGAACAGAAGCACCCGATGCCGATTTGAATAAAGAATTATTGAGTGCGCTCGACCCGGGAAAAAGCTTTACGTCGCCCGATAAATACATGAAGTTATTGGGTAAAAACAAAGACTTGGTAGGCAATGTACTTGGTGTAATGAACGGTTCGGGTTCGGAAGAAGACAAACTGGCCAAAGTTGGTGCACTGAACAGTGAACACAAAGATTTTGTTGAACAACTGCTGGGTAAGGGAAAAGCCGCCGATTATTATAAATTGATAAAAGGCAAATTAGAACCACTTTACAAAAAATTTGCATTGGCTAAACTTTTTATGTAAGCATAACCAAGAATAATAGTAAAAGCGTTCCAGATAGGAGCGCTTTTTTATTTTCGTTTTTCAATGCGAATACGTGCATCTACAGCCAGAATCTCATTTTCGTTTCCGAGTAAAGGATTGATATCGATTTCCTTTATTTCGGTAGCATATCGAAGTAACCACGACAAACGCACAATGATTTCGGCATATCTCTTTATGTTAATCCCGGCTTGTTTTCGATAGCCTTTCAGTATTTTATACGATTTTAAACTCCTGATCATAGAACTTGCTTCGTCCATCGAAAGTGGCGCCAAACCCGAAGCTACATCTTTCATCACCTCGACATAAATTCCTCCCATTCCGCAAAGAATCACATGTCCGAATTTATCTTCATAAGTGGCCCCCAGAAAAAGTTCAGTTCCTGAAGCCATTTGAGCAATTAATACTCCTTCCGAACCTTCGATTTCGAACAAGTGATGGAATTCTTTTCGTACTTCGGCAACATTCCGGACATTTAGTATCACTCCCCCAACTTCTGTTTTATGAACTGGTCCAACTACTTTCATAACTACGGGAAATCCGATATTCATTGCTGACAGAACAGCCTCCGATTCGCTCGTGGCCACCAATTCTTTTACCCGTGGTATTCCGGCCAAATCGAACAGACGATGAATGACTGAAGGTGGCTGATATCCGTCATTTGTTTCAGCGATAATTGTTTGGATTGCAGCCGGATCGATCGATTTGTGCGGTGCTATATCGAAGGCAGCTTTGGGAGTGTTTATTACTTTTGTTAACGCCCTGCCCAGCAGCACCTCATCAGGGAAGTTGACATTGCCCAGCGAAAGAAAATGAGCTACTTCTTCCTTCACATTAATCACAGAAGGTAATATCGGATAAATTGGTTTTTTACAAACCTTCATTTTTTCAGAAAGCAGGTCGTAAACATCCTGAACAGGAAAAAGTCCGGGACTTCCGTAAATCACAGCCATTCCATCCACATCAAATTCGTTTTCGCAGGCATCGATGATCTCGCCAAGCTGTTCTGCATTTCCGGTTGCCAGAAAATCGATAGGATTTTCGGCCGACGAACCCGGATAAAGTTTCTCAAGCAATGCAGTCTTTGCAGGCGAATCCTCAAGTGCCGGAATTTTTAAACCTCCGGTTTCCAATGCATCTGCCAGCATAACTCCCGGGCCTCCGGCATGCGTAATAATGGCCATTTTCTTCCCTTCCAACTCTTTGCTCATAAACACCCCAGCCACGGTGGTTAATTCCTCGCGACCGTAACAACGCACAATTCCGGCCTTGCGAAACAATGCGTCGACCGCTGCATCGGAACTCATAAGCGCCCCGGTATGCGATGATGCCGCGCGACTTCCAGCCGATGAACTTCCGGCTTTAATAGCTGCAATTTTACATCCTTTTTTGATCAACGAAGTGGCATGAAACAACAACTTATCAGGATTGTCGATATTTTCGATATAAAGTAATTTAACACGCGGACTTTTACCGGGAACATATGATTCATCGAGATAGGCCAGTACATCTTCCACACCCGTTTGAGCGCTGTTTCCAACAGAAAAAATGTTTGCAAAACGCAATCCTTTTGGAATACCCGATTCGATAATAAAAACCGCTGTTGCACCCGAACCCGAAATAAAATCGCAACCATCGGGTGTTAATTGTGGAACAGGAGTCGTAAAAACACTCGCGTGATGTGGAGTCATTACTCCAATGCAGTTGGGACCAATCAAACAGGCATTGTGTTTGTCCAGTATTTCAACAATTTGCTTTTCCAATTCCTTACCTGCTGAATCGGTTTCCGAAAAACCTGCCGAAATAATGATAAAAGCTTTTGTATCGTTTTGTTCAACCAGTTTGGTTATCGCATAGAGACAGAATTTTGCTGGAATGGCCAACACCGCTAAATCAACCGAAGGTAAGTCCTCGACGCTGGCAAAAGATGGAATCCCCTGAATTTTATCTTCGTTTGGATTTACCGCATAAAGATTTCCTTTAAAACCATGATCAAGAAGGTTCCTGACCATCTTGCCACCGGGTTTCCGGATGTTGTTGGAGGCACCAACTACTACAATACTTCTGGGATGTAACAACTTATCGTTGATCATGTATTTTTCTTTTGCTGATAAAAGTAGACAAAAGGTCGCTAACCATTCCTGATATTTTTCAACATCGGCTATTTAGCTTGAACGAAATCTTTACTTTTGCAAAAAAAGCAGGATGGCTGAACACAAAGAGCAAAAAATTATCGTGTTTACCGAGCTCGATCAAAACGATGAAGGACTTATCAGACATGGGATTAAACTGGCTTTTGTGTTTAAAAAAGAACTTTGTCTGGTTCATAATCTTGCCAAATTAAAAAGTAAAAAAGCCCCGCTGGCAAAACAGCAGATAGTAGCTTATGCTGAGTTGGTAAAAAAAGAAATCCCGGCCCTTCGTGTTTCAACAATGGTGGTTTCTGAACATAAAAGCCTGTTACCCGATGTATTGGCAGAACGCCACGAGGGAATTATTCTTATTGCCAATGCCCTGAATTTCAGGAAATACACAGCAATGCTCAGCGAAAGTCCTGTACCAATGCTTTTTGTTCATCCGCAATCGACTATTGACAGTTACAAACAACTGGTACAAACACTTGATCTGCGAAAAGAAAACAGCGACGCTTCGCTTTGGTGTTCTTATTTTGGGCGTTTTAATGCAGCCGAAATTGTGGTAGTAGCTGCCAGCGATAAAACTAAAGAAGCGAAACAAGCCATTGCTAAAAATGTGCTGCTCACAAAAAAACTCTACGAGAAATTTAATATCCAAAACAAAATGTATAAAGGAGCAGGCTCCAGTTTTCGAAATGCCTACGAAGCACTTGAACTCGCGCTGGCTTCCGACTGCGATCTCTTTGTAATGCTTGGTAGTTC
>JAFGVA010000185.1 GCA_016938235.1 Bacteroidales bacterium | reverse complement strand
GAAGACGGCCCTGCAGCCGATGAAGAAAATGGCGAATTCCCCAGCCGCTGGGATTTATATGAAGGCGCTGCCGAAATAGGAAATGTAAATGGCGAAAATGTAATCATGTTTTTGCAAGGGGGAGGTAAAATAATACCCTACTTAAAAAACGCCCAAGAAGATTATTTACCCGAAATATTCACTGTAGAATTTGACGCCTGGTTTGAAAAAGGACATACAACTTCAAACAGATATTTTATTTCACTTCGCGATGAAAAAAATCAACGGAAAGGGGCTATACTAAGTGACCGGCTTTGTGTGTACCCTAATGGACTTGAATTTAAAGAAACGGATAAAAGATATCCCGGAACAGAAGATTTAAACTGGAGTAATGAACCCATAGGGAAATGGCGACATATTGCCATTGCATACACAAAAGGGAAATTTAAAGCTTACATGGACGATACACGCCTGATAAATGTGCCTCACTTAGAAGGCGAACCCATGGGAATTACAATTAATTCATTAAAAGGAAATCAATACATTAAAAATATCCGCATTGCCAAAGGTGGTGTAAAATACTACGACCGTGTTCTTTCTGACGGAAAGATTATTGTAAACGGCATCCGCTTCGATGTAAACAAAGCCACCATTAAATCTGAAAGCAACGGGGCAATCAACGAAATTTTTCAATTAATGCAAAAACAACCCGAGTTAAATTTTAGCATTGAAGGGCACACCGACAGCGATGGAGACGAAGCCAAAAACCAAATCCTCTCGGAACAACGCGCCAAAGCAGTTATGGACCGGCTGGTCGAAATGGGAATATCAACCAGCCGTTTAAAATCGACAGGTTGGGGCGAAAGCAAACCCATTGGCGAAAATGGCACACCCGAAGGAAGAGCCAACAACCGCCGTGTGGAGTTCGTGAAATTTTAATCAAACTGAAATAATCAATCAATTATTAACTTAAATAAAATAATAATGAACTGGTATTTAAAAGTATTAAAACAGTACGCCGACTTTAATGGTCGTGCCCGGAGACAAGAGTATTGGATGTTTGTTCTTTTTAACATTATTTTTTCACTGGTTGCCGGAGCCATTGATGCAGCAATTGGAAGCTGGGGAGCAATTGGGGGATTATATGCTTTGGCAATGTTAATTCCAAGTCTGGCAGTTGGTGTTAGGCGTTTGCACGACATTGGCAAAAGCGGCTGGATGTTGTTAATCGTATTTATACCGTTAATTGGTGTTATCTGGTTGTTGGTTTTGCTTGCTACCGACAGTACTCCCGGAGGTAACCAATACGGACCTAATCCGAAGAATCTCAATTAAGAATATTTCAATAAAAACAAACACATTAAACTATTTTAACATGAAAAAATCAATCTTAAAACTCGCAATTCTTTTAAGTGCTTTCGCAGTTTTAGCAACTGCATGTAGTAAAAACGATGACCCAACAAATGAAAAAACCGAAGGTAAATACACAGTAAAAATGGACGGCAAAACCATTGCAACCGGTACTACAACAGAAGTGGGCTGGTTAGAAACTGCGGCGTCGATGTCGGAAGGAGACAACTTTACAGTTTTGGTTTCATCGGTTCCTGAACAGACAGGCGGTGTCTATACTTTCGACGCTTCAAACACTACAGGTACAGTCTCAATAATGGGGAAAAACCTTTTGTTGACCAATGACAGCGACGAACTATATTTTTCGGTAACCGGCTCGGTAACAAGAGTATCAGAAACAAAAATTAGTTTCGAAGGAACATGTACTGCGTTAATGAGTACAGAAACCCACACTTTTAGTGGCACTTTGGAATCAGACGTATTCAAAATTAACTATAACTGAGATCAAAATGAACAAAATATCAATTCTAATTATCATTCTCATTTCTTTTGCAGGAATGGCAACAGCCCAAAAATCGAAATTGATTGGAAGCTGGCTAATGATAAAAGCCGACGTTGGCGGCGAGGTGCAAAACCCCTATTTTATCACAGAATTTAAAGAAGATGGGGATTTTTTGGTGATGGGAATGGATGCCGGAACCTGGACTTTTAACGAAAAAAGCAATTCTATTGTAATGAATTCCAATCTCGATAAAGATTTCAACGGCGAAGGGAAGATTGTAAATCTAACCGGAAATGAATTGGTAGTTGATAAAGACGGGGGCAGGTTATTCTACAAAAGAGTAGGAACAGATGAGATTACACAAACAAATAGAAATTCAGGATTTATGGGTATGTGGAAGTTTGAAAATGTACCGTATCCTGAGGCAACAACGCTGGTAACATTTACCGCACCCGATAAATTCACAATCCTTCAAAAAGAAGAAGGCATGAGCGCTAACCTGAGCGGCACCTGGATTTTCGACAAACAAAGTAATTCGCTTATAATGATTGGCCTGCGCGGCGAAGATACCTTTCACGGCGAAAGCAAGATTGTTAAAATTGATGCCGAAAATTTGGAATTGGAAAACAACGGAACAGTTTTTAAAGGAATCAAAAAAGCTCAAAATTCCATAAAAATTGAACGCCTCACTTTTAACGAAGATGACTTTTACAACGAAGACGGTGATTACAAATATTACGATGATGAAGAAAAGCTGCCTTGGAGGGATTGGGCTGAAATAGAGGCGAACTTACTAAATGTGAACCAATTGACTTATAATTATTCGACACTGATAAGTGGTACTGAAACATTTGAGACAAAAACCCTAAGCGCCGATGTGAGTACAACACCCGGGGAAGAAGGATTTCGAATCGATAATATTTTTAATGGATACGACCGGTTTACTCTTCCTGAAGATGCTGAATTACCGGAAAACAGCGAATATTCAAAGGCACTTTATCCCTTAACTGATGATATTTTCAGAGTTGCAGGTAACGAACAAATAACAACACCGGCAGGCACATTCAACTGCACTATTGTGGAAGTTGCAAGCGATTCTGATGTCCTGAAAAAATTATGGGTAATTACCGATAAACCAGGATTTGGTATTTATGCTAAAATTATAGAAGACAACCCAGACGAAACCTGGGGGCATTATTCGGTTTACGAATTGCAAGAGATAAAATAAATAATCAGTAGAATTATCATGAGCAACAAACAAGGTTCTTCTATTACCTCTCTGATTGTGGGGGCGGCATTTATTGTTAGTGCCTGGTTACTTTACACACACATTAGTGCTCCAATGGCCGAAGAAGCAAAAGCTTCCGAATTGTGGCCCAATGTACCGGGTATAATTACTTACTCCGATATCGACGAGTCGTTGGACGACGGAAAAACCATATATGCTGCAGCAATAAACTATGATTTTACCGTCGAAAACAAATCTTACTCGGGAAACAGAATATCGCTTACCAGCGGGAATACACGAACAAGCAGTTTGAGAGAAGTAAAGAAAGATTTGCAAAAGTATCCGGTAGGAGCAAATGTTACAGTTTATTACGACCCCGAATTACCCAACAATGCTGTGCTTGAACCCGGTGCCGACTTTTTTACTTACATTATAAAATATGCGCCATTCCTTTTGGGGTTTTTCGGAATATTAATGTTGATCCGGATATTTAGAAAAGTTGCGATACTTGCGCTTGCACTTTTCGCAGGGAGCAGGAATTAAAATCAATCAATTACATACAGAATTAAACTCAAAAAATGAAATCACACGAAATCGATTACAAAATTAAAGGACACGATATCCAGTTTGTAGAAATTGAACTCGATCCTAACGAAACTGTTATTGCTGAAGCTGGCGCCATGCTTTACATGAAAGAAGGCATTGATTTTACAGCGAAAATGGGCGATGGTTCTGAACCTGAAAAAGGACTTTTTGGGAAATTACTTTCGGCAGCATCGCGCAAAATTACAGGCGAATCAATTTTTATTACCCATTTTACCCACCGGGGTGTTGGTAAAAGCCATGTTGCATTTGCTGCCCCCTACCCGGGCACCATTCTACCTGTTGATTTAGCCGCAATGGGCGGAACAATAATCGTTCAGCGCGATGCTTTTTTATGTGCCGCACTGGGGACAAAAATCAGCATGCACTTTAACCAAAACTTAGGTTCCGGTTTTTTGGGTGGCGAAGGTTTCATCCTGCAAAAATTGCAAGGAGATGGCAAGGTATTTATTCATGCCGGCGGTACTGTTATCGAACATGAATTAAACGGTGAAACACTGCGGGTTGACACGGGTTGTGTTGTTGGTTTCCAGGAAGGTATCAACTTTAGCGTTCAGCGTGCCGGAAATTTGAAATCGATGGTATTTGGTGGCGAAGGTTTGTTTCTGGCCACCCTCCAGGGAACAGGTAAAGTTTGGTTACAATCTATGCCAATAAGTAAACTTATCAACCAGCTGTCACCAGGTAGTTCCAACAGCCGAAAAGAAGACAACGGAGGCTTACTAAAAAGCCTGTTAGAATCATAAAAAAACAATCTAAAGTTCCATTATCAATTAATCTTAAAATCATTTAGAATGAAAAATTTATTAAAATCATTACTCGCAATTGCACTCTTTTTCATTATTTCTGAAGCCGGCGCACAAATCAGTGTTGGCCCCGGAGTAGTTTTCGGAACCGATATCAATAACGTTGGTTTTAGCGCCAACGGTAAGTACGAGTTTAACGAAAAGTGGAGCGCCGCACCTTCGTTCACCTATTTTCTGAAAAAGAACTATACAAACTGGTCTGCTCTCGATTTGGATGCCAATTATCAAATCACAGAACTCGAAAATATTGGTAGTTTGTATGCCATTGGCGGTTTAAACCTCACATTCTGGAAAGTTAAATACGATTATGATTTCGACCTGGGAGAGTACGGATCATACGGCGACTCAGGCAGTGTTAGCGGCTCAGAAGCCGGTGTTAACCTGGGTATCGGATTAAATGTTCCGATGGGAGAGAAACTCGCCCTGGCACCCGAACTGAGGTACACCCTTGGGGGAGCTAACTACCTGCGTTTTGGTGTAAAAGTAATGTTTGCATTATAAGGTCTCAATCAAATCAGGAGGGGAATACAATTCCCTTCCTGATTTTTTCATTGTTTTAAATTTTTGCTGAATGAAGTACCCGGTTTATATATTGATTGTATTTACGGCTGTTTCTCTTGTTGCTTCCTGCTCTCATTCCACTTCTTCAAAATTATTACCACCGCTGGAAATCGAAATTCCGACAGAACTTGAACACAACCCTGAGATTGTCGGCCTTATCGAAAACCTTGAAAATACCATAAACGAATTCAGTACTTCTGCCCAGGAACTGGCAAAAGATTACAAACACCTTACGAACAAAAACGAGGAAGACCTTACTGTTTTCGACAAGGTCAAATTAGTGACTGTCCTTGTTCAGTACACCGAAGATTTCTCTGAATTTTCCGGTCAGTACAGCAAATTGATTGAACAAACCGGGACATTGGAAGATGGACTGAATGAAGAACAAAAACTTGCCCTGGCGACCATTATGGATACCTTTAAAAACCGTATGGAACAAATCGAATACAAATACAAAGACTTAACAACCAAATAACCAAAAACATGAAAAACACGAAAAAAGTTAGCCTGATATTATCACTAATTTTTCTTACCGGTATCAGCTTTGCCGAAGAAAAAATTAAACCTTACAAGTTTAAAACAGCCATTGTTGAATATATCTACAGCGGCAACACAAGCGGAACACAAACCTTATATATTGATGAACACGGGTGGAACCAGTGTGAAGTAACCAACACCGTAATGAAGTCGTTCGGACAAAAAACCGAAACCAACGAAATAAAACTCACGCTTGGACTTGAAATCTACCAATGGACACCCGGACAAAAAACCGGCACGCAAATGCATAATTCGATGCTCGAAGAACTTATGAACAATCCTGATTTTGATTTACTTGAGTATTCGAAAGAACTGATGGAGCAATTGGGTTTTGAAAAAACCGGGAACGAAACAGTTGACGGACGAAACTGTGATGTATGGAAAGGAATGGGAAGCACCATATGGATTTGGAAGGATATTGCAGTAAAAACCGAAGTAAAAGTCCTCGGGCAAAAAACCACCTGGACCGCCACCAGCATTCAGTTCGATGTGCCAATTGATGCTTCCAGATTTAAAGTCCCGGGTAATATTTCATTTCAGAGATACGATAGTAGCAACCCGATGGGAATAATGATGAACGGATCGAACGACGATAACGATAAGTCGTCAGAGGAAGCGATGCCCGAAGTAAAAAGCTTTAAAGACCTGAAGAAACTTCTAAAGAAAGGCGGCAATTAGTAAAACCATTATTCAGCGCTATAATCAATCAGAATCTGAATATCAGGGAATTCTCTGTACCCAAGGCATAAGAAAAGCCGCGTATTTTGCGGCTTTCTTATGTTATACCAATTGTTTTTCAAAGTGAGCCTTAAGCGAAACTCT
Source organism: Bacteroidales bacterium (assembly GCA_016938235.1). GTDB lineage: Bacteria > Bacteroidota > Bacteroidia > Bacteroidales > UBA10428 > UBA10428. Next base: position 431 of record JAFGVA010000185.1, on the reverse strand, counting down.
GAAATTACAATGGTTAATGCCGATAGAAAATTGAAGATACTTTGTGAATAAGCGAACAAAAGGCTCAGTTCAATTTCTCATCGGTATTATTCAGTATTTAAACATTCAGTTGTCCTTCGGCATTGGCATTAACCAGGTTTCTGACGCCAGTATTACCGCCCTCATTCATGCTAAGGTCGACCGGCTTGTTGGTCTCCCAGGCGCCACGCGTAAAATCGGGAATTGCAATTGGAGCCGAACCATTGGCGATAGACCACTCGCTAAGTGGTGTAATCGAACTCCAGGCCGCCGCATCATAAACATCCATATCCATAGGTAAACCGTTTCGCAAACAATCAATCAGACGCCAGTCCATAATAAAATCCATGCCACCGTGGCCGCCAACCTGTTTCGCCATCTCTCCTACCCGGCGCACAATTTCGGGTGTGTAT
>JAFGVA010000031.1 GCA_016938235.1 Bacteroidales bacterium | reverse complement strand
CAGGTCGTTGATGTGTTAAATGCCATTGAAAACCAGACCGATTATTTCTTTCTGTATAATCAGGATCTGGTTGATGTGACCCGAAGGGTAAACATCGATGTTGAAAATCAGCATATTGATCAGGTGCTGACCAAACTCTTTGATCAATCGGACGTCAGTTTTGTGATTAAAAACCGGCAAATTATCCTGACAAATTTAAAAGGAAATACGTCAACATCTCAACAACAGCAACAAACGGTTTCGGGACAGGTAACCGACTCTTCCGGGCAACCTTTACCGGGGGTTACAGTGCTTACCAAAGGAACTACCAACGGGACCATTACCGATGTTGATGGAAACTACAACCTGAATAATGTTCCGCCAGATGGGGTGCTGGTGTTTTCTTTTGTGGGGATGAAGATGCAGGAAATAGCCGTTGCTGGTCAAAACCGGATTAATTTAGTAATGGAGGAAGATGCAATTGGTATTGAAGAGGTTGTTGCAATTGGATATGGGGCGATGAAGAAATCAGACTTAACAGGAGCTATTATCAGTGCGAATGTTGAGGATTTTAAAAGATCCCCTAATACCAATGCTGTACAGATACTTCAGGGAACTGTGCCTGGTTTGAATATTGGTCAGGTTACCAGTGCCGGGGCTACACCATCTATCTCAATAAGAGGAACAAACACCTTATCCGGAAATTCTAATGTACTGATTGTCTTGGATGGGATCATATATAACAGTTCTTTATCTTCCATCAACCCGAATGATATTGAAAGTGTTGATGTCCTAAAAGATGCCAGTGCGACGGCTGTCTATGGGGCACAGGCGGCAAATGGTGTAATACTTATTACCACGAAGAAAGGTACAGCAGGGAAAACTGAAATTTCATTTTCTTCTTCATACACATTGCAAGAACCGACAAAGAATCTGCGTCCAATGGATCGGGAGAAATACCTTTCGTTCGTCCGGGAGTTCTATTATGATAAAGCCTATACCGGCCCGGACTACACGGCAGCTAATCCCGCGTTTGATTTAGCATCTTATTTACCAGATGAAGTTATGAGGGATTCGGAGCAAAGTGATAGAATTAGCCCTAATAATTATGATTGGTGGGGAGCAGGAACGCGAACCGGATCAATTCTCGAGAATAAATTAAGCGTTTCTGGGGGGAACAGCGCTGCTTCTTATCTTCTTTCTTTTGGGAATACAAAACAGGAAAATTATATCCTCAATGATGATTTTAAGAGAAATAGTATACGGATAAACATTGATGCTAATCCAACCTCTTGGTTGAAACTTGGGATTCAATCATTTGGGTCGTTTGTTAATATGGATGGAGCTGAACCTAACGTGTGGAGCTTGAGAACTCAAAGCCCGTTGATTTCCCCCTATGACGAGGAAGGAAATATAAAACCATATCCATTCAATACGTTGGATACCAATCCATTTATGGGATCAAGTGTTGACGACAAAGAGAGGCATAATTATTTCTTTGCAAATATATATTCGGAAGTCCAGTTGCCTTTGAAAGGGTTGACTTATCGTTTTAATTTTGGTAATAACTACCGTTTAGATCAGCATTTTTACGCAAGTATGTACGGTGCAGGCCTAACAGGATATGCATATAAACACCACTCTACCTATTATGATTATACCTTTGATAATATTCTCAGTTATAATCGTAATTTCGGAAAGCATGATGTGAGTGCCACATTGGTTTACGGGATGGTTGAAAGAAAATATGATTATACCGATTCTAATGCAGATGGCTTTTCTCGAATGACATTGGGCTATAATAGTCTGGAGCTTGGTACAAATCAATATGCGGATTCAGATGCGTGGGAGGAAGCTTTACTTTATCAAATGTTTCGTGCAAACTATAAGTTTAAGAACCGATATTTGATAACCGCAACTCTCAGACGAGATGGATTTTCCGGTTTTGCTGAAAACAACAAAACAGCTTTGTTCCCATCCATAGCTCTTGGTTGGGTACTTTCTGACGAGGAATTCATGAACGTTTCATGGCTAAACTATCTAAAAATTCGTGGAGGATACGGGATTAGTGGTAATCAAACAAGTCGTTATAAGTCACTTGCCATGGTTACAACGCAAGCAGGATATGTTTTTGGAGATGGTGGCTCAACACTTATCAGTCAGAAATTGGCATCCATGCAAAACAGTGATTTAATATGGGAAAAGACAAAAGGATTAAATGCCGGTTTCGATTTTGGATTTTTGAATAACCGCCTAAATGGCTCTCTGGAAGTTTATCAAACAACAACCCATGATTTGCTCTACGATGTAGCTATTCCGACAATCACAGGATACTCCTCGATCAGCTCCAATGTTGGTGAAATACAAAATACGGGTATCGAGTTTATGATTACATCGAGAAACATCAAAAAGGATAATTTTGAATGGACAACAACGTTCAATATTTCATCGAACTCAAACAAGATTAAAACATTACTTGGTACAGATGGCGATGGTGACGGCGTAGAGGACGACTTAGTTTCCAGCAACTTGTTTATCGGAGAACCAATCTCTGCGGTTTACAGCTATATAATTGACGGAATTTACCAAGTTGACGATGAGGATATTCCTGCTGGCTATAATCCCGGCAATTATAAAATCAGAGATGTAACCGGGGAGGGCTCCATAACGACAGACGACCGGGTAATATTAGGAAAAGCAGATCCTGCATACCGGTTTGGTATCATGAATAAATTCCGTTTCCACAACTTCTCGTTAAACTTCTTTATCAATTCGGTTCAGGGAGGGAAAAACGGTTATCTGAGTTCAAATTCAATGGCACTTTATCGAAACGATAACAATCTTCGTTGGAACCTGATTAGCGAGCAGGCTGAAGATTTGTGGTCGCCGAATAATCGCAATGCTACTTACTCCCGATCAGTGACTGCCGGGGCAATTGTTCCTACCCGTTATCAAGATCGGAGCTTTATTCGTTTGCAGGATATTACGCTCAGTTATACTTTGCCGGGGTCACTATTAAAACCATATGGGATTAAGGACCTGAGTCTATATTTGAATGGCAAAAACCTCATTACTCTTACCGATTGGAAAGGGTGGGATCCTGAAGCCAACAGTGATTATGGTGGAAGACCCGTCATGAAAAGTTTTTCAATTGGATTAAATGTTACACTATAATTCTATGTTATCATGAAAAAGACTTTAATAGTTATTACAATATGCTTAGGGCTGTTTAGTGCCTGCGATGAAGATAAATTTTTGAGGGAAACGCCACTTGACTTTATGAGTGGAAACAATGCTTATACCACAGAAGATGATTTTGAGGCAGCTGTTTATGATTTTTATAGGTTGGCCAGGTTGGAGTTTTATGGAAAGGATGAAAACCGCCCAATGGATTATTTGTATGGTACCGACTTGGTTTTTGATGGAGAGCCCGGTGTACATCGGCATACCAATATGACGGCAGCTTATGATCCAACCGGTGAAATTGCAAAGTCGCACTGGGATTTTTTCTATACGTTAATTGCACAGACCAATACAGTTTTAACGCGCCTTCCTGATTCGGAACTTAACGATGAGCAGAAAAAGGAAGTTGAAGCAACAGCCAAATTCTTTAGGGGTTTGTCGTACCGCACTTTGGCCTATCTTTATGGAGGAGTTCCGCTTACATTAGAGGAAGTCAAATCTCCTAAAACCAATTATGTGAGGGAAACAAAAGCGAATACCATCAAACAAGCAATTGCCGATGTCAAGTTTGCTGCCGAAAACCTGCCAGACGTTACAGCTGTCGAGGATGGTGAAATCACATCATCGGCCGCCTATCATTTACTGAGCGAGTTATATATCGCAGACGAACAATATACCGAAGCGATAAATGCAGCAAGCAAAGTAATTGACAATCCTGCATTGGCATTGATGAAAAATAGATTTGGCTCACGCTCAACTGAAACACCTGGAGATGTTTATTGGGACTTGTACCGTATGAACAATCAAAACCGCCAGGCCGGAAATACCGAGGGTATTTGGGTTATCCAATATGAAACCGATCTTCCCGGTGGCGGCTCCAGCTCTTCAACCTTGAAAAATGGAGGCAATTTTATGTTGGAAAGACATCATGCTCCTTTTGTCAGGGATTTAAACATTTCAGGGGTAAAACCCTTTAGCTGGCCAATTGGAGACTATACCGGTGGACGAGGGATTGGATGGGCAATTTCTACTAAATACTTTTCAAATACAATTTGGGAAAGCGATTTTGATAACGACATCCGAAACGCCAATCACAATTTTGTACGCGAATTTGTGGCAACAAACACCAATACGTCTTATTTTGGGCAAGTTATCTCAACCGAAGATCCATTGTTGGCAAGCAAGGTTCCAACCAGGCAGTTTTATGCCTACCAAACAAAGTGTACCTCTCCGTTTGATCATCCTGAAAATTTATATGCCAATAAAGCAATTTATTCATTGAAAAGCACCGCTGGTGCAACTTATACCGATCAGTATATGTTCAGGTTAGCTGAGACTTACTTATTAAGGGCGGAGGCTTACTTTCTGTCGGGCGATGCGACCAAAGCAGCCGCCGATATTAACGCGGTAAGAGCAAGGGCAAGTGCCAAGCCGGTTTCGGCCAGCGAGGTTACGATGGATTACATATTGGACGAACGGATGCGGGAACTGGGCATCGAAGAAAAAAGGCGCATCACTCTAATGAGAACAGGTAAACTTTACGACCGGGTGATGAAATGCAACCCCTATTATGCCAATGCTGCTACAAATGGCGACGGGGTTGGAATGTTGGAAAAATACAATCTATGGCCAATTCCTCAGTCGGTTATCGAAGCAAACAAAGATGCGGTTTTAGAGCAGAACCCAGGCTATAAATAGTCAATTAAAGTCAAAGGTGCTGAGTTTAAGTTAAAAAGCTTAGCACCTTTTTTAGTAAATTAAACTATTTCAAGGATGAAAAAAGGAATATTGCTATTGTTTTTATCTGTTTTACAGACATTTGCATTTGGACAGATTGAGGTTGGCTCAAAGCCCTATTCGAAAGAGAATAGCTTTGTTCTAGCTGAAAAACAGCGGGTTGCCTATGTTTACTGTGATGATGAGATAAATTCCGTTTTGAAATCGACAGAGTTGTTTGTTGACGACGTATTTCACGTTACAGGTCAGCGTCCTTCGCTTGTGAATAAATTGAATGAGGCGAAAGATTTTGTAGTGATAATAGGTACGGTTGAAAACAGCCCACTTATTAAAACCTTGATCCGATCAGGGAAAATGGATGTAAGTCCATTAATCAACCAATGGGAGCGCTTCATCATTCAAACCATCGATAAGCCATTTAAAGGAGTTGAAAAAGCACTTGTAATTGCCGGAAGCGACAAGCGGGGAACGGCTTATGGCGTGTTCACTCTTTCTGAAGCCATGGGCGTATCGCCTTGGTACTATTGGGCCGATGTGCCCGTGAAAGAAAGCAAGGAGTTGTATGTGAAGGATATTTTTTACATATCCAAAGCCCCATCGGTGAAATACCGGGGTGTTTTTCTGAACGATGAAGATTGGGGCTTGCACCCTTGGGCAGCTAAAAATATCGACCCCGAAGTGGGCGATATCGGGCCGAAAACCTATGCAAAAGTTTTTGAGCTTATATTGCGCCTAAAAGGAAATATGGTTGCTCCTGCCATGCACGAATGCACCAAGGCATTTTTCACTGTTCCCGGCAATATGGAAATGGCCGATGCTTACGGCGTTATGGTTACCACAAGCCATTGCGAGCCACTATTATTTAACAACGCCAGCGAGTGGGATAATAAAACGCAAGGTGAATGGAACTATGCGACCAACAAAGATGAAATTGTTAACGCACTTGATGACAGAATCAAGCAGGCTCACAAAACAGAAAACATTTACACCATTGCTTTACGCGGCATGCACGACGAGGGGATGAAGGGCGACTCGGACGACGAGAAACTAAAAATGCTTGACGAAGCAATTAAAGACCAACGTTCCATTCTTACAAAATATATCGACAAACCGATTCAGGAGATTCCACAGATATTTGTCCCTTACAAAGAGGTGTTGGGGCTTTACGAAAAGGGACTTGAAGTACCCGAAGAAATCACCATTGTGTGGCCCGATGATAACTATGGCTACATTAAAAAACTGAGCAATTCAGACGAGCAAAAGCGCAAAGGTGGCTCTGGCGTGTATTACCACATCTCTTACCTTGGTTGGCCCAACGATTACCTTTGGTTAAACACCACCGCACCCGCACTAATGTATGCCGAAATGCACAAAGCGTATTCGCTGGGCGCTAATAAATATTGGTTAGTGAATGTTGGAGACATAAAACCCGGAGAAATGGGCATGCAATTATTCCTCGACATGGCATGGGATTTCGAAAAATTCAGTTTCGAAAACATCAATCAACATGAGGTGAAGGTGCTTTCTTCTATTTTTGGGGACAAGTACAAAAACGACATCGAATACATTTTCGACAGATACTATTTTCATGCGTTTACTCGCAAGCCCGAATACATGACTTGGGATTGGCGTTGGAACAGTCTTTTTGCTAAGGAAAACGTCAGGGATACCGAGTTTTCATTTATCAACTACAAGGAAGCCGAAACCAGACTAAACGAATACAATTCGATTTCCAACAAGGCCGAATCAATTTTAAACGAATTGCCTGAAGTCCTGAAAGCCGCTTTCTATCAGTTGGTTTATTATCCGGTTAAAGGCGCATCGTTGTACAACCACCAAATGCTCATTGGCCAGAAAAACCGGTGGTACGCCAATCAAGGCAGGGCATTGACAAATGCTTTGGCCTATGATGTAAAACTGTATCACGACAGCCTGGCCATGATCACCGCACAATACAATAACCTGCTCGATGGGAAATGGAACGGCATGATGACCGCTCCCGGTTTTCTGCCCGAAGTGCAATTATCGCCAACCGAAAAAATCAACTTACCCGAAATTTCAGAAATGGGAGTGTTTGCTGAAGGCCACGAAAACGATTCTATCGAAAACCTTTCGTTGCCAATCTTTAACAGCCTCTTTAATGACACCTTCTTTTTCGAAATCTACAACAAGGGCTCCAAGCCTTTCTCTTGGAAGGCTTCGGCTAGCGAATCTTGGATTAAACTAGATGCCACACAAGGCGAAGTAAAAGCTCAAAGCCGGGTTATGGTTTCTGTTGACTGGGATTTGGTCCCTTCAGAAGCCAAGTCAACTGGGCGAATCGTTGTTTCCAACGGTAATGCTTCAAAAAACATTAAGGTTACAGCAGTTCAACCACAAGGCAATTTTAGCAAATTGTTTATTGAGAACAATGGCACAATTAGCATTGCCCCAACTGCATTTCATCGCAAAAAGGAGAATGGGGGCATTCAGTTTCAAAGGATTGATGGTTTAGGGTATTCCAATTCAGCGCTGCAATTGGGAAATGCTAAATTCGATTCGGGCGAAGGTTCCTTTGTTGAGTATGATTTTTATACCACCAAAGCCGGAGAAATAACCATTCACACGTACATGCTACCGCTTTTTGCAAAAGACCGGGCGCACGGAACTGCTTACGGGATTCAGATTGATGAAGGGGGTATTGTTATTCAGTCGAACAATGTAAAAGAGTATTCCAGCGAGTGGGCAAATAACGTGTTACAGAACAGCACCATAAACAATACAACAGTTACCCTGGATAAGCCTGGGCGGCATAGGTTAAGAATTGTATGTATCGATCCAGGAATGATTGTCCAAAAGATAGTAATTGATGTTGGAGGTCTGAAACAGTCTTATCAGGGACCGAAGCCGGCCAAAATTGAATAAAATAATTCATTTACTCATCTTTCAATCATAGAATCATTTAGCACAGGATTCGGGCTCTG
>JAFGVA010000184.1 GCA_016938235.1 Bacteroidales bacterium | reverse complement strand
TAAGCAATTGGTTTTTGTTGAATTAATATTATCACAACAAAGATGGCCATGTTTGCTTATGCTTTTACAAACATACAGTCTTGACAGAAAATCGCTTCGAAATGCCAAACGTTTCATATACCAAGCCGTTGCCAACAAGCCGAGAAAACGAAATCATTGGAAATGACGTATTGATTTGTTATATTTGTACGTAATTAAATTTAACGATTATGGAAACTAAATTAACATTGCGACTAAATGATAATGTTATCGAGAGAGCTAAAAACTATGCTCGTAGTCATAAGATTAGTCTTTCAAAAATGATTGAAACTTATCTTGATAGCATAACTAAACAAAAAGAAGATGTGAAAAAGATTTCAATTACCCCACTTGTAGAGAGTTTGAGCGGAGTGATAGATTTGCCTGCTGACTTTGATTATAAGAAAGAGTACCGTGATTATATAGATGAAAAGTATAAATGAAAAAGTTATTCATAGATACTAATATTGTGATAGATTTATTATCACGGAGAGAACCCTTTTTTGAAGAAGCAGCGGAATTATTTTCCCTTGCAGACAAAAAGCAAGTGGAATTATCAGTTTCATCTTTGACTATTGCAAATACCAGTTATGCATTAAGACAAATGGATTCGAATAAAGCGAAGTCGGTTTTGAGAAAACTTAGGTTGATTCTAAAGATATTGCCGTTGGATGATAAGATTATTGGATTAGCTTTAAATGATGAGACTTTTTCTGATTTTGAGGATGGACTTCAATATTTTACGGCAATCGAAGATGAGCAAGAATTTATTATTACAAGAAATTTAAAGGATTTTAAAAATTCAAAGTTGCTGACAATGACGGCTAAACAATTTATTGAAACAATATAATAAGGCCAGTTGGCAACACACAATATAAAACGGTTGGGGTTCAGTGGTTTGCGGGACTTTAGTTCCCGCTCCAACTTTTTCCTTGATGGATAAGGACGCAGCCCGAAAACCCAACCGTTTCATATTATCACCGTTGTGCCGCATTCCACACATCGGTGAAAGTTCAATAATCTAGCGTTACAAATCGATTTTTTAGATTTGTATCTATGAATAAAACAGCTTACACAAGAATATGCTACGAAGAGCGGGTTAAAATTGAAGCTTATCTAAATGCTAGAAAGAAGATATCTATTCCTAAAGAGCTGATTAATTTCTATTGCCAACGATAAAAACACAAAATTTTGATTTACTGTAATTTATGATTTTGTGTTTTTGCCGTTAGTCAGAATTATAAGCGACACTAATGACCGAGTAACAAAAGAATAAATTTAAGCGTCTTATTTATAAAAAATCATAGGATGAGATAATATGAAAACAAGCAAGAGAACTGAAAAATTCTGGGATATGCTGTCAAGTAAAACTGATAAGATAGCCATGAAATTTGAACAGACCTATTCCAAAGCAATAGAAAGAACCAAAAATTACCTCAAGTCTGACGATATTGTTTTAGATTTTGCATGTGGTACTGGATTAGTATGTAACGAGATTGCTTCAAAAGTTGCAATGATTCATGCAGTTGATATTTCCTCTAAAATGATTGAGATAGCAAATAGCAAAGCTATTAATCGTAGAATTGACAATATAAAATTTGAGAAGATTTCAATATTTGATGAAAAGTTTAATATCCAGCAATTTGACGTAGTACTAGCATTTAATATACTTCATTTACTCAAAGATTCTGATAATACAATTGCCAGAATATATGAATTGTTAAAGGTTAACGGATATTTTATTACTTCAACCGAATGTGCTGGAGAGAATAAGAGAGCTCCACTAAATATCCTTGTGTTTATATTAATTAAGTTAGGAATAGCTCCATATATGAGATTTTATAAAACAAAAGAAATTGAAAAACAGATAATTAATTGTGGATTTCGGATTATAGAGACAGAAAGTTACATAAATCATAATCAGCCCAATTATTTTATAGTAGCACAAAAGATTGATGATAAAAAATAACGAACGCACAACATCGTGTATAAAAAATTGGGGTTTAGGTGGTTATTGAGTCGCACTAACTCGCATCAAAGTTTGTGTCGGTGGACACGAACGAAGCCCGCAATCCCCAGTGATTTTTTACCAGCGAACCGTTAAGCCCTATATTGACCCGGAGAGTCTGACCTTGCAAGACAAGGTTTATCAGGTGGATAATTGAAAAGTCAGGGGAAAATTAATGTCTGTAATTACCAGGTAATTAATATTTTACAAAAACGTTGTTCCGAATTATGCAACCAATTTATATCCTGTCTGTCTTTTTTAAAAATTATTATTATGAATATTAAATTTTATTTTTTATTCTTATTTCACCTGTTTTTTTCACAATTAATATTATGTCAAGAAAGTAAATCTTCAAGTGAAACAAAAGAGAGATATACTATATCCGGACATATCACATTTTCGGATAGTATTCATAATTCCGCTGGGGCTCAGGTGTACCTCGATTCTGTTTTTTCTGGTACAATAACAGATTTCTCAGGCAATTATCAGCTTAAAAACATAAAACAGGGAGAATACTTGTTAGTTGCACAATACTTAGGATACGAACAATATAAGCAGGAGATTACAGTAGACAAAAATCTGGAAATTAATATTCAATTGCACGCCTCTGCTCTTACTCTGGAAAGTGTTAGCATTGTTTCTGATCGCTTAATTGATAAAACCTCGGTTAGCGATATATCAATGATTGCACCACAGATTGAATCTTTTAAAGGTTTGCAGGAAGATCCGGTTAATGTACTCACGCTTATGCCCGGTATTACAAAAGGTAACAGCGATTTATTTTCGAGTACCCAGTTATATGTAAGAGGTGGCGGTCCTGAAGAAAATCGCTTTTTGTATAACAATGTTACTGTTTATTGGCCTTGGTACTCGGGTGGGATCAAATCGGTATTTAATAACGAAATTATTGATAAAATGGAATTGCTGACAGGCGGATTTAGCGCTAAATACGGAAATGCTATGTCATCAATTGTTCATATTACTACCCGGGATGGTAATTTTAATGAATTTGCAGGTAATTTCACGGTTGGCCTGTCAGGAATGCAAACAACCTTTGAGGGCCCTTTTGAAAAAGATAAGGTTTCAGCCTTATTATCTGTTCGTAAAACTTACCTGGATTTAATATTAGGCAATAGCCCAGAGTTTCCTGTTAACAATATGCTTGACGGCACGTATCGCATAAGCTGGAAAATTAATGAAAAACATAAACTCTCATTTAGTGGGTTGAGTTCAAGGGAAACAATGAATTTCATGACATTTGATCCACAACCCGGAATGCCTGATGAAATCAATTTAAAGACTAAAAGCAACAGCCAGAGTTTACAATTACAAAGTATGTGGTCAGATAAATTATATGCCAACCTGTCCGTTTATTTTTCATACAACCAAAGTACATTTAATATTGGTAATAACTTACGTATGGATTTACAGGGTCATGAAATAGGTTTACGGGAGGATTTAACCTATAAAATAAACAGGCGCCATAAAATTGATTTTGGAATTGAAACAGGATTTGGCATGTATAGAAACAAAGGGAATACCCCTCTTAATCCACTGGAGTTAGATATGAACGATACTACAATTCTTTTACGTGAATTTGATTTTAATTCAGAATCAGGATTTAGTGCTTTATATTTTTCATATACGGGTGATATAACCAACAAATTGTCAATGACTGTAGGTTTACGAGGCGATTTTCTTTTTTACGAATATAACCATGCACACAGCGATTATTCTCCCAGGTTTTCTATGAAGTATAAATTGCTGCCAAAAACCAACATAAGGGCATCCTTTGGGTATTTTAACCAGTTTCCCGATGATGAGGCTTTAACGAATATCCCCAATCTGAAGTCCAATCTGTGTAAACATTATATTGCAGGAATTGAACAAAACTTTAACGCCCATTTCAAAGGATGGATTGAAATTTATTATAAAGATTATAGCAACCTGGTTGTTTTCAATACCAGTGATAATAATACCGATGATTTGGAATTCTCGAATCTTGGAACTGGTCATGTGAAAGGAGCAGAACTATTTCTGATGAGGAAACACGGATCATTAACCAGCTGGATTTCTTATGCCTATTCAATTGCCAAAAGACAACAATCCTTACATGATAAAGAATATTTCTTTGAGTATGACCGCCCACATATGCTAAATCTTGCAGCAGAGTATGAACTTTCACAAAAAGTGAGTTGGTATATTCCACACCAGGTATCTATGCAATTTCGCTACGAGGCGGGGAATCCATATACTCCGGTAACCGGAGCTGTATTAACTGACAATGGCTGGCAACAGGTAAGAGGAGAGGAAAATTCAAAGCGAAATCCATCCTTTCATAGCCTTTCGTTAAAAGTAATTTGGTTAAATGAGGATAATAACAAAGTAAAGGTGAAATCATTCTTTGAGGTTTGGAATGTATATAACCATAAAAATCTGCTGGGGAGAACTTACCAATATGGAACAGAATTTGACAATAATGTTAAAGAAAACAAATATTATTCCACACCATTTTTACCAGCAGGTGGTGTGAGAATTGAGTTTTAAGATTATTGAACGACTTTTTATTAAAAACCCTAATAGCATTTAAAGTCTGCTCTCACTCTAGCTTCTGGATGAGTTGCCAGTTTTTTTTATGATTTTCTTTTTTCGCTTATCTTTCTTTGGTGCATTGAGTGGTTCGGAATAGGAGGATGATGAAACAAAATCAAGTTTTGGTTCTTCAACTGTTATCTCAATCAAATCATCGGGCTTAATGCCTCTTTTATTCTGATTAATTATTTCCTTTACCTTATTCAAATGCACTGGTACAGCATTTTCCATATCTTTTTCTGAATAGCTGTAAAAAATTATTCGGTTTAGAAGGTCTTTCTTTTTTGGGTATGCAATGCCTTTTTTGGTTTCCAGTTCCAGTAAAATATCAGGGAAATCATTTTGAGCTTCAAGATAGGAATCGAGCTCATACATAAGGCAACACTTTAATTTTCCGCATTGTCCGGTTAATTTCTGAGCATTATGAGGCAGGTTTTGAATACGGGCTGCATTTGTTATTACAGTAGTTAAATCAGTTCGCCAGCTTGAGCAGCAAAGTTCTTTGCCACAAGAACCAATTCCGCCTACGATTGCAGCTTCCTGACGGGCACCTATCTGCTTCATTTCTATTCTTATGCTGAATTCACGTGCATACCTTTTAATGAGCTCTCTGAAATCTACTCTTCCTTCTGATATATAATAGAAAATTGCTTTGCTACCATCACCCTGGAATTCAACATCGCTGATTTTCATTTCCAGGTTAAGTTGAGTTGCAATTTGTCTGGCCTTTAACATGATCGGTTTTTCTTTTAACCTTGCTATCTGCCATTTTTCAAGGTCATTAAAATTTGCTTTCCGGTAAATTTCTTTATCTATTGGGTGCTTTGGTTTTTTCCTTTCTAATTGCATTCTTGCTAATCGTCCGGTAAGAACCACCTGCCCGATATCATGCCCTTTATCTGCTTCAACAGCAACATAATCGCCTTGTTTTAGCTGAAGCTTGTTTTTATTCAGATAAAAATTTTTGTGTGTGTTTTTAAATCGAACCTCTACTATACCATCAGTTTCATTGGTGTCCGGAATATCTTTTAACCAATCGTAGGTATTAAGTTTTCCGCAAGACAAGTCTGATTCACCCTGAGATATATTTAGATGCTCCCTGGCGGGACAATTTGCACAAGCCATTATCTTTATTTGTGTTTAGTCTAAACAAAGATAACGTAAATTAACTTAAAGCAATCGAACGAATTTATTTATTATTTTAGATAAGTACCTCTATATATTTACCGAAGGATGAACGATCGTCAATATCGTCTCCTTTTACGGCTACCGCTTGAACTTGTCCCGAGGAAACTACCCAGAAGTCCGCGAACAAGCTGCCTGCCCAGTTCATTCCCGATTTGTCGTGACATATTTCGCGTAGCATATTTTTTCAGGTCATCGAACAATTCATTATCCGTTGTTTTTTTCGATTGACTCTTTTCTTGTTCCCGGATTTTTTCCTCTTCAAGTTGAGCAGTTTCGAGTGCAAATTTTTTATTGAGTACTTCATACGCCGATTCTCTGTCAACCTTAGTTTCGTATGCACCATATACCAGCGACTGTTTTATTTTTTCCTGGCGTGTGCTGTCATCAACTGGTCCAATCTGGCTTTGAGGCGGAACAATTAGTGCCCTTTCAACAGGGTTAGGTATTCCTTTTTCATCTAAAAAAGAGATAAGTGCTTCGCCAACACCTAATTGAGTTATAATTTCTTCAACATTCAGCCTGGGATTTGTTCTGAAGGTCTCTGCCGCTGCATTTACCGCTTTCTGATCCCTTGGAGTAAATGCCCTGAGAGCATGCTGTATCCGGTTACCAAGCTGTCCCAGAACTTCGTCGGGTATGTCCAGCGGATTCTGACTTATAAAATAAATTCCAACCCCTTTTGAACGAATAAGTCTGACAACCTGCTCGATTTTATCCATCAAGGCTTTAGGGGCATCATCAAACAAAAGGTGCGCTTCATCGAAAAAGAAAACCAGTTTAGGTTTATTCCGGTCACCAGACTCGGGAAGTTCCTCAAAAAGTTCAGAAAGTAACCAAAGCAGAAAAGTTGAGTATAAGCCCGGCGAAAGCATTAATTTATCGGCAGCAAGAATATTTACAATTCCTTTACCCTGGTCGGTTTGTATAAAATCGAAAATTTCAAAAGCAGGTTCTCCAAAAAACATATCGGCTCCCTGTTCTTCGAGCAGTAATAAGCCACGTTGAATAGCCCCGATACTGGCCGTTGAAATGGTCCCATAGCTGGCGGTATATTCAGCTTTTTTACCGGCAACAAACTCAAGCATTTTTCTTAAATCTTTTAAATCAAGAAGAAGGAGGTTGTTGTCGTCAGCTATTTTAAATACGAGGTTTAACACTCCAGCCTGAACGTCATTCAGGTTTAATAATCGGGCAAGCAATACCGGTCCCATTTCGGAAATGGTGGTACGCACAGGATGCCCCTTTTCTCCAAAAATATCCCAAAAGCAAACCGGAACAGGTTTTGAAATATAATTATTAAGTTGCATCTTTTCAATTCTCTCAGAAATCTTAGGGTGCGATTTTGCCTGTGAAGCTATTCCTGAAAGATCACCTTTAACATCTGTTACAAAAACAGGTACACCCAAATCGCTAAAAGTTTCGGCAAGCACTTGCAGGGTTACGGTTTTTCCGGTTCCGGTAGCTCCGGCTATTAATCCATGGCGGTTTGCCATTTCCGGTACAATGAAGAGCTCTTTACCTTCGTGGTTTTTACCAATCAGGGGTAGGCCAGCTGGAGATATCATGTTGTTTTATGCTATAGATTATTATTCTAAATGTAGCAATATTTTCTAATTAATATATCCTGAATTACTCGTCGGCTTAATTTATATGATTACCGATGCACATGTTGGCTGATAGATTTTTACAACTACCAGGTTCAGTTTATTTGTTTTTTATTAAGTTTAAAAAAATTATTTAATTACCAACACATACCTAATATGAGTGATACATTTACAGAGGTTACCCGTAAATCATACGGAAGCAGGATAAAAGGTGCATTTGGTGGGATTTTATTTGGATTAATCCTAATCATTGGCGGCATCTGGTTGCTTTCGTGGAATGAAGGCAGAACCATTAAAACTAAACGCGCCCTTAATGAGGGAGCAGAACAGGTTGTAAGTGTTGATGCGTCAACAATTCTTCCCGGTAACGAAAATCTGTTAATTCATATAAGTGGAATGGCAGAAACCAGCGTAACGCTTACAGATAGTAAATTTGGTGTTTCAGCAAATGCCATACACCTGAAGAGAGATGTTGAAATGTATCAGTGGGTTGAAGATTCTGAATCGAAATCAGAAAAGAAAGTCGGCGGGGCTGAAGAAACTTCAACAACCTATACCTATAAAAAGGAGTGGAGCGGTTCGTTAAGTAATTCTTCCGATTTTAAAAAACCCGAAGGACATACTAATCCATCAGCTATGCCTTATGACGATGATATGGTTTCAGCTGCCGATGTCTTTATTGGCAAATACAAACTAAGCACTAATCTCATTTCCAGTATTTCGGGGTATGAACCCCTGGATATAAGTTCTCTGAACGTTTCAAATATACCAGATGCCAAACTGGAAGGTAACAGAATATTTATTGGAAAGGGCTCGGAAGCCAGCCCCGAAATTGGTGATGTGAGAATCAATTTTTCGATTGTCAGTCCCAAGGTTGTTAGTGCGGTTGGTAAACAGACTGCTAGTACAATTAGTTCCTTTACCGTTTCAAATGGCAAGGATATTTCGATGTTATATGTAGGTAATCTTACTGCAGATGAGATGTTTACAAAGGCAAAGAAATCGAACAAGATTACTGGCTATTTGTTGCGGTTACTCGGACTGGTATTGCTTATAGCAGGATTTAATTTTATATTCAGGCCTATAGCAGTATTGTCTGATGTGGTGCCTTTCTTCGGAAGGATTGTGAGAGCTGGTACCGGATTCCTGTCGTTTATACTGGGATTAATAATTGGTTTAGTGACCATGGCTTTAGCCTGGATTGCTTACAGGCCTATTGTTGCGATACCATTGCTTGTTGGAGCAGCAGCTTTGCTTGTGTGGTCAATTATCAGATCGCGAAAAAAGAAGCTTGCTGTTTCTGAATAGATTTAAAGAGTTTCTCAAGAGATATTAAAGATAGTCATTAAGAGGTCAAAGGACGAAGCAATCTGTTATTATAATAACTACGGATTGCTTCGTCCCGAAGTCTCGGGACTCGTAATGAAGGAAATAACTAATTTCATTTTCTTGATTCCCAGGGTTTGTTGACTCCTATAAACCGAATCTGTAAGAGAATTTTATCAGGAATACATCGTATGGGTATGTCTTTCGGATTAAATCTCCCGAATCGTCTGTAAATGAATATGTTCCAATATTTTTGTGTTTGTTTCTGTTTTGCGACCATACAAGGTAAAGCGAAGATCCGGGTTGGTATTCCCAACGCAAGACAAAGTTTGAATTAAAGTCCATCACATTAAAATTGGGATTACCAAACGAATAATCATCATTTTCATCCTTATCCTCATCAGCAAAGTACAGGTTTTCATCTTCTGTTATTTCATTGCGCACGAATTCATCGCCATAGCTAATATACCTGTCTTTGTACTCTTCTGCTTTGGGATTTGAGATGTATTTAAAATCATCGTATTTGCCTGCTGAGATAAAGGGCATGGCGTAAAACTGTATAGTAAAATCGGGACTTAAGTTATAAGTGAATCTAAAAGTCATAGCAGTAGTTTTCTGATTTAAAGTACCCCTGATATATCGCTCAGAATCAATAGAATCTATATCCACTGTTCCAACATATGCTATTTCGTCGTAGTTTGTACTGTACGATGGTTCCATCGAGAGCCTGAAGGCATCCGAAATCTGTAGTTCTGCACTGAGTGCATAATTTCTGCTTTTAGCAGTTCTGTAATCTCTCCAGCCTCCGCTGTACATGGCAACAAAACGTACTTTTTTGCGTGTGTCAGTACCCACATGGCCCCAATAATTTGTATAGCCATCATAGACTAATGCAGGCCCGCCTCTTAAGGTTTCTGTTGAAATTGAATTTCCATCGCGGGAGATTCCAAAGCCTGTGCACCAATAGTTTTTATACTGAACGTGCCCGTTGATGTTACCGCCGTGGTATCTGTGTCCGAGATCGTAGGTTAAACCTACCCACTGATTCACATTAATGTTTGCATTTCTGAAAAACAAGAAAGGTTCTGTTTGATTGAAACCTACCCACACTACCTCCATAATTTCGTCGTTACGGCGCATGAAGCCAACATCGTTAAGGTTTAAACCCGGCGATCGCCAGGTAAGCCAGGTAATAAAGCTAAACTTTCCATTTCCGTTTTTCCCGGCAGCAAGAGTTCCGCCAAAGCCTTCCAGAGAGGTGCGATTTGAATCTACACTAAGATTCTTTGCATCGGGTCTTTGAAAATAATGCGGCGAACTTGTTTGCAGTCTGGTAATAGCTTCCTTGCTACCGTTAACCTGGCTGAATACTGCATTAAAATCAACATAATATGTTTTATCCTTCCAGTGGTGCCTGAAGTTTATTCCTCCTGTATAGGCATCATTTATCATATTGCCCCTAAGACTCTCTGTTGACAGATTTCTGTTGGTTGAGGTAATCATACCGCCAAGCTGGGTGTTTGATTGGTTCAAATCTTTCTCTACCCGGGCAACAAAATAATTTGTCAGGGGTTCAACAATCTGTTCTCTGCGTTCGCCTGCATCATCGATATTGGCATTTTCTTCCTGGGTAAGGCTTTCCATAATTCCTATTGATAAGCCTTTTGGTGTTTTGCCCGTGAGCTTAAATGCACCTAAAATGGTTGTGTTATCGGGAATTTTTGCGTATTCTCCGCTATCGGGTTCAAAATCGGGATACTGTGTAGGCCTTCTCCCAATGCGCCTTGAATAAAATAAGTTGTCTTGGGATAGCTCACTGTCGCCCATTAATACCTGGTGACTTAAAATATTTTTTCCTTCAATAAAAAAGGCTCGCTTCTCCGAAAAATAGGTTTCAAAGGTTGTAAGATTTACTTCCGAAGGATCTGCTTCAACCTGACCAAAATCGGGATTCAAAGTAAAATCAAGTGTAAGATTATTGGTAATACCAATTTTTCCATCCAAACCCACCGATGGGCTGAAATCTCTGCCATCGGCAAAAGGATTACTGCTTTGTCTCTGGTAGCTTTCGTATTTAGCAACAGCATAGGGGGTAAGATCTTTTTGTTTTTTTGGAATGATATTTTTAATGCCGGTTAGTTCGCCAAAATTATGAACATAACCCGATGCAGTTGGTGAGATAAATTTCCATGATGAACGTTCATCTTTTCTGAATATGTAACGATTAACCTGCAAGCCCCAAACATATTCGTCGTTTTTGCCGAACCTAAGTTGGGTAAGGGGAATTCTCATTTCTGCAACCCATCCTTCATTATCGATACTGGTTTTAACGTACCAGATTGGATCCCAGTTTGAATCCCAGTTTCCGTTGTTAGTTACCGCTTCATCGCCTTTTACACCGGCAGCGCTTACACTAAATGAAAAAGCAGTGAGTTTGTCGTGATAGCTGTCAAAAATTATTTCAACTAAATCGCCACTGAATTCATCTCTTCTTGACATTCTTTTCTCAATGCTGTCAGGAGCACTGTCAAGAGCTTTAATGGCAACGTATAAATTATCGTTGTCGTAAAGGATTTTAAATTTTGTCTGTTGCGAAGGTTCTTTTTGTTCGTATGGATAGACCTGTGTGAAATTATCTTCCCATTCAATATCATTCCAGGTATTTTCCGATAAAATACCATCGATATGGGGTGGGGTAGAGCTTATTTGTCTGGTTTCGTATGATTTTTGCTGAGCAAGAATATAATTTGGAAATATCAAGCAAAACAAAAGAATTAGGTTTACAATCTTAGGTTTAAGGTTAAGCATTACCTGGATGATTAAAGTTTTATCTGTTTTATCATGAATCGCGCCAAAAATATGTAATATAAAATAAATCAGCGCTATAGTTATATTTTAATTTTGAATTTATGTATAAGTGCGTACATCATATGTACGAATACGAACGCTGGAATTCTATAATCATTTTACAATAAATCCTCCGCCAAGAAGTAAGTCATTATAGTAGAAAACTGCTGGTTGTCCGGGAGCAATTGCCCAGGCCGGATTTTCCAGTTCAACCTGAATAATCCCATCTTCTTTGAGTGAAAGTTTTGTGGAACCTTCAGGATTCCACCCAAAACCCCTGATTTTGGTTTTTATTTCTGTGTTGGAAAGGGCAAATTCTTTATCAACGAACTTGAATCTGTCAATCTCAAAACTACTGTGCCACAGCAATTCTTTAGGTCCTGCAACAAGTTTGTTTTCAGCAGGATTCACAGATAATACATACCTTTCAATTCCGTCAAAAAATTCGATATTTTTTTTCTGTCCAACAGTGTAATAAATGTAGCCCTTATGTCTGCCTATCAGGTTTCCTTGTATGTCCATTACCTTACCTGTAGAGATATTCAGGCATTCAGGAATAAACTTTTTTAAAAGTTCATTGTATGATAATTTATTAGCAAAACACAGTCCCATACTTTCCTTTTGTGTAAGCAGATTGATTAGTCCCAACTCTTTTGCTATTTTGCGGGTATGTTCCTTGGTTATTTTCCCAAGTGGCGAATGAATCATCTCTATAATTTCCTGATCAAGCCCCCACAAAAAGTACGATTGGTCTTTTTTGTCATCATTACCGGCTTTAAGAAACCATTTTTCTTTCCATTTGGTTTTTTGTATGTAATGACCGGTAGCTATCATCACTGCTCCCAGTTTTTTTGCCTGATCTTTCAGGATTTTCCACTTAAATTCCGGATTGCAAAAAGCACAAGGACTGGGAGAAAGACCTGCAAGATGCTCGTGCACAAAATAGGCTATTACAGAGTCGTTGAACTCTTTCTCTGCATGAATAATTTCAATTGGAATACCTGTTTTGTCTGCAATGAAGTTAAGTCTCTCTACTTCCTCCGAATTAATTGTAGTGGTAACAATATGAACGCCAACAACTTCATAACCTTCAGCTTTAAGCAGGCTGGCTGTAACAGCGCTGTCGACTCCACCACTAATACCAACAACAATCTTAGGCATTCAATTAATTCTTAGTTCAAATTTAGAACAGCCCTGTTTAATGCTCCAAATACCCCATAGCCACCTTCAACTTCGCTGAATGAAACTTTGTACTTATTAAAGTTCAACGAAGTATTCGAACTTAAGTAATAATTGGCCAGGTGATAATCGTAACTATAAATTACAACAGAATCAATTGCAAAATGGTTCTGAATTTCAATAGAAGTATTTTGATTTTTTGAGGTTGGAAGCCTTACTATACCGGTTGTTATGCCGGAAGAATAGCTGTAAATATCGAACATATAGATACTTGAATCTGAAGCCAGTTCGAAAAATATTTGCTTATCGGTTTCTTTAAGAGAACCCGGAATCAGCTGAGCATGGTTAGGAACAATGGTTTGAGCAGTTAATACAGGTAAATCGGGGTGGTAACATTCTATGTTAAGTACATCTCCTGCATTAGGCCTGAAATTGCCCGAAGGCCTGTAGTTTGTCTGTGAGAATATATTCTCGGAATTTGTAAGGTAAAAACCGTAAGATTCAGATTCAAAAGGCGAGTGAAAAAGTTCAACAATAATCTCAATGGTATCTACAAATATGCTATCCTCAAAATCGTTAGCAGGGACAACTTTCTGAACTTCGACAAAGGAGTTGTTATAAGCCATGGTTGAATCTGTTCTAATCACACCAAAAATATTTAGTCCCGGAACAAAGCTGTCTTCATCAAATTTTGGCTGATAGGGCACACCCAGGTAAAAGTCTACCATTTTATTGCACGAAGTTAAGGTGAGGAGAAAAAGCAGAGATAATATGCAGAATCTGGATCTCATAGGACATTAAAACTTTAAAGTATAACTAAAACCTACTTGTGGATAATAGTTTGAGCCAAATGGCAAATACTTGTTCTCAAATCTTGGAATACCACTGGTTGGAATATACATATCAATATTCCGGTATAAAAAGAGAATATTGCGAATAGAAATGCTGACAAATGATTCATCGGCACGAAGAAAGTTTGCCAAATCTTTACCGAAGCCACTTGTTAACCTTCTTTTTATACCTAAATCGAGAGAGATTATGGGGGGCATGCGGGCATTATTCTTTTTGTCGGTTGTCCACATGGGGAAGTACGATGTTTCATTCGATGCCGGATTATAATAGAAATAGCTTTCCATGGTGGTTTCGATACTTCTTTTTGAGCCAGACAAAAATACAAAGGAGCCATTGAGAGCAAAATCTGTTGTTAGTTGAACGCTGCCCACAGCTTTAATTGCATGGGGTCTGTTATATTCAAACACATATTCTTCTCCGTTGTTTATTAACGAATTATTATATTGCCTTTTGGCTGCTGAATAGGTATAGGAAGCCCACCCCGAGATATTCCTGTATTTTCCCTCAATTGTCAGTTCCAGTCCATAGGCATAACCGGTTCCTTCTTTAAGCTTATTTGAGAATCCAACCAGGTTATTCATATCAAAGGCATACACATTAGGCATATCTTTATAGTACGAGTCAAGACTTAACAACAGCGTATTTGTAATTCTCTTCTCAAAACCAATAATGTAATGGGTAGCTTTTGTAGGTTCAAGGTTTTTTAGCGGATAATAGTAATCAACTATCTGGTTCATTTCAAGTTCAGCAGTATTCATGCTGATAATGTACTGCAGGTAATTTCCGTATGCTGCTTTAAATTTTATTTTTCCGGGAAGATTTATATTTAGATTGATTCGGGGTTCATATTGCCAGCCCGTTTGTTGGTAGTTTGTTATTCTAAGTCCGGGACGGATACTGAAATACCGGCTAGTAAATTTATCTTCGGCATAGGCGGCAATTAAATCAGGATACTGATGAAAATCTCCATTGTTTACTTCATTCAGGTTGATGCGATTTACAAATTCGTAGTAATTATACTCAACACCCAGCTGAAGACTATTGAAGTTGCTAATCTTAAGGTTAACACTTGACTTAATTCCGGCATCTGCAATTTTACTTTGGAGACTGTTACTCGAAGACCAGTTCATTCTAATGGTATCCTTATTTTCTTCGGAAAATTCGAGCTTAAAATCCAGACTTGAAGAACTGCTTGAATTATGAAATGAATAATATGCCTGTGTTCTGATATACAAGCGTGGAGATACAACCAGTTTATGAATAATAGTAGATGCCCTGTTTACCCAGTTTATTCTTTGTTTTAAAATAAAGTTGTCGTAAAAATCTATTTCATCGAAAGTATTGCCAATATACTTAAAGAAGGTATTAAAATTATACCCCATATAATCTTTTGATTCGAAATATTTGAAAGTTAATCGGTTGCGGTCGTTTATTCTGTTGGTGTACGAAAGATTGATATCGTAGAAATAATTTTCATTGCTAAACATAAAGTTGTAGGGTATATCGTATAGATATCTTCCGGCAATAGTCATGGAGGCGTTTTTTCCTGCCGGAAATTCAAGAAATGCCTTACTGAAATAGGAACTTGGCTCTATTTCTCCATGCAATTCATTTACATTTCCGTCTTTTGTGCTAATGTACATGAAGGATGAGTTTCTGCCACCGAATTCTGCGCCATATCCACCCACCAGCAAGTCGACATTCTTAATGGTTTGTGTATTGAAAATTCCTGAATTAATGCTTGCGTGGTATGGATTGTAAATCATAACTCCATCGAGTAAAACACCATTTTCGCCGGGGTCACCTCCGCGTACCGAGTATAAAGGAGAATAGGGCTCTGTTCGTTCAATTCCGGGAAGGTATTTGATGGCGGCAAAAACATCTTTCCCTGCTGTTGGAATTGATTGGATCATTTGCGGAGTTAGCGAGATATGGCTTGTTTCAATGCTGGGATCGCCAACCATATCGGGTTTAACCGACACAATGGTTACCTGGTCGAGGCTAAAGGGTGCTTGTTCCAGTTTAGTTTCGGGAAGTACATACCCTTTTTTTTCGATATTTATATCTATTTGTTTTGTTGTATAACCAATGTGAGATATGGAAAGAGTGTAATTACCGCTTTTAAGGCCGGTAATGATAAAATAACCATATTTATCGGCTACCACAGCTTTATTTTCTTTTTCGATTTGAACAGTAGCACCAATAAGGGTTTCTCTGGAGTCTTTATCGGTAATGTACCCAGAAACTGAGTAATTTTGTGCTATTAGAATGCCCGGGACGAGTATTAAAATTTGTAAGGCCGATATTTTTAAAATCTTTCCCATTTATTTAAAATTTATATCCACAACTTAAACTTAGTCCAAGTTGAAATCCTAGTGGATATTCCACCATATAATACATGTTCTCAAATACTCCAAACTTAAATATTAAGCCATTTCTGTTAAGAGGTTCATAAACGATGTTCTGATACGATGAAAGAGACAATTGTAATAATTGATATAGTTTTATCTCATCAGGATTCCTCCATTTCACAAAACCTATTAAAAAGTTTGAATTGATATCAAAATTCCAGTTTTCATTAAATCTTTTATAATAGTGTTCGGCTTTTCTGCCCATTGCAAATAGTTCAAAATCACTTGCGCTCTGATACCTGACCATTTTACTTAAAAACCAGTGTGTTGAATTTGTCTCGGGTCTGGAGAAATATATTTCTCCGTCAAGTTGCCAGAAGTCGATACTTATTACTCCGCTTGTGATAATGTTAAAATATTTTGGCCGTTTAAATTCTTGCGTTAACAGATTTTCAGGTTTATCATTTCCTGTCTGAGCAAAGGTGGATACCTGAAGCATATCAAGCTTAAACTGTTGGTGCCATAGGGGTAATAATTCTTCGTAAACTGCAGTTTGAGAAGCTTTTTTATTTCTCGGCTGGTGTTCGAAATTGTAGGCAAGAGTACCAAGAAACTGTGAACTGTCGGTTGAGCATTTATATACGGGAAAATTGGCAATCAGAATGTGTTGCTTAAGCAGAAAACCATCGTAATGTTCAATATGAAACTGGTCGATTTCCAGGTTTAGTTCGTTTTTGCAACTTGTACCCGACTTGGTTAGTAAGCTCTTATTTAGAGGTTTGTTAAGACAAATTGCCTGTTCAACAGGGATAAGTATATATTTCTTCTTCTGGGAGTAGCCCAAAGCCTTCTCGTTGATTTTTCTGTTGTCTGTAATATTCTTAAAACAGAAATTTACAGGGATAAGGGAATCCGGTGTAAAATCAATAAATATTGTATCGGTTGTGATATTCTGGGAATATAGCCTTATCGAAAAAATCAGGGTGAGTAATAATGTTAATTGATATTTAAAAGGCATATAGGGTTTTGATTTGGATGAAATTTGAAGCAAGATAGTACATCTGCTTAAAACAACATGACTTGAAATTTAATAAAATTTAAAATTCATATCGAAAGGAGCTTAGGGCTTTTTAGAAAGTAAGCTGATACGATTATGTATCTCGATACAATACCTGACATTATGATACATCGATTTCCAGAAGTGAATTTTTGGAATTTCACTTACCGGTTGTCCTTCACGGGAAACAGAGGTAAACCATTCACCATTACTGCAATAAAATGTGTTTTCGATATATTCAATTAGTCTTAAGGCATAGCTCAGGAAGTTTTTATCATTTGATATTTCGTACGCATTTAAACAGGCAATTGCTGTTTCGGCCTGGGGCCACCAGTCTTTTGTTGTGAAAGCAGCCTGATTATCTGAAATTACATTAAATACCCCTCCATATTGTTTATCAAAGGCTACATCAAGTACCTTTTGAGTCATTCTGACGGCTAATTCGCCAATTGCTTTTTTTTGCTCTTTGTATTTTATTACAGCTATTGAATGGTATAAAATCCACGAGATTTCCGCATTATGTCCGGCCCAGTTTTCGTTTTTCAGTTTATCCCAACCGGGACTTAAGCGGTGGTAACATTCCAGGTTTGATTTGTCGATAAACCTTTCAACAATAATATCTACAAGTTCATTAATCTGAATTATGAGGGTTTCATTTCCGGTAAATTCATACTTTTTAACAAGAGCCTCTAAAACATGTATATGTGTTGCAAGCGCTTTGGTAAAGTTTTTCTCCTGCTTCCAGTCCCTGTCGTATCCATCCAGAAATCCACCATTATTATTGTCGTGTAATGTAAGGTTAATAAATTGCGACAATTTTTTAAGTTCTGCTTCAACTACAGGATTTTTTGTTAGGTGAGCGTATTCAGCAAGGCCATATAAAACCGTAGCCTGCCCCATATTTACATTGTCGCTGTCGTGTATAACCTCTCCATGCATGTTTTTTGACCAATAAAAACCACCGGCCGGGTTTTTAAACTGTTCGTAAAGCGTTTTAAAGGCCAGATCTGCAAGTATTTTATATTCGTTTGTGTTGAGAAATCTGCAGGCCGCACTTGCTCCATACATTACCCGGCCTAAAAACAAACAACCCATATCAGCCTTAGTATTCGGGCTGTTGTTTATATCAATTTCAGGATAAACAGAACTTTGAGTTTCAGATATAAGATGATTCATCCAGAAGTTCATAATTCTGGTGAGTTCGGTTTTAATTCTTTCCAGGTAATAATCCATAAATATCTGAATTTGTACGTTTTATAAAAACAGATTAGGTAAGAAGTTACAAAATATTTAAATATGCTATATCTTCTTTTCTAAGAAATCAAAGGCTTTAATTATGTGTATAAAAATAAAACAGATAACTATAGTTTGGAATTTTTAATATCAACAAATGGCAAAAAACAAGGTTAACCTATACAGGGAAAGCTGCATTAAGTATCAGAAAACACTTTATTTGTCGGGGTTTACAGGTGACTACGCAGGCAGAATTGCGTATAAATTTTTAAGTCTTGTCGGTATGTCGCCTGTGGTTTTTATTTGTTCATACATGACTTTCATATCTTTATCAAACATAAGGCCGAACCCCTAACAATTTACTGTCAAACCAAGTAAAAATTGATATAAGTTTTTATTTTGATAGTAATTAAATGAGTGCGATATGAACGGGTTAGCAAAAACAACAATAAAAGAGTTCCTCGAATTTGTTCAGGAAAAAGCAAAATACAATGTGTCGATTATTAAAAAGAATAATGATGCATTGCAGAACTATACAAACAGTAATTCTGACAACCACGAAAAGTTAAAACAAATTATGGATGAGGTCAGAAGTAAAAATAAGCAACTGAGTGAAGAAAATATTATCCTGCTTGAACTTCATTCCAAGATTTTAAAAATCAACGATCAATATGGATGGATTTCGAGTGATGATTTGAATACTCCTGCTGATGCAAAGCCCGAGCCTAAAGAAGAAGTAAGCATTGAACTTTGTGTAAAAAAGGCAAAAGAAGGAAAGCTTGAGTTAAAGGAGGGCAATCCGTGTTTATGTAAAAAGGAAATTATTGATGCGGTTTATAAAGAGCTGCTGACTCTCGAACGCTATGAGGAATGTCAATTAATTAAAGAATTGCAATCGAGAAATGAGCACCGTAATGCTCAGGGTTCCGATACCGAAAAAATCTTATTCAAACTTTTTGGAATGTCTTCTAAATTATTCGGCAAGAAGTAATTCCTTTACTTTTTATACCAAATAGAAGTTAGAATACATTTCTCTATACCAGGTACTTCAAAATAAATAGGCGTAAATACCCATTTTGACTTATGCTTATAAAGAATTGGCGAATTATTTGATTATGAGGGGGCTCATTTGTACATTTGTTACGAGTGTCATTTTATCGTTTCAACTTTCAAAATGGAATAGCCATGGATATCTACAAAAAGATGACCGTTTGGGAACTTCTGAATTACCTGAAGTCGAAGGTTAAAAAAAATGTGGACGCCATAAATTCAGAGATAAATGAGTTAAATGGTATGCGTTCGAAGAAAACAACTGCTAATTCAAACCAAACCAGCATTAACCGGATAAATTCAGATATTTCAAAATTGACGTCAGAAAATAATCAATTGCTGAGTTTATTTAACAACCTTCTAACAGCTCATAATCAGTATTTCGTTGGTGGATTTACGTTTAAAGAATCTGAAAACTCAAATAATAGTGAAAATCATTTGCAAAGCATAAATAATTCTGAAGAGTGTATTTCAGATTGGATTGAACAGACTATTTCTGGTAGTCTGCCTATCGATGAAAACAATCCATTGCTAATTAATAAAGAATATATCGATTTTTTATTCGAACGTTGCAAGCAGGATGAGTTATACGAAAAATGCGATAAAATTATAAAGCTTAAGAAAGATTATTATGACTTGAAATAATGAAGAATTATGAGATTCAGTATTTACAATTTCCCTCCAAAAGACTAAGGTTTTTAAGCTAAACCTCAACCGTATTTAAAGCACAGTTAAATGTTAAAATTTTGCTAAAAAAAATCAAACCATCGCAAGTTTTGTTATACAGTTGTGTCAAAAGAACTGTTGAGGTTGTCCAAAATGTCCTCAAAGGTGTTATTCCATTCCGATAGTAATCGGAATTATTATGGAATCTTTTGTTACTAAACAGTCATTTAACAGATCTTGTTATAAGTTCTGAATGACAGTTAATAGCATTTTGGACAAGCTTTTTTTATGTAAAAAATAATAATTAATAGTAAGATGAGATTTGTAAATTTTTTGTTGTTGTTTCTGATATTTCCGGTTGTTGTGCAGGCCCAGGCGCCAATTCCAACAACAGAAAAATTTTCTATAAAAGGTAAAGTTTCAGAAAGCGAAACCGGACAGATTATGGAGTATGTTAATGTTGTTGTATACAGTGCCAGAGATTCATCTATGGTAACAGGTACTATATCACAATCCGACGGTTCATTTGAAATTATCATGAAGTCTCCAGGGAAGTATTATATAACTGTTGATTTTATCGGGTACGAAAAACAAATAATTGATAATGTACTATTAAGGCCCGGAAGTGAGACCTACGATGCCGGTGAGATAAAATTGAACCCAGCGCGGGTTGGAATTAAAGAGGTTGAAGTTGTTGCGGAAAAACCTTTTATTAGTTATCAGTTGGATAAAAAAGTTGTTGATGTAAGCGGAAATCCCGCTGCGCAGGGAGGTACGGCTGTCGAAGCACTGGAAAATGTTCCATCTATTCAAACCGATATGGAAGGAAATGTAACCCTGCGCGGAAGTTCCAATTTTACCGTTTTAATTGATGGCCGGCCTAGCCTGATAACCGGTACAGATGCACTTAACCAGGTTCCGGCCAGCGCAATAGATAAAATTGAAATTATTACAAACCCATCGGTAAAATATGATCCCGATGGTACTACAGGTATAATAAATATTATATCGAAAAAAGGCAAATTAAAAGGTCATTCACTCGTTACTAATTTAAGTGCCGGTACAAGTCCTATGTATTCTGCTGCTGTGAACTATTCTTACCGTAAAAATAAGATGACGGTTACAGGAGGTATAAATTACAGAAATTACCAGGGTGAAATGCACAGAACCTCTGACCAGCTTATGAATGAAGATGTACAGACCGGAACAGGTTTAGATACCCTTATTCGCAGGTTGAATAATGCAACAGGTAACATGAAACACGGTGGTTCGTCATTTAAACTGGGTTTTGATTATGAACTTTTCAAAGGCAATGTGCTGACAGTTGGAACAAGTTATAATACATTTGCTTTTGGACGAGGTTCAAATTCTGAAATTTCGAGTTATTACGATAATTCCCAAATTAACAATATAAGTTTTAGTAGTTCTGATCATACCCATAATGGGCTTCAGTTTAATATTGGAGACAGGCATGTTTTTAATGACAATCAAAAACATTACCTGACAATTGATGCCACATATCAGCCTTCAAGCGGAACGAGTAACGATGTGATTGAAACAGGCAGAACTATCTTGGATTGGGAATTTGATCCGGCCGACACAAATTATTCAAATGAAAAATCTGATGTTACTGAATCCCTGAGCGAATTTCGCCTCGAAGTTGATTATCAGCGGCCAATAACGGATAAAATTATTTTTGAAACCGGCTACACACTTCGAAATGATAATGATAATCAGAAGTATAATCAGTTTTCTCACTTTACCAACAGCGATGACTGGATGCAGGATTATGCCGATGAATCTTCTTTTTCTAGAACAATAAATGCCGGTTGGGCATTGGTAAAGGGTGAAGTAAAAAGCTTTAACCTAAGCGCTGGTTTAAGAGTTGAACATACCGACAGGCAGTTGAATACTGTCAAGGACGACTACGATTTTAATTACAATAAATGGGGATATTATCCATCCTTTGCCATTTCAAAGAATTTAGGCAAGGAAAATACACTTCAAGCCACATACAGTAAAAGAATTAACCGTCCGCGCGATTGGCATTTAAATCCATTTCCAAGATTATCAGACGGTTACACTCAGTTTTTACCAAATCCCGAATTAGAACCGGAATATGCTTCGGCTTATGAAATGAACTATCAGAAAAGTTGGGGGCCATCTTTTGTTTCTGTCGAAACCTTTTACAACAACACAGAAAACAAAATGGAACGTATCAAGCAATTCAGAGGCGATACCATTGTACATACTATGACAAACCTTGGAAGCGATAAACGATATGGCGGCGAATTGGGGGGACAAATAAAAGTAAACAAATGGCTTTCGTTTAATCCAACTATTACGGCTTATTATTATGTGCTTGATGGAAAATACCAATATCTGAATTTAGATTCAGTTGCAAACTTTAATGCTCTTACCGGAGAAAATGAATTCAAAACCGAATACAATTATGAATACAAAGACACACTGGTAAAGAGTTCAACTTTCGATGCACGGTTGTTTACCAATATCATGTTGTCATCAAAATCGCGTATTCAGTTAATGGCTTATTACCGGGGGGCAGAGAATGAAATTGATGATCAGGACGAAGCTATGTACTGGTTATCGACAGCTGTTCGGCAGGACTTTATGGATCGTAAGCTTACTGTTACATTGCGGGTTGATGATATGTTTGGAACCAGGAAACAAAAAGAAACTTCCATTACAAGCGATTATACAGTTTATAGTGAACGGTATCGCAAGAGTCCTCAGTTTGTTTTATCGGTTAACTTTAAATTGAACCAAAACAACGATAGAAAGAGAAACGGACAAAGCGATCATGGAGGTATGGATGAAGGAGGCGGAGGTGAAGAAATGGATATGGGATTTTAGTATTAAATTGTCATTCCCGCGAAGGCGGGAACGGCGAAGCCTTCACCGTAGGTAATCTCTCACATACGCATAACAATAATACTGACCTGGAGTTCGGAGATCTCCGTGTATCACTGCGTTCGCCCGAAGATGACGGTGTGCGTTGGTTTGAAGATCCCGTTCCGAAAGCTTGCGAAACTCGTTCCTCGCACGAGGATGACGTTCATTTACTGTGGAGATCGCCTGAAGTCGCAGCGCTTCTCCTAAAAGTATGGAATAAAATAACAAAAGCCGGCACCACAAAATGTGATAACCGGCTTTTTTACAAAACTATCTAAACCTGAATAATTAACTTTTCTTATCCTCTTTTTTTGAGTCTTTTGTTTCTTCCTTACTTTCTTTTTCTTTCTTCATTTCCATAAACTTATCAACAATATCCGGCACCTTTTCAATTATTGCTGAAAGTCCGTTTTTATTGTTGGCCGGAATAAAGGAGATTTCTTTGCCGTTTGAAATTAAGAAACCGATGGGAGCCATGCCTATGCCAGCACCTGCTGCGCCACCAGTGCCATTGGCTTTCGATTTTGGATCGGTACCTGTGCCGTTGCCAGTTCCGAAACCAAGACCAACTTTCATAACTGGTTTGCAGGTGTAGTCGCCCATTGTAAATTCATCACCTACAACAGTTTCGGTTTTTACTAAATCTTTAATGTTTTGAGATACTTTGTCGAAAATGTTTTCAAAATTTGTTTCCATGATTTCTAAATTTATTTATTAAACAATATGTGTTTTATACTTACCCAAAGGATATTAAAAATTCGTGTTACAGCCTTGAATTCAAGATTATTTCTGTTTTCAAAGTTTATGTTTACATTGATATTTTTACCGTTTATAGTCTGTGTAACCGGAATTAATTGTGCATTCAAAGGAAAATCTCCGGTATCTATGTCAGCATGAAGTTTCTTTATATTTATGTTTCTCATAATTTTTTTCATTAGTCTGAAAGGGTTTTTAATAGCTTGTTTCTTGGTTTTATTTATTGGCTTCTCATCAATTGCTTTTTTTTTATGATTACCTGGTTCAATTTTAAATGTGAAAAAGAAAACCCTGAATTTTAACCTGGGAACAAGACTCCCGGCAAATATTAAGTCAGCCCTGAAATACCCCGGCAGAGACAAAAAGTATTCTTTTTTATTTGTGTTAATAACCAGCCTCATAGGGATAAAAAGAATTCCGGCTATGAAAAGCAGGAGAATGATTAATATTATTGACAGTGTTACCATAATTGGCTGAATTTTGAATCAAATGTATACTGTCAACCAAGAACAGAAAAGCTTAAATAGACAAAGCAAGAAAGCAGTAAGGTGAGTTCCGATAAATTCCCGGTGATTAGAATAAGCTTATTTCGGGGTCATGTTCGCCGATTATGTTAATTAGTGCAAAATGACCATTTCTGAACGGTCCGGGATTAATAACAGGGCATTCGCCGATAAAATCAATTCCTTTACCTTCGTGAATATGTCCGGTTAAACAAGCCACAGGCTGAATTTTTTCAATGAATTTTCTGATTGATTTACTTCCTGCGTGAAGTCCGGGAAGTATTTTGTCGTTTTTGGTTTTATAGGGCGGCTGGTGAGATACAAGAATAATAGGTTTTTGTTTATCAATATTTTTGATTAGTGTATCAAGTTGATATTGATAAAAATCTTCGGAATATTCGTTTGGAGTGCTGCCAGGGCAGGGGAGAGAACCTCCAAGTCCAATGATTTGGATGTTGTTAACTAATGTTATTTCATTTTCAATTAAAATTCCTTTTTCTCTTAGAAATTCTATTGATTCGGGGTAATCGCAATTTCCGGAGACTGCAAAAATTTTGGGTTGAAGGGTTTCAAGTGCTTCAATGACAGTCTTTGTTTCCTCAAATCTACCAAAATGAGTATTGTCACCAGATAATAGTATCAGGTCGAAAGGTTTTTCTTTCCCTATTTTATCGAGGTGTTTTAAGCTGCCGTGTATATCGGTTAGGTGGAGGATTTTCATGTTTATATTAACTATATGTTCATTTTAACATCATGTCTGCGCACTTTATAACCGTCATACCTGCACAGGCAGGTATCCGTTCATCGTAAAGCAAGAAACCGATTCCTGCCTCCGCAGGGATGACGTAAAAAACAACTTACCGTCATGACTGTGCTCTTTATAACCGTCTTACCTGCATAGGGAGGTATCCGATCAAAGTATGCTCAATAACCGATTCCTGCCTTCGCAGGAATGACGAAAAGAAGAACACAATCGTCATGCCTGTGAAGACAGGCATCCGATCATAGGATTCAGTCGATTCCTACCTATGCAGGAATGCCGTATAAGAGAGAAATTATCACCTATAATCCTCAATCTTATCATTCAGCCTTCTCATATCCGGATTCATTTCCTTTATTAATCTTTCTTTCCAGGTTCTTTTCCACTTTTTCATTTGTTTCTCTCTGATTATCGCTTCTTCGATTGAGGTAAATCCTTCGAAATATATTAAATCAACGCATCCATATCTTTTTGTGAAATATCCACCTTTACCATTTTCATGTTCTGATATCCGGTTTACCAGGTTGCTTGTGACACCAATATACAATACGTTTCGTTTTTTGTTTGATACTATGTACACATACCCGCCTCTTTCCATATTGCAATTTAGAGAATACAGATACAAATTTCAAACAAATATTCCAGTTGTTTATTATCGTCATACCCGCGTTTAAATAATACCATCATGCCTGCGCAGGCAGGAACCCCGAAGGGCTCAACGGAGTTAATCCGCTCAAATTATACCAAACAACCGATCCCTGTCTTCACAGGGATGACGTAAACAAGAATAACCCATCATGCCAGCGTTTAAATAATACCGTCATACCTGCGCAGGCAGGTATCCGATCAAATAATACCAAATAACCGATCCCTGTCTTCACAGGGATGACGGAAAGAATGAAAAGGGATGACGTCAATAATGAACTATTTCACCTCAATGCAATCAATATCTAAATGATACTTAATGAAATTTGGTTTTTGAATATTAATATAAAATTGCTCGAGGTAATCTATCAGTTCTTTTTTACTATGTTCCTCTAAATATTCAAAATCATTAATAAGTGAGTAGATCTCTTTTTTCTTAAGTAATAAGTGTTGAGCAGCGATATTGTATTCAATAAGTTTTCTGCAGGGTCCGGTATAGAGTCTTTGACGTACATTTTCCAGACCCGAACCTTCCTTTGGAACGGCATACGATGTATTAACGAATCCTGTAAAATCAAAATCGTATGGTACCGGAATCAATTTATGAGATTCGGTTGTGTTCGTTTTAAGAAGCTTGATATTATGTCTTCCGGTAACTGACCAATCGGTATTTCCCATCATATAAGCCCACATTGAAACCAAGTCGGTTTGTCGTTCGTCTGTTGCAAAAAAACCCACAGCATCGAGTTTAATTTCCATTGCATTCAATCTTCCGGCCATATCTTCGGTTGGTTCAATAAAATATCCGTAACGAGTAATTGTTTTGTTTTTTCTTCCGGTATCAATGTATGTTATATTGAGCAACCTGACCCTGTAACTATAAGGCGATATTATATTGAAGATTTTATAAGCCAGATATTCTCTGAGAATATAATCGTCATAAGTTGAGGATGGATTACAATGGGTAACAAGTTTTACTTTTTTAATGCTCTTATTAGTTGAATCGGTTTTTTTAATTTTCTGAACCTGAATCCATAGCGGAGGAAAACTACACATATTAAGGCGGTAGATTCCACGGGCTTTAATCTTAATATCCTTTTTAATTACATTTTCCTCTCCCGAATCCATAATTAGTTCAGCAGGGACATAATCGCCGGAAAGTTTTTCCTTCTGAAATTCCTTAATGTTAAATTTAAGCGTGATATTAAGTATTGTGTCGGATTGGAATAGAGTTGAGTAGTTAGGAAAAGGATTATTGAGATTCAGGTGAAGGGTGTCGGCTTGTGAAAAACAACAAATACTATTATAACAAATTAATAATAGAATTAAGCATTTTAGTTTGATACCCATAAATTGTAGTGTAAGTCCTTCAACTAAGATAGCTATTTTCAGGAATCAAATTATGCTTTTTAATAATGACTTTCCAAAATGGCCTTTGGAACGATCTTAATGAACATACTGCCAAATAATTCTTTTACAATTCTTAGTTTAGATCTGATTCTCCCTTTATGGGATTGTTCATTCAATGCAATAACACCCATATCGAAGTTCTTATCAGCTTTTTTATAGGATAGAAAAGTTCTGCGCGAGTGATAATCAGCAGTAACAATGTTTGCAGAAGTGTAGCCTTGATTTTTTATCCGGGTTATTGCCTCATAAGCTGAGTTATAGGTTTTTGAGATTCCTTTTCTTGAGGTTGGTAATATTTCAATATTTGTAATCTGGCTACGAACTAAATAGTTTTTAATAAGTTCTGAATTAGTTTCGTAATCAGTATTCTGATAAGAGTGCCAATAGCTTACAAAGTTTTTATCGCTTAAAAGCTCAATTCTGTTTTCATTAACAAAGCAGTTTTTCAGAACCAGGTTTCTGTCGGAATATTTATCTCTTGCATCATTTGTGAATTTTATCACCAACGAGTCAGATGAAGACCAGTTTGAATTAAATACCACCTCTGTATTTCGTTTGATAGTCTGAGCAGTAACCAGACTGTCGTTTTTATAAATTTCAGTAAAAGTAAAAGCGTGTTTAGATTTCGATCCGCCCAAATGCAAAACAAAATTATTTTTTGTTGTGAAATTTATGTTTTCAAAGTTCTTTATTATGATATCGCCATTCATAAACAGGAAAATATTCTTTTCTAAGCTTGTTCTTCCAACTATAAGAATTGCTTTATAATTATGCTGTTTGATGATATTTAAAATAGCGTTGTTGTTGTATTGATTCAGCCAACCTTCAATAATTAAAACATCGGCCTTATTTAGTTTTTGTTCAATAGAAAATAGCTTAATGATATTATTATTGTCTATAATATTTATTAAAAGAACAAGTAAAGCAAGGCTGAAAAGCACCTTTTTGTATGATTTAAGCATATTTAATTTTCCATATAGATTTTTGCTTATGTAAAACTATGCATTAATAAATTTTACTTCTATATTGTTCATCCTAAAAAAAGAGAAATTCAACAAAAAATGATGGTTTTGGTTCTATCTTTTAAGATCTCTAAAATTATTGTAATAAATATTTAAATGGCAGTAATATAGGTACTTAAGATTTATATTGAAATATTTGCTAATTTAAAAGAAGATCTGAGTATAAATACCCAATTCCTTTCGTCCTGTTTTTTTATCTACTCGTCATAAAATACCGACAGGTAATAAAGTTTACATTGCCCTCTCTGTATTATTCCCGTACATTTGATTCAGAATATTAAAAACAATATTTCGACCTTATGAAGAACTACATTACATATTTAGATGAGTTAGGAGAAAAAAGGTATTTGAGAGACAGACAGAATTCTCCAAAAGTATATTCAAAAGGTATTATTGAGCCTAATGATTTACAAAAAGCGGTATTAGGCGAGTCTGATCAGGAAGTATTTGATTGGATTAATTCTCATTTGAACTTACAAAAGTACAGCAAAAGTATTTTATTAAGTACAGAATCAAAATCGTATGTTGAATCTGTTGACTTTGATAATCTTCGTGCTATTGTAAACTTTAAGCAGGTTAATAAGATACATAATCTAAATAATTACTATAAAGCAGTAAACAGGTTATTACCCGATGCCGGTATTTATATAGGAAAAGTAGAAACAAACGTTTTACGTAAAGCGAGATTTCATAAATCTTATGGAAAGAGTTTAGGACGTTTTCTTTACTTTCTTGATTTTGTATTTAACAGAGTAGCGCCAAAGGTTAGTCCATTCGATAAAATATATAATTTCGTAACCGGACAAAGGTACCATCTATATTCCAGGGCTGAAGTCTTAGGTCGCTTGGTTTATTGTGGTTTTGAAATTATTGAATTTAAGGAAGTTGGCGGCATGATGTATTATGTTGGTATGAAAACATCCTTGCCATCAGATTACGCAAAACCATCTTTTCATCCTTTGTTTAAAATGCAACGTATAGGTAAGGGCGGAAAAATGATTGGTGTTTACAAAATGCGAACAATGCATCCATACTCAGAATATCTGCAGGATTTTGTAATTAGG
Organism: Bacteroidales bacterium; assembly: GCA_016938235.1. Lineage (GTDB taxonomy): Bacteria > Bacteroidota > Bacteroidia > Bacteroidales > UBA10428 > UBA10428. The sequence goes on along the minus strand of JAFGVA010000184.1, from coordinate 34,565 downwards.
TTAAACGGGTACAACGAAGTTGGAAAGCCTGCTAATGATTTTCGTGTAACCTCCTGGGGTAAATGGATGAGAAAACTCTGGCTCGATGAAGCACCTCAAATTATAAATATTTTAAAAGGTGAAATGAAATTGGTTGGTGTGAGACCTTTGAGCAGAGTTCGATTTAATGAATTGCCTGAAGATGTTCAGAAAGCCAGGGTAAATCACAAACCAGGTTGTTTCCCTCCTTATGTTGCATTGTGTATGCCCGACGAGCATCAGAATATCGAAGCCGAGGTTATATATATGAAAGATAAGGAGCAGCATCCTTTTACTACTGATATTAAGTATTTGTATAAATCAGTTTACAATATTTTGGCAAATAAAATTAGAAGTGCATAAGGAAAAATTTATTTTATATTCTTTCCTAAAGTTCTAACGAAGGATTTTCCTAGATAATAATATATAAAAGGAGCAAAATCTGAATCAAAAGATTTTGCTCCTTTTAGTTTTTTAATCCAGCATAAAATTATTGTTAATCCTTAAGTAACCAAAGAATATCATTGTTCCGGATTTTGATGAACTCTGTTGTTTCTTTTCGGTTTTAAATGAAACCCTTCATTTGGTTTGAATACATCTTTTATCACCCTGTATCATATCAATCACTTTTTTACAATATGGTAAAATAGTATATCATCATAATATTTTTAATTTTTTTCTACTTAGGCCTAAGTGGAATTAGGCTTTTGCACATTTAATATCACATTAGGGTATCGCAGTAAAAGTCTTTGCAAAGATAAGTTATCCCAAAGTTTCGGGTTATTTCTTAAATAAAACAGTATACTGCTTTACAAAATATTGACTCTAAACAATCCTTGCATTCTAACAGGGTGAGCAGGGTAGTTAATTCATGAGTCTTAAGTTCACAATGACTGATTCAAGTATTATTATGATAATTCCCGGATAGTTCAGAATTCGGCAACCTTCTTTACGAAAAACAGTCGATCAACCGAATAGTTACCTTGCGCGGAGTTGATAGGGATTGATGCATACCACTGTCCTGACATACGGGTGCCAGATTAAACTTAAAAAAACAATAAGGAAGAACGCACAGGCGAATTTATTTCGTAATTCGTTGATTTTCATCTTCCATAAATGCCTCGGGACTCGATATACAGGTCAGTTCGAGCGGAGTCGAGAACTTGTTCTTCAGTTAGTTACATTTTTAATGTAGCTAACAGGTTAAGAAGTGGTTATCTATGAATTTGTACCGGAATATTTTAAATTATTAGTCTTTGCCGGGTGATAAAAGTTTCGTTTTTTTACTAAACAAACACGAGCTTGAACATCGAAGATTACAGCAATAGACTGAATTGAAAGAAGCAGAGAAGAAAACAATAAAACCTTACTAAATTAAAGGTTGATAAACCTTTGGGAAAAAAATTAGCAACAGGCTTAAAGAGCCAAAACAACTGTTGCTAAGCGGTTCGAAAATATTTTATCTGTTTCAGTTTTTTTTATTATCAATAAATAGCAGAAAAAAAGCCTATGGGATTTTTCCCATAGGCTTAATTTTTTATTATCTGCTGGTATTAATATTACTCAGCCAGCTCACTATATTCTTTGAAATATAAAGGAGTTTCATCGCTGACATCATTTAATCCTTCAGGATAAGTTCCAGGCTCTAAATCAGGTAATGATTTTATAAATGCTTTATGTTCATCAGATAAGCCACTGCCATTGGTGATTGACCAAACCGCTTCTTGTAAAACATTTGCTACTTCGCTGTATTCAAATTCTGAGGTGTTTTTTAAACCCGAACCAGTGGTAAAAAACTCAACATTAATTTTTTTCCATCCTATCAAGTTTAAAAATGCCCGCATTTCTTCAGAATCTGTAGTACCTAGCACATTGAAATTACTAAATGCGTCAGAGCCAAGTTTACCTTTATTTATACAATACATATAAAGCACGATGGTTTTCTCTTCATATGGTTCCAGACTGGTCCATGCCCATTGAAGAAGTATGGCGTTCTGGTATTCCTTATTATTAACTTCAAAAATTAAACCGGGAGGGAAAAACAAGGTTCTCCACCAATTTGTTGTATTTTTTAAAGTAACTGAAACTTTAATCCATTGTCCACCACTTCCATAAATAGATTTACCAGTTAAAGATGTTTCAGTAGATTTAAGAGCAACTTGGTTGGTCTCGGTATCCAAGGATTCATCAAATCCGGTTATTGTTCCAACAAATTCAATACCTTCAGTAAATTTGTAAGGAGTAGTTTCCAAGGCTCCTTCAGTATCGCCCATTCCGGGGATATTGCCTGGAGTTTCAACTTTTTCTATTCTTTCGCAAGAAAAAAGAAGTAAACTTAAACTTAGCAGGGTTATTACTTTTTTCATTTCTATGAAGTTTATATATTTTTCTAAAACTATTATAACCAAAAATACCACTTAATTTTTGTATCAGTATAATCATTAATCAACACTTACCGGCATTCTGTCAATTTATTCATTAGGTTTAAGTATATCACTGAAAATGAAATAGTTTTTTTCGTTTTGTGGGGCGTGAGCTAAAAGAAACTTTCGACTAATTCAATTGAGAGATGGATTGTCAAAGTAGAATGATTTATTTTTCAATCAACGATCGAAAATTGAATTTAGTGAAAAAGAGATAGGAGTAATTCTGTTGGCTAAAAATAAACACTACGATAAATGGATTAGAGTCGCCTAACTCCGATAAACCTTATTATGTAATACAACTTGGGAAACTTTTTTTTAAGACTAAAAAAGTAAAATACAGGCATAAAAAAAGTCCCCAACTAGAACGCCGGGGACTCATAAAAATCTATTTTCAGACTTGTTTTTCTTTCAGTATTAAAGCATGTGAAAGTTTTTAATTTTCCTGGCTACCAGAACAATTGTCACTCATAACTTTAAAGGTGTATATATAACCCGAATCATCACCTTCAACACTAACAAACTCTACGGTAAAGCCATTGGCCATATTAAAAATTGCACCTACTTGCACATCTTCAATGATTGAGTGCTCTTCATCCTTGTTTTTTGTAATGACTTCCAGATCTTCAACTTCACAAGAGGTGTTAAAAACAAAAATGCCTTCATCAACAGCTCCATCTTCACCCAGCTGGTCACCTGTGGCTTCAAATTTGATAGCTCCTTTCAGCTTTTTCGATTCACCTTTTCCAATTTTTAAATTCCAATTAGTCTCTACATTAAAGTTAAAACCATTAGTTATATAAGAACCACTTGAAGGCGCAGGAGTGCCATCACAACCAGTCAGAAATGCCACATAACTCAAAGCTCCAGTTCCTGAACAGGGCAGACACCAATCACAGTCAGGTAAAGAGGGGTTTTCATTATATATTCCATCAGGATAAAGACCTAATCCGTCAACTTTAGGAATTGTGTTTATAAAATCCATATAATCATCTACAGTGCCGGTTCCATTTGTAATAGCCCAAACTATTTCCTGAAGTTTGTCCTTAATTTGAATATACAGGTCAAGGTCATAATAAGCAACAAGGTGTTCGTAGTTAATCATTCTATACCTAAGGCGATCCAATAATTGTAACATTGTTTCTGATGTGGTAACACCCAGAAATTCGTAGGAAGCAGTTTCGTCGGAGCCTTCTTTTCCTAAATTTAAACAATATAAATTCAAGATAACTGTTTTTGATTGACCTGCATCTACACAAACAGCAACAGGAGCCAATAAGATTGCATTTTGATAGCCATCCTTGTTTACCTGAAATACTGTTCCCGCTCTGAACCATGCAGTGCGGCATTCATCAGAATTATTAGTAATAGTAACTTTTAATACTACCTGATCACCAGAGCCTTGTGTGAATTCCTCAAATTCATAAATTATTTCATCAGTTGCAGTTGACTTTAATATTGAAGATGTAGAATTATTGCTTATGCCGGTAAATGAACTAAAGGAAAGCCCCTCATTAAATTCATATTTTTCAGCCTGAAGTGTTCCCGGAGTATCTCCCATTCCGGGGATATTACCCGGCTTCTCAATTCTTTCGCAGGCAAAAAAGCCGAAACTCATAACGAGTATAAAGATTAAAGACAATTTTTTCATAACTTTTGTTTTTAATGGTATGTTGCAAATTTATGTCTAATAGTTATTTGAGTCAAGCCTATACAATCACACCTTATTACGTTATGTATCAGAAAAACAGATATTTAGATAAGGTTTTATTGTCTTTTAGTTTGACAAGGGAAATATTTTAATTGATAAAGACCAAATTATTCAGGACTAAAACTTCTGTAATTGTTACAATTTGTGTCGATTTATTGTCTTTCAGTTTATTAAAATATAGATATTTTGATAAATAATTGTAAACTCGAAGATTAATCAGATGAGCCATTTGTTAAAGATATATGATGAATGAGAACTACCTACAAATCTATTATGGTGATTTAGCAAAGTATAGTAATAGAGTTACTGAATATTATAATAATCTTTCAACCGAAGAATTTACAAGAGCTCAAAAGTTCAGATTCGATAGAGACAGGGATGTTTATATATTATCGCATGCCTTGTTAAACAGTAAGCTAAGTAATAGATTAAAAACAACTCGAAACAGATTGGATATCCGGTACTTCGATAATAGAAAGCCTTACATTAAAAATGAACAGCTCGATTTTAACCTTTCGCATTCGGGAGAATATTTTGCTTTTGTTATTTCGAATGATGAAGCCACAATTGTTGGGATTGATATTGAAGTCATTAAGAACAGTAAGATTGATTCCATTGTGAATCAATACTTTCATAAGGATGAAGCGAGCTATATATATCAAGGTAAGCAGGATGCTTTAATCCGTTTTCATGAAATCTGGACGCGAAAAGAAGCTTATCTAAAAATGCTGGGATTTGGCTTAACCGAGAACCTGTTTCAGATAAATGTAGACCCTGGTAAGAAAAACTTTCAAAACTATTTTAATCCTGAAGACAAAAGAAATATACATATTTACACTTGTTTAAAGGATAACTTTGTATTAAGTGTTGCTGTTTCGAGGCCATTAGAACTTATCTACACTAAACTTTAAGGTAGAATACATACTTGCGCAAAAATAGTAGTATGTTTCTTCTTTCCGTCATCTCTTCTCTCTATATCGTCATCCCTGTGAAGACAGGGATCGGTTATTTGGTATGATTCGAGCGGATTACCAGCATTGAACTGAACATTGTTGTGCGGTTTGGTGGATTACCAACCCAATAATAAGTATCATCTTGCTGATTATAAATCATAAATAGTTGATATGTTTTTTACACTGAGAGATTCTATTGCCAGGAATAGTATCCTTGACATTCCTCACGAGATTACTAGTATTCATCAAAAATTAATATTTGTTTATGATTTCGAAGCTTCTTTATACATATTTTTGCTTCGAAAATCCAAATGAGTATATCCATATGACTGAAAAAAACTCTATAGAATACATCAAATTGTTAATATTATGCGAGATATTATCTCAGCTACAGTTAAAATAATCCTGATTTTTACAAAGAAGGATTACTTTGAAGCAAAACTATTCTTCTATATAGTATTTTCCGGTCAATATATTAATTTGGATTTATAAGGGCTAAGCCCTTAATTATTAGGTGTATACAAACAGTCTTTTAAACAATGTATTCATGGGACTGACGGGGCGAAGCTGTGCAAAAACGGTAAGTTTTAATGAATTCTGGAATAATGCATCCATACAGATTTTTTAACAAATAGTATTTATATATTTGAATATTAACAATAGATATATCTAAGATGAAAAAGCTTATATACCTTATTTTATTGTCCTTGCTTTTTTCATGTGTACCACAACGGAGGTTGCAATACCTACAAACAGATAGGAATTCTCCTGAGGCATATAGCATAAAAGTTCCTATGGAAAAAAAAATTGCTCCGGGTGATTATTTGTCCATAAAAGTGGAAAGTACTGATGAGAAAAACTTTTTTACAGCAGCTGGATCTGGAACATTAAGTGTTAGCAGTACTGATGAACTTACACTAACAAAAAGTGCATTTCTGGTTGATACATTAGGAGAAGTTAATCTTCCCGTAATAGGAAAAATTAATGTAAGCGGGTTAACTCTTGAAGCATGTTCTGAAAAACTTCAAATGATTGTTAAATCATATCTAAGCAATCCTACTGTGGATGTCCGATATGCTTTTAAAACCTACACTATATTGGGAGAAGTTAATAGTCCCGGTAAATATAACTTTGCCAGCAAAAAATTTAACATATTCGAGGCCATAGGCGAAGCTGGAGATCTGACATTTTACGGTAAACGTAATAATGTATATGTCATTCGTGATTATAATGGTCAGACAAGAAAAATAAAGGTTGATTTAACAGACGATGATATTTTGTTATCTGATAATTATTATATTCGAGATAAAGATATCATTTTGGTAAATAGTAGAAACTATGTAAGGTGGGAGGTGATAACAACCCCCATAGGAACGATAGTTTCATCGATTTCACTTGTTGTTCTAATACTAAATCTAACAGAAACATATCAGTTTAAATAATAGTTTGTTAATATTCTGGTTTTAATTGTTTTAATGAATTTTTATCTAAATAAGATGGCATATAATAATGATTTATTCGATATATTCGATTTCAATAACTTATTCAAGTTAATGACAAAAAACTGGTATTGGTTTTTTGTCTCTGTTCTCACTACCATTACAGGGGCTGTTTTTTATATAAAAATCAGTCCAAATGTTTATCAGGTAAACACTTCTGTAATAAAAAATGAAAGCACTAGTGTGCAAAAAGCAAGTGAGCAACTTCTTGATGATAATATCAAATTTATATCAGAATCAAGAAGAGTAAGAAGAGGAGAGAATCCTCTTGAAAATGAAATAATGGTTTTAAAGTCTTCCGGTTATCTTGAAAAAGCGATACAAGGTCTTGATTTACAGGTAAGTTATTTTCAAAATGACCGCTTTATAAAAAAAGAACTTTATGAGACGGCTCCCTTCCTGGTAATTCTAAAGCCAGATTATCCACAGCCTGTTGAATGCGAATTCATAGTTAATATTCTAAATAATAATGAATTTGAGATTTCAGTGAACGAACGGGATAAAGTTTTAATATATAATCTTACTAAGCAGCAGGAAATAAAAGAATTACCCAGTTTAAATTTTAGGTATAAAGGTAGGTTTGACCAATCATTGCACACGGATAATATGGATTTTAAATTACTATTAAATAGTAACTTTAGCACAGAGAGTTTAAAAGGTATATCATATTCATTTACTATAAATACACAAAAAAGCATAATACTTTGGCTTCAATGGGATATTCAAGCTTATACTTTATCCGACAATATCCTTGGGTTTAGCATGGAAACAACAGTGCCACAAAAAGCAATTGATATTCTTAGTAATCTTACTTATTATTATTCCCATGATGAATATAATAAGAAACTGGAAATGGCAAATAAAGCCATTGATTATATCGACAATCAATTGTATTCTATTCAAAACTCATTAAAAACAGCTGAAGCAAAATTACAGCGATATCAAACAACAAGTGAATTAGTTGATATTACCCGGCAATCAGGACAAATATATGACGAGATATCCAGATTGGAGGGAGAGAAGGCTGTTCTTGAAATGAACTTAAGGTATTATAAGTATATTGATGATTACTTTAAGGAAAGAACTGATGGTGAGCTCCTTGCTCCATCGGCTATGGGAATCGAAGATGACCGATTAAACAGTCTTATTAATGAATTAATAAGTTTAAAAGCAGAGAAGTTAAACCTTATTGAAAACCAGCAGGATAAAAGTCCTTATTTGCGTCAAATAAACATCCGCATCGAGAATCTGCAAAAAATGGCAATTGAGAATATTTCCTATTACACAAAAACAAGCAATAGCACTCTGAAAGATATCAATGCCCGTATAGATAATTTTAACAAGCAAGCTAATGATTTACCTAAAACACAGCGTGAATTGTTAGGGTATGAACGGCAATATGATATAAACGATAAGCTTTATTCGTATTTAATGGAGAAAAAAGCGGAAGCTGAGATTGCCAAAGCATCTATTCAAAGTGAAGTAGAGGTTCTTGAACCTGCAAATACATATCCGTTCCCCGTTGCTCCAAAGAAAAAGGTGATTCTTTTTGCCGGATTTGTTCTAGGGATTTTAATTCCGTTTGGACTAATCGGTTTTATGGAGATGTTAAGAAAGACCTTTACTGATGAGGATGAAATAAAGAAACGTTTTGATCTACCGGTTATTGGAAGAGTTTATCGGAATACTAAAAAAGGGACTAAAGAAATTAGCCAAATTCTTGAACCTCACGTTTTAGAATCTTTTAATAAAGTGCGTAATAAAATTAACTATTTTATTTCGGAGTCTGGCCCGAGGGTGATTACGATATCATCAACAATTAGCCAGGAAGGAAAATCTTTTATATCCAAGAATCTTGCGGTGACTTTAGCTGCAGCCAATTTCAAAACGGTATTACTAGGTTTTGACTTACGAAAACCGAGGATATTTGATAGTTTAGGCATTACTGATCAGTCTGGTATTAGTGATTATTATAGCGGGACGGTAGGTTATGAAGATATTAAGCAACAAAGCGTATTGGAAAATTTAGATGTTATTATAGCTGGACAAAAACCACCAAATCCGGCAGCCCTGATTTCTTCACCTCTTACTGAAACACTTTTTGAGCAGTTGCGAGGAGATTATGATTACATTATTGTTGATACACCTCCAATAGGAATTGTAACGGACGGACTTCCTTTGTTAGAAATAGCTGATTTAAGTCTTTTTGTTATTCGAATAAAACGGAGTTTATTTCGGGAAACAGAAACAGTTATAAATGAACTTGAAGATGAAAAACGGAAGAATTTAGCTATTATTATTAATGATGTTCCAGCTGACAAAAAGGGGCGTTATGGCTATGGTTATTATGGAGATAAGTAAATAAAGCGTTGTTCTTCAACAGACCATTTTAAAAATTTGATAAACAATCTTTCCTTTGATGTTTGTGGTTATATTGTTTTTCGTTCCAATTCTTCATGACCTGGATAATGTCTTTTATTAAGAATAATGATTAATTTCTAATTTATATGCTAATTGCATTTAATGTTTAAGCAAAATTACATTTTATTTAGTTTAGCGATGCTATTAATTCCTCTATTTAGTAATAGAGGTGGAATACTGGGGCTTACTGCCGGAGGTATTATTATATTAATATACTTCATTTTGTTTAAAAAAGATATTGTATTGGCTTTTGCATTATGCGCAGTTATAGATTCAAATCCGGCAATGTTGTTGGAGTATTTCGCCTTCGGATTTCCAACAGCATTGCCTTTTGGAACAATTTTTTATTTTTTTTCCTTCTTGGTTATGTTTTCTCCGCAGGTCAAAGAAAGGAAAGTAGATTATAATTTAAAAAGGTTTCTACCTGTATTATATCTTTTTACATTATACCAATTTTTTATTAGCTTTTTATTAAAGGTTTCACCCGATAATATACTGGAAATCTTTCATTCAATATATAGAGGTTTTCCCACGTATCTGGGTGTCTATCTTGTTATTCCATCCTATGTTATTTTTAAAATTGATGGTAAAAAATTTATTAATGCAATTGTTTTATCTGTAATTTTCATTACTCTTATCATTCTAATTAATCTTTATACCCCTCTCGAAATATTTAAAGTAAGAGCATATTGGCGAAATGGAGCAACACGAATTATATTATTTCAAAGCTATTTATTTTATATATCAACATTTGTGGCAATTGGTTTTTTTGTCTTTTTCGGAGGCAAAAAGGCACACATTCATTACTACATGGCTGGAGTTATGACGATGATGCTTCCTTTTATTGCTATGTATCGTCTGGAACTTGTTACAGAGGTTCTGACCATTTTATTGGTTGTATTTCTTGTGTCAAAATACCTCAATAGAAACCTTACCGGATTTGTGAAATTAATTAAAGTTTTAGTATTAATGATTGCTGTGGTTTTTATTATGGCTCCTACTGTTTATAATGGAATGAAGGATCTTTATATTGCAACTTTTGAGGAATTATTTGGGATAGGTGGAGTAGAGGAAGGGACAACTCAAACCCGTACTGAACATGAATTGCCTTTACATCTTAGTATGATACGTGCGAATCCTATTTTAGGAAATGGATATGACTCCAGGTGGTGGGGAAATAACGAAACTGACATGGATTGGGGATTGTCTGATATTCCATTGACAGGAACACTTGCCATGTATGGCTGGTTGGGATGGCTAATTTATCATAGCAGGTTTTTGTTTTTTTTACCTCTATCAAAACACGTTTTAAAAGCTATTGGAAAAGACAGGGCGAAAATGGAACAAAATGGTTTTCTTTATATTGTAATTATAGCTTTAAGAGCATACTTTATAGCCATGATTACCTTCCGGTTTTTTTATATAGGTTATGAGTTAACATTTACAAAGGTATTTGCCGATTTTGGAACTATGCTAGGAATTTATTTTGCAGCCATATATATGGTGGAAAATCAGAATAACAGGCAGGATTCATCATCTGTCTTAGGAAGTTTTAAAGAAATTAAACAGGTGCATTCATGAAGAAAATCTCTGATTTTTTGACAAAATATAAAGGGCTTATCGATAATTTTAAAAATGCATTTTTATATTTTGGTGGCTCGTTTTTACAGCTTTGTATTGCTATTTTCACATCGCCTATTTTTGCCCGAAATTTAAGTGCTGAAGAATTTGGTATACTTGGGTATTTTACTTCCGCAAGACAGTTTGTATTTCCATTAACAACAATGACACTTACCTGGTATTATTTGTTTAAATATTTTAAGCAAGACTCTAATCAAAATAAAAAGCTGCTATCAAATATAATAGTCTTTCTTACCTATGTTAATATTCTGGTTCTTTTTATTTCAGCAGGAGCATTATACACTTATTTTAAAATAGTAAAAGTTGAGATACCGTTCTACCCCTTTGCATTTATTATGCTGATTACACTGTTTTTAGAAGTATATCAAATATTCCTTTTAATGGAATTAAAACTTAAAAAAGCAGCTTTTACATACTTTTTATATACTGGACTGTTGGCTGTACTCAGTATAGCTTTCGGCTTGTTATTTGTTGTTGTCTTTAAGTGGGGTGCTGCCGGCCGAATGTTTGGGTCACTGGTTGGATTAATAGTTACCAGTTTAATTTTTATTAAACAATTTAAATTTAACCTAAAAATTAAATTAGATTTTAAGTTAATTAAAGAGGCAATGTGGTGGGCATCACCAATGCTTCTTTCAGCCTATTTTTATTTGCCAATGGCAAATATTGACAGGTTGCTGTTAGGAGCACTTAAAGATACTTCTGAGCTTGGTTATTATTCAATTGGTGCCAATGTTGCCGGTTATATTGGAACAGCAGCGGCTGCTTTATTCAGTGCTTTTCAGCCTGATTTCTATAAATTTGTAGCGCAAAATAATAAGGGGAAGTTTTTTCTGTTTTCAGGGGCGTATGTCATAGTTTTAGTATTTATGACAATAATGTTTTTTATATTCTCAGAATTTATTGTTAATTATTTAACCAGTGGAAGATACACAAGGGCTTATATCTATGCTAATTATTATGTAGTTGCAATTCTTATTATGAATATAACAAGTATTTCAAATGCCATTCTTATCGCTCTTGGAAAATCCAGGTTTCAACTCTATATTAATATAATAGCCGGAAGTATTGGTTTTGTTCTTTATAAATATTTCATTCATCAATATGGTTTTATGGGTGGAACCTATGGACGAATTTCTATTGCATGTTTATATCTGGTAACACAGGTTTCTTTTATTTTATATTTAAAATTTAAGCCATTTAATCTGTTTAAAAAATAATCTTATGGAAATTGCACCAGTCGTATTAATCTGTTTCAATAGACCAAATGAAGTCCTGCAGGTTTTTAACAGGATTCGTAAAGCAAAAGTCCCTAAATTATACATAGTGATGGATGGACCCAGGGAAGGCAATGCAGAAGATATAGAACTCACTAAAAAGGTTAAGGAAATAGTGACAAATGTAGATTGGGAATGTGAAGTTAAAACAAATATATCTGAAAAAAATCTTGGTTGTGGACCAAGGCCACAGTCTGGCATCAGTTGGGTGTTTGAACAGGAAGACAGAGCAATTATACTTGAAGATGACTGTGTGCCATCCATGAAGTTTTTCGAGTATTGCTCTGAATTACTGGAAAAATATTACGACAATGAAAGAATTATGCATATTTCCGGCACCTTAATATATAAAGATTACAAATTTAAAAACTCCGATAGTTATCTTTTTAGCAGATATCAAAATAATGTTGGGTGGGCTACCTGGCGCAGGGCTTGGAAATACTATGATTTTAATCTAAGTAATTTGCCTTCTGTTTTGGAAAGAAAATATCTTGATCTAAGGTTTTCGAAGGATGAAGCTTTATACTGGAAAAATAAATTTATCAATGCCAGTAAAATGAATAGGAATATATGGGATTATCAATGGCAATATACTATTTTTATGAATGCCGGTGTTTGTATCTTTCCTCGAAAGAACCTGATTTCCAATATTGATCCTTGCGGAACTACCTCTCCAACCTATGATGAGATACATTATTTTCAGGATATTGATGATGAGTTTAATTTCATGAATCATCCTAATGCAGTTTGCATAAATGATGATTTTGATCAATATTTTTCCTGGAAAAGGATTTCAGAGGAAAAGCAATTAAAAAATAAAATAAAGAGAAAACTCAAGAAAATCTTTATCCCATGGAGCGTAAGGCAGAAAAAAGCCAAAATAAAACTCGATGAAAAGAAACAGATGTTTTACAATCACTATTTGAAGTAAAATAACAAATATATTAGAGTTATTGTGAGATCTTTTTGTCTAAGGATCAGAGTCAAATTACTGAATACAAACAGTCACTTTTCAGGAACTTAAATATTGCTACTTTCGACTAAGCTATGGTATTACTCTTGATAATAAAAGCTAACTAAGCCTTAATATAACAGTATTATGAATATTAATCAATTGGATTTAAGAGGAGTAGCTTATAATAAAATTCGAAATTTTAAGCTACTAATAAATCGAAGTTTCTGGACATTTTTTATTCGGATCAGACTTAAAGTATTTGGTGTGAAATTTCATAAACCGATCAAATTTTATGGGAATTCTTATTTCATCAGATTTCGGTTTAGTAAAATGAATATTGGTAAAAATTGCACCTTTATTTCAACGTCCTACATGAATATGGCTGGTATAAACAAAAAAAATACTATATCTACCATTCAAAAAGGTGCAGAATTAATAATTGGAGACAGATGCGGCATTAGTGGAGCTGTTATACTTGTTGCGGAAAAGATTACAATTGGAGAAAAAGTACTGGTAGGAGCTAATTGTTTTATTTCAGACTATGGTTTTCATGAACTGGATCCGGATAAAAGATGGAATAATCAAACAGCTTCAGATGTTTCAGCGCCTGTGGTTATTGAGGATAATGTATGGTTAGGAATGAATGTGACGGTACTTAAAGGTGTTACCATTGGAAAAAACTCAGTAATAGGAGCGAATAGTTTGGTTACAAAAGATATCCCGGCAAATGTTATAGCTGCCGGTAACCCTTGTAAAGTTATCAGAAATATAAAATAGTCTAATTAAAAATTACTATGTGGGAATACATAAAATCAGATTTGTTTAGATACAATGGTAAAAAAGGTTTCAAAGCATTTCTTAAAATGTACATAACAAATCCTCTGTTTCGTTTCCTGGTATGGTATCGAATAGCGAATCATTATTCAAATAAAAAAAACAGAATAATCTCCATTGTTATCGGAATAAGATACAATATAATTTCACGTAAAGTCAGGATTGAAATTCCAAAGCGAACTAAAATAGGTTATGGAATAAAAATATGGCATGGTCACGGGATAGTAATAAACGAGAATGCTATTATTGGAGACAATGTAATGTTAACCCACAACGTTACATTTGCTACAGAAAGGGGAGGATCTCCTATTATTGGGAATTGTGTGAGATTTGCTCCCGGTGCTGTTATTGTTGGCGGAGTGAAAATTGGTGATAACTCAGTAGTCGGAGCTAATACAATGGTGAATAAGGATATTCCTCCAAAATCGATATCAATGGGTGTACCCAATAAAATTCTTGATATAGAGTTTAGGGAAAACGTGGAAAGATACTTCTGGAGGCCTGAAGAAAATACTTAGACTATATAATGAAAAATTTTTACGAGAGTATTGATTTGTTGATTTTCTCTCTTACCCCATCCCTAAAGGGAGTAGAGAACCTTTAGTTCAGGAGCCAAAAGGCGAATAAAATCAATAACGCCCTTTATGGATCTATAGGGGATAAATTATTTGATTTTCGTATTGTTAAATAAAAGTTGGTTTAATAACACAAAAACAAATAAGGTTATATTAAATCTAAACCTAAAACGATATTTTAATGGCAATAAACCATCGTCAAATTAAGGAAGCCCTGTTAATCAGATATGTTGAAGAAAGTTTCTTGAATCTTTTTTCACGGGGAAAACTAAATGGCACGGTACATACATGTGTTGGAGAAGAATTATCAGCAGTTGCCTTTGCCGGACAATTAAAAAAACAGGACTTTGTTTTTTCTAATCACCGCTGTCATGGACATTATATTTCTTTTACTAAAGACTGCAAAGGTCTTATTGGCGAGCTAATGGGTAAAGGAAAAGGGATTTGCGGTGGTATCGGTAGCAGTCAGCATTTACAAAATGGGAATTTTTACTCAAATGGTATCCAGGGAGGAATAGTACCAATGGCAGCAGGACATGCTCTTGCAAATAAACTACGCGGCAATGGAAATATAGGAGTTGTATATATTGGAGACGGTACCTTAGGAGAAGGTGCTTTATATGAAACAATGAATATAATATCACTTTGGGAACTTCCTTTGCTTATAGTATGTGAAAATAATGGTTATGCACAATCAACGGAGCAAAAAGACAATTTAGCCGGGAATATCGTGGATAGAGCTAAAGCATTCGGTATTAAGACCTTTGATAGTGATGTTTGGGATGAGAATAAACTTTTGGAAAATGCAAGCGAATCGATTGAATATATTAGAAAAAATCAGAAACCGGCATTTCATTTAGTGAATTTATACCGGTTAAATGCGCATTCCAAAGGAGACGATGACAGAGATGTTAGTGAAGTAAATAAATATAGAGAAAGAGACTTTATAAATAAATTCTCAAAAAACGAGCCCCATTTGTATAATGAATACATGGAGCCGATCATTAAGAAAGTTGATAATATTATAGCTGATTTTGATGGGCAGGATGAACTTGACCTAAAAGAATATTATTCTGATAACCTGGTGGTTTCTGAAGAAAAAACCTGGACAGAGCTGCAAAATATTAAACAAAGACAGGTTAACTTAATGAACCAGTTTTTTGATAACGCACTTAAGAATAAGGAAGTTGTCTTTATTGGCGAGGATGTAAAATCTCCCTATGGGGGGGCATTTAAGGTCGCTAAAAATCTTTCATTTAATTTCCCTCAACAAGTACTAACCACCCCAATTAGTGAGGGAGCCATAACTGGCATTGCAAATGGATTGGCACTTGCCGGTTTTAAGCCTTTTGTTGAAATAATGTTCGGTGATTTTGTAACACTGGCATTTGATCAGATAGTAAATCATGCTTCCAAAATTCACCACATGTACAATAAGAAAGTATCATGCCCTATGGTTTTAAGAACACCAATGGGTGGTGGAAGAGGCTATGGGCCAACTCACTCACAATCATTAGAACGCTTTCTTCTTGGTATTGATAATGTTAAATTGTTGGCAATTAATACATTTATTAATCCTGAGATAATTTTTAATAATGTATTAAAAGAAAAACACCCAACTATTATAATTGAAAATAAAACAGATTACGGTAAATACATTGGCCCTCCTCAAATAACTAATTATAAGTTTATTGCTAATAATGAGGAATACCCCACTGTTAAAGCCCTTCCTGTATTATCACAACCCAATTTAACAATTGTTACTTATGGAGGTGTTGCGCATCATGTAATAAATAGTATCGAGAAATTATTTTTAGAATATGAATTTAAGGCGGAAGTGATAATACTTACCAAACTACATCCAATTGATTATTTAGATATAGTTTCTTCTGTCGAAACAACACGAAAACTTGTAACAGTTGAAGAAGGAAGTATTGACGGTGGAATTGGAAGTGAGATAATCTCAAATGTTGTAAGCAAAATTCCATATTATGTTTCAACACTTCGGATAGGTTCATTGCCTATCCCTATACCCTCAGCAAAATCATTGGAAGAACAGGTGTTGCCAACAAGCAATTCAATAGTAAACTCAATAAAAAGACATTTTTATGAAGCCAATAGCTAGTATTATTGTCCCACAAGAATCAGTGAATGATGAAAGCGTTGTGGTTCTGGAAATGAATTATAATAACAATGATTTTGTCGAAAAAGATGCTGAAGTTATTGAAATTGAAACATCAAAAACAACCATGTCGTTGCAAACAAGTACTACTGGTTATATCATTTATAATTGTTCTGTTGGTGACGAAGTTGAAATTGGACGTTGTGTTGCAAATATATATAACGAAAAATATATCGAACAAAAATCAGATTCAAAAGAATCTATTAAACCTGCTACTGAAGTTAAACCTGAATCAACAGTAGTAGTAACTACGCTTTTTTCTATCAATGCCGAAAAATATATCGAAGAAAATAAATTAAGTAAAGAAACCTTTGCAGGCAAAGATTTTGTAACACTTGAAGATATTATTGATCCCCATGAAATAGAGTATACAATTGAAAAACCAGCAACAATAAGCCAACCAAAAACTAAAAAAACAAAAATAATTACTGAGGCAGTAACTGAAGAAAAAATTCCGAAACAGAAGAAGAAGGAAATCCAATATCTATCTTCAGTACAATCTGCAGGTTTAAATAGTGTTGTTAACACCTTCGTTAATTGTTCCGGTATTTTTGAATTTATTAAAGAAAGTGAACTTCAGTTAAAGAAGTCTTTACTTCCGATAATTGTTTATGAAACTTCGAGGCTTTTGAGAAAATATCCAAAACTCAATTCCTTCTTTCAGGACGATTCTATATTTGTATATAATGATGTAAATGTGGGAATCGCCATGGATATGGATAAGGGTCTTAAAGTATTAAAAATAAAAGATACTGATAAGCTTTCCATAAAAGGAATTGAGGATGAAGTTCTTGTTCTTTCCAATAAGTATCTCGAAGAAAAAATTGATACGACTGATTTAACCGGAATTAGCTTTACCATAACTGATTTATCCGATTCAGATATAAGCTTTTTTACACCATTAATCAACATGGATAATTCTGGTATTTTGGGAGTTTCTTCCATCGATAAGCAACTTAATCGGTTTACTTTATCCTTAACATTCGATCACAGAGTTACAGAAGGTAAATATGCTGCAGTTTTTCTTAAAGAACTAAAAAGCCGCATTGAGAGCTACAGCAATGAGATCAGAAAAACAGAGCTGGAACAAAAAAGCGAACGGGAATGTTTTAAATGTCATCGGAGAGTATCAAAATCCATGAACGAGAATATTCATTTCTTAAAAGTAATTGACCAAAACTCAAATGAAAAGATTCTTTGCAACTATTGTTTAGAAGGTTTTTAAAAATTAGTTATGAAAGCAGATATTAATAAGATCCAACAAGTTGTAAGTAAGTTTTTACCTTCCGGTACTGTTTTATCAGAGAATACATCTATTGACAATAGTGTGATTCAAGGTTCGGTTAAACTCCATTTAATGTATGGAGAACTTGCCGATATGGGATATAAAATAGATGATTTTACAGTTATTTCAACCTTTGGAGATTTGCTGAATACTATAAATGGCATTTCAACTATTACCAAAAGTGTAAAACAGTCTGAGTCTGTCAACATTGGTTCTGCTGATGCATTAAACAAGCAGGTAATAACAGGTAATATCGGCGATAATTTAAATGTAGGTATTGATATCATCAAAATAGTTCAATTACCTGTTGTTGATGATTATAGAGAAAATAGTTTTTACACTGAAAATTTCAGTCAGGAAGAAATTTCCTATTGCTTACTAAAATCCTCCCCTATTCATTCATTTGCCGGAAAATTTGCTGCGAAAGAAGCCATAGTTAAATCAGACAGTAGTTTTAAAGGTAAGCCTTTTAAAGATATTCAGATAAAATATAATACATTTATGCAACCCTATTTCGGTAATTTTTCATTATCAATTTCACATGATGAAGAATACGCTGTTGCAATAGCTATTAAAAATGAGAATCATTTAGCTGGTTCAAAAAATGATGAAATTAGAGCCATTCAAAAGAATTTCGAAAGTAAGGTTAATAAAAAAGAAATAGAATTGGAAAAACTTATAAAAAAAGCAGGTAGCAAAAAAAATAATATATGGGTTATTATTTCCTTGGTATTAAATATTGGGATAATTGCTTTTCTTCTGTATAATTATCTAATTCTTAAAACTAAATAACCCAAAAACAAGAATTCAGTGATTTTATATACACCTGATAGTACTATTATTGTGATAATATAAGTAATTGATAAAAAAACTGATACAAACTGTTTTATTAAAAAGATGTTAATGAACGTGGTATTGCAATTGATATATCTTAACCCAGTATTGGGTTATAAAATATATAAAAATGTATAAAAATGATTGATTCATTTTCAAGCTATAAATATTATTTAGAAGAGGATAGAAAAGCTTTGCTTGGGACAGACTATTATAATCGTCTGAAACTATTGGTAAAGCATCTTCTTCAAACTGACAAAATTTTAATGTTTCAAAGACAACTACGGAAAGTTGAATATTTGAAAAACTGTAAATACAATTCTGTTTTGGGGAAAATCCGATATTTTTTTGTTTACAGGAAATTTATCAAATTATCACTCTTACTTAATTTCTCGATTCCACCTAACGTATTTGGTCCGGGATTATCAATCGCACATTACGGTACTATTGTAATAAATCCAAATACCAGAATAGGGAAAAATTGTCGTATCCATGTATGTGTTAATATTGGTGCCAGTGGGGGTAATACAAAAGCCCCTATGATGGGTGATAATGTGTATATTGCTCCCGGGGTAAAAATATTTGGAGATATTAAGATAGGTAATAATATTGCTGTTTCTGCCAACAGTACTGTTAATAAGTCTTTTACAGAAAGTAATATTTTATTAGCCGGAAGTCCCGCGAAAAAGGTGAAAGAAATTGATATTTACAAATTAATACCACATGCAAAAGAAGTATAACATTTTAACCCTTGGAATGATGAGCTTTCCTTTGGGTACAGCCCCTATCCAAAAGTTATTGCTTATGGGCAAATCTTTTACAGTTGATAATCATGGTTTTACAGTAATTAGCGATAGATCTGTCAGAAAGAATACTATAAATGAAAACCTTCAAAAATGTGGGGAAATTGATGGGATTAAATATAAAACAACTGCACCAAACGTATTCTCTTCTCATAATTATCTGAAAAAGGTATATTCCAGGTTTTTGGGAACGATAAATGAGTTTTTTTATGTAATAAAGAATATTAGAGAATTCGATTCTTTAATTATTTATTCCTGTAGTTTTAGTTTCATAGTTTTTTATTCTTTTATATTTAAGCTGTTTAGAAAAAACTCATATTTAGTATATTTTGAGTTACGTTCAAGTTTAGATTATCGTTCTTCATTATTAACACGTATAAATGACTATTTCCTAGATAATAAAGTGTTTAAGTTTGTAAGTGGAGTAATTACTATAAGTGAAAGTTTAAACAACCATGTACGTTCCAAATCAGCAAAAACTTCTTTAATCAAAATACCACCTCTTGTTGATTTTGATCAATACGATGCTTTAACGAGAAATCCCGATATTGATTATTTTTTATATTGTGGTTCTTTATCATATCTGGATGTTGTTAATTTTATTCTTGACTCTTTTGAACGGTTAGGTTCTGATCATAATACATCATTGTATTTGGTTGTAAATGGATACAATCAGGATATAATAGATTTAGAAAGTGTTCTTGTTAAAAGAAATTTAGCTTCAAAGGTGAAAGTATTATCGGGTGTTGATAGTAAAGAATTAATTCAACTTTATAAAAATGCATTCGCACTCCTGATTCCCCTTAGACCAACTAAACAAGACACATCAAGGTTTCCTCAAAAAGTTGCTGAATATTGTGCTTCAAAGAGACCGATTATTTCGACACGGATAGGTGAAATGGTAGAATATTTTGATGATTCATCTGCTTTTTTCGCTGAGGAGTACGATGTGGAAATGTTTTCACAACAAATGCAAAAAGCAATACAAAATAGTAATGAATTGGAGGAAATGGGCAAAAGATCGTATGAAATCGGAATGAAAAATTTCAATTATAAGAATTATACAACGCCGCTTCTTAATTTTATGGGACTGAAGGTATGAAGGCTTTGATTATTACAGATAACCTTATCAAAGGGGGTAAGGAACGTCGTTTATTAGAGTTCCTGCGTTTTATTGATAAAGATGATACCATAAAAACTACTTTAGTTCTTTTAAAAGATCGTATAGAATACCCTGTTGTACATACTTTAAAAAACGCTAAACTAGTAATAGTAAAAAGAAGAATAAAAAAAGACCCTACAGTTTATTTTACCCTCTGGTCCATATGTGATAAATATAAGCCTGATCTGGTGCATAGTTGGGGTACAATGCCTTCTGTTTACATTAGCACAATTTGCTATTTTAAACGTATTCCATTCATTAATGGAATAATCGTAAATGCAAAATGCTCAATTTTATCGGAAGACTGGATTCGTTCAAAGCTAACTTTCCCTTTTTCTGACATTATATTGGGAAATTCAAAAGCCGGAATTGCTGCTTATAAAGCAAATAAGAATAAAGCAATAGTTATATATAACGGTTATAATTTTGACAGAAACATTTCCCTCGCTACCGTTGCCTCAGTTAAAGAAAAATATGAGATTAATACCAATTATATAATTGGAATGATTGCTGCATTCCATCCACGAAAAGATTATGAAACTTTTCTTAAAGCAGCAGATAATATAACCAAACAAAGAACTGATGTTACATTTATTGCTATTGGAGATGGACCTTTGCTTAAACTTTATAAAAATAAATATCAGCAAAATACGCAAATAAAATTCCTGGGAAAAATTAATGATGTTGAGTCTTTAATTCAACTA
Source organism: Bacteroidales bacterium (assembly GCA_016938235.1). Classification (GTDB taxonomy): domain Bacteria; phylum Bacteroidota; class Bacteroidia; order Bacteroidales; family UBA10428; genus UBA10428. The sequence goes on along the minus strand of JAFGVA010000184.1, from coordinate 13,288 downwards.
TTTACAGTAGGTGTTTTGCTTACAAACCCCAAAAAACACCAGGAAGGTATTTCCAATGCTATTCTTGAAATGATGGCACAGAAAATACCGGTGATTGGGACAGATGGTGGCGGAACATCAGAAATTATTGTAGATGGTAAAACCGGATATCTGATACCTGAATTTTCAAATGTTGAACTAGAAAAATATATTGTTCAACTTATAGAAAATAAGGAATTAAATGAAGAATTTGGAAATAATGCTTTTCAACGAGTAAATGAGGTTTTTAGCATTCACCAAATGTGTTCAAAAATGGTTGAGCTTTATCATTCAATAGAAACCTAATCTATTACGATCGGCTGTTCTGTCGACATTAATTTTATGAGGGGATAAATTGTTTAATTTCAGCAAATGATATCTCATTCAACATTGCTTGTATCAATATGAAACAACTTGTAAAAACCATTAAATAGTATTTTAAATGTTATTCAACTCCATTGACTTTGCCATATTCTTACCTATTGTTTTCATACTCTATTGGTTTGTAATAAATAGAAATTTAAAGACTCAAAACCTGCTTATAGCACTGGCAAGTTACGTGTTTTATGGATGGTGGGACTGGCGGTTCTTATCCTTGATACTGTTTAGTACATTCGTTGATTATTTAGTTGGATTAGGTTTATTGAAGCAGGAAAATCAGACAAAACGAAAACTCTTATTACTGACAAGTATTTTGGTTAACCTGGGCTTTTTAGGGTTCTTTAAGTATTATAATTTTTTCCTCGATAATTTTGTCTCGGCTTTTTCATTCTTTGGAAAAGAAATCAATGCAAATTCTTTGAATGTAATTTTACCTGTTGGAATTAGTTTTTATACATTTCAAACATTAAGCTATTCTATCGATGTTTATAAAAGAAAGCTTGAACCTACCAAAGACTTCATTGCTTTTGCTGCTTTTGTGAGTTTTTTTCCTCAGCTTGTAGCAGGACCAATTGAGAGGGCAACAAACCTTCTTCCTCAATTTTATAATAAACGCAGTTTTGATTATACTAAAGCCACTGATGGGATGCGTCAAATCCTTTGGGGATTATTCAAAAAGATTGTCATTGCAGATAATTGTGCAGAGTTTGCAAATCAAATTTTTAATAATTCAACTGATTATTCAGGAAGTATATTAGTGTTAGGTGCTTTATTCTTTACTTTTCAAATTTATTGTGACTTTTCAGGCTACTCAGACATTGCCATTGGAACAGCAAGGCTGTTTGGTTTTGACCTAATGCGAAATTTTGCTTTCCCATATTTTTCAAGGGATATAGCAGAATTTTGGAGACGTTGGCATATTTCACTATCAACTTGGTTTAGAGATTACCTGTATATTCCACTTGGAGGTAGTCGTGGAGGACTCTGGATGAAAATAAGAAATACCTTTATTATTTTCGTTGTAAGCGGATTCTGGCATGGTGCAAATTGGACTTTTATTGTATGGGGAGCATTAAACGCCGTTTACTTTTTACCTCTTCTTTTAGCAAAGAAAAACCGGAATAACATTGATGTCGTAGCAAAAGGGAAATTTTTTCCGGATTTCAGAGAATTTTTATTTATGCTTTTAACCTTTAGTTTAACTGTTTTTGCCTGGATTTTTTTCAGGGCTGAGAGTATCGAACATGCGATTCAATATATTACAGGAATTTTTAAAAATCCGCTTTCATATATTCAGCTAGATATCTACATGGAGTATATAAAAGTAATAATTCTTATAATAATCTTTATTGTAATTGAATGGTTAGGAAGAGAAAATCAATACGCGTTGGAGAAACTTGCTTTAAACCGGAATAGGCCGCTTAGATTTGTTTTATATTATGCAATAATTGCAGCAATAATTTTGCTTAGTGGGAATCAACAAGAATTTATTTATTTTCAATTTTAAATTATGTACAAGTTTTTTCAAAATATATTAAGGTTTATTGCCTTCCCATTCTTAGTTTTAATTATAATAATTGTACCATACATAATAGCAGATCCATACATGGATTTTGGTGCAAAAAAAGATTATTCATGGAAGTACGATTTTCAACGGCTCGGGGATCTCTCAACAAAAAAGCTTCTAAATTCAAAAAATAAATATAACTCCTTTATTCTTGGAAGTAGCAGAACTGTAAGCCTTTATGCCTGTTATCTAAATAAAGTTATTCCTAATTCATCTTTCTTTCATTATGCCAATTGGGGTGAGAAAATTGAAGGCATAAAAAATAAACTTGAATTGTTAGATACATTAGGATACGAAATAAGTAATGCAGTGATTTATATAGATGCAGATAACACTTTTCTGGGTGAGGGCAAAATCGATTCAGATCATTATTTAATTACAAAACAAAAAAGATATAGAGCTATTATATCCCACTTTAAAAGCTTTTATAAACATATTAACATTGATAAAATAAAAATCCTTTTAGGATATAAAAAGATTGAAGGCCAACCCTATTGGAATTCTGATCCAGCGACAAACGATCCCAAACATCGTTGTAATGAACATGTACTTTCTGTCTATTCTAAGGTTGATAGAAGCGATAGTTTAATAGCAATAATAGACTCCCTGAAAGAAACAGGTATTTTGTATAAAAGACCTGCGGAGCAAACTTTTTTTGAAAATCAGATTTCGGATTCAGAGAAAGAAATGGTAAACAGAATTAAAGATATTCTGAACAAGCATTCATCTAACTATTATATTGTAATAACCCCATTGTATGATCAGAAGAAATTTAGCTTTGATGATCAAACCATATTGCAGGAACTATTTGGAGAACGTTTATTTGATTTTTCCGGGATTAACCGATTTACCAATGATGAATATAACTACCCGGACATGATGCATTTTCAACCCTATATTTCGAAATTTATGATTGATTCCATTTTACAACCAAAAACAGCAAACAATTGCTTACATGAAAAACCTACTGAAAATCAACTTTTTTCTCAATCACTGATTTACCAGTAAGTATATTAATGAAAAAAACAGCTTTTATTGCAAGTGGAATATTGTTGATTTGTACATTGTTGTATATTATATCAGGTTCATTATTGACGTTTAATAAGCCAATAAAATCACCTTATATTTTGTTGGAAGACTGGATATCCTCCTCAGTTTTGGAAGAAGCTACAAATTATATTGTCGAAAATGGCATAGACAGCATTTTTATTGTTGGGATGAAAAACCCAAATACCTCAGTAAGTAAAAAAGAATTTGATAAGACCAGAAAGTTAAAGAAAAACAAGAATAATGAGTACATCCTCTATTGGGGTGGAATATTAGGTTTTGAAATACCTATTGAAGAACTTGAAGAATCCTTCACCCTGCAAGTTAAAATGCGGGGAAAAAGATATGCAAATCTTTTTCCACATTATCGGATTTTTTTCAATCAACAGTTAATTAATAGTGGGTTTGTAAGCGAAAAAGACTCAGTTTATCAGTTTACGGTATCAAAGAATTCAACTGATTCATCAGCTTTTGTTATAATAAACTTTGATAATAATTTTGCTGACAAGACCTTGTTTATTTCTGATGTTTCAATAGATAGAAAGGATATGGGCTCAATCATGTTGGACAATTTCTTTATTTCTTATTCTGAAAAGCCAGATTTTAATTATGTCCCGAAAACGAATGAGATAAAAAATTACATCGGTGATCGGGGTTTTGACACATCAAAAGTTAAAATTATAGAAGTAGGTTACGCTTCGTTTAATAGGACTCTTGCATTAGCTAAAGGTGCGAAAAAGCATTTCAATAATTCTAAAGTTAAAAGTATCAATATTATTACAGTGAATAATCATTCACGTAGGTCTTATATAAATTTTAACAATTGCCTTGAAAAGAATATGAAGGTTGGCTGCATTCCATTAAGCCCTGTTGTTAAAAAGGAAGTCTCATTTTTAGGAGGTTTAGATGGGAGGGTAAGTTTGCTATTGACTTGGATGTATTGGTGGTTTCACTAAATTAAAATTTTAACTATTAAATAATTAGTTATGAAGTATCATTTACTAATTCTTATTTAACAAAATGAAAGCTGTCTTAATTAATTCATTACAACATGGAGGGGCTGAGCGCATAGCGCTGAATATTTTTTTATCGCTTTCATCGCAGGGGGAAGATATTCTTCTTATTGTATTAAAAAAGAGTGTAGAGCAATACCAGGTAGATTCTCCTAATATTATATATCTTTCAGTAAATAGTTATTTAGATCGTGGATTATCAGTTAAGAAAATACTAGTTTATCCTAAGTTACTTCTTAAATTTATAAAATTAATAAAGGAAAAGGAAATAAAAGTGGTTCAAAGTCATTTATTTACTTCAAGCATATTAAATGTTTTAGCAAGGATTTTGGGTGGTAAACAAGAGGTGCAAATTGTAAATCATATGTTGGTTAGCTACGAAAAGTCAGCAGGTATTGTTGGAAAACTTAAAATAGCCAGTTTACGATTTACTTATAAAAGAGCCAATAAATTGATTTCCATAAGTCAAAAAATGAAAATGGATATTGATAAGTTGATCCTGAAAGATAAAAAAGTTGAACATATAGTAATACCTAACCCTCACGATATTGAAGGAATTGTTGCAAAAAGTAAAGAGGGTTGTAATGATTTCAATTTCAATCCGGAGAAAAAATATATAGTTTCAGCCGGCAGGTTAGTTGATAGAAAAAAAACCGATATGCTTTTAAGAGCGTTTTCAATTGTAAAACAAAGAAATCAGCAGATGGAATTAATAGTATTAGGCGATGGTGAAAATATAGTTAACCTGAAAAATTTAGCTAGAGAGTTGAAGATATCTGATGCAGTACATTTTTTGGGATTTTCTTCGAATCCTTTTAAATATATCTCTCGTTCTGACTTATTTGTTTTATCAAGCGAAAGTGAGGGATTGCCTAATGCTGTGATTGAAGCATTGATATGTAAGGTTCCAATCCTATCTACCGACTGTCCGACTGGACCAAGAGAAATACTTGCGCCTGAATCAGATTATAACTTGCAGTTGACAGATAAGTATGAAATAGCTGAATACGGTATGCTGGTGCCTGTTAACAATGCTGAAATATTAGCTGAAGCTATTGTCTATTTCTTTGAAAATAGTGAAGAACTAAAACTAAAAACCGAACATGGGTTTTTATATGCTCAAAAATTTGCATCAGAAATAATTATAAAACAATACAAGCATATCTTATCATAACATGCCAAAACAAAAGTTAATTTTCTACGGTATTAAGTATTTCCCTTCAAAAGGAGGGACCAGCCGGGTTGCAGAGAACCTGATTAGGAATTTAAACATCCTATATGATATCAGTATCTATTGTTATAAACATCCTAAAGCGAAAGGTAATGTCGATGGAGTAAATGCTATTGAATTCCCTGCTCTTCCTTTTGGTTCTGCAGGTGTTTTCATCTATTTTTTTATTACAGCAATTCATTTGCTTTTTACACAGAAAAAAACAGCCATAATTCATGCGCACAAGACCGATTGTGCTTTCTTCGTGCCACTTTTAAAAATAAAATTTAAGAATATCATTGCAACATCACATGAAGCCCCCTATAAAAGGGATAAATGGAGTGCTTTAGGAAGAATCTATTTTCATTTAATGGAATGGTTCTTTATTCATTCGGGGGCGAAATTAACCTCTATATCAAAACCCTTATCTGAATATTATGAGGAGAAATATAACCGTAAAGTGACTTTTATTGCTAATGGAATTGATGTAAGAGACATATACGATTTAAAAGCAGCTGAAGAAATTTTAGCCGGGAATCAGATAGAAGAACCATTTATTATGTTTTCAGCTAGAAGAATTATGTCCACAAAAGGTTTGCATACAATGCTGGAAGCACTACATCTTTTAAAATCAACAAAGCCAATTGTTGTATGTGGGGATATCGAGCATGCAAAACCCTATGTAAATAGCTTGAAACAAAAATATAAAAACCTCAAGTTGTTTTTTATTGGTTTTGTTGAACTACCTACATTAATGGGGTTGCTGAAAAAAGCAGAACTATTTATTTTTCCATCTGAAACTGAAGGTATGTCTATAATGTTACTGGAAGTTACAGCTGTAGGGACTCCAATTATTTCAAGTGATATTCCAGAAAACACACAAGTCTTTACAAATGAAGAAATGTTATTCTTCAAATCGAAAGATTCGGTTGACTTAAAAGATAAAATAGAATTTTCATATGCAAACAAGGAAAAAATGTCGGAATACAGTAAAAAAGCTGTGTTAAAAATAAAGACAAGTTATAAATGGACAATAATATCAGAAGATTATATCCATATTTATAATAAGCCAAATAAACGTTGAATGCATAATTACTTCATGTGTTTTATAATAATTACTGATGATAAATGACAAATCACACCAATGAACATACAATATTTTAAAGAATTAAAAGAATCCATATTTCATTCTAAAAAGAATTTACACGTCGAAACCTTAAGAGGACTTGCTCTAATACTAATGGTTATGGGGCATGTTTTTGGTAATAGCCCGTATGAGGGTATGCGTCTTGCGGATGATTCTTTTGGAAGATATATTTTTTTTACTTTTCAATATGTGCGAATGCCCCTGTTTACTGCTATTTCTGGTTATGTTTTTTCTTTAAGGCCAGTTCAAAGCAATTATTCTAATTTTTTTAAAATAATTAAAGCAAAATCGAGGCGCTTACTTTTTCCTTTAGTTTTTGTTGGTACCATTCAGTTCTTATTTCAATGTTATGCGCCAGGTGTTAATAACGAAAAATCACTAAGTGACATATGGAGGATATATTTCTTCAGTTATAGCCATTTCTGGTATCTTCAGGCTTTATTTGCCGTTTTTATTATTGTTGGACTTTTTGATATGTTTAATCTCATGAATACTTTTTGGAAATGGTTAATCTTGTTTATAACAGCCTTAATACTTCACTATGCAATCCAGTTTCCCATCTTTTTTAGTTTTAACAAAGCCATCTATTTACTGCCATTCTTCTTGTTGGGATGTGGAATAAAAAGGTACCATCATACAATTGTAGAAAACAATTTGGTGTATTTTATAGCCTTGATGTTATTTATTATAGGTATTGTTTATCAACAGTATGCATGGTTTAATACTATCGAAATAATTAATGGCCCACAAAGTTTATTTGCTATGCTAACAGGTATTTTTGGACTTGTAGTACTTTTTAGAATAAAATTTACTTCAAAAATTTTAGTCTTTATCGGATATTATAGTTACGGAGTGTTTCTATTGCATAAATTTGGTACTGCATCGAGTAGAATCTTTTTAGATACACTTCATATATCAGATAATAAGCCTTTTGTTTTTATGACAGGTTTATCTCTTGGTATTGCAATTCCAATAATTATGGAGTTGTTTATCAATAGATCAAAAAAAATGAGATTAGTTATTCTTGGTTCAAAATAGTTAATCTTTTTGCATTAAATCACAAATGAATAATGAATTTTAATTCCTATAAAAAATGCTTTTCAATTCGTTAGAATTTACAATCTTTTTACCTGTAGTGTTTATTTTGTATTGGTTTGTGACCAATAGAAACTTAAAACTGCAGAACTTTCTTTTGCTTGCAGCCAGTTATCTTTTTTATGGCTGGTGGGACTGGAGATTTCTTTCATTAATAGTTTTTAGTTCATTTGTTGACTACTTTATTGGAATTGGATTGCATCAGACAGATGATAAAAGGAAACGGAAATTATTGCTATTAACCAGTATACTTGTAAACCTGGGCTTTTTAGGCTTCTTTAAATATTTCAATTTCTTTGCTGAGAGTTTCGCCGATGCATTTACCTTGTTAGGACATCCTATTAAAGCTACCAGGCTAAATATTATTTTGCCTGTTGGGATTAGTTTCTACACATTCCAAACATTAAGCTATTCTATAGATATTTATAAAAGAAAGTTAGAACCGACAAAAGATATAATCGCCTTTTTTGCTTTTGTTAGTTTCTTCCCTCAATTAGTAGCCGGCCCCATTGAAAGAGCATCAAATCTGTTACCCCAGTTTTATAGACATAGGACTTTTACATGCGGGTATGCTTCACAAGGCTTAAAATATATGCTCAAAGGTTTTTTTATGAAATTAGTTGTTGCAGATAGACTTGCAATCTATGTTGAATCTGTATTTTCCAACTATGAAGCTTATTCAGGAGTAACATATATTCTGGCTATATTGTTTTTTGCCTTTCAGATATATGGTGATTTTGCAGGATATTCTTATATCGCAATAGGTGTTGCAAAGTTTTTCGGGTTTGATCTAATGATTAATTTTAATAGGCCATATCTGGCCAGATCAATCAAAGATTTTTGGTCAAGATGGCATATCTCCCTTTCTACCTGGTTTCGGGATTATGTATATATTCCGCTAGGAGGAAATAGGGCAGGTTCAGTCAGAGTCAGTATTAATTTACTTGCAACATTTATTATAAGCGGATTATGGCATGGTGCTAACTGGACTTTTATATTATGGGGAGCTATTCATGGGGCAATTCAGGTTTTTGAGAAAAATGCCTTTAAAACTCTGTTTAAATTTAAAATTTTCAGATTTGTATATCCGGTAGTTGTATTTATTATTGCAGTTGTTGCATTTTCAATTTTCCGGTCAAAGGACATATCTCAGGCTATGCATATCATTAAAGGAGCTTTTGACTTTTCCAAGCCCTTATTTGTAGGTAATCCATCAATATTCTTTTATAGTATACTTGCCTTAGTAACTTTATTAACCGTTGATATTATAGAAGAGTATAACCAAGCAAAAGAAATCGTATTTTTAGGTAAAAGACCTACAATAAGATATCTCTTTTATGCAGTAACAATTCTTTTCATTTTAAATTCAGGTGTTTTTAATAACAGCCAGTTTATTTATTTCCAATTTTAATATATGTTACCAGAATTTCATAAAGTTGTAAAGAAGGCGCTAGTGATTCTAGTTCTTTTTATTGTAATGGATGTTCTTTTTGGGTTTTTTTATAAGTCATTCTATATGAATCAGGGTCCAAGCAGGTTTAATAAGATGATTTATGGGCATAAAGGAGGAAACAAAGAACAAATAATTATCCTGGGTGATTCAAGGGCTGAACATCATTATAATTCAGAATTAATATCAGCAAAAACCGGAAAATCTGTTTATAATTATGGTAGCGACGGTCAATCCGTGTTTTTTAATTATGCAGTATTAAGAAAGTTACTTGATAGCTATACTCCAGAAATAGTAATCTATGAGGTTGCGCAGACAGAATTCGAATATAGTGAAGATACATATGATCGGTTATCGTATTTTTTGCCAGTGCATAACAAGTATGCTGAAAAAATACTAGAAAAACATGCAGGCTCTTTCAGACTATTTATTTCAAGATTGTTCAATTCTTATAAGTATAATAGCACTGTTTTTATAATTTTAAAATCATATCTTTCTCCAAAAGAGTATTTAGCTGGTTACCAGCCTTTGGGTGAGAAGTTAGATGTAGGGTTGTTTAGTACAGAACCAGCTAAAATTGTAGATAGAAAAACTGAATATCTTATAGATAGTATGAAGATTACTTATTTTGAACAGATTATTCAGTTATCTAAAGACTATAATTTTGAAATTGATTTTTTTATCTCTCCTACACTGTTTCAAACTGAGAATGAACCATTGTTTTCCACTTTAAATAAAAGTTTATCAAATTATAAATATTCAGTTCATAATTATTTAAATGATAGCACTTATAAAGTTTCATCTTTTGCTGATCCTATTCACCTAAACTCAGAAGGAGCAGATGATTATACAAAACAAATTATTTCAGTAATAAAATAAATAAAAAAAACAGATATGAATATTGAAAAGTTACAATTAAAGTCTGTTATGTGTATCCTTATTGCTATATGTGCAATTGTTCAAATAGTACTTATTGTACATTTTTGGGGAGTGCCTCAAAGCAGCGATTCAGGATTGTATATTTCTATGGCTCAAAAATGTTTTGTAATTGGAGAATGGTATCCCATGAATGCAGATATTTACTCAAACTATATTTGGGCACCCGGGTTTGTCAATTTTCTTATTCTGCAACTGAAGATATTTGGAACCGTTAATCTAAATATGATTTTTAATTTTTTAATGAACTTAGGAATATTAATTGAGGTCTATTATCTGGGGAAAAAGTTTTTCTCGAAAAGAGTCGCTTTGATATCAGTTATTTTATATTGTTTATTATATTCCAATTTTATGGTGATACTTCCTGCAGGTACAGAAGTCCCATTTTTATTCCTTTCGTTATCAGGTTTTTGCTTAACAGTTTCAAAACCTCATTATTTAAAGTTTATTTTGGCAGGCATTTTATTCGCGCTAGCTAATTGGATGCGCCCTTTGGTTATTATTTTTTTATTTGTGAGTCTTTTATATTTATTAATTAATAAAACGAGGATTTTGTCTTATATAACTTTATTGTTACCACTTATAATTTGTGTGTTTATTATTGGGAAAACTACTAAAAATAATATAGGGCATTTTGTTTATCAGTCAACAACCTCAGGGTTTAATTTAATTATGACAGCTAATGATGAGGCGTATGGCGGCATTGAAGCTCATTTAATCCATGATTCAACAAGTGCATTATATATTAAAGATAGTGGTAAGTTAACTTTTACTCAAAAAGATTCTATTTGGAAACAGAGAGCCATTGTTTGGATTAAGGAACATCCTGGTAAATTTATTGGATTATACGTAAAGAAAAACATTGGATTATATATTGAAGATTCCTGGGCTGACAGACCCATTTTAGGGGGAGGGGGTGCTGTTGGTATGTATGCAACAGGAGATGTTTCTAAAGATGCTTTTATTTCTAGAATTATACATATGTTTCTAGGTAGCCTTGTATATTATATTGTCATGGTGTTTTTTTTAATATCATTATGGATTAAACGGAAGGAAATTTTTTCGGAACGGGGGTTATTATTATTGTTATTTTTTGCTGGCACTGCCATATCATGTATTTTCGCCGTCACACCGAGGTTACATTACCCATATTTTTTTGTAGCAATTCTTTTTGCAGCCTATGGTTTAGAACATTTACTTAACAAAAAAACAGAAAAGGAGTAAGAAAAAAATGAAAAAGTTTGTAAGTTTTATTGAGTTGCTTCGTCCTCATCAATGGACAAAAAACGCATTTGTTTTTTTACCATTGTTTTTTCATGGGCAATTTTTGAATGTCGACTTGTTAATGCAATGTTTTGTGGCCTTCTTAGCATTTTCAATGGCAGCAAGTTCAATTTATTGCTTCAATGATATCTACGATGTTGAAGCTGATCGATTACATCCTAAGAAGTGTAAACGTCCAATTGCTTCGAACAAAATTTCTATAAAAACAGCATATATAGTTATGTTTTTATGTTTTTTGGCATCTGTGAGCATTCTTTTTTTCTTTGCTGGTAATCAAAGATATAGTTTAATGGCATTAATAGGTTCTTATTATATTATGAACATTGCCTATTGTATAAAGCTGAAAAAACATCCTATTGTTGATGTAATCATAATCTCGATGGGATTTGTCTTAAGAGTAATAGTTGGTGGAACCGCAACTAAAATAATACTTTCGGAGTGGATTGTGATAATGACTTTTCTGCTTGCATTATTTCTTGCTTTTGCCAAACGGCGCGATGATGTGATTCTATTTAATAACACAGGTGTTGAGCCTCGAAAAAATATTCACCGATACAATCTCGATTTTCTTAACCAGGTAATGACAGTGATTTCAACCATTGTCATTATAGCATATATTATGTACACGATATCGCCGAATGTTATTGAACAATTTAATTCCAGATATGTGTACATTACAACTATATTTGTCTTGATAGGAATTATCCGATACCTTCAAGTAACAATTGTGTATTCAAAAAGTGGAAGTCCTACAAAAATCTTGTTAAAAGACCACTATATAAAGGCGTGTATAGTTGGGTGGATAATTTCTTTTTTTATTATAATATATCTATGACAGGAGAAACAATTGCAGTATTCGATTTTGATGGTACAATAACATATAAGGATACACTACTCGAATTTATAAAATTTAGCAGGGGGAAATGGTTGTTTTTATTTGGTTTGTTGCTTTTTTCGCCTTTGATTATTGCAATGAAACTCAAAATTTATCCAAATTGGAAAGCAAAACAGCATTTATTTTCTTTTTTTTATAAGGGTATTTCTCTTGATCAGTTTGATGATTGGGGAAACGAATTTAGTTCAGAAATTGATAAAATAATCCGGCCGAAAGCAATAAAAGCTATTATGCAACATAAAGAAAATGGAGACAGGGTTGTAATTATTAGTGCATCTATTGAGAATTGGATTATCCCTTGGGCAGAAAATGCAGGTGTTGATTTTGTTTTAGCAACAAAAATTGATAAAAACAAAAATGGTTTGCTCACGGGGATTTTTATCTCGGAAAACTGCTATGGGCAGGAAAAAGTTAATCGCCTTTTAGAGATGTTTCCAAACAGAGAAGAATACAAACTAATAGCTTATGGGGATAGCCGTGGAGATAAGGAACTTATAGAATTCTCAAATCAAGGCTATTATAATAAATTTAAATAAAATGCAATACATTGCCGCACTTATAAGCATAATTCTTGGGGCTGTAGCTCAATATTTATTTAAAATTGGAGTAACTACCGTTTCAAATAATTCGAGAGGTGTAGCTCAGGTTATTAAATATGGAATAATTAACCCCCACCTCTTATCGGGAATGATTTGTTATGGGTTTAGTTTTATTTTGTGGTTTTATGTTCTTTCCAAAATGGAATTAAGTAAAGCATATCCATTGGTAAGTTTAGGTTATATTTTCACACTTTTTTTAGGGTATCTGTTTTTAAATGAGGCAATAACTTATACGAAAATTATAGGAATATCTTTAATCGTTATAGGTGTAGTTGTACTAAGCCAATAATTATATACTTACTTAATATTATTATTTGAGCGCAAGTATGTTGGTCAGGAAGATCGAAATGTAAAACTTAAAAATTCATTTTGACATTGTTGCAATATTTGTAACTTATTGCAATCGAAAGGCTGTTAAATTGTTCCTTGTCAGAATAATCATAATAAGACTTCATGAATATTGTGGTTAATATCTCGAGTGGACAAATCCTTTGGATAGATAATTTTTTGATATCTTGATTATTAATAGAATAGCTTGTGTTTTTTAGTAATCGATTATATTTTATTTAATTAGTTGATCCTTAAAATACGATTATATTCCTGATTATTAACATATTATGTTAATAACTTAGCAAAAATTCGAGGG
>JAFGVA010000183.1 GCA_016938235.1 Bacteroidales bacterium | reverse complement strand
GGGCGCAAGAATTACCTGTTTTGTGGTAATCATGATGCAGCTGAAAACGCAGCTATAATGTATTCTCTGCTCGGCTGTTGTAAAGCCAATGAAATAAACTCCAGGGAGTGGCTTACTGATATCTTGACAAGAATCCCGGAATATAATAGCAACTATACCATGAACCTGGCCGATCTATTGCCACATAATTGGAAATCAGAAAAAGAAACTCAAAAAAATATAATCGGGTAATTAGAACCACTGGAATTAGTTGGAAAAACTTTCACTCCTTCTAATTTTTTCCAAGAAAACCAAAGTCATCTGTTGAGAAATTAAAAGGATATGTAGTTGCCCGTATGTATACTATTATTTCCCAAAATTAAATGAATAACTTATGGAAGGCAGAAATGGTACAAGACCTTGTTTATATACCATTAATCGTGCACTTTGAATTTGGTAATTTTCAAGTTCATGTTCCTCTTTAATATAGTAATAATATGGATTAATTCTTCCATATACATTGAAAACGCTAAAATTTAATGAGTGATCACCTTTAAGACCTTGTTTATTCCAAACAAATGCAATATCAAGACGATGAAATGGTTCCATTCTATACTTGTTTTTATCGCTAAACACAATTATTTCATCTTTTACATAAGTATATACTGGCATCCAGTTAGAACCTGAATTATTTTGAATAAATTGAGGTGCCGGATATATGCTTTCGGGTAAAGTAACAGGTAAGCCGGTTCCAAATTGCCATTGTAATGAGGCCGACCATTTTTTACTTATCTTATAAATATGGTATGTATTTAAGCTGAAACGGCGATCATAATCAGAGGCGAAAGGATTGCCATTGTTTATCTCTTCGAATTGATAATCGGTTTTGGCCAGTGTTGAATAAACAGCGCCAGAATACCTGTTCTTATTTATTTCAACCGACAGTTCAATACCTTTTGATTTTCCGCTTCCATTTGTATGGATAATATTTTCCCAGTTTCCGGTGTAACCAAAAATTGTCTTTCCTTCATCAAAGCTTAAATAATTATTGCCCTCATTATAATAAGTTTCGAGCTTAATACTTATTTCATCAGAAAATTTTTGACTTAGTCCTGCAATTACTTGCCAACCAGTCTTAGGAGGAATTAGGGTGGTAATGGGTAACCAGTAATCAATAGGTAATCCAATTGTGTTTGAGGAGACTTTATGAATAAACTGCCCCATTTTATCATATGCAAAAAGGAATTTTATCGACTTTGGGAGGTTTAAACTAAGTGCAATTCGGGGTTCAAGATTTTGGTAAAATGAGTTACCTGTCAAGTAATAAGTATACCGCAAACCAGAATTTAAAGTTAATTTGTTTGTTTCCCATAAGTGATTAAGTGCCAGAATAGCTTCTTTTCCGGATATTATTTCTCCTCCGGTTTTACCATGTGATGTAGCATAGTCACTAATGGTTTCATAAACCTGGTAACTGGGTATTGAGTTATTCTGTTGAAGTTTTGCCTGTCCTTTGATTGTTGAACCCTTACCCAAAAGGTAATCAAGGTTCAATGTTGCACTGTAAGTTTCAATAGAAGAATGGAAGTAATTATTATATAAATAGTTGCTTGTATCAATAACCGTTTCGGATTTATTATCAATTTTCAGATTATAGTTAGAGTAAGCGAGTGTAAGATTTGTAAAAAACCGCGATGAGTAAACATGATTCCATCTGGCTGAAATAATATCATTGCCCCATGAGTTAAGCTCCTCAATTACTGTGTTTTGGTTTGCTTCAAATGGGGTATAAATATTTTGATTGTCTTGACCTTTATATACGCTAAAATATAGACGGTCTCGCTTAGATAGAATATAATTTAGTTTGAAATTGAAATCATAGAAACCATAACTCATATTGGTTGAAAACAGAGGTGAATAAAGGGGCAACATACATGTTCGTGCTGAAACTAAAAATGACGATCTGTTTTTAATTATTGGTCCATTAACAGCAACTTTTGAACTTAACAAGCCAAGGGTACCCATAACTTGAAAGTTTTGCAAACTCCCATCCTTTAGCCTGATATCAGTAACAGATGAAAGTCTGCCTCCAAGGTATGCCGGGAATGCTCCTTTGTAAAACTTTGCATATTGAACTATGTCAGTATTGAAAATTGAGAAAATACCTCCAAAGTGATTTACATTATACACAGGGCTATCATCCATTAAAATTACATTCTGATCTTCGAGTCCTCCCCTGACACTTAATGAACTGGAGCCTTCATCGGATTGAACACCGGGTAATATTTTAATGTAATGCATCAAATCAGTTTCACCTGCTATTGCAGGTAAACTCTTTAATGATTTAGGAATAATAGTGGTGTTAGAAATACCTATACCGGTCTCACTTCTTTGAGTACCTACAATCTGAACTTCATTTATCCTTGCATTAGGCAAAAGCTTAACATTTGTTTCTCCTTTAATTAGATATGAGAGAGATATTTCTTTTGTTTGATACCCAACATATGAAAATTCCAGTAATGCTTCTTTTTGTGTATCAATCTGAATGTTATAAAATCCATAGGCATTAGAAACGACACCCTGATGTTTGCCTTTTATTAATATTGAAGCTCCAATCAGGCTTTCCCCGTTAATACTATCAGTAACATAACCCGAAATTATTCTTTGTTGAGAGTATGATTTAGTAGCCAGACAAATTAGAACAAATAAAAAGAAAATTTTTTTCATGAAAATAAGCATCATTGGTTTATCTGTATCACTGCGGTCTCAATGAATTCTCTATCAAAAAATAATGAGGTATCAACATCTCTTGAATAGCTTGAGAATATCCCATAACCATTTTCAATGTTCCCTTTGACATTTATTGGTTCTAATCTTCCAGATAACAGGTTCCCAACACGATTATCAATATGATGAATATAAGTAGAGAGATAATTATACATATCAGTATGTATGGATAGCAGATTTATTTCAGGAGTATGAGCATACATAAAGATTCCTAATCCTCCGGTAAACAATGGGCTTTCATAAAAAAACTGGAGAGAGCATTTCTTTCCTTCGAACAATTGGTCAGAAAATACCAAAAAGGGAAAAGTTTTTAGTTCATCCTGAATGGTATGAGGATAGTATGATTCAGCAAGAATTACAGGATCCAGACTCCTGAGATGTGAGTTTAGAATTAAATCTTTGTACAAGCTATCTTTAAAATTAGACCCATAATAGTTTTGATTGAAATAGGTCTGACTTTTTATATAAACCATGTAATAATTTTCACCAACAGGATCATCAAATTCCAATGACACCTCATTATAAGGCCAATCTCTGCTATTACGATAAGCCAAAGGTTCAACATTTATATAATTGATTGAAACGGGTAAAGGAACTGTAGTTTTTGAATTTATTTTTTCCCCATCAAAAATGCAAT
>JAFGVA010000182.1 GCA_016938235.1 Bacteroidales bacterium | reverse complement strand
GTAGAATTGCTTACCCTGTTTAAAGTCTCTTTTATTACCAGCATATCTTTTTCCGATAAAGCTACTACTTCGGGATAAACAGGTACATAGCTTTTCAATGCATCCAAATCCTGAATTCTGCTTAAAGATAAGCGATCCTGACCGTTTATCTTAATCACGGTTGTATCGGCCAGGTAATCACCAATACGCTGATTTCGTGGAGAAGAAGTTATGGTGATAATTGAAATTATTCCCAGAGATGCAATAATATCGATTAGACGAAACGCCCAACGCATGAAATAATCGTAAAAACTAACAGGTTCATTATTAATCTTTACAACCCTTAATCCCATGGCTTTTTTACCGAGCGATACTCCATTAAAAACCATTTCTGAAATCAGGTGATAACACATAGCTATCGGAGTTAATATAATTAACCCGGCAGCATTTTCGGCACCTGCCGGAAAAATAATTAAAACTATTAAATACAAAACCAACTGCGATAAAACAATAATTACAGCATCGATTAACCAAGCCAGCATACGCTCAAAAACAGTTGCAGCTTTACAGTCAATTACAACATTTTGTGTTGTTGTTATGTCTATTCGTTTGGTCATTTTCTATTTGAGTCCGATATTAATAAATATTTCTTATTATGAAGAATTCCTAAAACAAATAATCATATTTGTTGCATGCAGAAACCTTAAAATGTTTTATGGGCTCATCAGAAAAAATTATACATAATTTTTAGTATTTTACAAGCCTGTTACAGTTTAACCAAGACAAGTTAAGGTAAAGAACAGCCATACCAATGAAAGAATCCGGGTTCATTAAACATAACATTGAGAAATGGAAAACTTATGAAGAGGATCTGAAAAGTAATAGGAAAGAGCCCTCAAAAATAAGCCGACTATTCATTCAGATAACTGATGATCTGGCTTACGCACAGACTTTTTATAAAAATCGTTCGGTGCGTGTTTACCTGAATGGCATTGCCCAACTGCTTTTTAACGAGATTAATAATACCCGGAAAATAAAGTGGAAACACTTTGCTGAATTCTGGAAAACAGAACTTCCGGTTGTTATGTACAAAATAAGGTATGAGCTTTTGTTTTCTTTCCTTATTTTCTCACTTTCAATAGCCATTGGTATTATTAGTTCGGTTCATGAACCGGATTTTGCCTATTCCATTCTTGGTGACAAGTATATTGAAATGACTAAAACAAATATTGCCAACGAAGATCCAATGGCTGTTTACAAAACACAAAACGAAGTTGACATGTTTCTGGGTATTACCTTGAATAATATCCGGGTTGCTCTCATTACTTTCATTCTGGGTTTGTTCTTTGGTCTTGGCACTTTGTTAAGTCTTTTGCAAAACGGAATCATGCTGGGTACATTTCAGTATTTCTTTATTGAACGCGATTTGTTCAAAGAATCATTTCTTACTATCTGGCAACACGGAAGTCTTGAAATTTCGGCGATAGTTATTGCAGGAGCTGCAGGCTTTACCATAGGGCGAGGATTAATTCTTCCCGGCAGTTACACCCGTTCGCAGTCGCTTAGACTTTCTGCACGAAGAGGCTTAAAGGTAATGCTCGGACTGGTACCAGTTTTTATATTTGCAGCATTTATCGAAGGCTTCTTTACACGTCACACAGAGGTTGCAGATCCTGTAAGGGTTTTTGTAATTCTAGCTTCATTTGGATTCATAATTAGTTATTTTGTGGTTTATCCACAAAGAGTAGCTAAAAGAAAACCTGAAAAACTTGAGGTAGATGAAAAACTAAATAAAACTATTTCTGAATTGCCGGATTTAAAAAGCATTCAAAGCGGCGAAATGCTGTTTGGCGGTACCTTGAAAATACTAAAAACAGGCTCAGGAAAGGTTTTAAAACTTATTCTTTTCATTTCAATCCCCATGGCTATAATTCTAAGCTTATTTACCAACTTTTTCTTTCACGACATAAACACCTCCATACTTTATGAATATAGGCCGATGCTCATTTTCTTTAAATATCAGGAGAACATAAAACTTTTTGTTATCAACTCCTTTGCAATATCGCTGCTTTTATACTTTGTATATAGTTTATTTAATCAAATAACAGCACCTAAAGAGCAGTCCGAAGCATTTCAGATAAAGTTTTTAGCATCTTCTATTCTATGCAGTATTGTTTTTAATGCCGTGTTCTTTGTACCCTTTATACTTAGCCTCGTTATACTTATAATGGCTATGCCTGTTTTATTACTTAGTCTCAAATTCAGCTTGTATTATCATACAGGAATTTTAAAAGGTGTTTCAGGAACAATCAGGTTTCTGAACAAAAATTTCGGGAACCTGCTGTTATTAAATATTAAGTTTGGAGCCCTGATAAGTCTTTTATTGCTTTTGCTCAGTCCGGGAGTATATTCCCGTCTCCTTCAGTTTATAAAATGGAATCTTTGGCTCGAAGATCAATACATTAATACGGCACTCAATTTTATAGCCTGCTTTCTGTTTTATTTCGGAATATTATTTAGCATCAGTATTCTCGTTATTGCAAACAGTTTGATTTTTTATAGTTTAAAAGAAAGACAAACTGCAGAATGTTTACTTGAGAGAATTGATCAGATAGGAATTAAAAAAACAATCAGGGGGTACGAAATTGAAAGTTAGCAGATTATTAAATATTGCTCTTTTGTTGTCGTTTATCTTATCTGATGCAAACAATTCTTTATATGCCAAACAACTTAAGCTGCCAGAACAATCGACTTATTTAGATAAAAGCAAATGGCAGGAAATTGCCGGAAAATCTGATTATTCAGAAAACTTTAAAGAGTTCAAGCCAAAGGAAAAGAAGAATAAAAGTGCCAGAACCAAAAACAGAGATATAAAAAGCTCAAAACAAATTCTGTTATTCCTGAAAATCATACTTATAGTGGTTATTATAGGTGTATTTGCTTTTGTTTTTTTTCTTCTATTGAAGCATTTCTTTAATTTTTTCGAGGAAAAAGTGCCTCGTCGCAAACTTGGTGAAATGGTAGAAAACCTGGAAGATGATATGCACAATGCAGATTTCGATTTTTTATTAAACCAGGCTGTTGAACAAGGAGAATACACACTAGCCATCCGTATTTTGTACCTGAGAATAATTAAACAACTTTCAGATAAAAATTACATTGTCTGGAAAAGAGAGAAAACCAACGGCCAGTATGTTAGAGAAATGTTTAACCAGAATACAGGAAAACAATTTGCCCTGATTACAACTATTTATGAGCAAGCCTGGTTTGGAAACAATAACATAGACCAACAGCTTTATAAAAAGGTTTCAGGTGGGTTCAATGAATATTTAAAACAACTGGTGTGAAAAGAGGTGCAATTTTAACCCTAATAATAGTATTTTCTGTAATTGCCTCACTTACAGCCGGCTTTGTAATTCTGAAACAATATATGCCGGAACATAACTGGCAGCCAACGCTTAGTCATAAAAGCTCACATCCATACGGTACCAGGTATTTATATGATTTGCTTAAAGCAAGTTATGCAGAAGATAATTTTATTGAACTTAAAAAAAGACCCCAAACTATTATCCCCGAATCAGACACAAATAGTCTGTTGTTTTATATCGGTTACAATACTTTCTTCGACTCCCT
>JAFGVA010000181.1 GCA_016938235.1 Bacteroidales bacterium | reverse complement strand
GATCGAGATAAACTGTTCGGACCCAGACGAATGGCTGCGTTGTCACCCGAAGCAATTTCGAGTTTGTAGGATGGACTCGTTGTCCCGATGCCGACATTGCCGCCGTTAAAATATGAATTTCCGCTGGCCTTGAGTTCTATCCCACTCGTTGTTCCATCACTTTGAAGCAGTGATAACCACCCTGCATCAGGAGTTCCATCTCTTCCCAATGTGCCCATAACGAATCCACCAGAGTTTCTCCATGTTAATGCATCGCCTGATGATGGTTTAACATCCAATGTTGTACTTGGGTTTGTTGTCCCGATGCCGACATTGCCAGAATTGTAATAAATAGCCCCTTCGAGGTTTGAGCTCCACAACGAAGAACTAGTTACCCAGGCAGAGCCATTGTAATGGTAATAACCTGTTTCGCCATCGGTTTGGTAAACTAAAAGTCCGGTTGCGGGAGAGGAAATTGCTCCGCGTTGTTCTGCCGTCATTCTTGGGGCCAGAAGACCTTTGGAGGTTGAACTTACATCGAGCATAGCCGATGCATCGGGTGTTGAACCATTGGAATTGATGCCTACATTTTGGGCAAAGGTGGCCGACCACACAAAGGCCAGCATTACGAACGCAATAATAATTTTTTTCATTTTTGTAAGGTTTTATGTATAACTTGGTTTTTGATATCGGACCGAATACCGACCGGGTAATGTAAGATACAGGGCGTTTGATCTTTTGGGTTTGTATTCATTTTTTATTGATGATAAGATTTGCCATCTTATCTTTTTTTGTTGAAATAATGGTTGCATACATGTGCTTTCTCAAAATTCATCAATTTAAACCATAGTTTAATGTTTAGGATTTATATTTTTGCCCTGATTTACCAATCGGGGCAACTTTACAACAGCTTATGAAGTATTTTCGCCTGATACCATTGCTTTCAATTTTTAGTTTTCTGCAACCATCGTTTGCGCAGGATTCGATGTTTATAGCAGAAATTGCCGCTTTGGAAGCGCTTTCAACAACTGCATTCAGAGAAAAAGTTCCCCAATTTTATTACACTTTAAGCACCAATCCTGATTTTCGAACCCAAAAAAATGTGAGCGATAGACTTTTTACCTTAACCATGCAGCGCGATGAAAGGGCACATGTTTATTCTCTTCTGTTCAGGGCTGCACACTTTAACCAGGAACCGGAACAGCTTTTCGATTTGGCTTACGCACTGGCAAGCAAATACCATGCACAGGATTTAATTAACGCAGTGGAACACAGCCGGGCAAAATATTTTCTCGCACACAAACAATACGACAAAGCCATGCAGTACCTGCTTCGCTACCACAACATGGTAGGTAAAGAAAAAAACGGTGAAGGCTACCGCGAGATTATCAACCTGATGGGAGATATTTATTACCAGGCAGGCATTTACGACAAGGCAGGCCAAATTTACTCCGACTTGCTGGATGAATACAAAACGGAAAATCATTTTAATTTTTTCAGGCCCTATGTATTAATGAATAACATGGGACAAATTGCCCTGAAATCGGACGACACAAAAACCGCTAACGAATGGTTTATACGTTCGCTAACAATGGCCGATACCCATTTAAAAACCAACTACCGCAACAACAGTATTGCTTATATAAAAGTTAAGCTGGCCGAAACGGCTATGGAATGCGATAGCCTGGCGATAGCCGAAAAACTGCTTGGCGAAGTGGCAACCTATCCTTCGGCTGAAGTGTACAACGATGTAAAACAGGAATGGGCTTTCCAAAAAGCGCGATTGCTTGTTAAGCATCAAAAATTAAACGAGGCGTTTGTTCTGGCTAAAGAACTGTTGCCGGCAAATAACCCTGACGATGGCGGGCATCGTTTTATTCCCGCTATATACCAGTTAATGGCCGATATCTGTCACCAGATGGGGAATGATGAAACTGCCTATTGGTATCAGCAAACCTACACCAGGATGGCAGACTCGCTCAACATTCAGAATCATTTGGCCGCTTCGATGATAATTTTAGCCAATCATAACGAGCAACTGTCGGCACAGAAACTGCAGCAATCAAAACAACAGATAAGGGTTTTGCTTGCTGGACTTCTTGTTGTTCTGTCGGTTTTAATTAGCCTGCTGATTTTGTACCGCAAATTATACCAGTCGAAACTGGAACTTATCCGTAAGACGCTTACAAAAGATGACAACAAAACCGGTATAGCCAGGGAAACACCTGAATCAGGGGCGATTTCGCCCGAAGAAGCCAAACAGCAAACCGAGTTAATAGGGCAACTAAAAACACTGATGGAAAAAGAAAAAATATTTCTTAACCCGGGGCTTTGCATCAACGATGTTTCAAAAACGCTTTCCACCAACCGTACCTATCTGTCGCGCGCTATCAATAATCAATTGGGCACCAATTTTTCGAATTACATTAACGAATACCGGGTAAAAGAAGCGGTCGGTTTAATTCAATCGGGTTTCTCGGACAACCATACACAGGAAGCCCTGGCAAAAACCTGCGGGTTTACAGGCCGGAATGTATTTATCATTGCCTTTAAAAAATATACAGGTGTGGTACCCTCATTCTTTATTGCGAACTACAAAAAATGGGACACCGTAAAAGAAAGGTTTGAGGATGAATAAACCCAAACCATTTTCTTAACCCCATTGAACGAAAAAGATAGCTGTGTAGTTTCTACCGAAACCCGTTTATTACATACAGTATTCAGCATTAAAACATCTTAAACCTGATCTCAGTTTTTCCTGAAATTTTATAACTTAGGGTAAAAATTAACATGATCCAAACCTTAATTCAGAATGCCACCCTATTAATTACGCTTTCGTTTTTGT